>JBFWKI010000029.1:0-52153 GCA_050252755.1 Sphingobium sp.
CTTCTGTTCGATCAGGGGAAGGTAATGGACCGGATCGAAGATCACGTCCTCGCGATCATAGCTGCGCGGATGGCGGGCAATAATCTCGCCCCGGCAACCGATCACCACCTCGTCGACATAGCCCCGGATCCACACAGCCTGATGACCGAAGCGGACCGGGACCGAGTAATCATTGGTCCGGTAGCGCACCAGCGCCTGGGACGAGACCTGGCCGCTGGTCTGGTCACAGGCCTCGAAAGGGGCAGCCGGTAGTTCCTGCATCGCCGCCAGATCGCGCTGCAGCCGCTCGCCAATCGTCTCGCTCTCGCCGCGCAGCCGGTCATTCTGCCGCTTGCGGCATTGCTCCTCGAGCCACAGGTTGAACGCCTCCCATGTCGCGAACCGGGGGATCGGCACCATGAAGTTGCGGCGGGCATAACCGACCAGACCTTCAACGCTTCCCTTATCGTTCCCCTTGCCCGGGCGGCCATACCGGTCGCGGATCAGGTAGTGCGACAGAAAGGCGCTGAACAGCCTGGCTCGTTTGCGCGTGCCGTCGGGCAGGATCTTCGAGACCAGGCAACGGTCATTGTCGTAGACGATCGACAGCGGCACCGCGCCGAAGAACGCGAAGGCATGAACGTGTCCGTCCATCCAGGCCTCGGCGACGGCAGCAGGGTAAGCCCGCACATAGCAGGCATCGCTGTGCGGCAGATCGAGCACGAAGAAGTGTGCCTTCTGCTCCACTCCGCCGATAACGACCATAGCCTCGCCAAAATCAGCCTGGGCATGTCCGGGGGCGTGCGCCAGCGGCACGAACATCTCCCGGCTGCGTTGCTCCCGCTCCCGGATGTAATCCTTGATGATCGTGTAGCCGCCGGGGAAGCCGTGCTCCTCACGCAACCGGTCATACACCCGCTTGGCCGTATGACGCTGCTTGCGCGGAACAGACCGGTCCCCATCCAGCCAGCCATCAATGATCGGAATGAACGCTTCCAGCTTCGGCCGCCGCACCGGAGCGCTGCGCCGGTAGCCGGGAGGCTCGGAATACGACAGCATCTTGCGGACCGTGTCGCGCGATATGTTGAAATGCTTCGCTGCCTCGCGCTGGCTCATGCCTTCAGCACACGCCAGACGAACCCTCAGGTAAAGTTCCACGGTGTAAATCCCTCATCCCCCCCCGCCAGCATCGCGAAAAGGAAAAAAGTGGACGACTTTTACGCCGCCCGCAGCAGCACTTCGCCGCCGCTACCGTGGTCTAACTTTGCACCGCCGTTCTCACCAGCAAGTTCGCCTTCGTCGAACTACATCGCCAAGCAGGCAAGATGATCGCCGCCCAGTTCCTGCGGAATCTGATCGCGGCGGTACCCTATGCCATTCACACCGTGCTCACCGATAACGGCATCCAGTTCACCAATATGGCGCACCACAAATACGCCTTCCACCACATCTTCGACCGGGTCTGCGACGAGCACGACATCGAGCACAGGCTGACCAAGATCAAGCATCCCTGGACCAACGGCCAGGTCGAGCGAATGAACCGGACGATCAAGGAAGCCACGGTCAAACGCTATCACTACGATAGCCATGCCCAGCTGACCACTCACCTCAACGACTTCATCAACGCATACAACTATGGCCGACGGCTGAAGACCCTGCGCGGCCTCACACCCTACGAATACATCTGCAAATGCTGGACAGGCGAACCCGATCGCTTCAACCTAAACCCGCACCATCAAATGCCGGGACCAAACACCTAGAGAGGTTGAGACGAAACGGACCTACGATCACTGATTTCCGGAAGTAGAACGGCATATTAATCCCCCATAGCCCCCACATATCGGCTCTTAAACCGTAGCAAGACACCAGCTTGACATCATGACTGATAGACAGGCCTGTCAGGCTTTCTCGCCGTCGGGTTTCGTCAGCGGTGGCGGGTCATCGAGCTGCAGATATTCGCGCGGCGGCTCAAGGTTAGTGCCGCGCAGATAGGTCTTTATCAGGCGCTTGTTCTCGACGTCGAAGCCGACGCTCCGCTGAGGCAATATGCGGCAATGTCCGGATTGGCCCTCACAATGGAAAGGTAATTCCTTTGCGTCCAATCAAGCACGGCCTTGTGGAGCGGATAGGTCTGTCGGTCGCGGCCGTCTTTCCCGCCGAGTGTAAGTCCAAGGACGTTGAGGCAGATCCCCAAGAGTCTCGCACCCTTGTAATTCGGCCAGCGCTCCATCTCCTTGATGTCGTCGAACAAGAGACGGAACAGTTTGAACCGAATGACCCTCCAGGCGGGGCTCTCGGGTCTCAATCCAAACAGCCGTCCCCAAACGGTATTGTAGTGGATACTCCAAGCGCGTTCCGGAGGAGATTGAACATATGCGGCATGATGCACGAGCTCATACGCGAGCTGGGCAATCTGATCGAATATGCGTGATTGATGATAGCCCGGCGCGCTTTCCCGAACCCGAAGACGCCCGAACTCCAGTCCCTGTTTGTCGCCAAGGAAAGCGATCACGTCGCCGATGAAGCCGACCGCTGCCTGAGGTGGTGCCGGTTTCCTGGACAGGGTGCTAAGCTAATCCCGACGTGAGGAACGGACGGGAATGAAGACGACGAGAAAGCGGTATTCTGCAGACTTCAAGGCGAAGGTGGCACTGGAGGCGATCCGTGGGGATCTAACGTTGGCGGAATTGGCCGCCAAGCATGGCGTGCATCATACGATGATCGCAGCGTGGAAGCGGCAGGCGGTCGATGGCATGGCGACGACCTTCTCCGGCGCAGGCGAAGCGGCGAAATCGACCAGCGAGGCCGAGTTGGAAAAGCTTCATGCCAAGATCGGGCAACTCGTCATCGAGCGGGATTTTTTAGCGAAAGCCTCCGGTCGATGAGCGTGGCACGGAGGCGGTCGCAGATCGACCCTGCTCACCACCGCTTGTCGATCTCGGCGCAATGCCGGCTGCTCTCGATCAGCCGGTCAGCCTATTACTATGCGCCAGCGCCCGAGACCGACGAGACGCTGGCGCTGATGGAAGTGATCGATGCCACGTTCATGGATTGCCCATGGTATGGCAGCCGTCAGATGGCCCGCCATCTCAAGCGGATTGGCCATGATGTCGGTCGCCGCCGTGCACGGCGGTTGATGGCGAAGATGGGCCTGACACCGATCTACCAGCGGCCGCGCACGAGCGATCCGCATCCACAGCACCGGATCTATCCGTACCTGCTGCGCAAGCTGGCGATCGAGCGGCCCAATCATGTGTGGTGCGCCGACGTGACCTACATCCCGATGCGGCGTGGGTTCCTATACTTGGTTGCGATCATGGATTGGGCGACCCGCAAGGTGCTGGCCTGGCGGCTGTCGAACACGATGGATGCTGGCTTCTGCGTCGCGGCGCTGGAGGAGGCGCTGGCCCGCTATGGCAAGCCCGAAATCTTCAACACTGATCAGGGCAGCCAGTTTACGTCGCAGGCCTTCACCAGCGTACTGCGCGAGGCCGAGGTTCGCATCAGCATGGATGGTCGAGGGCGTTGGATGGACAACGTCTTCATCGAGCGCCTCTGGCGATCCCTGAAGTACGAGTGCGTTTATCTCCATGCCTTCGAAACCGGAACAGAGCTTCGCGCTGGCCTTGCCCGGTGGATCACCTATTACAATACCTTGAGGCCGTACTCGGGTCTGGCCGGGCAAACCCCGGCAGAGGCCTATAGGCGGATTGCGCAATCAGATGATGGGGGGCATGCCCCCCATCATCTGATGACCAGAATGGCGGCATGAACGACAACCGGGATTAGCTTAACTCAGCCGCCAAACTGTCCAAGAAGGCGGGACCACCTCAAATAACCCCAGTAAATGCTTGGCAATACGATCAATATCTACGGTGGGCGCCATCAGAACATGTTGCTCGCACCAGTCTGGTGATAGACAAGGAAGCTTCGGGGAACGTGCGCCGTCGTACGCTCAGGATGCGGGCCATGATGAGGTTCTGACAAGGTGGAATTGGATGCGCTCTGGCTCGCGGTGGCCTTCTTCCTCATCGCACTGATCTATGCGTCGGTCGGCCAGGCCGGGGCATCTGGCTACATCGCGATCATGGCGCTGGTCGGCTTTGCGCCGTTGGCCATGAAGACGACCGCGCTCGCCCTCAATCTGCTGGTTGCAGCAATCGGGACAGCCATGTTCCTGAGGGCTGGAAGGCTGTCATGGCGAAGTGTCTGGCCTTTTGCGGTCCTGGGCTTCCCGTTCTCTCTGCTCGGCGGCTCTGTCCAGCTACCGCCGGATATCTATTATCCGGTCGTCGGGGTGGTTCTCGTCCTGTCGGCCGTCCAGATGGCGCGGACGGCCCTTCGTAGATCTGGATCATCTGCGGGCCTGCCAACCGACCCGCCGTTCATCCCGGCGCTGACCACCGGTGCGATCATCGGCTTCATATCCGGCACGACAGGGACGGGAGGCGGAGTATTCCTCGCGCCGGTGATCCTCGCGATGAACTGGGGCACACCGCGCCAGACTGCGGCGACAACCGCCGTCTATAACCTAATGAATTCTGCTGCCGCATTGCTCGGAGCCTATGCTTGGTGGGATCAGATTCCGAGTGCACTACCCGGGTGGCTGATCGCAGTCGCTGTTGGCGGCTCGCTCGGGGCTTTCATCGGCAGCCGTTACCTACCCGAGGTTTGGCTACGCCTCATCTTGGCAATAATCCTGCTGGTTTCGGGGGGGAGGCTGCTCTTTGGATGACAGCAGGGTTTACGTTCGAGATTCTCCGCCTGAACGGGTCGTCAAAAAACCGACAAGCGTAGAGAATCCGGCCACCACCAGAGGCGCGATGGCATGCGAATATTCGCCGTTCATGATGACCGTACCCGCCGCCGCTAGCATGACGACGCCGCCAAGGATCGAGCCGTACAGATGACGGGGCCACGCGATTAGAAGCGTGGCGACCGCCAACTCCAGCAGACCGGTGACATAGTGGAACCAGTCCGGATACGCCTCAACGACCTTCAGCTCGTCCTTCTCTCGACCGCCTCGCAGCGCGACGACGGCAGTCTACTGCCGCCACCGGACAGCATCGGCGAACGCACGCCCGCGGTCGACAAGGCCATCAAATCTCTCCTCCGGCGCGGCCTGGCGGCGGAACTCGACACGTCGGAAGCTGGCGAACCGCTGCCAACAGATCGCGACCGGCTGATCGGTGTGCGGATCACCGCCGCTGGCCGGGCCGCCATTGGCGCAGGTCAGGACGAAGGGAAAGAGGATCGGTCACCCGAAGAGCCCGAAGAAAAGTCTCGTCCCGAGACTGGACCTTTATCCCGCCCGGCCAGCAAGATCGGCACGGTGCTATCTCTGCTGCGGCGTGAAGAGGGCGCGACACTTGACGAGATGATCACGGCCACTGGCTGGCTGCCCCATACCACCCGCGCCGCACTGACCGGCCTCAGGAAAAAAGGCCATGGCATCGCGAAGGGCAAGCGCGGGGATACGACCTGCTACCGCATCGCGGCGGAGGCATGATCGTGGCCGGTCTCGATCCTACGCTGCGGGAAGTCCAGAGTATGTCCCGCCCCGAGCTTCAGGACTGGTGGGCCAAACGCACCGGTCGCCCGGTGCCCAAACTCAGTATAGCTATGTTGCGGCTGGCGCTGGGCTATGAATTGCAGGCCAGAGCAACGGGCGGCCTGTCGCGCGCTGCCCGGCAGCAACTGAACGGATCGGGTGATGTGCGCCCGCGTGCGATCCCGCTCGCGCCCGGCCTGAGGTTGGTGCGCGAATGGCAGGGCACGGTGCACATCGTCACCGTTGATGAGACTGGCGCGATCCACTGGAACGGACGGCGCTGGAAAAGCCTCAGCGAGGTAGCCCGCGCCATCACCGGCACGCGCTGGTCGGGTCCGGCCTTCTTTGGTCTCAGGCAGCGAAAGGCAGCGGCATGAAGAAGGTCCGCTGCGCGATCTACACGCGGAAATCGAGCGAGGAGGGTCTCGAGCAGGACTTCAACTCGCTCCATGCCCAGCGCGAGGCCTGCGCCGCCTATATCCTCAGCCAGGCATCCGAAGGCTGGACGCTGCACCCTGACGAATATGATGACGGCGGGCTATCGGGTGGGACCCTGGAGCGGCCGGCGCTCCAGCGGCTGATGAAGGACATCGAAGCCGGCCGGATCGATATCGTGGTCGTTTACAAGGTCGACCGGCTGAGCCGCTCGCTGCTCGACTTCGCGAAACTCGTCGAAGCCTTCGACAAGGCGAACGTATCCTTCGTCTCGGTGACCCAGTCATTCAACACCACCAACAGCATGGGCCGGCTCACGCTCAACATGCTGCTCTCCTTCGCCCAGTTCGAACGCGAGGTCACCGCCGAGCGTATCCGCGATAAGATCGCCGCGTCCAAGGCTCGTGGCATGTGGATGGGCGGCACCCCTCCGCTCGGCTACAGGCCCGACGGCAGGACCCTCGCGATCGTCGAAGAGCATGCCGCGATCGTCCGGCACATCTTCGCGCGCTACCTTGATCTCGGAAATGTCCGGCTAGTTACCGGTGAACTGGCCTGTGAAGACATCATTGCTCCTGAGCGCAACGCCACGACCGGGAGGATGACAGGCGGCCGTCCCTTCACGCGAGGGCAGATCTACAGGCTGCTCTCCAATCCCATCTACATCGGCGAAATCCACCATAAGGGGCACGCCCATGCCGGAAAACATGAGCCGATCATCGATCGTGCGACATGGGACGGTGTCCAGCAGATGCTTGCCGCCAATCTGCAAGGCGAGAGGTCAGGCGGCAGGGCACAATCACCCAGCCTGCTTGCCGGCCGCATCTTCGACCAGCACGGCGAGCCGCTGGTCGCCGCGCATGCCTGCAAGGGGAAGGTCCGCTATCGCTACTATGTGAGCCGGTTGCTTCAGCACGCACCTGATGCAGTCCAGGCGGAAGGCCTGCGTATTCCGGCGCGGGAGATCGAGGCAGCCGTCAGCCAGCTTCTGGCCAACGCGCTCGACGATCCGCTGGCCCTGCTCGCGCGAGCAGGAATACCGCTCGAAAGCAATCGCCTGCGCATAATCCTCAAAAAGGCCGAACAACTTGCCGCTTCCGTTCGCGCCAAGCAGCACGATGCGATCCGCGATCTTGTAGCAAAGGTCACGGTCCAGCCACACGAGATAACGGTCGAACTGTCAGTCACGGCTCTAGGCACAGCTCTGGCTGTCGGGCACCCGGCAGATACACAGACCTCGATCCCACTTACTTCGCCGGTCCGTCTGACCCGCACCGGCCGAGCTATCCGGCTGGTCCAGCGTGATGGCAGGCCGGTGTCACAAGCCAAACCCGACCCCGGCCTCGTCGAGTTGCTGTGCAAAGCCCGCAACTGGTGGCAACAGCTTCAGACCGGCACGATCGACATTGCCACCATCGCACGCGAGGAAAAGGTCAACGACTCCTGGGTATCGCGTATCGTCCGGCTGAACTTCCTTGCGCCCGCGATCGTCGAAACCATCCTCGCCGGAACCCAGCCCGCCTCCGTCACTGCGACATCTCTACGCACCGCCAACCTGCCTATCGACTGGAACGAGCAGATCGCTTTGTTCGGGATGTGATAATCTCAGTCAGTCACGATACCTGCGGCGCTTCGGTGCCGCTTTGCGTTGCAGAGCCAACAAAGGCAACCGATGGCTGCCCACTCCGTACTGCGAAAATGGGCGACAGAGAAAAAGCCGTCAGAGCGGCCAAATATTGCCCCTGACATGCTCTCTGCAGACCGGACCATCTCCGCAAACGGCGCGGAACTGCGCCACTTTCCGCAGTATTTTCCTTTTATATCAATAACTTAGATATGAATGGCGGAGCGGGAGGGATTCGAACCCTCGATACGCTTTTGACGTATACTCACTTTCCAGGCGAGCGCCTTCGACCACTCGGCCACCGCTCCGCATGTGCTTGGAATGCGCGCCTCTAACGGGTCGTCGACGTTCTGGCAAGAGTTCTGAATAACTTCGCGGCATAAAGCATCGGCAATCCCGCTTTGCTGCCATGCCGGCGCCCCGTCCGGTGGCGCTTCGAGGTTTCGGCATGCTTTCCACCAGCGTCAGTCCCGGTTCGTTCTTACTCGGTTTGGCGGCAACGCCTATCCTGTATCTCGGCTCTGTCGCGGCGTGGTTTTCCTGGCTTTCGATCGATTGTAGGCTGCGAATTGCCTTCGTCTTCGCATAGGTCGCCACAGGGGCCCGCCGGGATAGAGATCGCTGTCTTGGCCATATTCCTATGATCGACGCGGCCACTTCGCTGATCGCCGAGGCTCTGTCGGGCGCGGTGGCGGGGGAAGTGATCGACCCGCGCAATCGGGGTGAGGCACCTGCGCCACGTGGGTCAGTCAGGCGAGGGGCACGGATAATCGGCAGTCCGTGACATGGATGGCGCGCAGCTGCCCAGCACCGGCGCGTCCGGTTCCATCGCCGGGCGAACAGGAAGCGGAAGCCGCCGCCGATGGTCAGCCCCCTTTCCCCGGTCGCCGGCAGCCCGGATGGCCCGATCGGCAGGGCAGGTCGAACATCCTTTCCCAGCGGATGGGCCGTTGGCTCTTCCCGCCGCAACCTCTGGCAGGGATCATGCCGCCCCGACCGTGTTGCCGATCAACTGCGGAGAAATCGGCGGCGCCCTGCATCATGAAGGCATAAGCCGCCTTCCGCGCCCTCCCTCCGCGCTCACGCCCCGTCCGGGGCTTTTATCCGGCAAGCGCCTTTTGCCGGCGGCGTTGGACGGAGGAGCCGATGCCCAAGGATTCGCGATATTTGGCGACGGTGCGCCGGGCGATGTCGAAGCCTTCTGCGCGCAACAGATCCACCAGCGTGTCGTCGGAGAGGATCTTGCCCGGCTCTTCGGCGGTGATGAGGGCCTTGATGCGGCTTTTTACCGCCTGCGCCGACACCGCTTCGCCGCCGTCGGCGGAGGCGATGGCGCTGGTGAAGAAATATTTCAGCTCGAACAGGCCGCGCGGGCAGGAGAGATATTTGTTGCTCGTCACGCGGCTGACGGTCGATTCGTGCATGCCGATCGCCTCCGCGACGGATCGCAGGGTCATCGGGCGCAGATGGGCGATGCCCTTGTGAAAAAACTCTTCCTGTTGCCGCACGATTTCGGTGGCGACCTTGATGATCGTGCGTTGCCGCTGGTCCAGCGCCTTCAGCAGCCAGTTGGCGCTGGCGAGACATTCGGACAGCCATGCCTTCGACGCCTTGTCCTGCACGCCGCCGGACAATTCGGTATAATAGACCCGGTTGAGAAGCAGGCGGGGCAAGGTCGCGGCGTTGATCTCTATCGCCCAGCCCTTGCCCTGCTGGCGCACGAACAGGTCGGGAATGACC
This sequence comes from Sphingobium sp., assembly GCA_050252755.1. Taxonomy (GTDB): domain Bacteria; phylum Pseudomonadota; class Alphaproteobacteria; order Sphingomonadales; family Sphingomonadaceae; genus Sphingobium. The sequence continues at coordinate 9,330 of JBFWKI010000029.1, forward strand.
GTCTGCCCATGGCCCGGCGCGGCAAAGCGCAGGCCGGGCTTGGGATCATAGGCCCGCACCTCGCGGATCATGTCGAGCAGGTCTTCCTCATCCACGCCGCAAATGCGCCGCAACGGGGCCAGCGCGCCCTTCGCCAGCAGATCGAGATTGGCGAGCAGGGTCGCCATGGCGGGATCGTGGCGATCGGCCTCCTTCGCCTGCAAGGCGAGGCATTCGGACAGCGAGCGGGCGCCCACGCCGACAGGATCGAAGCCCTGCACGATGGCCAGCACCGCCTCCACCTGCGTCAACGGCACTTGCAAGGCGTAGGCAAGCTGGAGCAGATCGGCCTCCAGATAGCCCGCCTCGTCGATCTGGCCGATAAGCTGGCTGGCGATCAGCAGGTCGTGATCGCCAAGACGCAGCCGCGCCTGATCCATCAGATGTTCGTAAAGGCCGGTCTCCCCGCTGGCGAAGCTGTCGAAATCCGGCCCTTCCTCGCCAAAGCCGCCGGAGGAGGCATAGTCATCGCCCAGCCCGCCCGCGCCGGAAAAGCCCGCCGCCTCGGCCCTGTCGGCCATCATGTCGCCGCGATCTGCGCCTTCCTCCGGCCCCGTTTCGACATCGAGCGGGCTTTCGGACAGCCCGGCCTCGTCGCGCATCATCATGTCGCTGCCGGTTTCCATGACGGGACTGCCCGCAAAGGCGTCGTCCTGCGGCGGCGGTTCCGCGCCATCCGCCGGGGCGGCCTCGCCCCCCTCGTCGCCCCGCGCCATGTCCAGCAGCGGATTGCGTTCCAGTTCCCCGGCAATATAGGCTTCGATCTCGATATTGGAGAGCGCGAGCAGCTTTATGGCCTGCTGCAATTGCGGCGTCATGACCAGCGACTGGCTTTGCCGCAGGTCGAGGCGTGGTGTCAGTGCCAAGATCGCCCCCGTTCACCCATGGGACTACATCGAGAAGCTTTCGCCCAGATAGAGGCGGCGCACTTCGGCATTGGCGACCAGTTCTTCAGGGCTGCCGGTAAACAAGACCTTGCCGTCATAGATGATGCAGGCGCGATCCACGATTTCCAGCGTTTCGCGGACATTGTGATCGGTGATGAGTACGCCGATGCCGCGGGTGCGCAATTGCTTCACCAGATCGCGAATGTCGGCGATGGAGAGCGGGTCGATGCCCGCAAAGGGTTCGTCCAGCAGCACGATCGACGGGTTGGCCGCCAGCGCACGCGCGATTTCGCAGCGGCGGCGCTCGCCCCCGGACAGCGCCATGGCCGAACTGTCGCGCAGGCGCGCAAGGCCGAATTCGTCGAGCAGCTCTTCCAGCCGGGTCGCCCGCGCCGCCGCGTCGGGTTCCGCCAATTCGAGCACGGCAACGATATTCTGTTCCACCGTCATGCCGCGAAAGATCGAGGTTTCCTGCGGCAGATAGCCCAGCCCCAATATCGCCCGGCGATACATGGGCAGGCCGGTAATGTCATGGCCATCCAGCGCGATGCGCCCGCTGTCGGGCCGCACCAGTCCCATGATGGAATAGAAGCAGGTCGTCTTGCCCGCGCCATTGGGGCCGAGCAGGCCCACCACCTCGCCCTTCGCCACGGTCAGCGACACATCCGCCAGCACCGCCCGCCGGTCATAGCTTTTGGCGATGGAGACGACCTCCAGCCCGCCCTGGCTGGCGAGCATGGCCGCAGCGCCCGTATCCTTGCCGCCGGGCCGATCCATCACTGAGATGTCATCCATGACATATACTCGCAGACAGGGTTTGGGTTACAGGAACCGCGTTGCAAACAGCCGAATGACGGGCGGGCGCAAGACCGGCAGATGAAACTGGCAGGATTTGTGCATGGCCCATATTCGGAAGGGGTGCTTATGCCCCAGCATCGGCTTCCCGCCTAGAGGAAAGATCGTCGACGCGCCGGTTTTATCGCACGGGCGGGCAAGAAGGCGGGGGATAAAGGGGATAAGGGATTGGCGAGGGGCGCAGGCAGGGGGCAGATGAAGGCCGGGGGCGGGTGAAAATCAGTTGTCCGCGCCGCGCTTGGGCACGGTGAAGGTGCCGCTGACCCGGCCGCCGGCGCCCTGCGACACGCCATTGCCCGATGCGGAACTGCCGTCCACCGTGGATCGGCCGCTTTGCAGATCCATCACCAGCCGCCCGCCGGTCAGCCGGTTGCCGCCCTGATTAAGCTCTACATTGCCGATCATGGTGATGACCCGGCTGTTGAGGTCGTAAATGGCGGTATCGCCCCGCGCCCGTTCATTGCCGCGCGTGACGCGGACATTGCCGTTCGCGTCGATGCGGTCGATCTCTATGCCGCCGGTGTTGCGATAGGCCACCGTCATCCGGGCCGAATCGAGCGTCAGCCCGGCCTGTGTCACATGCACATTGCCGGAAACGACGACGCGATCGGCGCGATCCTGCACCTCTATGCGGTCGGCGGAGAAATTGACCGGTGCGCTGCTGTCATGTCCGCGCAACACCTGCGCCTGCGCCTCCTCGCCAAGGGAGCCGTAGACCAGCGCGCCGGAAATACCGGCGACCAGCGACAGGGAAGCTAGGAAAAAGGGCCGCACCATGATTATCGCCCTTTGATGGCATTTTGATCGATACGCAAGCGCGCATTGCCGACCAGCGTCACGGTGCGTTCATTCAGATCGGCCTGAAGATGGTCCGCATCGAACGGCCCCATGGGAATCCGGCCATAGACGCGGCCCGCGCTGTTCATCGTCCGCGCCTTGAGATCGATGTTCACATCCTGCGTGGTCAGCCGATAGCCCTGCGCCGAATCGAACTGCACCGGGCCGACGACCATCATCTGTTCATCATCCAGATTATACCGGCCCTGATCGGCCTTCAGCACCGCCGCGCCATCGTTCATCAGCAGGCGGGCGGACAGGTCCTTCATCATGACGACGGGGTCGTGAGAGCTTTTCTGCACCGCCGATCCCGCCCGCAGGGAAAAGGGGCGGCCCTTGCTGTCGGCGCCGCGATAGAGCGCCTCTCGCACCTTCATGCGTTCCGGGGCGATCTCCACCCCCTTTTTGTCGAGCACGAAGCTGACGTCGTTCTGGCTGGTGAAGGGCGCGGCCGCCAGAAACGCCGCCAGCGCGCCGACCCCCATGGGCAGCAGATTTTTCAGCAGCCGGATGATCCGGTCATGCGTGCCGCCGGGCATGGCCCAATGCTGGCGCGATGTGCGTTGGGTATCGGCGAGGCGGGACATGGGGGCTGGGCCTTCCGCAGGGTCTCAGGCGTGGGCGAATATATCGGTTTCGGGCCAGCCCGCCAGATCGAGCAGCGCCCGGTGCGGCAGAAAATCGAAACAGGCCTGCGCCATGTCCATGCGTCCTTCCCGTTCCAGCCTGCGGTCCAGTTCTTCCTTCAGGCGGTGTAGGAAGCGGACGTCGGAGGCCGCATAATCGCGCTGCGCGTCCGACAGCACCGGGCCGCCCCAGTCGGATGTCTGCTGCTGCTTGCTGATTTCCTGACCCAGCAGTTCGCGCACCAGTTCCTTCAGGCCGTGACGGTCGGTATAGGTGCGTATGAGGCGGGACGCGATCTTGGTGCAATAGACCGGCGTTGCCAGCACGCCCAGATAATGCTGAAGCGCGGCGATATCGAACCGGCCGAAGTGAAACAGCTTCAGCCGCGACGAATCGGCGATGATCGCTTTCAGATTGGGCGCGTCATAGCTGCTGCCGGGGCCGAAGCGCACCAGATGCTCATCGCCCTTGCCGTCGCTGATCTGCACGAGGCACAGCCGGTCGCGCGGGGTGATGAGGCCCATGGTTTCGGTATCGATGGCGATGGGACCGTCCGCCAGCACGCCGGGGGGCAGATCTTCCTCGTGAAAATAGATGGTCATGGGCTTCCCTTATCGGGCCGCGCGGCAAAGCTCAACGGCGCAGTGGGATTTGTGCGCTCCGCCCGGCGCGCGCAGGGCCGGGATGATCGCGTCCATGGGGCTTTGCGGCGGGGAAGGGGCATGATAGAGCGCGATGGCAGAAACATGTGCAGCGCAAGAACCCGGACCCCTTTTCGCCATGAACGATATGACCCAGACCCCTGAAATGCTGATCGCGGCGATGGCCGCCCGCGCGCGCGCCGCCAGCGGCGCCCTTTTTCAGGCCAGCGACGAACAGAAGAGGCGCGGGCTGGAACTGGCGGCGCAGGCCTTGCGCGACCGGAGCGACGATATCTGCCGCGCCAACGGGCAGGATATGGATAATGCCGCCGCGCGCGGGCTGTCCCCGGCGCTGCTCGACCGGCTGCGTCTCGATTCGGCGCGGATCGAGGGCACCGCGGCCGGGGTGGAGCAGGTGGCGCGGCTCGACAATCCGCTGGGCGAAACGATCAGCGAAACGACGCGCCCCAACGGCATGATCCTGCAACGGGTGCGGGTGCCGCTGGGGGTGATCGGCATCATCTATGAAAGCCGCCCCAATGTGACGGCCGATGCCGGTGCGCTCTGCATGCGCGCGGGCAATGCGGCGATCCTGCGCGGGGGTAGCGAGGCGGTGGAAAGCAACCGCGCCGTTCACGCCGCGATGGTGGAGGGGCTGGAGGCGGCCGGCCTGCCCGCCGATGCGATCCAGCTTGTGCCGACGACCGACCGCGCCGCCGTGGGCGCGATGCTGCGCGCCAGCGGGCTTATCGACCTGATCGTCCCGCGCGGCGGCAAGTCGCTGGTCGCCCGCGTGCAGGAGGAGGCGCGGGTGCCCGTGCTCGCCCATCTCGACGGCATGAACACCAGCTATGTCCATAGCTCCGCCCGGCCGGACATGGCGCGCGATCTGGTCGTCAACGCCAAGATGCGGCGGACCGGTATTTGCGGCGCCACCGAAACGGTGCTGTTCGATGCGGGCTTCGGCGCGACGCGCGATGTCGTCGCGGCCTTGCTCGACGCGGGGTGCGCGGTGCGGGGAGACGAGGCGATTCGCGCGCTCGATGATCGGGTGAGCGCGGCCGGGGAAGAGGATTGGGATACCGAATATCTCGACGCCATCGTCTCTGCCGCGCAGGTCGGCGGGCTGGACGAGGCGCTGGCGCATGTCGCGGCCCATTCGAGCCACCACACCGATGCGATCATCGCGGAGGATGCGCATGCGGCCGAACATTTCCTCAATGCCGTCGACAGCGCGATCGTGATGTGGAACGCCTCCACCCAGTTCGCCGATGGCGGGGAATTCGGTTTGGGCGCGGAAATCGGCATTTCCACGGGCCGCCTGCATGCGCGCGGGCCGGTGGCGCTGGAAGGGCTGACCACCTATAAATGGGTGGTGCGCGGCACCGGCCAGATGCGTCCCTGAAATCCGGCTCCTGAATCTGACACCGGTGAATCTAGCCCTGAAATCTGGACCGCAAGGCCCCGAAATGGGACAGCGGCGGGATTCTTTGCGATTGGTTCCGGGCCATCGAAGAAAAGATTAGATATCGGCCACAAAGTTGATATACTGCGCAGATAACCGTGCTGCGCGGCGGATTCTGCATGTTTTTCGTCCGGCATGTTCATCCGAATGAGAAGCGGGCGAAGTGAAAGTGACTAACAGGGCATGAGTTTTGATAGAGGTCGCCGCGGACGCGGCAGGGACAAACGAGATAATTTCGGCGGCGACGATTTCGGCGGTTTTCAGGATCGTGGCGGTTTCGGAGGCGGCTTCGGCGATCGCGGTGGCTTTGGCGGCGGTGATCGCTTCGGCGGCGGTGGCGGCGGCTTCGGCGATCGTGGCGGTTTCGGCGGCGGTGATCGCAGCGGCGGCGGCTTCGGTGGTGGTCGTGGCGGTGCTGGCGGCGGCGGGTTCCGCGGCATGCCGGCGCAGGTCGTTGGCGAAGGCACCGGTGTCGTAAAATTCTTCAATGGTCAGAAGGGCTTCGGCTTCATCGTCCGCGATGATGGCGGTGAGGACGTGTTCGTCCACATCAGCGCGGTCGAGCAGGCTGGCCTGACCGGCTTGGCCGAGGGGCAGCCCCTCGGTTTCACGCTGGTCGATCGTGGCGGCAAGGTGTCCGCAACCGACCTGAAGATCGAGGGCGAACCGCTCCCGGTCGAGGATCGCCCGCGCGCCGATCGCCCGGATCGCGGCGATCGCCCGGACCGGGGTGGCCCGCAGCGTCAGTTGACCGGTGAGCGCGCCAGCGGCACCGTCAAGTTCTTCAACGCGATGAAGGGCTTCGGCTTCATTCAGCGCGATGATGGCCAGCCCGATGCTTTCGTGCATATCAGCGCCGTCGAACGCGCCGGTCTGCCGAGCCTTCAGGAAGGCGACCGGCTTGAATTCGAGATCGAGATCGATCGCCGCGGCAAATATGCCGCCGTCAATCTCCAGTCGAAGGCGGACTGATTTTTCAGGCCTTATGCGGTTGGCCATGTCCTGCCGCATGATGTTTGCGCGATAATATCATGGGAAAGGCCGCTGTCCGTTGGGATGGCGGCCTTTTTCTGTGCATAGTTTAAGCGTGTATCGCGGTTCTGCCTGCGCCTGCCTCTGGAGGGGGAATCCCAAACGGCGGAATGGCCGAAAGAAGGTTTGAGCAGGAGGTTTGACCGGGGTTGATGGTCGATCGTCATGGGCTTGCGGCTGTTGCCGGATTTGGATGACCCCTAATTTGAGCGATTCCCAACTCGGGCGGGGAGGCGACGAGCCAAGGACTCGCCCAAAGACCCGCACCGGCAAAGGCAGGCTTCCCGTGATGGGAGCGAAGCCCGCTCAAGATGCGTGAGCGCCGGAAGCACGAGGTCTTGGGACGAGGCGCGGGGATGCTGCGGGTGGCCCGCCTTTACCGGCCTCAGCGAGTCGTCAGGGCCGACGCCCAAGGCGATTATGAGGTGAAGCCCAACGAGCACGGACTTCCCCCAATTCCCGCACTATTGGTAAAGCCCGGCTGCTCCGTGTCAGGGCGGCGGGGCTTTCGGAGCAGGGGACAACGCCCATTGATCCGGTTCATCCCGGAAACGGGATCTGCCCTATCCTGCCGGATTGAAGCCGGACAGGACAGAGGCCAAACAGACAAGGCTGGACAGACGAGGGGTCGGGCAGGCCAAGGCCGGGCAGACATAGAGCCGGGGATCATCGGCAGGAACCAGACGGGGTGCGACTTCGACCCCGCAGGTTTTGCAGATCATGATAGTGTCTGGCCGCACAGGGGCCTTACAGACGGGCCGGATGAGAACAGGCAGGGAATAGGGCCAACCACCCTGTTCCCGTGCCGCAGGACATCGGGCCACCGCCGAGCCGGGCCGGAGCATTCCGGCCCGACGATCTGGCGATTCGCTGGCGATTCGGGCAGGCGCCGGATGCTGCTCAGCCTAGTCCAGCCCTGCCCAGCCCAACCCAACCTTGTTCAGCTCAACCTTGTTCAGGACGTGCGGCTTGCCTCGAACAGGAACCATGCGCGTTCCTCGGCCTGATCGGTCCAGTCGTCGACAACGCCTTCCGTCGCATTGTCCCCGGCGTCCCCGGCGGCGGCCTTCACCGCGCGCAAGGTCTGGACCAGCGAGAGATTATCCTCGCGCAGTTCATTCAGCATGTCCTTCGGGCTGACGAATTCGGCGTCATTATCCTTGATCGTCTGGTGGCGGCTGATGTCGCCGATCGAACGAAGCGTGACATTGCCGGTCTTGCGGACGCGCTCTGCGATCAGGTCCGTCACGGCGAGGATCTGCGCCGCCTGCTCATCGAACATCAGGTGATAATCGCGGAAATGCGGGCCTGACACATGCCAGTGGAAATTCTTGGTCTTGAAATAGAGCGCATAGCTATCCGCCAGCGCCCGGTTCAGCGCATCCGCGACGGTCATCGTGGCGTTGCTCTGAAGGTCCGTCGGGGTGTTCAGCTTTTCGGGTGACGATTTCTGCTTCTTTGGTGCCATGAATTCCCTCCTTCAAGATTTCATCAACAGATCATCTTATCGCGGATATTGCGCGAAAAGGCGCGCGCATAATGATGGTATCACTGATCGCTTTTTTCAATCACGCAAGTCGCAGCGCCTTCATCGCGATGATGAAGGCGATCAGCAGGAAAAGGATCGCCGTCGCGATTCGGATCGGCTTCATCCAGCGGTCGAGCGGGTTGCCTGCCAGCGCCGCCATCGCGATCACCGCCGCGATGCCGCCCAATGCTCCCCCCACCGCCGCGAGGGCGGGGTGGGCGCGGGTGGTGGCGACCCCGGCGGTCAGGAACGCGGGGCCTTCCCCGAAACCGAGGATGAACAGGCCCAGCAGGGTCGTCGGGAAGGCGCCGATGCGCCAGCTTGCGAGATTGTCCAGCCCGCGATTGATCCACAGCAGGCCGATCGCTCCCCCCGCGAGGGTCACGGCGAAAAACAGGCTGCGCGCTTCGGGCGTGAGCATCGCGGCGATCCTGTCCCCGGCGAAGGCCCCGATGGCGGCATTGGCGGCCAGCGCGATCAGCATCGCGGGCAGCACCCACGCGCTGTCCGCATAGCGGCTGCGCAGCGTCCGATAGAGAAGGGGGGTGCGCCCGCCCGCTTCGGCGACCAGATTCAGGAAAAAGGCGATCAGCAGCGCATCCATCGCCCGCACTTATGAAACAGGGGACGGGCAAAGGCCATGGCTGATTATCGCAGATCGCCGGGGCCGGTTGCCATTCCCGGTTTTGGGGCGGCGGCGGGCGGTCTTTCTCCCTTCGCAATTGCCGCAGCCGGGCGTTGCGGGTAGGAGCATCGCGCGCGGAGGCGCGGCTCGGCCCCGGGCTGTAACATGGCCCTGCTATCAGGTCACAGGACAGGCCGCGCAGGCCATTGGTTGCGAAAGGAAGGACGCCATGACAGCGGACCAGATGTTTGACCTCATCCTCGCCCGTCTGGTGCGCGCCCATGGCGGCAGCAGGCAGCGCTGGCGCAGGCTGGTCGGCCCGATCCGGCTTTACAGCGTGGCGACGCACCCTCATTGCAACTGGTCCGCCAGCCCTACCGGCTCGGCAATGGAAATCGAGGCGGTGGAGCGTCTTGCCGACGAACTGCGACTCGTCCACCCGATCCTGACCGCCTGACCGCCTGACCGCCTGACCGCCTGACCGCCTGACCGCCTGACCGCCTGACCGCCTGACCGCCTGACCGCCTGACCGCCTGACCGCCTGACCGCAATCCGCCCTAATCCCCCGGTGGCTGAACCATCAGCGCCAGCGTTTCGCGCAGATGGGCGACGTCGCGCCCCGCCAGCATCGCTTCGAACCGGGCTTCATGCCGGTCCATCGCCGTTTCGACGGAGCGGTGGCATTGCTCGCCCCTTGCCGTCAGCGCCAGCGCGTGGGACCGGCCGTTCATCGGCGTCTTGTCGATCAGCCCTTCGGCGTGCAGGCGGGAAATGATCGGCACCATATTAGCCCGCTTGATGCCGATCAGGCGGGCGATATCGCTCTGCGTGCAGCCCGGATTGACCCCGATCACCGCCAGCACCGTGGCCTCCACCGGGCTGACGCCGAACGCGGTGAGGGCCTTGCCCAGATCGGCCATCATGGTGGCCGATGCGCGTCGCAGCAAATAGCCGAGACGATGGGCCACCGGATCGGTGAGCGGAGGGGCAGGGGGCGGAGTGTCCATGATCATCTTCCATATCCATCGTCGATGCGGCGATCAATTTCGCCCGATCCGGTGCCTGTTGAAAACTTTCTCGTTGAAACGGCGTGTCAAGATAGTTATGAATCATAACAATAATCGGGAGATTGGCAATGTCCGGAACCAGCATTTCTCTTTCCATCGGTGGCGAATCGCGCGATTCGGGCGCGCATTTCGATCGGCTGAACCCGGTGACGGGCGCGCTCGCCACGCGCGCCGTGGCGGCCAGCGTCGCCGATGCGGTCGCGGCGGTCGAGGCCGCGCAGGCGGCGTTCCCCGCATGGGCAGAACAAGGCCCCAATGCCCGTCGCGCGCTGTTGATGAAGGCGGCGGACGCGCTGGATGCCAGGGCCGATGCCTTCATTCAGGCGATGATGGAGGAAATCGGCGCGACCGAAGGCTGGGCGCGCTTCAACCTGATGCTGTCCAGTTCGATGGTGCGGGAGGCCGCGGGCCTCACCACCCAGATCGGCGGCGAGGTCATCCCATCCGACAAGCCGGGCTGCCTTTCCATGGCGATTCGCGAACCGGCGGGCGTGGTGCTGTCGATGGCGCCGTGGAATGCGCCGATCATCCTTGCGACCCGCGCCATCGCGGTGCCGCTCGCCTGCGGCAACACGGTGGTGCTCAAGGCGTCGGAACAATGCCCGCGCACCCATGGCCTGATCGTCGAGGCCTTTGTGGAGGCCGGTTTCGGCGGTGGCATCGTCAACCTCATCACCAATGCGCCGCGTGATGCGGGCGAAGTCGTCGGCGCGATGATCGACCATAAGGCGGTGCGCCGGGTGAACTTCACCGGATCGACCGCCGTGGGGCGGATCATCGCGAAGCGCTGCGCGGAGAATCTGAAACCGGTGGTGCTGGAACTGGGCGGCAAGGCCCCGCTGATCGTGCTGGACGATGCGGACCTCGATGAAACGGTGAAGGCGGCGGCGTTCGGCGCGTTCATGAATCAGGGGCAGATCTGCATGTCGACGGAGCGGATCATCGTCGTCGATGCGGTGGCGGACGCCTTTGTCGAGAAGTTCCGCGCCAAGGTCGCCACCATGGCGGTGGGCGACCCGCGAGAGGGCAAGACGCCGCTGGGCGCTGTCGTGGACCTCAAGACCGTTTCCCATGTGCAGGGGTTGGTCGATGACGCGGTGGCCGCCGGGGCGGTGCTGGCCAATGGCGGCGAGGCCGAGGGCGTGCTGATGCCCGCCCATGTGGTCGACAAGGTGACGCCGGAGATGAAGCTGTTCCGCGAGGAGAGCTTCGGGCCGGTGGTCGCGGTGGTGCGCGCGCGGGATGAGGATCATGCGATCGAACTGGCCAACGACACCGAATATGGCCTTTCCGCCTCCGTGTTCACCCGCGACACCGGGCGCGGCCTGCGCGTGGCGCGGCGCATCCAGTCGGGCATCTGCCATATCAACGGCCCGACCGTGCATGACGAGGCGCAGATGCCTTTCGGCGGCGTCAAGGCGTCCGGCTATGGCAAGTTCGGCGGCAAGGCCGGGATCGACAGTTTCACGGAATTGCGCTGGATCACCATGGAAACGCTGCCCGGCCATTTCCCGATTTAGAGCATGTTCTATGCCATGATGGCATGATGATATCAGAGTGCGGAACAGGAGCGGACATTTTGAGTTTCGATCATGTGGCAGAAGCGATCCGGGCGCATCTCACCAGCCTTCCGGGCTGGGAGCGGCTGAACGACCTGATGCCCGATGCGGGGCTGGACGATGGGACGGTCAGCGAGATTCTCTCCGCTGCCGCCAGGTTCGCGGGCGATGTGATGGAGCCTTTCGGTCGCGCCGCCGATGCCGCCGGGTGCCGGATGGAGGATGGCCGCGTGCGCACTGCGCCGGGTCATGATGCGGTCTGGCGCGCTTTTGTGGAAGGGGGCTGGCCGACTCTGAACGCGCCCGCCGCTTATGGTGGCGCGGGTCTGCCGCTCGTCCTGCACAGCGCTTGCGAGGAACTGTTCAACCGCGCCTCGCCCGCGTTCGGGATGCTGGCGACGTCCTCCCGTTGCGCCGCGCGATTGCTGGAGGATCATGCGGACGAGGCGATGAAGGCGGAATGGCTCGCCCCGATCATCGCCGGGCAATGGGGCGCGACCATCTGCATTTCCGAGGCCGATGCCGGGTCCGATGTCGCGCGCATCCGCACCATGGCGCGGCCGGAGGGGCCGGATGCGGAACAGGGCGGCTGGTGGCGCGTGACCGGCGAGAAGATGTGGATCAGCTTCGGCGATCAGGACTTGACGGACCGGATCGGTCATCTGCTGCTGGCCCGCACGCCCGATGCGCCCGCCGGGACGCGGGGCCTCAGCCTGTTCCTCGTCCCCTCCGCCATCGACGGCCAGCCCAATGGCGTGGTGGTCCGCCGGATCGAGGAAAAGCTGGGGCTGCACGCCTCGCCCACCTGCTGCCTGGGCTTCGAGGATGCGCGCGCGCAGCTTGTCGGCGCCCTGCATCGCGGTTTGCCGCAATTGTTCACGATGATCATTCGGATGCGCATTTCCGTCGGCAGTCAGGGCGCGGCGCTGGCCAATGCGGCGAGCGATCTGGCCTGGGGCTATGCGGCGGAGCGCAGGCAGGGCGGCAAGCCCGATCAGCCGCCGGTGACGATCGACCATCATCGCGACGTGCAGCGTCAGTTGATGGGGCTGGCCGCGCGCGGCGAAGTGACGCGCGGGCTTGCGCTGCTGGTGTCGCTGCTGACCGATCTGGCTGACCGGGAAGAGGATGCGGCCGCGCAGGCGGAAGCGGCGGCGTTGCTCGGCTGGCTGTTGCCGATCACCAAGAATTTCGCGGCCGAAGCCGCCTTCACCAGCGCCAGCGAGGCGATACAGGTGCTAGGCGGGGCGGGTTACACGCGCGAATGGGCGGCCGAGCATTATCTGCGTGATGCCCGCATCCTGTCCATCTATGAGGGGACGAGCGGCATGCAGGCGCAAGACCTGCTGCACCGCCGCCTGCTGCGCGACGAGACGGGCGCGTTCGACGCCTTCCTGCGGGTTGCGCGCAAGGATGTGGACGCAGCGGCGGACCGCGCTGCGGCGGATCATCTGGAAAGGGTTGTCGCGGAACTTTCGCGCGTGTCGGACTGGATGAGGAATGCGGCCCCCGCCGATGTAGATTTCGGCGCCTATGCCTATCTGCGCCTTGCCTCGCTCGCCGCGACCGGCTGGGTGGCGTTGCGGCTCACGGGTCTGTCGGGCGACCCGGTGCGGGATAGGCTGGCGGCGCGGGGGCGCTATTGGCTGCGCATGCTGCCTGCCATGGCGGTGCGGGAAGCGCAGGACGCGACGGCGGGCGCCGACATGCTGGAGGACTTCGCGCAGGCGCGCTGACGCCTTTGGGCGCTCCTTCTTTCCCGCGAAAGGCCCGTGGCGCATCGGCTGGCGTCATGGGCTTTTGTGCAGGCCGTCAGGGCCGGAATCGCAGACGGCCAGATATGGGCCGGATATGGGATTTCAGCGTGGCCTATGGATTTGGAATTGCTCCCCACCCAGCCGCGATAATGCGGCGGATTTCGAGTTCACCGCCAAGCGTTCAGTCCGCGCTTTCGCCTTCCCGGACGCCGCGCATGGCGACGGTCGCAAGGATGATGGCGGCGGCCAGCGATCCCAGGCCAAGGATGGCGGATGTCGCCGTCCGCCCCATATTCCATGCCAGCAATTGCCCGGCGAGCAGAGGGCCGAACGCTGCGCCTATGCGGCCGAAGCCGATCACCACGCCGGTGCCGCCCGCGCGCAGGGCGGCGGGATAGGCGCGAGCCATCAGCGCGTAGAAGCCCACCACGGACCCGTTGGACAGGAAGCCCAGCGCAACGGCGGCGACCTGAAGCGCGAGGAAGTTGGCGGGCACCATCCCGAATATGGTGACGGCGATGGCCGCGCCGGTCATGCCCACCAGCAACATGGGCTTCAGGCCGATGCGCGGGGCCAGAAAGCCCAGCACGAAGCCGCCGGTCGCCCCTCCAAGGTTCATGAACACGGAGATGATGCTCGCGCTCGACTGGTCGAAACCGAGGGAGGCGACGAGGGAAGGCGCCCAACCCAGCGCATAATAGAAAGTCATCATATGCGCGCCGTACATCAGGATGAGCGCAATGGTGGTCACGCGAAATTCCGGGCCGAACAGCGCCGTGGACGAGGCGCTCTTCACCTCTGTCGGCGCAAGCTGACGGCCCTCCGGGTGGCCGATGCGCCGCAGGATCGCGTTGATCCGGTCGAGCGCGTCGGCGCGCCCGCTGGCGGCCAGCCAGCCGATCGATTCCGGCATCAGCGCAAGGATGAGCGGGATCATCACGACGGTCGCGATGCCGCCGAATATGAAGACGGATTCCCATCCATGGGATCGCAACAACTGGGCCGCGACCCAGCCGCCCACCACGCCGCCGACCGGATATCCCGCCGCCATGATGCTGACCGACAGGTCGCGCCGCCGCCGATTGGCAAATTCAGCGGCCATCGCGTTGATGGAGGCAAGCATCGCGCCCAGCCCAAGACCGGTTATCGCGCGCAGGATGCTGAGCGTGAGCATGTCCGGCGCGGCGGCAGAGGCGAACATGCCTGCCGTCATCACGACCAGCGAGAAGAGGATCTGCCGCCGCCTGCCGATCCGGTCCGCAAGGGGGCCGAGGGTGAGCGAACCGACCACCATGCCCGCAAGGCCGATGGAAATGATGAAGCCGATCGCGCCCGGATCGATCTGCCAGTCGCGCGCGATGCCCGGCGCGGCGAAGGTGATCGCCAGCACGTCGAAGCCATCCAGCGCATTGAGCAGGAAGCAAAGCGCGACGGCGATCATCTGCCGCGCGCGCATGGGGTTGTCGGCCATGATCGTGCGCGGATCGTCGGCCGGCAGGGCGATGGGAGGCGGCAGCGGCGTCGACATGAACAAACAGTCCTTCAGGAGAAGAGGGGGAGGCTGCGGACCATGGGTTTGATCGGGTTGATGCGCCAGGGCAGCACCGGCGAACCCGCTCGTCGCCATCCTCTCCTTCTTATTGTTTCATTGGTGTACAATATCGCATTCGGGGCGGCTGGCAAGCATCTGTTTCGACCCATGGGCGATAGCGGACGGGCGATAGCGGGCCGCCGCAGCTTCCCCCCATCGCAGGGGCCGGGATCGCCGGTCAATGGCTCAGGCAGACTTCCACGCCCGCAAGGCCCCGTGTCAGGGCGAACGGCTTGTCGATGCTGATCCGCGCCTCCACCACGTCGCGAAAGCCGAGGCATTGCTCCCCCAGCCGATAGGCGAAGGTTTCGATGAGGGGGATATGCACCGCCGCCAGATCCTCCGCCGCCTGCGCGATGCGGCGATAATCGACGGTGTTTTCGATGCCGTCCACGCGCCCGCCCGATAATTTCAGTTCCACGCTGATGACCAATGGCTGGCGGCGGCCGATCTCATCGGGGTTGATGCCGATATCGGCGAGCAGCGGCAGGTCGCGCACGCGTACGCTGGTCAGGCATCGGGCCTGCCGGGGGTCGGTCGTGCGCGCGTCAGTCATGGCAGGTCATCCTTTGGGCGGCCAATACAGTATTACTGAGCAAACAGACAATGGTCATCGGCCCGACCCCGCCCGGAACCGGCGTCACCGCGCGGGCATGATCCAGCTCATGCGTCGCGCAATCGCCGACGATGCGGCTATGCCCGTCATGATCGGTGACGCGGGTGATGCCCACATCGATGACGATCGCGCCCGGCTTCACCCAATAGCCGCGCACCAGATGCGGCGCGCCCGCCGCCGCGATGATGATATCCGCCTTGCGCGCCACATCGGGCAGGTCGAGCGTTTCGATATGGGTCACTGTCACCGTGGCCTCGCGTTCCAGCAGGAGCATGGCGACGGGCTTGCCGACGATGTTCGATTTGCCGATCACCACCGCGTTGAGGCCGCGATAATCGTCGATCACGCTGTCGAGCAGCATCATGATGCCCAGCGGCGTGCAGGGGACCAGACCGGCGGAGGCTCCGGCGGCGGATGGTCCTGTAGACGTTCCCGTGGACAGGCGCCCGACATTGACCGGGTGAAAACCGTCCACATCCTTGCGCGGGTCGATCCGGTCCAGCACCAGCGCCGCATCGATGGAAGGCGGCAGGGGAAGCTGGATCAATATGCCGTGAACGTCAGGATCGTCGTTCAGCCGGTCGATCAGCAGGAGCAGATCGGCCTGCGGCGTGTCGGCGGGCAGGCGATGCTCGATCGAGCGGATGCCCGCCTTGCGGCACTGGGCGATCTTGCGCCCGACATAGACCTGGCTGGCCGGGTCGTCGCCCACCAGCAGAACGGCGAGGCCGGGCGCGACGCCCGTCCTCGCTTCCATCTCCTGCACGGCCTGGGCCGTGCGCGCCAGCAGCCGCTCGGCCATGCCGCGCCCGTCGATGATATCGGCCATCGATCAGGCCTTGAAGACGACCGTGCGCGCGCCGTTCAAAAAGACGCGGCCCTTCAGATGATGCTCGACCGCGGTGGCGAGCACCCGGCGTTCGATGTCGCGGCCCTTGCGCACGAGATCGTCGGGCGTGTCGGCATGGCTGATCGCCTCGACATCCTGATGGATGATCGGGCCTTCATCCAGATCCTCGGTCACATAATGGGCGGTCGCGCCGATCATCTTCACGCCGCGCGCATGGGCCTGATGATAGGGCTTGGCGCCCTTGAAGCCGGGCAGGAAGCTGTGGTGAATGTTGATGCAGCGCCCCGACAGGAAGGCGGAAAGATCGTCAGACAATATCTGCATATAGCGCGCCAGCACGATCAGGTCCGCGCCGCTATCCTCGACGATCTGCTTGATCTGCGCTTCCTGCTGCGGCTTGGTGTCCTTTGTGATGGGCAGGTGATGATAGGGCAGGTGGCCGATCATCGAGGTATGCAGCGCTTCCTTGGGATGGTTGGAAACGACGCCGACTATGTCCATGTCCAGCTCCCCGATACGATGGCGATAGAGCAGGTCGCCAAGGCAATGGTCGAACTTGCTGACGAGCAACAGCACCTTTTGCGGGTCCGTATTGGCGCGCAGTTTCCATTCCATCCCGTGCTGCACGGCGAGCGGCGCGAAGCTGTCCCGCAACGCCCCGACTGTCCGGCCGCCGCCAAGCTGGAATTCCACGCGCATGAAGAAGCGGCCGTTGAGCCTGTCGTTGAACTGCTGCGCGTCCACGATATTGCCGTCATGGGCGGCGAGGAAATCGGCGACGGCGGCGACCAGCCCGGGCCGGTCGTCGCATTGCAGGGTGAGGGTACAAACTTCAGTCACATCTCTTCTCCGCGGGAATGGGCATTTTCTGGTTGTGCGATGGGGTCAGTGGCGGGCGGCGTAATCGTTGATCCATTCGACGGTGCGGACAAGACCGCCAAATGGGTAGAAGTGCAAGCGCACCTTGCCATGTTCGCTGCCGAAATCGTCGGCCAACCTGTCGACCAGCTTGTCGGGACCGGCGGTGCCGATCAATTTGGTGAGCGAAATGCCATATTTCGCCATGACGGAAGCCGATGCGCCCACGCCGCACCGCGCGGCGAAGCGCAGCAGCGTCTTGATGCCGGCGGGGCCGGGCACGCCGATGCGCACCGGAACATCGATGCCGCGCGCGCGCAATTCCTTCAGCCATGCCAGAAAGCGATCGGTGTCGAACCCGAATTGCGTGACGATCAGCGGCGCCATGCCGCGCGCGGTGATATCTGCGCATTTGCGTTCCAGCACCGCCCAGCACTGCGCCTCTGTCATATTGGGATGGCCTTCGGGATGGCCGCCGATGCCGATGGCCTGAATGCCCGCGCGTTCAAAGGCGCCGGTAGCGATCAGGGCGCTGCTGTCCTCGAACGGGCCTTCGGCCTGTTCGGGATCGCCCGCGATGACGAAGCAGCGCTTCACGCCCGCTTCGTTCACGACGGCGGCGAGATAGGATTCAAAGTCTTGCTGCGATGTGATTCGCCGCGCGGAAAAATGCGGCATCGGTTCAAAACCCAGCGCGCGAACCGCCTTGGTGGCGGCGATCCGGGCATCGGCTTCCTCGCCGGGCAGGAAGGTCACGGCGATCGGCGTTTCGGGCGCGATGGAGGGCGCGGCCTCGCGCAGCGAATCCACGTCTTTCGCGGTGATTTCCAGCGAATAGCCCTCGGTGATGCCATGGGGCGGGCGGTCCCAGTTCGGGTGAATGACCGGTGTGCTCATCTCTCTCTCCCACAATCGTCGGCGGAGCGGCGTCATCCGGCGGGGCAGGGTGATCCGCATGTCCTTCGTCGATTTTCCTCTAGCGCGAATGAACCGTTTCGGGTAGATGAAATTTTCATGAATACGAATAAAACGTCGAGGAGGGTGAAATGAGCATGCTTCTGATCCTGCCGGGTCTGATGTGTGATTCGCGCATGTTCGCGGCCCAGATCGACGCATTTCCGGGCGCTGTGGCGGTCGATGGCTTTTATGACGGGTGCGATCGGATAGAGGCGATGGCCGATTATGCGCTGGCCCGCGCGCCGGAGCGATTCGCCCTGTTCGGTCATTCCATGGGCGCGCGCGTCGCGCTGGAGGTGATTCGCAAGGCGCCCGAACGGGTGGAACGCATCGCCCTTGCCGATACCGGCATCCATCCCGTGAAACCCGGCGAGCAGGAAAAGCGCCACGCGCTGCGCGACATCGGGCGGGCGCAGGGCATGGCGGCGCTGGTCGATGCGTGGCTGCCGCCGATGGTGGGGCCGGGCAATCGTGGCGACGACGCGCTGATGGCGGCGCTGCGGGCGATGAGCCTCTCCGCCGGGCAGGCCGGGTTCGAGCGGCAGATCGAGGCGCTGCTGCACCGGCCCGATACCGATGCGGCGCTGCGCGGCATTGCGGTGCCTGCGTTCGCCATCGTCGGCGATGCGGATGAATGGTCGCCGGTCGATCAGCATGCCGCCATGGCCGAAAAGATACCCGGCGCCCAATTGCGCGTCGTGGAAGGGGCGGGACACATGGCCCCCGCCGAAAAACCGCACCAGTTCAACCAGATCCTTCGCGAATGGCTCGATTGGCCGTTGGCGTCGTGACCACTCCCCGTAACCTTTGACCCTGACTTTCCAAGGAGAGGCTTTGATGACTGAGAAATCCCTGCAACAATTGCTCGACGAAAAGGGCAATATCGTTGAATTTCTGCGCAACCAGCAGGTCGGCCCCAATGTTTATCCGGGCGTGCCGGGCGAATATTCCAACTGGCGCAGCGAACAGATCGCCTGGGCGAACAGCTGCGTATTGTTCAACCAGAGCTATCATATGGTGGACCTGCTGGTGACTGGCCCCGGCGCGTTCGACATGCTGTCCTATCTCGCGCCCAACAGCTTCAAGGGCTTCGTGCCGAACCGCGCCAAGCAGTTCGCGCCCGTCACGCCCGAAGGCTATGTCATCGGCGACGTGATCCTGTTCTACCTCGAAGAAAACAAGTTCGAGCTGGTCGGCCGCGCGCCGTCGATCGAATGGGTCGAATTCCATGCCGCTTCGGGCAAGTGGGACGTCAAGGTGGAACGTGACGAGCGCACCGCCGCCCGCCCGGAAAAGGACAAGGGCTTCCGCCGCAATTATCGCTTCCAGCTTCAGGGCCCCAACGCCATGAAGACGCTGGAAAAGGCGATGGGCCAGACCCCGCCGGACCTCAAATTCTTCCACATGGCGCCGATCAACATCGGTGGCGCGGAAGTGCGCGCGCTGCGTCACGGCATGGCGGGCCAGCCCGGCTATGAACTGTTCGGTCCGTGGAAGGATTATGACACCGTCCGCGACACCATCATCAAGGCGGGCGAAGAATTTGGCCTCACGCTGGTCGGCGGCCGCACCTATAGTTCCAACGCGCTGGAATCCGCGTGGATTCCTTCGCCGCTGCCCGCCATCTACACCGGCGAGTCGCTGCGGGAATACCGCGAATGGCTGTCCGCCAAATCCTATGAAGGCTCCACCTCGCTGGGCGGCAGCCTCGTTTCCGGCAATATCGAAGATTATTATCTGACGCCGTGGGATCTGGGCTATGGCATCATGGTCAAGTTCGACCACGATTTCATCGGCCGCGAAGCCCTTGAAAAGATGAAGGATCAGCCGCACCGCCAGAAGGTGACGCTGGCGCTCGACAATGAAGACGTGATGCGGGTGATGAGTTCGATGCTCGGCAAGGGCGATCATGGCAAGTTCATGGAGTTCCCCAGCTCGGTCTATTCGATGCATCCCTATGACCTCGTGACCAAGGACGGCAAGAGCGTCGGCATTTCCACCTGGTCGGGCTATACGGCGAATGAAGGCCGCTTCCTCACCCTCGCCATGGTCGATGCGTCGGTGGCGGAACCGGGCACCGAAGTGACGCTGCTGTGGGGCGAGCCGGATGGCGGCACCACCAAGCCGACGGTGGAACGGCACGTCCAGATGGAAATCAAGGCGATCGTTTCCCCCGCGCCCTATTCGGAAGTGGCCCGCGAAGGCTATGCCGACGGCTGGCGCACCAGGAAGGACTGATCCTTCTCAGGCTCGCAAAGGGACCATGGAGGGGCGCGGAGCATTTCCGCGCCCCTTTTTTGTTGCATATTCGCGGCTCTCCAAATAAATCAACAGATGATGATTTTATTGCAAAGGCATTATGAACGGGGTCGCACTGGTGGAACATCGTCGCATGCGGGGTCGTCCGCGCAAAAATGAGGGGCCGGATTCTGCGGAGATCCTGCGCGCGGCGATCGCGGCCTTCGCCCGTTATGGTTGGGAAGGGACCAATTTGCGGCAGGTCGCAGAAACAGCGGGCGTGGATTCTTCGCTCATTATCCGGCGCTTTGACGGGAAGATGGGATTATGGACCGCGATCGTCGATCATGTGTCCGACCGGGTTCGGCAGGCGTTCGACATTTCTGACGGGGGCGAACCGATGGAACGGCTGGCCGCGGCGGTGGACGGTTTCGTCCGGCTGAATATCGAAATGCCCGATCTGGGACGGTTTTTCATCGACCAGATGGCCCGGCCCGGCGAACGGCGGCATTATGTCATCGAAAAAATGTGGCTGGGCTATAAGGACGCGCTGCTACCTTTTGTCGAGGCCGCGCATTTCACCGATGACCGGCGCGGGATCGGCCAATCGACCTATATCGCGCTGTTGCTGGGAGCGATCACCATGCCGCTGCTCATGCGTTCGGTCGCGCTGGGCGATTTGGATGATCCGGCGATCAGGGACCGTTTCGTCCGCGACGTGACGACGCTGTTCGTGAGAGGGTGAGGGGATCGTTGGGGGAGGGTAGAGGGTATCCGCGCGGCACCGTGGCGCCGTTGGCTCTATGACGATCTTTGGGCTTCCCCGAACAAGGCGACTGTTTCAGTCAGCAGCGCGACGGTGCGTTCCTCCAGATCGTCGGTCAGGCGCGGCACCGGGATGGCGACGGCGAAGGCGCCGACGGGCACGCCGTCCACCACCACCGCCTTGCCGATGCCGTGGATGCCCGGCGTATATTCCTCATTGGTATGGGCGATGCCGGTGATGCGGATCTTCGCGATTTCGGCGCGCAGCACCCCCTCGTCGAAACGGGTTTGCGGGGTGAAGCTGTCCCGCGTCGAACTGGCGAAATAGGCGTCGATCTCCTCTTCCGGCAGCGCCGCCAGCATCGCCTTGCCCGCCGCGAGGCAATGCATCGGCGTGCGGGTGCCCACGGCGATCGAATAGCGCAACGACTGTTCCGCCGTCTCTGTGACGATCGCCTCCATCTCCCATCCGGCCTGAATGAAGAAGGACACGGTCTCATTGAGGCGCGTGCGCAGGGACCGGGTCAGCGGTTCCACCCGGTCGGCCAGCGAGCGGTCCTGCGGGGCGGCCCGCAGCCGGTCGAGGCCGGGGCCGGGCAGATAGCGGCGGCCCTCGCGCGTCAGATAGTCCCGCTCGACCAGCGTGCCCAGCAGATAGGAAAGGCTGCTGACCGGAATGGTGAGCGCGCCCGCAATATCCTGCGCGATCACGCCGGAGGGATGCGCGACGACATATTCGATGATGTCGAGCGTCCGCATCGCGGATTTGACGGTGGGGGGGGCGCTGGCGGCCAGCATCTTTGCGGTGCTCCCCTTCAGAAGGTCAGGCTGCCACGGCGCTCGGCAAAGCGCCAGCCCTCGCCGGTCAGCACGAAGCGGTCGTGGAAGGAGCCGGCCTTGGATGCCGTGTCCGCCGTGAACAGCAGCATTGCCGATTCGCCCCGCGCCTCCGTATCGCTCAGCACGTCGATCACGACATTGGAGCAGACATGCCGCGTGGTGCGCGGCGGGCGGGCGGTGAAGGCGGCAAGGATCGCCGCTCGCCCCTCCACCCAGTCGTCGGGCGCGGTGGGGCGGGCCATGCGGCCATCGTCCGCATAGAGGGCGGCCACCTCTTCCCAGCGGGCGGCATCATTGAGATTGGCATAGAGCGCGATGAGGCGGGCGCATTCCTGCTCGATCGACTGGCGCTGCTGGCGGGTCACAGGCGGGCCTCCGCTATGTCCGCGCCTTCGCGCAGGGCCGACAGCTTCTTCCACGTCACCGCCGGGTCGATCTTGCCATAGCCCGCAAAGGTGCCGAAACCGCAATCGGTGCTGGCGATCACGCGATCCTTGCCGACGATCCCGGCAAAACGCTCGATCCGCTGGGCGATCAGTTCGGGATGCTCGACATAGTTGGAGCAGGTGTCGATCAGCCCCGGCGCGAGGATCTTCGTGTCGGGCAGCTTCGCGTCGCGCCAGACCTTCCATTCATGCTCATGCCGGGGGTTGGCGGCCTCGAACAGCACGGTGGCGGGTTTCGCGCGCAGCACGATGTCGATCACCCGTTCCAGCGGGATATCATGATCGTGCGGCCCCTCATAATTGCCCCAGCAGATATGCATCCGCATCCGGTCGGCGGGGATGTTGGCGGTCGCGGCGTTGAGGGCCTCGACATTGGCGGCGGCGGTGCGGAGGAATTCTTCCTCGCTCTGGTCCTGATAGCCGGTATGGCGCGACATGGCGAGGTCCGGGCAATCCAGTTGCAGGTCGAAACCCGCCGCGACGATGGTTTCATATTCCTCGCGCATCGCATCGACGATATCGGCGAGATAGGCCTCATGGCTGGGATAATGGCGGTTCACCTGAAAGGCGGTGATGAGGCCGGGCGAGGCCGAGTTCATGAACGCCCGCACGCCCTTGCCCTTTTTGTCGAGCGCGGCGCGGAAGCGGCGGATATCGTCGTGCAGCGGCTCCAGCGTCACCAGCTTCACCGGCCCGATGCAGGACGCGCGGGTGAATTCCTGGCTGCCCATGATCGCGGTGAGCTTCTTGCGCAGGTCGGGCAGGGGGGCGAGGTCGGCGGCGGGCTGGCGGTCGATATGGCCGCCAAAGCCGGACAATCGCTCTATCATATAGGTGGAATAGCCGATCTTGCCCAGTTCGCCGTCGCTGACGATGGAAACGCCCGCCGCGACCTGATGGGCGACGGCCTCATCGACGGCGTCCTGCACCATGCGGTCGAATTCCGCCGCATCATAGGCTTCGCCCTTGTCGCGGGCGAGCAGCAGCGGCGTGAGCGCGTCGCCGCGCGGCAGGCTGCCGACATGGGTGGTGGCAATGGTCATGATAAGGCCCCGTTGGTCAATTGCTTTCGGCTTTGCGCGCGGCGTTCCCGTGGGCGGTTGCGGCCGCGCGACAGCTTGCGCCCACCGTGGCACGAAGTCATGAATATGTATATATCACAAATGTGAAAAAGGCCGCCCCATAAGAGCAGGGGCGGCCTTTTGCCTGCGGTGCGACCCGATCAGGCGGTTTCGAGCGACACGGCGTTGACGATATGCGCCTGCGTATATTCATGGAGGCCCGATTCACCCAGTTCCCCGCCTAGGCCGGACTGTTTGGCGCCACGGAACGGGATATTGGCGTCGATGGCCAGATATTGATTGACCCAGACGGTGCCGGTGTCGATCTGCCGGGCGACATCCATGGCGCGGGCGACATCCTTGCCCCAGACGGTGCCGCCAAGGCCATATTCGGAATCATTGGCGCGGGCGATCACTTCCTCGATATCCTTATATTTCAGGATGGGGAGGACCGGGCCGAACTGTTCTTCCTTCACCAGCGGCGCATCGTCGTCGAGATCGCGCACGATCGTCGGCGGGATGAAATAGCCGGGACGATCGGGCAAGTCCCCGCCTGCGATCACGGTGCCGCGGGTCTTGGCATCGTCCAGCAGGCTCTTGACCTTTTCATATTGCATCCTGTTCTGGATCGGGCCGACGGTCGCGCCCTGCTTCGCGCCGTCATCGACCACCGCCGCCTTGGCCAGCTTGGCGATTTCATCGCAAAATTCGTCATACATGCCTTCGGGAACGAAGGCGCGTTTCACCGCGACGCAAATCTGGCCCGCATTGGTCATCGCGCCATTATAGACCTTCTGCGCGGCGAGCGCGGGCGGAACGTCATCCAGCACGATCGCGGCGTCATTGCCGCCCAGTTCCAGCGTCACGCGCTTCACGCCCTGCGCGGCCGACGCCATCACCTTCTTGCCGGTGCCGGTGGAGCCGGTGAAGGCGACCTTGGCGATATCCGGGTGGGCGGTGATAAGCGGCCCCAGTTCATTCTGATCGCACACCACGTTCAGCACGCCTCTGGGCAGGATCTCACCGGCCAGCGCGCCAAAGAGCAGCGTGGTGAGCGGCGTGGTCGGCGCGGGCTTGGCGACCATGGTGTTGCCCGTGATCAGGCAGGGGCCAAGCTTGTTCATCAGCAGGACGACCGGGAAGTTCCATGGCGTGATGGATGCGCAGACGCCCAGCGGGGTGCGATGCTCGACCACGATATTGCCATTTTCGTCGCGCAGCGTCTTTTCCGGGATGCGCATGGCGGCGAAGGCGCGCAGCACGAACACGCTGCCCATGATTTCATGAGCGGCCTGATTGAGCGGCTTGCCCTGTTCGCTCGTCAGCAGGCGGGCGAATTCATCGACGCGGGCTTCCAGCGCGTCGGCGATCCGGTTGATATAGCCGGCGCGCTCGTCGAAACTTTTCGCCGCCCATGCGGGAAAAGCGGCCTTGGCAGCGGCCACGGCGCGGTTCAGCAGGGCTTCGTCGGCCTTGGGGCACTGGGCGAAGGATGCTTCGGTGGCGGGATTGATGACGTCGAATGTCGATACGCCATCGACCAGATCGCCATCGATGATCATCTTGAAATCGGCTTTCACATTTTCTCTCCTTCGAATCGGATAACCCGCTTTCGGACAAGCCCCTTCGGCAATATGACGTATATGCCGCCGATCATATTGGGGGAAACGCCCGGATTGATTTTATTTGTACGCCAAGGATACAGTGTAGGCAAGATGTCTGGGGGGAATGATGAAAGAAGGAAAAGAACTGTCGGGCCTGCTGGGCTATCAGCTTCAGATGTTTCAGCTCTCGGCGCAGGCGTTGGCGCGGGAGGCGCTGTCCCGGCATGAAATTTCCCCGGCGCGGGTGACGGCGCTGCTGCTGATTCGCGCCAATCAGGGCTGTACCCAGACCGCGCTGGGCGAGGTGCTGAGCGTCAACCGGTCCAGCGCGATGAAGCTGGTCAATTATCTGGAAGGGCGCGGGCTGGTGCGGCGGGAGGCCGGGGCCGATCTGCGCGCCAACGCCCTGCAACTGACGCCGGAAGGCGAAACGCTGGTGGAGGAGTTTCTCGCGGCCCTGCGGCAGGCGGATGAGAAGATGCGGGACGCGCTGACCGAAGAGGAAGGCCGGACGCTGATCGCCCTGCTGGCGAAGGCGAGAAGCGGCGTGGATCGGGGGCAGGATCAGGACGGATAGGGCCTTCTGCTCCCTCTGAAAGCCGGGTGGCGGGCGCTTGCGGCCCCTTCCTCTCTGCCCTCCCTCTCATGCCAGCGCGCCGTCTGGCTGATGCATGTCTTTAGACCATATGGCTGATTGCGTAATTTGTATCCCAATGATACAAAGTCCGGCAGTAGCCATCCATCGGGATGTTTTGAGGCATCAGGAGAGAATATGCAGGGTGACATGTCCGCGCAGGGTGAGCAGGGCGATCTGTCCGGTGCAGGGTCGGCCTTGACCCGTTCCGCGATCGGCCGTCTGATGAAGCCGCGCAGCATCGCCATTCTCGGCGCGTCGGATCGCGCGGGGTCGCTCGGCGCGTCGGTGCTGACGAATCTGGATCGCGCGGGATTTGCCGGGGATATCCATCTGGTCAACGCCAAACGCGACAGCATCGGCGACCGGGCCTGCGTGCGTTCGGTAGAGGCGCTTCCTGCCGGGATAGACGTCGCCATTCTCGCCATTCCGCAGGCAGGCGTGCTGGATGCCGTGCGGGCGCTCGCGACGCGCGATTGCGGCGCGGCGGTCATCTTTTCCGCCGGTTTTGCCGAAGGCGGGGCCGAAGGCATGGCGCAGCAGCAGGAAATCGGCCGCATCGCGCGGGAAGCCGGTATGGTGATAGAGGGGCCGAATTGCCTCGGCCTCGTCAATTTCGTCGACAATGTGCCGCTGACCTTCATCGAACTGCCCGAAGCCACGGCGCAGGGCGATCGCCGGGTCGGCGTGGTGTCGCAATCGGGCGCGATGGCCGCGGTCGTCGCGACGACGATGATCGCGCGCGAGGTGCCGCTGTCCTGCTATATCTCCACCGGCAATGAGGCCGCGAGCGGGGTTGAGGACTATATTCATTATCTGGCGGATGATCCCGAAACCGCCGTCATCGCGATGATCGTCGAACATTTCCGCAAGCCGCAAGCCTTTATCGCGGCGGCGAAGCAGGCGATGGCGAAGGGCAAGCAGATCGTCCTTCTCCACCCCGGCAGCAGCGAGGCGGGCCGCGAAAGCGCCGCCACCCATACCGGCGCGATGGCGGGCGATCATGATGTGATGCGCACGCTGGTCGATCATGCGGGCGTGATATTGGCCGAAGGGCTGGAGGAACTGGGCGATATCGCGGAAATCGCGCTGCGTTGCCCGACCCTGCCGGTCGATAATGTCGCGGTGGTGTCCGAATCGGGCGCGCTGAAGGCGATGGTGCTGGACCGCGCCGAAAAGCTGGGCATCACCCTGCCGAAGCTGACCGATGCCGACAGCCCGGCGTTGCGAGAGGCGCTGCCGCCCTTCGTGCCCGTCACCAATCCGCTGGACGTGACGGCGCAGGGGTTGGTCGATCCGGGCATTTATCAGCGCACCCTGCACGCGCTCAATGCCGATGACCGCATCGCGACCATCTTCGTGCCGCTGATCCAGACCGATTTCGGCACGTCCGGCATCAAGTTCAACGCGGTGGCGGCCGCGCTGGAGGAAAAGCCCGCGACCAAGCCGATCATCGTGGCCGGGGTGGACGAAGGCGGCGGCGTGCGCGACGAAGACGTCGCCCGCCTGCGCAAGCTGGGCGTCGCCTATTTCCCGACGCCCGAGCGCGTGTTGCAGGCGCTATCCCGCCTTGCCGCGGCCTCGCGCCGGGCGACCGGGGTGACGGATAAGCCGCCGGTCGATATCGGCGGCGCGGCGGCGGGCGAGACGATCCCCGAATATCGGTCGAAGGCATTGCTGGCGCCCCATGGCGTCACCTTCTCCCCCTGCGCGATGGCGACCGATTGGGACGGCGCGCGCAAGGCGGCGGCGGAACTGGGCTATCCGGTGGTGCTCAAGGCGCAGTCGCCGCTGCTCAGCCACAAGAGCGATGCGGGCGGCGTCATCATCGACATTGGCGATGAGACGGCGCTGGCGCAGGCGTGGGAAAGGCTCGCCGCCAATATCGCCCACCATCGCCCCGGTCTGGTGCTGGACGGCGTGCTGGTCGAGAAAATGGCCCCCAAGGGCGTCGAGATGATCGTCGGCGCGCGGGTGGACCCGGAATGGGGTCCGGTGATCCTTGTCGGCTTTGGCGGTGTGACCGCCGAATTGCTGAAGGACGTGACGCTGCTGCCGCCCGATCTTTCGCATGACGCGATCATCGCCGAGGTGCTGAAGCTGCGCATGGCGCCGCTGCTCACGGGCTTTCGCGGCGCGGCTCCGTGCGATCTCGATGCGCTGGCGAACATCGTCGAAGCCTTGGGCCGCGTGGTGCGCGGCACACCCTCCATCCGCGAGGTGGATTTGAACCCCGTGCTGGTGATGCCTGAGGGACAGGGCGCAGTGGCGCTGGATGCCCTGATTTCCTGCTGAGGCGGGGCGGGGAAGGGCTGATCTCCCGCCAATATACAGCGCGCTGCGTCCAAAGACATGCGGCGCGCTTTTTATCGAGGCTGGAACGGGCGCTACAAAAAAGGGGGAGGCGCCCGCAGTCGGCACCTCCCCCTTCCCTTAACCCATAGGCAAAGGCCTTATTGCGACTTCGCCTTGCTCATGTCATAGGCGCCGAGGCCGGGCTTGTAGCTCTTCTCATCGATGAACTGGCGGATGCCTTCCTTGCGGCCTTCGGTCTTGTCGTGGAAATTGGCGGCTTCCTGCATGCGGACAAGATAATCCTCGGCCTCGTCATAGGTCATCACGCCGACGCGGCGCACCGCATCCTTCGCGAATTTCAGGGTGATCGGGTTCTTGGCCAGCAACATCTGCGCCACCTCGGTGGTGCGCGCCTTCAACTGGTCGAGCGGCACGCTTTCGTTGACGAGGCGCATCGTGGCGGCCTGCTTGCCGTCGATCAGGTCGCCGGTCAGGGTCAGCCACATCGCATCACGCATCGGCAGCAGATCGACGACCACCTTGGTCACGCCGCCGCCCGGCAGGATGCCCCAGTTGATTTCGGAGAGGCCATATTTCGCCTCATCCGCGCTGATGGCGAGATCGCAGGCGAACAACGGGCCGAAACCGCCGCCGAAGCACCAGCCATTGACCATCGCGATGGTCGGTTTCTGGAACCAGCGCAGGCGGCGGAACCAGCCATAGCTTTCGCGCTGCGACTTGCGCACGCCGCGCAGGCCTTGCGCTTCTGTCTCGCGGAAATATTCCTTCAGGTCCATGCCCGCCGACCATGCCGTGCCTTCGCCGCCCAGCACCAGCACGCCGACATCGTCGCGAAACTCCATCTCATCGAGCACATCCATCATGCGGCGGTTCAGCGTCGGGCTCATCGCGTTGCGCTTGTCGGGGCGCGCGAAATTCACCCAGGCGATGCCGTCTTCGACATGACAGGAAACGACGTCTTTCTCTTCCATGGTTCACTCCCTAATAAGGGCTGGCCGGGGTGGCAGGGCGCCCTTCACCGATAAATTGTATCCTTGGCGTACAATAAAGGAAGCGGCGCCATGTGCAAGCGAAGAATCGCGATTGCGGGGACGGAACGCGCCTTAGCGGTTGCATCTGTCATCAAAGTGTAACAAGGGGCGGGCGTCATGGCATTGGGGATCAAACCTATCAGGCAGATAGCGGCCTTGCCCTATCGGACGGAGGGCGATGCGCTCGACGCGCCGATCCGCATCCTGCTGGTCACTTCGCGCGAGACGAAGCGCTGGGTGATCCCCAAGGGCAACCCGATGAAGGGGCTGCCGCCGCATCAGGGCGCGGCGGTGGAGGCGGAGGAAGAAGCAGGCGTGATCGGCGCGGTGTGCCCGACGCCGCTGGGTTCCTACCGCTATCGCAAGCGGCGCGGCAATGGCGCGTCGCTGATGATCGATGTCGAGGTGTTCCCCCTCGCGGTCAATCGCGAATTGGCCGACTGGAAGGAACAAAAGGAGCGCGAACGGCGCTGGTTCAGCCTGACGGAAGCGGCCGAGGCGGTGGAAGAGGACGATCTGCGCGATCTCATCCGCTCTTTCGGCGCGTCGGAGTTCAAGACCGCAGCAGGTCGCCAGACCATTATCGGCGCGGTGGCGCACAGATCGGGAATTAACAGGATGTTCGGCTGGTTTCAGCGGCTTTTGCCAACACAGGGCAATTTCTTCGATCTGTTCGAAGCCCATGCCCAAACCGTCGGGGCGGGCGCGGACGCGCTCACCCGGCTGCTGCATGATGGCGACCATCGCGCCGATCATATCCGCGAGGTGCAGGAGCGCGAGAGCGACGCCGATGAGATCATCCGCGAGGTGCTGCACCTGGTGCGCCGGACCTTCCTCACGCCGTTCGACCGTAGCGCAATCATCAGCCTGATCGGGTCGATGGACGATGCGATCGATGAGATGCAGGCGGCGGTCAACGCGATCGACCTTTATGATTTCGACGAATTCGGGCAGGAAATGCGGGATATGGCCGCGATCGTCGTCGATAGCACGCGCGTGCTGGCCGAGGCCATGCCGCTGCTGCGCGATGTCGCCCGCAATGCCAAGCGCCTGCACGAACTGACGGAACGCATGGTGCGCATGGAAGGCCATGCCGACGCGATCCACGCGGCGGGCGTCAAAAAGGCCTTTCAGGAGCAGGGCGCCGCCGATCCCATGGGGTTCATCGTGCGCAACGAGGTGTTCAAGCATCTGGAACGGATTGTCGATGCGCTGGAAGATGTCGCCAATGCCATCGACGGCATCGTGATCGATCACGCCTGAACCGGGACGCCGATGCACGATCTTGCCTTTCCGCTGCTGGTCGCCCTCATTCTGGTGGCGCTGGCGTTCGATTATCTCAATGGCCTGCATGATGCGGCCAACAGCATCGCGACGGTGGTGGCGACCCGGTTGTTGCGGCCGGTGCAGGCGGTGCTGTTCGCAGCCTTTTTCAACTTCGCGGCCTATTTCCTGACCCTGATCTTCCCCGCTCTGCACAAGGTGGCCGAAACGATCGGGTCGGGCCTGATCGACAAGGAACTGGTGACGCCCGCCGTCATCTTCGGCGCGTTGATCGGCGCGATGTTCTGGAACGTCGTCACCTGGATGAAGGGCATCCCGTCATCGAGCAGTCATGCGCTGGTCGGCGGGTTGATCGGCGCGGGTGTCGCCCACGCCGGCATCAACGGCATAGAATGGCGGGGCCTCAACCTGACGCTGATCGCCATCGTGCTGTCGCCGATGCTGGGCATGATGCTGTCCATGTTCGTCATGCTGGTGACGAGCTGGGCCTGCCGGGATGCCAGCCCGCGCGGGGCCGACAGGGGTTTCCGCTATCTGCACCTTGCTTCCTCCGCCGCCTATTCGCTGTCCCATGGCCTCAACGATGCGCAAAAGACCATGGGCATCATCACCGTGCTGCTCTATTCGACAGGCTATCTCAAGGGCGCGTTCGAGGTGCCGCACTGGGTCGCCATCGCCTGCTATCTGGCGATCGCGCTGGGCACGATGACCGGCGGGTGGAAGATCATCGAGACGATGGGGTCGCGCATCACCAAATTGTCGCAGCATCAGGGGTTCAGCGCCTCGCTGGGCGGGTCGGCGGTGGTGTTCGGCGCCTCGCTGATGGGGATTCCGGTATCGACCACGCACACCATCACCGGCTGCGTGATTGGCGCGGGCACGGCGCGTCGGGCGTCGGCCGTCCGCTGGGGGGTGGCGCAGAGCGTCGTGACGGCGTGGATCATCACCATACCGGCCTCCGCCGTGGTGGGCGCGCTTTTCTATCTGTTGACCCGGTTGTTCTGACCGCTCGATCTTTTTGTTGCGGGCACTATAGAAAAGAAGCTGCGGGATGCCATTGTGCGGTCTTGCCGGGCGGCGTAGAACCGGATCATGACCGACGCGCATACCCCGTTCGACGCCGAAACCGGTGCTTCCATGGCCTCTCCCGCGATCATCTGGCGGGAGGATTATCAGGCGCCCGACTGGCTGGTGCCCGAAACCGCCCTCGATTTCCGGCTGGACGCGGAGCGGACCGAGGTGACGGCTCGCCTGACGGTGGAGCGCAACGGCGATCATGACCGGCCCTTGGTGCTGGATGGCGAGGATCTGGACCTCCTGTCGCTGAGCGTGGATGGCGTCGCGGTGCCGCAGGAACAATGGCCGCAGGGCGGCGATCCGCTGACGCTTCCCCTGACGGGCCGCGCGCATGTCATCGAAACGAAGGTGGCCATCGCGCCTGCCCGCAACAGTCAGCTTATGGGCCTTTACGCCAGCGGCGGCCTGCTCTGCACCCAATGCGAGGCGGAAGGGTTCCGCCGCATCACCTTCTTCCCCGACCGTCCCGATATATTGAGCCGCTATGCCGTGCGGATGGAGGCGGACAAGGCGCTCTATCCCGTGCTGCTGTCCAACGGCGACCCCGTGGCGAGTGGAGAGGGCGAGGGCGGAGAGGGAGAGGGCGGGCGCCACTGGGCGCAATGGAATGATCCCTTCCCCAAGCCCTGTTACCTGTTCGCGCTGGTCGCGGGCGATCTGGCCTGCAATGCGGACCGCTTCACCACCATGGGCGGGCGCGAGGTGAAGCTTGGCATCTGGGTGCGTCAGGACGATCTGCCGCGCACCGGCCATGCGATGACCGCGCTCAAAAACAGCATGGCGTGGGATGAGCGCGTCTATGGCCGGGAATATGATCTGGATGTGTTCAACATCGTGGCCGTGGCCGATTTCAATTTCGGCGCGATGGAGAATAAGGGGCTGAATATTTTTAACAGCCGCTACATATTGGTGGACCCCGACACCGCGACCGATCTCGATTATGATGGGGTGGAAGGCGTGGTGGCCCATGAATATTTCCACAACTGGTCGGGCAACCGCGTCACCTGCCGCGACTGGTTCCAGCTTTCGCTGAAGGAAGGGCTGACCGTCTATCGCGATCAGTGCTTCTCCGCCGACATGGGCAGCGAGGCGGTCAAGCGGATCGAGGATGTGCGGGTGTTGCGCGCCGGGCAGTTCCCGGAGGATGGCGGCCCGCTCGCCCATCCGGTGCGGCCTGAATCCTATATGGAAATCAGCAATTTCTATACCGCGACCATCTATAATAAGGGCGCGGAAGTCATCCGCATGATGGCGCAGATTCTGGGGCCGGAGGGTTTCCGCAAGGGCACCGACCGCTATTTCGCGCGCCATGATGGGCAGGCCGTCACTTGCGAGGATTTCGTGCGCGCGATGGAGCAAGGTGCCGGGGAGGAAGGCGCCAGCGTGGACCTCTCGCAATTCCGCCTCTGGTATTCGCAGGCGGGTACGCCCCGCGTCATGGCCGATCTTTCCCATGATCCCGTGACGTGCCGCGCCACGCTCACCCTGCGGCAGAGCGTGCCCGATACGCCGGGGCAGGCGGACAAGCAGCCGATGGTGCTGCCGCTGCGCACCGCCCTGTTCGACCGCCAGACGGGTGAGCGGCGGGAGGAACGCCTGCTCATGCTGACGCAGGCGGAGCAGAGCTTCTCCTTTGACGGCGTCACCAGCGCGCCGGTGCTGTCGATCAACCGCGGCTTTTCCGCGCCGGTCATATTGGAGGCGCCGCGCACGCAGGATGAACTGGCGTTCCTGTCGGCCCATGATGATGATCCCTTCGCCCGCTATGAGGCGATGCAACAACTGATGGTCAACGCGCTGACCGAGGCGGTGGCGTCCGGCACGCTGGAAAGCGGCGCGGTGATCGAGGCGGTGCGCACCAGCGCGACCGACCCGGCGCTGGACGAGGCCTTCATCGCGGAGGCGATCCGCCTGCCGAGCGAGGCCTATATCGGCGACCAGATGCTGATCGTCGATCCGCAGGCGATCCATGAGGCGCGAGAGGCAATGCAGGCGGCGATCGGCGCGGGGCTGGAACCGCTGTGGCGCGATCTTCACCAGCGGACGGCGCGGGCGGCCTTCTCGCTGGAGCCGGGCGACCGGGGCGCGCGCAAGCTGCGCAATGTCGCGCTGTCCTATATCGCGGCGAGCGGGGCGGGCGATGCCGCCGCCCTTGCCTTCCGCCAGTTCGACGCAGCGCATAACATGACCGAGCGGCAGGGCGCGCTGGGCGTGCTGGCCAATGGGAGCAGCGCGGAGCGGGACGAGGCGCTGGCGGCCTTTCATGATCGCTATCGGGGCGATGCGCTGGTGCTGGACAAATGGTTCCAGACGCAGGCGCTCGCCTGTCATCCCGATACGGTGCGGATCGTCGAGGATCTGGGCCGGCATCGCGATTTCACCCTGTCCAACCCCAATCGCGTGCGCTCCCTTTACGGCGCGTTCGCGGCGAACCAGTGGGCGTTCCACAGCGGCGCGGGGGAGGGTTATCGCCTGCTCGCTGACCTCATCATCGCGCTGGACCCGATCAACCCGCAGACAGCGGCGCGCATGGTGCCGCCGCTCGGCCGCTGGCGCCGGTTCGATGCCGAGCGCGGCGCGTGGATGCGGGCGGAACTGGGGCGTATCGTCAACCAGCCCACCCTGTCGAAAGACGTGATGGAGCAGGTGAGCAAGAGCCTCGTCGAATAGCGCCCGCCGCCGATCTGGCGGGCTGGCTCCTGTGATGGAAAGCCGCGTGGAGGCCTTCCGCTTGCGCTGCGCCGGGGCTTCTCGCCTTGCCTTGCACAGGCGCGCCGAGGCAGTGGGGGAGTCGCTTGGCCGCTACAGGATCAGGCTTCCGCGTGGTCCTTGCCCGCTACCATGCCGGTTATATAGCGTCCCATAAATAAATACCGCGCGCCGGTTTTCCGCGCCCGCTATGGGGTCAAAAGTTGTCCTTGGCCGCGCGCAGCCGGGCGAGGTCCGCCGCGTCCGTTGCCCGCATGAACGGGTTGGTCGCCCGTTCGAGGGCGATGGTTGTCGGCACCGTCGCCATGCCCTTGTCCCGCAACGCCTGCACGTCCTTCATCCGCCGGGCGATATCGGCATTGCCGGGTTCCATCGCCTGCGCGAAGCGTCCGTTGGAGAGGGTATATTCATGCGCGCAATAGGCTTTGGTGGCCCCGTCCAGCCCGGAAAGCCGCTGCATATTGCCGAACATCTGTTCTGCCGTCCCTTCGAACAGGCGGCCGCAGCCCATGGCGAACAAGGTATCGCCGACAAAGATGATCCCGGCATCGGGCAGATGATAGGCGATATGCCCCGCCGTATGGGCCGGCACCGCCCAGACCTGAGCGATATGCTCACCGATTTGCGCGCTGTCGCCTTCCCCCACGGCGACATCCAGCGTGTCGATCTTGCCCCGCTCGGCTGCCGGGCCGGTCACGGTGCAGCCGGTCGCCGCCTTGATCCCCGCATTGCCGCCGATATGGTCGCCATGCCAGTGGGTGTTCCAGATCTGCCCGATCCGCCAGCCGCGCGCCGCCGCCGCCTCCAGCACGGGATCGGCGACGGACGGGTCGATCACGACCGTATCGCCGCTTTTCCCGTCATGCAGCAGCCAGACATAATTGTCGGACAGCACCGGAACACAGGCAACCTCCAGCATCGCTTACCATTCCCCGATATTGGGCATGGAGGCCCATGGTTCGGCGGGATCGAGCCTGCCGTCCTGCAACAATTCGACGGAAATGCCGTCGGGCGTGCGGACAAAGGCCATATGGCCGTCGCGGGGTGGGCGGTTGATGGTGACGCCCGCATCCATCAGGCGTTGGCATGTCGCGTAGATATTATCGACCCGATAGGCCAGATGCCCGAAATTCCGCCCGCCCCGATAGGTTTCGCCGGGGCTGCCATCGGCGGGAGGCCAGTTATAGGTGAGTTCCACCTGCGCATCCTCATCGCCCGGCGCGGCGAGATAGATAAGGGTGAAGCGGCCCTCTTCGCTTTCAAAGCGTTTCACTTCGTTCAGGCCGAGCAGGGCGAAAAAGCGGGCCGTGGCGTCGGGATCGCTGACGCGGATCATGGTATGAAGATATTTCAGCATGATCGGCTTATATCATGCCCTTTCCCGCGCCGCTACCTGCGCAAGGGGCGGACGGCGGGCAAGGGCGCCCGGCCCTATCGTCCCTGATTGCGCCAGCGGGTGATGGTGCGGCCCAATATGTCCTCCTCGCCGCCCTCTTCCTGCCACAGGCGGGAAAAGCTGGGGTCGGCGGAGGCGGGGCGGCGGCTTTCCTCCAGCGTGTCGAGCGCCACGCGGATCGGCACGGAAACGCCTTCGCCGCAGATGATGCATTCCCGGTTGCGCAGCGCGGGGATCGAATCGAGAAAGCCGCGCGCGCCTTCGGGCATCGCCGCCTTCACATAATGCTGGTCGCGATCATTGTTGAGGCGCATCGAAATGATGGTGCCGCACTGCGACAGCACCCCTTCGGCAAGGTCGGATGGGCGCTGGGTGATGAGGCCCAGCGAAACGCCATATTTGCGGCCTTCCTTGGCGATGCGTTCGAGGATCTTGCGCACCGACTGGCCGGAACTGGTCTTGTCGCTGGGGATATAGCGGTGTGCCTCTTCGCAGACGAGAAGAATGGGGCGCTTGGGTTCACCGCGCGCCCATATCGCATAATCGAAGATCAGGCGGGACAGCACCGACACCACGACAGAGGTGATCTCGGACGGCATGGCGGAGGTATCGATGATCGAAATCGGCCGGCCGGAGGCGGGCAGGCGGAAAATCTTGGCGATGAAGGCCTGCATCGAATCCGCGACGAGCATGCCGGAAAACATGAAGCTGTAGCGCGGGTCCGATTTCAGTTCGTCGATGCGGCTCTTGAGGCGCATATAGGGCAGAGAATTGGTGCCCTTTTCCAGCTTGCCCATCTCGTTGGAGATGATCGTCGTCAGGTCCGACAGCAGATAGGGAATGGGCGAATCCACGGTGAGGCGCGTCATCCCTTCCGCCATGCGGTTGCGCGTCCGCGCGGCCAACAGACATTTGGCGAGGATATCGCGGTCGATATCGCGATCCTTGCCGTGCGAGGTGATGAGGACTTCGCAATGTTCCTCGAAATTCATCAGCCAATAGGGCAGGGCGAGGTTGGTCGCGTCATAGACCGCGCCATTGCCCGTGAAGGCCGCGCCATATTCGCCATGGGGATCGATCATCACGATATGCCCCTTGGGCGACAGGTCGCAGATGCGATGAAGGATCAGCGCGGCGGATGTCGATTTGCCGGTGCCGGTCGACCCCAGCAGCGCGAAATGCTTGCCCAGCAGCGCGTCGATATCCAGCGTGGCGCGCGTGGCCGTGGTCGGGAACACGGTGCCGATCCCGACATGAGATTGGCCGGAGGCGGCGTAAATCTGGTTCATGTCCTCGCTCGACACCGGAAATATCTCGGTGCCGGGGGAGGGGTAGCGGGTGACGCCGCGCCGGAAGTTGATGATGCTGCCGGTGCCGAATTCCTCATCGCCTTCGCCCAGAAAATCGATGTCGGCGACCAGGCGGCTGGCGTCGCGCCGGTCGAGCATCAGCGCGCGCACGCTGGCGATGGCCCATTGCGACCCCATGTTGATCTTCACCTGGCTGCCCACCTGCCCGGCCATGGCGACGCAGGGGTCGGGGTGGCGGCCCAGTTCCTCTATGCTGTCGAGGGGAATCACCACCTGGGAACTTCTGCCGGAAATCTGGAAGATGACGCCCATCGGCGACAGGGTCGCGGGGGCCTGCCGGTCAATATCGGGTGCCCTGTCAAGGCCTTGCGCCATTGCGAGGGAAAAATTGCCCGCCATGTCATTCATAATCAGCCCACCCTCAACCTGAAATAACCGGTCCGGTTTAAGCCAATAAGGTAAAGAAGAGCTTGAGGACGCCGCCCTGTATTTCGTGCCGGTGCGGGGTGCGATTCTTGGTCTTGCCCGATATCGTCTGCGTGCCGTCCGCGTTCGACGGTAGGGTCGGCAGGGTTCCGGCCTCAGACCCGGCGGCCGATCCATCCCGCGGCAAGGCCCATCAGCACGGCCATCGCCGTGGCGGCAAGGCCATAGAGCAGCGACCAGCGATCCGCCGCCTGCGCGACGAACCGTTCGAAACCGGACTTGCGCACCTGAATATCGCGCACCGCCGCCGCCACCACGCGGCCATCCTGAATGAGGAAGGTTTCGGCGGTATAATCCCCCACCACCACCCGCGACGACAGGGGCAGGCGCACGCGATAGAGCAGGCCGTCGGTAATCTCCACCGTGCCCGCCCGCTGCACGAACAGCCCTTCGCGCCCTTGCAGATCGATAAGCCCATGCTCGAACCGCGCGATTTCCGCCGTGTCGGAAAAGGATGTGGGGGAAAGCTGGATATTGTTGATGCTCAGTTCATAGATGGCGGCGGTGCGGTCATCGGTGATCTTCTCGATCGGGCGGGAACTGGCGATGGCGTAGAAACTGGGCACCGACTGGAATTGCATGCTGTCGGCATTGACCCATATGCCCGCGACCTTCTGCTTTTCGCGGATGCGGACCGGGCGTTCCGGCCCTTTCAGCACGACGACGATATCGGCGGGCTTGTCGGGCGCCCGCCCATCGGGATAGGCGATGGCGCCGAACAGCAGCAGCTCCGCGCCCTTGAAGCTGTATTGAATGTCGATCTGGCGCTGCGACACGTCCGGCACCAGCCGGGGCGCCCGCGCCGCCATCGCCGTACCCGCCAGCGGACCGGCCATCAGCAGCCCCCACAACAGGAAAAGGGCGGGCGTCACGGCAAGAAGGCGGCGGGGCCGGGCCATCCTCAGCGTATTTCCAGCGTGTAGATTTCGTCGGGCCGCCATCCCAGCCCCAGCGCCATGCGGATCGCGACGACCAGCACGATGGCGGCGAGGATGACGCGCAGATATTCCGGCTGCACCTTGCGCGACACGCGGGTGCCGATCTGCGCGCCCACGACGCTGCCGACCAGCAGCATCAGCGCCAGCACGAAATCCACCGCCTTGGTGGTGACGCTGTGCACCAGCGTTGTCGCCATCGTCACGAACAGCACTTGAAACAGCGATGTGCCGATCACCACCTGCGTCGTCATGCCGAGCAGATAGAGCATCGCGGGCACAAGGATGAACCCCCCGCCCACGCCCAGCAGCATCGTCATGATGCCCGTCGTCATGCCGAGCAGCAGCGGCGCGAGCGGCGAGATATAAAGGCCCGATTTGTAAAAGCGCCAGCGCATCGGCAGCGCCGCGACAAGGGGGTGATGGCGGCGCTTTCGCGCGGTGGGGCGGGCGCCGGTTTTCATCTGGATCAGCGTTTGCACCGATTCCCACGCCATCATCGCGCCGATCGACCCCAGCATCAGCACATAGAGCAGGCTGATCGCCGTATCCATCTGGCCGATGGATTGCAGCAGGCTGAACAGCCCCGCGCCGATGACCGCGCCGATGATGCCGCCCACGACCATCACCAGCCCCATGCGCACATCCACGGTATTGCGCGACAAATGGCTGATGACGCCCGAAACGCTGGTGCCCGTCACCTGCGTGGCGGCAGAGGCCGCCGCCACGGTCGGCGGGATGCCGTAGAAAATCAGCAGCGGCGTGGTCAAAAATCCGCCGCCTACGCCGAACATGCCGGACAACAGGCCCACAAGGCCGCCAAGGCCGATGATGACCACCATGTTGACCGGCAGATTGGCGATGGGCAGATACAGGTCCATGCCTTAGCCATATAGGCCAAAACCCGTTGGGCGAAAGCCGTTTCGGCAGAAAAGGAGGCCATTTCGCCGGTGGTTCAGAAATCGCCGGCAAGGGTGATGGCCGGGCCGGAGCCGGGGGCGGCCCGGCCGGCGATCCGCTGCTTCCATTCCACCGAAAGGCGGGGCCGCACCGATCCCAGCGCCAACCGGCTGTGCAGCACCGGCCCGATGTCGAGGCGGGCGATGCCGGGCTGCGCGCCGCCCGAAAGGCTGAACCCGGCGCCCGAACGCGCATCCCGGTCCAGCGCGGTGGTCAGCGACAAGCGGCCATCGGCAAATTGGTCGGTGCGGGAAAAGCCCACCACCCCCGCTTGCGCATAGCCTTCTGCGTTGATCCCCGCGCCGATCGGTGTCGGGTTGAGGCCCGTCGCGGCGATGACGGCGAAGGCGCTGCGCCCGCCATGGTCGAGCGGGATGCGGCGTTCCAGCCCGATCGTCACCGCTATCCGGCCCGACAGGGGACGGGCGGCGATGCCGAGGGCGGTTTCCGGGGCGATCGGCTCCCGCAAGGCGGCGGACAGGCGGCCATAGAGCGAGAGCGGCAGGGGGCCTTGCCCATCCCCCAGATGGCGGTCGGTGCGAAAGCCGATCTGCGCCCCGCCCAATTGCCCGCCCCTGTCAATTGCCGCGTCGCTGGCGGAATCGATTGCGGCGGGAGAGGCCTTGTCGCGCCAGAAAACCCATGCCGCATGCGTCCATCCTGAGGGATAGGTTCCCCCGGACGAAGCCGGAAAGCCGCCGGGCAATGGAGAACGGGATGGGGGAGAAAGGGATGGGGGAGAAGGGGGCGGGCGGGTCACGGGCCGTTCCGGCGTCGGGCCGAATGCGGAGGGGGCCGGGCGGGTCGCCATGCCATCCCCCGATATAAGCGGTGCCGGAAGGGGTGCTGTCAGGGAAGCCGTCAGGGGCGCTATCAGGGGCGGCGGACTATCGCGGCCGACCGGATGAGCGGCGATAGGGCCGGGTTGCCGGTTCTTCGACGATCGCCCGGATAACGGTTCACGCGGCTCTGCTCGCTCCCCCATCGCGAGCGCCGCCAGTGCCGGGTCGGCCTGTCCGGGCGATGCCGCCCGCGCCACCGGAGGCGTGGGCCGCCGGTTCTGGTCCCGCGTGCCGGTCGGGATGCCGCCATGAAGGGCGATCAGCCGCCCTCCCGCCCACAGGCACAGCACCAGCGCCAGAAAGCGCAGCGGGCGGCCCTGCCCGCGCCTTGCCCCGCCCCGTCTCGCCACGCTTGCCGCAGGATGATCCCTGCCCTGCTGATCGCTGTCATGCGGGGGCGGCATCGCGCTCCTGCGGGTGGTCGGGGAAGATATGATGCGTCTTTTCCCAGATGATCGTGCCGCTGCGCAACTGCCTGACATAGCGGACAATGGCCCGCCGCATGGCCATGATCGCGATGGCGTTGGCGACGACGGTGCGGGGTATGGAAAGCAGCCCTTGCCGCCAACCATAAACCTGCGTGGTCCAGAAAGCCCGGCAGGCCAGCCGCCACCCCATCAGCCAGAGGGTGACGGTCAGGCCCAGTTGCATGAGCGGCGAGGGCCAATAGGGCGGCGTGATGCCGAACAGCCCGGCCACCCAGAGCAGGACGGCGCCGACAAGGGCGAAATAGGCGGCGAACAGGACCAGCGCGGAGAGCAGCGCGCGCCGGTCATGCAGGCGCATCCAGCGTTCCCGCAGCGATCCGGTCCAGCCCATCCTGTCCCACCCGGCCAATGCGATGCCGATGAACCAGCGTGCCTTCTGTTTGGTCGCCTCGTGGATCGTTTCGGGGAAATGCTCCTGCGTGCAGATCAGCTTGCCCCGCGCATCCGGCATGGCGATGAAAACGGTGCGGCCTCCCTGTTCGCGGATCAGCAAGCCGCTTTCATAATCTTCGGTCAGGGACGCCGGGTCGAACGGTATGCCGCTCCGTTCCCGCGCGATGCTCTCCAGCCGGTCGCGGGCGAAGCAGCACCCGACGCCCGCAGAAGGCACCGCCGCGCCCATGGCCTCGCGCAGGATGAGGGTTTTTCCGTGCGCTTCTGAAAATTCGTCAGCATAATGTCCTGCGATCCAGCGGGAACGGGACGAAAGCAGCGGCCGCACCGGCAGTTGCACCATATCGAACCGCTCGATCATCCGGTCGAACAGGCGGATCTCATCGGCGTGGACGACATCTTCCGCGTCGTGCAAGGCGATGCCCTTGAATCGCAGGCCCGTCGCCCGCTCCTCCCGCAGCAGGGCGTACCAGAGATGATTGAGACAATCGGCCTTCGTCGTGCCGCCCGGATGGGGCAGGATGACAAGGCGCACGCGCGCATCCTCTTGCGCGACGCGGGCGACCTCCCGCATCGTGCTCAGGTCATTGGGGTAGGTGCCCACGAACAGGCGAAAATCCCCTTCGCGCCAGCTTCGCAGGCAATTGCGCAGCATCGGGCCGATCACATTGCCCTCATTCCATGCGGGCACGAATATGGCGATGGTGCCGGGATGGTCGGCGGGCGGCAGGGTCGCGCCGGTCATGCGCGGATGGCGGCTGTAGACGAACAGGCGGCGCCAGACGTGCCGCCCCAGAAACAGCATGTCCATCAGGAAATCATCGGCCCCGCCGACCAGCAGACCGACGAGCGCGAACATCATGATTTCATGCTCCACCGCTGCAAAGGCGGTGAAAGCCGTCGTCACCCAATCCAATTCCTGCCCCCCGGACGAATGTTCCGGCGCCGAAGGCCGAATCGTCTGTTGCCCTGCTGATAAGGGGCGGTATGGAGGGCTGCCAGCCCATTTCCTCCACTATGGTTCAAATAGTCTCGGAAATGGTGATTATTTTGTCTATCCATGCTTCCATCGGCTGTTTTACCTGCCCAGCCTATCAAACAGGATGATTGCCTGCGTGTCTGTGAAATCTGCCCCCATCCCGGTTCTTATCAGCTTTCTGAAGGGGGAGGCGGGGGGCGGCCTGCTGTTGATCGGCGCGGCCGCTGCAGCGTTGCTGATGGCGAATATGGGGCCTGCCAGCGCCGACCTGTATCATCATCTCATCCATGCCCGGACAGGCCCGGTGCTTGCGCCGCATCTGGGAGAGATGACGGTTCATCTGTGGATCAATGACGGGCTGATGGCGCTGTTTTTCCTGCTGGTCGGGCTGGAAATCAAGCGCGAGTTCGTGGATGGCCGCCTGTCGGACTGGAGCCGCCGCGCACTGCCGATCACCGCCGCGGCGGCGGGCATGGCCGTGCCGGCGCTGGTGTATCTGGCCGTGGTGAGGGGCGGCGGCGATCTCGCCAATGGCTGGGCGATCCCGGCGGCGACCGATATCGCCTTCGCGCTGGGCGTGCTGGCGCTGCTGGGCAATCGCGCACCTACCTCGCTCAAGCTGCTGCTGACCACGATCGCGATCGTCGATGATATCGGCGCGGTGGCGATCATC
This sequence comes from Sphingobium sp., assembly GCA_050252755.1. GTDB lineage: Bacteria > Pseudomonadota > Alphaproteobacteria > Sphingomonadales > Sphingomonadaceae > Sphingobium. The sequence continues at coordinate 51,588 of JBFWKI010000029.1, forward strand.
GCCTTTTTCTATACCGGGGGGCTTGATCTGGTCGCGCTGGGCGCGGCGGCGGGCATCTGGCTGGTGATGTTCCTGTGCAATCGCAGGGGCATCAAGGCGCTTCCCGTCTATCTGCTGCTGTTCTGCGCGCTCTGGTATGCGGTGCTGCTGTCGGGGGTGCACGCCACCATCGCCGGGGTGCTGGCGGCGATGACCATCCCGATCCATCCGACGCCCGGCGCGCCTGATGCGCTGGACAGCCCCCTGCACCAGCTTGAACGGGGCCTCCATCCGTGGAGCGCCTATCTTATCGTGCCGCTGTTCGGCTTCGCCAATGCCGGTGTGCATATCGGCGGGATGGGTCTGGCGGGATTGGTGTCGCCCTTGCCGCTGGGCGTGGCGCTGGGATTGTTTCTGGGCAAGCAACTGGGCATTTTCACGGCCATCTGGCTGTCGGTCAAAACCGGTTTTGCGCCGATGCCGCGTGGTGCGACGTGGTTGCAGGTGTATGGCCTTGCGCTGCTGTGCGGCATCGGGTTCACGATGAGCCTGTTCATCGGCGCGCTGGCCTTTCCGGGGCAGCCCTT
>JBFWKI010000030.1:0-49479 GCA_050252755.1 Sphingobium sp.
GGCAAGAATGCCGGATCAAAAATATGCAGCTCTCCAGCGCAGCACCGTCCAGAAAAACAGAACGACGCCGATCGCCGAGGCGATGATCACGACAGACAGACACAGGCAAGAGCAGCCCCGCCGGATCGGCCCTGAAGGCGGGGGCTCCTGATAATCATAGCCGAACCAACGTGTTTGCCGCGACATCAGCGCGCCAGCGAGGGGCAGGCGCGGGCGATCCGCTGGCCATCGTCCCATTGCCGTTTATAGGTCGCTCGCCCCGCCGCGAGTTGGGCGCAGGACAGATTGACCGTACCGGCGTGGACAACAGCGAGGCTACGGCCATAGCGGTCTTTGCCGACCCGCGTAATCTTGATCGCGCCCTTGTTTAACTGGTGGGTGAGGTGGCGCTTGCTGGCCTGTCCGTCCCCCGGCGCGCATTTGCGATTCCGGGGGCAGCCGTGCAGCTCCGGCGCGTCGATGCCGAGCAGGCGCACGCGCTCTTGGCCGCAACGGAGGCTATCGCCATCTACAGCCAAGCAGGCCAAGAGGAGCGGGAGTAGCGGCATCTACGCCGCATCACTGTCCAGAGCAGTGCTAAGCCCTAGCGGCAGAAAATATATCAGCCTGTTCGCCTTCGAGGGTCTGAAGCGCTGGTAAAACAATTCATCCACGGAGCTTTGCAAGTCATCAATCGCGCCGTTAATATCAAGCAGGCGGTCGTAATCTGAGGCCTTGCGCCGCCGACCCTTCTTCTCAAAGTCATCGCCTGTCGCGCTCATTCGGATTTCCGCCATCAACCGGCCATCGATTTCCAGTCCTACAAACTGGAGAACCTGCAATTGCCTAGAAAGGCGAGCGAGGTCAGATTTCAAACTGGTCGCTGCGGCGGCGGATGTCTGGGCGCTGGCTTCAAGCCAATATTCTTTGGCGGATGCCCGAACCGTGTCGCATCGTGCTCTCATATCCTTGATATGTTCGCGGACCTCTTTCCGAAACTCGCGCCGCCCGGTCATCCCCGAAACCACGAACCACCCCAGAACGGTGACGATAGTAGGGATCAGGAATGCCGCGGTGGTAGTCAACTCGTTCAAGCCGCCGCCTATTTCCAGTAGCCCTGAATTTCAGACACAAGGGACGAATCGTTTGTTACCAATCGAATCCGGCGCAGTAGGTCATCCGCTGCATATCCCAAGCGGCGCAACCCACCAAAAGCCTCCTCCAGAAAAGATGAGCCAAGCCCTCGCGTCCCATCAAGCTGAACCACCGCGTTCGAATCGCTCTTGAGTGCGGGCACCAAAAAATCATTCCGAAAGCGTTCGCCGGAATTAGGGCCGTCGGATATGAAGCGCCCCGCTGGGGCGCGCGAGAAATCTTTCGCTATATTGATCACGATCTCACTCATCCGTCTTTGCCGCTTCGCTCTCTATCGACACCTGCCAGGAAATCAATGTTCCCATAAATTCGCTGCCAAACGCCCCCTGCTGAAGGCGGCCTTCCTTTGCGTTATACCAAACATGGCCCTTGCCGCTCGATATAGCAACTCCACCAACGTGCGACTCGTGTACGGCGTTCCATATCTGGTGCATTCCCTTACCCCGATGATTTTCCTTCGTGGAACTCTCCCCCAGCAAAAGCGCGATATTGATCGCCGCGACATCGGGATGTTCTCCCGAAAAAAGTGACGAAAACCTCCTGAGAAAGTGCTTCTTCCATACGATCGGCAGCGATCGGGATATGCCGATGCCCAGATCACAGACTATCACTTGTAGAAGTCCATCCGCCTCATGGGTGAACATCCACCAGCGCCTCTCGCTGAACGGGCCGCATTCATCGTTCCGATCTGCCATATAGGCGTGATGCAAACTGTTCGTTATGGCCTCCATCAATCCAATTTGCATCTTCTGCATCAGTGCCGGGGCGATGCGCCCCTCGTGTTTTTCAAGGACGTCGCCCGGCTCCTCGTTCACCCGCGTTCCGGTCGCATAGCGCCAGTTCTTTACCGATGAATGAAAGTGAGATTTCTCCTCATGGATCGGCGGATGATTCACGCGATCGAGCAAATCGATCTGATCGAGAACCTGCCGGACAATTCTTGTCTCTTCACACGCGTCATCCGGTAGTTTGCAGAAAAACCTCTGACCATGGCCTCCCATTCGTTGGGCGCGATCTATTTCCGCGACAATGACAAGCATACCGCTTGAATCGATTTTGCGGGTTTTAGAAAAATCAAGAAGGACATTCTTGCGTTCAGCCAAATAAGACTGGCGAATACGCTGACAGAAGCGGAGGGACGCTGCGCGCTTGGCTCCAACGGTGAAGTGTATCTCCTGCGGAGCGTAAAGCCGGACAGTTTCACTCGTGAACCTCGTACGGGCGGCAGGCCAGCGCCGCTGTCCCCGCCGCCTTCGGTGTAGTTTTTCCCGTTGCCGCACCCCCCTGCGAAAGCGCTTTTGCCTTACAAGATAGGGAGGTGTAGAAATCAGTCTCATGCAGGCTTTCAGGGTATGCTCAGAATCGGGATCGGGCCGAAGGAGGGATTGGCCGTATCGCCCACGTCCGACCAATGCAAGCCTCGCCCCACGGCGTAGGCGCGGGCGGCGCGAAACGACAGGATCAAACCGGCATCCCGGGGATCGCCAAAGCTTTCCTGAAAAAGCCGGGCCGCCCGAAGGGAGAGACGAAAGAACAGGTAACGCTGCGCATTGACAAGGATGTGCTGGCGAAGTTCCGCGCCAGCGGGCGGGGCTGGCAATCGCGGGTCAATGAGGTGCTGCGCAAGGCGGTCAGCTGATCGCCTCAAGCGTCAGGCTGGTCGAGGAACCGCCGCTGCCGTCCATCGTGTGGCTGCATTCGGCGATGATCCATTGGCGCGCGTTGATTTCATCCTTAAAGCCGGTCAGCGTGATCGGTCGTTCGGGGAACAGGTCCGGGCGGCCATAGGCCAGCTTCAGGGTGATTTTGGCCTTGGTGCGCGCAACGCGGCTCTTTTCGGCGGCGGCGGCCTGTTTGGCGTCGGCCTCATTGGCGTAGACCTTGCGCAGGCGCTTGGCCTTGCCTTCCTTGCCGCCATCCACCGTCACGGTTTTGCGCGTGCCGCTCTTCTTGTCATGCCATGCGGCCGAGACGCTTTTCACTTCGTTCTGATCGATGCGGGTATAATCGCCGGTGCCATCCGTCTGGTTGCGGTCGATCGTTTCGGTGGGCAGTTCGGTGCCGCTCGCGGTCTTGCCACTGCCGATCGGCGCGAAGATCAGGGTTGCGGCCTTGATGGTGGCGACCGCGTCAAAGCGTTTGCCCAGCGCGCGGAGCAGGGCGGCATCGCTTTTCGCGCCGGAGCCGAGCGCGGGAATCGTCTTGCCGCCCAGCGCGGCTTCGATGTTCGGCGTCAGGCCGTTGTCTGCGGCGATGGCAGAGACGATGTCCTTTACCGTCTTGCCGACAAAAGACCGCTCGCGCCGGACGCGGAAGGCGTCGGTCATATCCGCGGATCTGGCGCGCACGGTGACCTTGTCCGGCTTGCCCTGCCAATTGGCCTCATCCACCTTGTAGCTGCCCTTGTCGATCAGCCCGACCGGCAGGCCAGTGCCCTGTACCCAGCCCATTTGGACCTTCAGCACCGCGCCCTTTTTCGGGATTTCCAACAGGCCGTCGGCATCGTGCATGACAAGGTCGAGCTGGTCGGCCTCATCCCCGCGCTTCTCGGATATGGAGAGGGAGGCGAGGCGCGGTTCGATGACCTCCGTCAGGTCTTTGCCATCCAGCGTCACCTTCCACGCGGCAATCGGCATCTTTACCGCGTCGTTCATGCGGCCCGTTCCAGCGCTAGGCTGAAATCGCTGCGGCGGGGCGCGCCATCGACAAAGAAAAGATCCTGCGATCGTTCCAGACGTCGAATGAAGAAATCGCCCATGACCTCCCCGACGCCAGAAACCAGCGTGAACGCATTTCCGGTGTCTGCCATGTCGCGGATCGTGGCAAAGGAGGAATAGGCGCCGATTCCCTCGATTGGATGGAGAGCGCCGGAAAGGTCGATCGTCTCCGCGCCGATGCCGATAAACTGGCTGGCGGGCCGCGCGCCGAAGCGGTCGGTCTGGGCGAAGCGCCATTCCCACGATTGCTGCAATTGCTGATAGGGGAGGGTGCCGATTTCAAAGGCGAACATGTCGAGCGCCATCAACATGGATCAATCCTCCTCATCTTCATATCGCGACCGCTTGGCGGCGGCGGCGGAAGCGGCCTGTTTTTTGAGTTCTTCGGCCACCGCCTCCGCGATCTCCTGCGGGCTTTGGCCGGGTGCAGCGTTTACGGTGATGGTCACCTGACCGATGGTGATGGTTATAGCTTCCGGACGCGCGGCGGTGGCCGCATCACGCGGTGTGAGACTTGCCGGGATCATTGCGGCGGCCGCCGCGCGTGTGGGCTCGATAGTAGGCGCCGGTACGATTGAGGCGACGGCAGGCGCGGCGGCCAGCGCAGCGGGCGAGATAACCGGGGATGCGTTGGCACTGGTTGCGAGCGCGGCGGCCAAGGCGGAAGGTGGAATAAATGGGGACGCGCTGGCACTGGTTGCAGGCAGGGCTGCCAAAGCCGCCGCTCCGGCCACACCTGCGGCCATGGATCGCGCCGCACTCACCGCGCCGCCCGCGCCCCGGTCGATCCCGCGCGACAGGCCCTCGGTGATGTAGCCGCCCATGCCGATCATCAGCCGGGACGGGGACTTGATGCCGAAAAAATTCTTGAACGCGGTGATGCCGCTGCGCGCGATGGCGATCAGGCGATCGGCAAGGATGGCTGGATGGAGAGACATCAACAGGCCCTGCATCATCATGCTGCCAAGCGATTTCATCCAGTCCGGTAATCCAGAGAGCCAGCCTTGGACAGCTGTTACACCCGATTTGAACGCTCCGTGAATCGTATCCCAATGCTTGTAGACCAGATATCCAGCGACGCCGAGGGCGGCGACGATGGCGACAATTGCAGCAACAACAGGGTTGGCCAACATCATCGCTCCAGCAGTCATGACGCCTTTTGCCAGGCCCAGCACGGCAAAGCGGGCGACGGTCAAGACCGGCGCGAGCTTTGGCACCCACCCAATCAGGGTGGCGAGCGGCGACAGCAACAACCCCAGCCCGATCTTGAGCGCACCCACGCCGATGACCAGCCCGGAAAGGGTGGCCCACGCCATAGCCAGCCCTTTGGCGAGGCCGGGGTTTTCCTTCGCCCAGTTCCGGACGCCATTGGCCAACTCGACCACCTTGGCCGAAGCGGCGGTGATTGTCGGCAACAGCAGCGTGCCAAGCGTAATATTGACGCCCTTCAACGCATTGCTCGCGAGGCCCACCGCGCCCTCTGTGGTGGCGATGCGCGCCAGATATTCTTTGTTCATCGATCCGGCATATTTGGTCTTGTCGCCCACCAGCTCGAAATTGGCCTGCAATTTTTCGAGATTGGTCAGCATTGGGGCGAGTGCGCTGACGCTTTCCGATCCGAATAGCTGGGTCAGGGTGGCGGCCTGTTGCGCCTCCGGCAATTTACGGATGCGGGTGAGCAGGTCGGTGATTGCGCCGCCAGCGTCCTTCTGCATCGCCTCCGCGACCTTTTTGGCGTCGAGGCCCAGCGCGGCATAGGCCTTGGACTGCGCTTTGGTCGCCGCGCTGCCCTTGGTCATAGCCAGCATCATGTTCTTGACGCCGGTGGCCGCGACCTCTTCCTCCACGCCCACGCTATTCATGACCTGTGCCATGGCCGCAATCTGCGGCGCGGAAAGGCCCGCCACCTTACCAAGCGAGCCGATGCGGGTCACGACACCGGCCACGGCCCCGACATTACCGCCGTAAGTGTTGGTGAGCGCATTGATCTGGTCGGACAGGCCGCGCACCTCGTCCTGCCCCATGGCGAAAGCCGTTCGCCATTTCGCCATCATGTTCCCGGCGTCCTCCGCCGTGGTGTCGAACGCGATTCCCATCTGCGCGGCATCGGTGGCGAAGGTCAGCAATTCCTTGCGAGCGATGCCCGCGCGACCGGCGGCGGCGACGATCTGGGCGAGGCCTTCTGCGGCCATCGGGATCTTCGTGGACATGTCCACGATATCCTCGCCCATTTGCTGAAATTCCTTAGGGCTGTCGAAATCGACCACCTTGCGCACGTCCGCCATCGCGCCTTCGAAGGTCATCGCCTGTTTGGCCGCAACGACCATCGGCGCGGCCATCGCCACGCCCCCCATCATATTGCCGGTGCCGGAGGAGCGCAGATCCTGTCCCCGCTGCCGCATCTTTTCGGCCTGCGCGGACGCTTTTCCGAGACGGGTGAGCCTGTCCTGTTGCTGTTCGATCCGGCTGTTGGTGTCGCCGATCTTTTTCGCCAGATCCCGTTGATGGTTGGCAAGGTTTGCCGTCCCGATCCCCGCCGAAGCGAGAGAGGAACGAGTAGAATTCAGGGTCTTGTGCTGGTCGCGAAACCTAGTTTCCAGACGGGTGACCTCTTCCCGCGCCTTTTTGAATTCATTTTTCAGGGAAACCGTTGGATTTTCGGTTTTCTTGAGGTCCGCCCCCAGACGGGTGGCGCGGAGGCGCGCTGCGTCCAGTTGCTGGCCGGTATCCTGTGCCTCCCGCTTCAGCTTCTGAAAGGCCTCCACAGTCCGCTGTGTTTTCGCGAGGCCCCCTGCTTCTTTTCTCATCGCGGAGAGTTTGTCGCTGGCGGATTTACCCGCCGTGACAATATTTCCGAGCGGCCCGGAAAGACCATCCTTCGCCGTGAAAATGACTTTGAGGAGAAGGTTCCGGTTGCTCATGATTTCCCCGGCGAATTGACTGTTTTCCAGCGATTGACGGCAAGGCCCTGCCAGTGGGTCAGTTCGTCCAGCTCCATCGCCAGAAGATCAGGCAGCGGCCAATGGAAGATGAACGCGATATCGGCGATCAGGCCGTCAACACCTTCTCGATCGCCGCCCGATCCCCGGCCTTCAGAAAAAAATCAATGATCGCCCCGGAACAGGCGGCGAGGTCCGACAGGTCGAGATTTTCGGCCTCCTGCTGGGTGATGGGCGGCATGGAAATACGCGGCAGTACGTCGATCACGGCGGAAACGCGGGCGGTCATCAGATCCTGAATGGACAGGCCGCGCATTTCGCCTGCTTTGGGCTTGCGGATCTGGATGTCGCTGATCGTGGTTTCGCCGCGAACGATCGGTTCAGAGAGAGTGACGGTCGGCAAAGCGGGGGTGACGGACATGGGAGGCCTTTCGGAAAGCGGAGCGGTGAGCGGTCCCCGTCCCGGCGCGTCCGCTCAATTACGCGCCGGGACGAAGCTGGGGGAATCGTCAGAGGCCGAGGGCGGCGCGCTGGGCGGCGAGGATGTCGAAGCCGCCGACGATGAAGATCAGGTTCACTTCATCCTTCTCGATCAGCACACGGCCATCGACGGTCAGCTTGTAATAGCTGCAGATCGTCTTGACGGTCTGTTCGGTGTCTTCGCCGGTCTTTCCGGTGCCGGGCGCAATTTCCTGATGGCGGCCCCGCACGGTGATTTCCACGGTCTTATATTGGCCGGTGCTGTCATCCTGATAGGCCCCCACCCATCGGAGCAGGATGGCGTCATGGGTCATGGCGCCGAACTGGGTAAACACCTGGTCGATCTGGCCACCCGGTTTCCATTCAAATTCGATGGTTTCTCCACCAAGATCGACCTGCACTTCGGCGTCGAAATTGCCGCGATACCCTTCAAATTTGCGGGCGAGGGTGGGAATGGTGACTTCGGAAACCTGTCCCAGATAGCTGACGCCATCATTGTACAGAACCATATTCTTGAGTTTGGAGGGCATGCCCATGGCTGATTTCTCCGGGAAAAAGGGGAAGGGCGCGGATCAGAGGCTGTCCGCGATCGAGGCGTAGAAGCGGTCGGTAATGCGCTGGTTGATCGTGATGCTTTCAGCGGGCGCGCAGGGGGTATATTCAAAGTCGATCACGACCTTGCCATCTGCCATAGCTGAAGCCGGGTTGGCGGCGGCGTCGAACCATGCTTCCGCGCCGACGATGAAGCCCTGCGATTGTAGCGACCGGAAAGCGGCGTTGATCGTTTCGACGATATCCTTGACAAGGCCTGGTGTTATCGGCTTGGCGATAGCCCAGACGAGGCCCTGCGCGATGGTGTCCTGAAGTACCTGCGCGGTACGCACTGCGCTTTCGAAGGCGAACAGCGGTTCGTCGGAACAGGTACGGTTGCCCCAGAAACGGAAGCCATTGAGCCTCGCCAGCACGGTGACATCCGCGTCATTGAGCAGGCTTGCTGCCGTAATATCGCTCGACAGGATCGAGAAAGGGACGGCCTTGCTGATCCCGGTGACGCCATTGATGGCGACGTTCGACAGCGTCTTGTGCCACCCGGTTTGCTGGTCGATCTTGGCGCGCAGGCCCATGGCGCGGGCGACTGCGGACCCGGTGAAATCGGAAAATTCGGGCCAGATCAGCATCTGTTCCCGCGCGGAGAAATTCTCGCGATAGGTGACCACATCCGCCACCGTATCGCCCTGCGCGGCGGTGTAGGTGAAGCCGCGCAGCTTCTGGGCCACGGTGGAAAGCGCCGTCGCGACAAGCTGATCGTCATAGCCCGGCACCCCAAGGATGCGCGGGCGAAAACCGGTCAGCGATTCCGCACCAAGCAGCGCCTGCAATCCGGTCAGGTCGCCGTCCACGGTCGTGGTGCCGATGATATTGGCGGCGGTTCCCGCATCATCCTCGCCTTCGGCCACACGCACGATGATGGCCGGCGCATTGGCCTGATCGGCAATCGCCTGAAGGCTGGCGGCGAAATGACCTTCATCCCCGGCCTTGCCGATAGCGCTGGGCAGATCGTCGATCAGGACAGGGGTGTTGAGCGGAAAGGTGGCGGCGTCCGCGTCGGATGCGATGGCCACCATGCCGAGAATTGCCGTCGCGGCGGTCGCCATATTGCGCACGCCGGTATTGATTTCGTTGATTTTAATGCCGTGATAATAGGGCATGGCTGGCGCCTTTCGTCAGAGAGGGATGTCGAGGGTGAAGGGGGTTCTGGTCGGGATATCCGTGCGGCGGCCGATCAGGGTCAGCACCGCGCCGCCGCCTTTGGTCAGTTCGACCGCAACCTTTTCGAGGGCGATGCGCGGTTCCCACCGCCGGATGGCCCCGGCAGTCGCGGCAATCCAGAGAAGGCGATTGCTTGGGGTGAGCGGGGTATCGACCAGCTCAAACAGGCGGGAACCATAATCGCGGCGCATGACCCGCGTTCCGATCGGCGTGGTCAGGATGTCAGCGATGGACTGGGCGATATGCGCCTCGCCATCGATCCGCTTGCCGGTGATGCGGTGGAGGCCGCTCATACCGGCGCCCCCGTCTGCGCTCCGCCGGACTGGACGCCACCATGCTTGTGCGTTTTGAGGCTGATGCCGCCGCCCACCACGTCCTGCGAAGCGGTCAGGGTGCCGGTGATGTCCACGTTGCCGTTGATCGTGAGGCCTCCGGGGGCCGTGATCTGGATGCCATCGGGCGTCAGGCTGATGACCAGACCGCCCGGCCCACGGATATGCTGGTTTTCATCAGACGCCGGGGCGGGGAAGCTGTTGGAAAACAGGCCACGCAGGATGATGCCGCCCGCAATGTCGCCTTCCGGACAGAGCAGGATGACCTGTTCGCCGATCGAGGGGGGCGACCATGTGCGGAAGGCCCCGGCCTGTTCTGTCCACGGCAGGGGCGGGGAGGTGACATCGCCGGTTTCGACCGTCGCTTCGGCGCTGGCCAGATCGACCGATGCAATGGTGCCGATGCGCAGCAAATCGCCAATCAGGCCGGGGATGTCGTTTTCGTCCATGCCGGACAGCATTGCCGCCGCCTGCATCTTTCAACAGGCGGCGGCATTGTGGTGCGCGGCACCACAAAATCACAATTGCGGGCGGGTCAGGTGATGATGCCGAGGCGGATCTTTTCCGCGACCCCGGCGGCTTGCTGGTCGATGATATCCTGTGTTTCTGCACGCAGATATTTTCCTTCGCCATCCACCGCGGCATTAATCGTGCGAATGTGGCGGATTGCCCCGTCCTTGAACGTGACGGATACGGTGCGGCTTTCGGCGTCGAACGCGCCCACGGTCGTTTTCAAACTCATACTCCGATGCTCCTCCAATAAACACGAATGGCGACATTGCCGTTGGTAATTCTGAAATTATTGGCATCCACGATGGACGAAATTCCGGTATTATCGGTCTGATCGATACCGGTAGCGGTCGCAGCTATGATCGGGTTCACCCAGCTCGCGTGAGTGGTGGGCAGGGTGACGGTGACAGTGGTATCCTTCGCCACGTCAACATAGCCCCAGCACTCTTTTCTGCCTGAAGCATAAACGATATATCCGCCATTCTCGATCAGCGACTGGGATGTCACGCGGTCATAGGCCGAACCCTGAAAGCCATCGAGAAGGTCGGCGTCTATGCCAGACCCCGCGCCATCGACCGTCAAAAGTTTGGTACGCACATCCGACGCCGTGTAAGCGGACGCGAGGACGAAAGCGGCGGCATGCAGGCCGTCGAGCAAATCCGCGTCAATGCCGGTGCCAGCGCCGTCCACCGTCAGCAGCTTGGTGCGAATATCTGCCGCCGTGTAGGTGGCCTGATTGAGCGGCGTGTAGCCGAGGCGAGCAGTTATATTGGTGTAATAGCTGCCCTGTTGGCCGTCGAGAAGATCCGCGTCGAGGCCCGTCCCGGCACCATCGTTGCTAGGATGCCAATAGGGAGAGCCCCCAGCGGTAAGACGCTCCGGCCCACCAATATTAATCCCGAATTCAAAATAGACCTGGGCCCCCGCGCCGTTATTCCGGCCCATTATTTCATTGTTGTCGAAAGCTATGTTGGCACCATTGTCCGGACCGATCTGCAACGCATGGGCGGTACTGAGTTCGGTTGCATCGGCAGTGGTTGTCAGCCGCATCCGTGTCATGGACATTTCGGTTACGCTGTCATAACTGCCGGAAAGACGGGCATTGGGCAGGGTACCGGTGCTGTTCGCAAGGTTCTGGAAATAGCTGCCGTGCTGACCATCGAGCAGATCGGCGTCGATACCGGAGCCAGCGCCATCCACCGTCAACAATTTGGCGCGAACGTCCGCCGCCGTGTATGCTGAAGCCAGCAGGAAAGCCGAGGCATGCAACCCATCCAGCAGATCCGCGTCGAGGCCAGACCCCGCGCCATCATTTGCGGCATGCCACGCCTTTGCCGCGCTGGCGGTGGCACCGATATGCAGATCGGTACCGTTCCAGTAAGCGATCCATGTCGAACTGCCCTGATGATACAAACCGCCTTGGCCAGCCGCATTGAACATGATGACTGATCCGTCACCGCCCGCGCCAAAAGCGATTCCGTAATAACCGCCGCGTACGGTGGCCACGCGATGAGCTGCGTAAGCGCCGAGCGAATTTGGTCCGACGAAATCAGCCGCATGCAGACCGTCCAGCATATCAGCGTCGAGGCCAGACCCCGCGCCATCATTAACGGCTGTCCAGACCTGTCCCCAGTCTAACCAAACCCGCCCACCCCCGGCGCCGGTCGCGGAACGGAAGGCAAGGTGACCATTTTGGTTGACCGCAAGCTGCATCGCCGTCTGTCCGGCCGCAAAAGCGCGTTCGACATGCAGGATGACCGTGGTGTTGTTGCCGGGACCATTGCTCGTGGTCGCCGCTGTATACCACCCCGATTTATTGATCAGATTGAGGTCCAGGCTCATGCCCGCGCTCGTCGTCGTCGGGGCGGGGCCAAGCTGGGCGAAATCAGCCCCCTGCAAACCATCAAGAAGATCCGCGTCGAGGCCGGATCCGGCGCCGTCCACCGTCAACAATTTGGCCCGAACGTCCGCCGCCGTATAGGCCGAAGCCAGCAGGAAAGCGGCGGCCTGCAACCCATCGAGCATATCCGCATCAAGGCCGGACCCCGCCCCATCGTTATTCGGGTTCCAGACCAGTGCATTATTCGCGCCGAACCGGCTATCGAGCCATGCGGTGACCGCGTCTTTGACCGATTTTGGCGTTGTCGCGCGCACCGGGTCGGTCCCGGCGGTGGCCTCCGCCACCGTCGCCAGCTCCACGACGCCCTGCACTTCCGTGGTCGCGGGCGGGTTGAGGAAATTGGCGTCGCCAAAGGTCAGGGACGTCGCGTCGATATCCTCGAACCGGACATCGATCGCGAGCATCATCATGGAGGCTGCCGTTTTCGAGACGATCGGGTCCGCCTGTCCGTAAATCGCGAACAGGGTTCCGTCGCCCAGATACAGCGCGAGGCCTCGCGCGCTATAGTCATCCGGTGACTGGTCGCGGATGACCAGATGGATGGTGTCATCCGCCGCCACATCGCCCGAAATCGTGGCGATGCGCTTGATTTCGCCGGGCAGGGCGGTGGCCGTTTTGGCCGGGACAACAGCCGTTTCGGTGATGCCGCACTGCGTGATGAGAACCGGGGCTGTCCCGGTATTCTGGGCATTGACGAGGGCGGCGCGGCCCGCATTGGTGACGGTCAGAACCAGAGACATCGGCAGATCCTCATGCGGTGAAATTCAGGCGGGCATAGGCGACCGGGCGGGCCACGCAGATCAGGCCGATCGCCGCCCGGCCAGCCAGCGCCAGGGTGAAGGTGAAATGGCGGGAGAGCGGCTTCGTCCGCTCGATTTCCGCGATGACGGCGTCGACGAATTCGGGGGCGGGGGTGGCGCCATTCTGATCGGCGATCGACAACACGACCTCGAAAGTCCCGCGATCGCCGGGCGGGGAATTTTCCCACCATTCGCGCATCGCCATGGCCGCGCCGAAGCTGGCGATGGCCCGGCGCACCGCGCCAACCGTGCCCTTGCGCCGCTGAACCGCGATGGCATTGGCGATGACAGAGCGGCGTGTGGCGATGGGCCAGCCATTGTCCCAATTATCGACGGACAGCGCCCATGCGAGCCATGGCAGCAAGCGCGCCTCGCAGGTGGCCGGGTTCCAAAGATCGCGGATCGGCCCGGCGGGCAGGGCCGGGACGGCGGAGGCCGCTTCGATCCCCTTTTCCAGATCCGTGGCATTGGGCGGAAGCAGGCTCATGCCGCCACCCCGCCCCATGTGAGCGTGATGCCGGTGCAGTTTCCGGCCTGCGTGTCGTCGATCGGGATATCGGCGGCGGGGGAGGTCAGCAGCACATTTTCGACGCCGCCGGGAAACAGCGCGGCGCAGATCGCGGCGCGGTTGATGTTGCGGCCCAGCTTGCGGTTCGCCGCGACCCAGCTATCGATGCGCGCCTGCGCCTCCGCCAGCACGACATCCTTGTCAGGCCCGGCGAAGGTCGGGAGGGACGCGACGATCGCATAATTGACGATGCTCGCCGAATGGATGGTCACCTGATCGCCGATCGGGCGGACATCCTCCCCGGACAGCGCGGCCTCTACCGTCGCCAGTAATTCGGGCGAGGCCGCGCCGGTGCCGGTGCGAGACAGCACATAGACTTCCACTTCGGTGGGGGCCGGGCTGATCGCACTGGCGTCGGCCACGTCGCTGGCGGCAGACAGCGCGTAGAAAATATAGGCTCCGCGCGGCCCCGCCACCGAATAGCCTTCCGGCGCGAGCGTGATGCGGCGGCGGAAATCCTCGTCATCCTCCATGACGGCGGGCGTTCCGTTCTCTTCGTCGGCGGGAGTGAGGGTGAGGCGCGCCACCCCGACCAGCGCCCCCAGATTGTCGAGGTCGTTGCCCTTGGCATAGGCCAGCATCGCGGCCCGGCCCGCGTCGTTCACCCGCTGGCGATCGAGCAACCGGAAATAGGCGGCGACCTGCAACACGCGGACAGCCGGGTCGCTTTCAAGGCTGTCGTCGAAATCCGGGATGAATTCGCGCAGCTTGGCCAGCATCTCGGCATAGACCGCCTCATAATCGAGCGGTTCGATGATATCCGGCGCGGGGATCTGCGACAGGTCGATGGCGGTGAAGGTCGAGGACATGGCCGCATTTCGACCCGGTTCGCCTGTTCGCGCGAGGCGGGGGCTTTGTGGTGCGCGGCACGACAAATGCGCGCAGGTGATGATGCCGCGCGCAGCCGCGATGGTGCCTCCATGGGTACAAAAACCGAAATTTTCCTGATCTGGCTGGCCTCCGCCGCCGCCGCCCTGACGATGATCGGCGGGCGGATGGGCCTGTACCTGTTCGGGCTGGCCAAAGACCCGCCGGTTGATCCAGAGGCGCTGGACCTGTGGCGGCGGCGACGGCGCTGGCTGGCCTATTCGGAACTGTCCGCGCTGCCCGCCTGCGCCACCGTGGCGCTGACCGCGACGGTCTATCTCGATCTGCCGCCGATCACATCGGTTGTCATTTCAATGGTGCTGGGCGCGGTGGGCTTCGCCTTTTTGCTCAACGGCGTCCAGTTCGTCGTTCGGCGCAGGCTGGGGATGCCCGATGACTGAATGGATGATCCTCGCAGGCCTCGCCAGCCTGATCTTGGCAGGGATGCTGTTCGCACGCGCGGCGCGCCATGCCGCCGATTTCGAAAAATGTCGTCATGAAAAAGGGACGAAATATGACCATTGAGGAAATCATCGCGGAAATCCTCCGCGCCGAAGGCGGCTATGTGAACGACAGCCGGGACGCGGGCGGGGAAACCAATTTCGGCATCACCATCGCCGTGGCCCGCGCCAATGGTTTTCAGGGCGCGATGCGCGACCTCCCAAGGTCGCTGGCGATTGAAATCTACCGGCGTCAATATGTCATCGCGCCGGGTTTTGACAGGATCGCGATCATCGCGCCATTGATCGGCGCGGAGCTGGTGGACACCGGCGTGAATATGGGTCCGACCGTTGCCGCGAAATTCCTGCAGCGCGCGCTGAACGGCCTCAACAATCAGGGCAAGGACTTCGCCGATCTGATCGTCGATGGCGCGGCAGGCCAGAAAACCCGCGATGCCCTGACCGCGTTCATCCGCAAGCGCGGTGGCGAGGGCGAACGGCGGCTGCTCGCCCTGCTCAACGCATTGCAGGGCGAGCGCTATCTTTCACTGTGCGAAGGCCGGAGCGAGAATGAGGCGTTCCTTTATGGCTGGCTGACGCGGGTCGCGGCATGAACGGCGCCAAATATTGGTGGGCGCTGCCTCTGGTTTGCGCACTGGTCTGGGGCATCCGAATGGACAGCCTGCGCGCCAGCTACAAGGCCAAATGGCAGGATGTCTCCGCCGAATATGCGGCGTTCGAAACCGCCGTCATAGACAAAACCGCCGAAGCGCTCGCCGCGCAGCGGGCGGTGAACGCCGCCAAGGAAGCGGCCTATCAGGAGAAAGCGCGTGAAGCTGAAGAAGAAATTGCTGGCCTGCGCGGTGATCTGCGCGCTGCCGTCCTGCGCTACGCCAAAGATAATCCCGGTGGCGGCGGATCCTGTGCCGCCGCCCAGGGTGACGATCCCCGAATTTCTGAAGGCCCCGCCGCCCAAGCCGGACCTCCTGAAACACTGACGATCACGCTGGAAGACGCGCTGACCGTCGCGGACCTCTACGCCTACGCCGCACAGGCCCATGACTGGGCCACATCCTTGGAGAATTGACCGTGGCCACCACGACCCTGCGCCAGACGCACAGCGCGAGCGCCGAATATAGCGACCTCACAACCTCAATCCCCGGTGCAGCCGGGGCCACCGGCTTCATCAAGCATCTGGGAGGCACAGAGGTGGAAATCGTGTTCGGCGGGGCGGAAGAGCCGGAGGCGACTGTGCGCGGAACATTGCTGCGCGCGGGCGGCGAGGAATGGTGCGAGAGCGATCATATCTGGCTGCGCTGTCCGCATGGCGGAGCGGCGACGCTCGGCTTTGTGGCATTCAGCGAATGACCCTGCCCGCTGGATGGCCGGGCCATCGCCGCAAGAAGCTGGCAATCGGCATGCGCAAATGGCCGCCTTCGCGGGCGGGAGGCGCCACCGCGCCGATCCCAATACCGGGCGCAATCGCTATCACCGACTTCTCAGCCCGCGCAACCCTGCTCGGTCCAGTTGCCGCAATAACCGACGCGGCGACGGTCGATCATCCATCGGGCGCTGAGACGGTGCTCCAGATCGTCACCAGCGCCAACACGACTTATATTGTGACGCCCGCCGCCGCGTTGGCCGAGCCGGTGGATGTGACTGACGGTTATGTGCAGATACCGTTCCGGCCTGTCAGCTATGCCGAGAACATAGGCCGGTGGTCCATCGAACTGCACAGCGCCGGGACACCCGCCGCGCCCACTGCCAATTATCACCAGCTTGATCCATTCGGTGAGGGACCGTCCGCGCTCAAGCAAATCCTGACCAGCAAAAACGCAGGCGTTGCGCCAGGGCGGTGGCAGGTCTTTCAGGTCCACGGCAGCGACTTTACCGCGGTTGGCTCTGGGGCCGATTTATCCGCGATCAAGTTCGCGCGGCTGACCGTGCGTGGAAACACAGGCTCGACGGTGACGATCCAGTTCGGGTCGATCCGCTTTCAGCCGCGCGTCGTGCAGAAGGCCGCATGCGTCATTTATTTCGATGACGGCCACACCGGCACACACGATACCGCGCTCCCGCTGTTCCAGGCCAAGGGGTTCAAGGGTTGTTTCAACCTGGGCGCGATGCTCGAAACCCTCGACGTACCTGGGCGCATGTCTACCGAACAGGTCAGCGCCCTTGTGGCGGCTGGCTGGGAACTTCACGGGCAGGCTTATACATCGGAGGATGTTGCGGTCATCGGTGCAATGACCGACGAACAGCGCGCGGCCGAAATGACCGGTCAGCAGGCCGTCGCAACTTCGAACGGTTGGGGCGATAACATCGTTCACGGCTCCTATTTCAGCGGCGTTTCGCAGTATGAGTTAGATCTATTTCCGATGTTCCACGGCTTTTGCCGGAGCGTCAGGGCCTATTTCAGCGCGCGTGGCGCAAACCCGCCGATGCTCTACGGCGAGAGCTACCCCTACGCGGACAAATGGCTCATCCGCTCGCTGTCAGGGGACCATAGCGCGGAGCAACTGATCGCGCATTGCGAGCAAGCTGTCAAAAACAAGGGCCTCGCGGCTTTTACCTTCCACGGCGGTTTGACGAGCCTCCCCGACCTGCTCGACTGGTTGGATGCGCATCGGGACGAAATCGAAGTCGTGACAGAGGCGCAGCTTAATGCGCGGGAGGCGCCCGACGATCTTGGCGGTGCGGTTCCAAGGGTCCGGCGATTGACCGGGGGATACAGCACGCTGCCCAACTCCGCCGCCGGTGTCACCAGCACGACACAGAACAGCTTCAACAGCACGATCCGCGTGGTCGCACAAACCGACCTGTATAATGTGCGACCGGCCTATGTTGGCTTCATGGTTGGCGTTACCTCCGAAGCCGATCTGGAAAACGAAGTCACATACAGGTCACAGCTTCTGATCGGCGGCGAGTATTTCGATTTCGGCACCACATTCGTAGAGCCGGGAACGATCTTGCAGGAAGGCGAAAGAGCCTATCCTTTTGTCGCGAAGGGGACGGAATTCCATATTCGTACTTACGGCACGGTGCCGGAGGGCGGGAAAATTCACCTCACTCGACAATATCGCAATGCTGATCTCGGCATTCAGACCGAATGGGGGACGGACCTCGACGATAAATCAGGCGGCGGCACAATTGCCAGCCAGAATATTTATCAGGCGGGTGGGTTCGTCGGTTTGATGGCGAATATCGATACCTCTCATAAGTCAATAGTTCTGACGGGAGACAGCCTTACGAACCAAGGCGTAGGGCGCGGATATTATAACTCAATCGGCGCTGATTGGTTCATGATGGGCTATTCGGGCGCGCAGCTATGGTTGATAAACAACAATTATACGAAACGCGCGGCATTCATTGAAGCGGCAGGCTTTAATGTTGCTGTATCGAACGGCGGCATTAATGACTTCAATTCTGGCCGGACGGAAAGTCAGGTCCGAAGCGCTATCACCAATGTCACAACAAAGATTAGAAACGCTGGCGTCGAAACCCTGTACTTTGCAACGATCTGTCCGGGGACAGATACGACCGCGAACCCTGTTACCGACGATTCCCAAACAACCCGGACCAATCTGGTCGACGGGCGGCGGCAGCGGGTTAACGCCTCTCTCCGCAACGGCGAGTTTGCCACTGTTGATGGCGTGGCCGAGTGGGCGCTGGCGGTCGAAAATCCGGGCAATGATTATTTCTGGATCGCCGGTTCTTCCGCCGATGGCCTGCACCCGAACGCAGCGGGCGAGGCGCTGATTAATGACCTGCTGATTTCCACCGACCCGCTACAGTAACAGCCCGGCAGCTTCTGAGGCCGCGCAGATCAGTCGGGCATCAAATGCTCGATCACCGCGTCTAGCAGGTCCTCCCGATCCGCCGCCGTCATCCCCAACAGTTCGCGCCGGTCATAGCGGACCTCGCGGGCGTGGCGCGCCGGTCGATCGGTCAGGCCCAGTTGGTGGACGCGCGCGACCTGTGCGACCGCGCCGCCGAAGCCGATCCATGCTTCAAGATCCGTCGCGCCCGCATTCAGGATCCCCGAACGGCGCATTTTGCGAAACATCGCCCGCCTTCTGACGGTCGATCGGTTGCGGAGCTTGCCGCCACCTTGATTTTCTTCCTCCGGTGCGACCCGCAAATAGCGGATAACCTTGGAATATTCGAAGCTTCTCATGCCGCCCGCTTTCCGGTCATAACCGGTGAATATCGGCCCTTGCTTCTCCCATGATTTCAGGAAGACGAGGCGGGCCGGGCCGCTGCCCCCGGACGGATAGAGAAATTTCAGAGCATAATTGCCGGGGATCGGTTTCGCGGGGGGCTTTCGCTTCGCATAGGCGGAGCCGTCCGGGTTGCGCTGGGCTGCAATGCGTTTCTGGTTGGACCGGCGCATGGTGGTGGCCACCTTGCGCAACAGGCCGCGCCGGGCGGCAGGCTCCATGGATTTGAGCATCCCGCCCACGAACGCCTCAAGTTCGGAGAGGTCGCCCCCGTCGATGTCCGCCATTATTCGTCCTCATGACCGACGATGAAATGTTCGGTGCCCGCGCTCTTGCCCCAGATCTGCCGCAACAGCGCGAGGGGCTCGGTCAGCCCCTCGGTTCCGGGAATCGGCGGTTCGGACCGGAAGGTCATTTGATAGCCAGCACCCGAGGGCAGGACGTCGATCGCTTCGGTCAGCGGAATATCCACCTCAATATCCACCGCCTGATTGTCGATGACATCGACCGAAAAACGGATCTGTTCGACGCCGCTTTGATGGTTGAGCAGCAATTCAGGCTGATTGGCGCGCAGCCAAAGTGTGAGCGGTAGGAAGAGCTGCCCCGGCTCATAGCGAAAATTGAGCAGCACGATATGCAGCGTGTAACGCAGTTCGAAGCCTAAATTCGGCCCCATGCGGGTGGCGACCGTGCCGCCCGTGACGAAAATCTCGATCGCATCGGGGTTGCGTGCCAGTTCAGGCAGGGCGGCGGTCAGGAACTGGCGCAGGCTGTCGGGCTTTTTCATCGATCAATCCCAGAGTTGCACGATTTTCCGCTCCGCTGTCACCGGCGCGGAGACGAGGGGGAGGGTGATGACCTGTCCTTCGGAGAGCAGCGGGCCTTGCTCTGCCAGATCGCGGTTGAGATCCAGCGCCTGCTCGACGATGCCGCCCGTCTGCCCCAACACGCGCCAGCACAGTGCGTCCAGCGTCTCGCCTTGCAGGGCGGTCGCGGTGAAGGTGTCGGCCATCAAACCAGCTCAACCGTGGTGCGGCCCGCGCCTTTAATCGCTCGGATGGCGTGGATGGCGTTGCGGCGCAGATCTTCGGCGCGCTGATCCAGTTCGTTCCCGGCGGATTGGCCTGTGCCAGTCGCGGTGACGTCGCGGTGGGTCTCGACCAGATCGGCGGCGGCATGGCCGTAGACCGCCCGCCGCCAGAGCAGGACGAGGCGCGTTTGCCCGCCGATTTCCGGCGAGGGGACATCAGCCAGCGCCTCATGGCCCGTCGCCTGCTGACCATTCCGCCATGCGGTCAAATCATCATCCACCTTGATAACGGCCTCGGTCAGTGCATCCTTGACCCGGCTATCAGGGATCAGGGTGCCGCCGATGCGTTGGGAATCGCGGAAATGATTGACGTCGATGTCAGGCCAGAACGGCCCGCATTCCACCGTCACGCCGGGCGGCGTCACCGCCGGGGCCGGGGAGGAGACGAAACCGTTCATTTTTCCTCCATTTCGGATGCAAGTGGGGGGTGGGGATCAGGATCTTCGGATTGGGGCAAGGCCCCGCCTTGATCCTTCACCGCCCCCCGGCGCCGGTGGGCGAGCCTTATTCCTGTTCCTCTTCATCCCGGTCTTCGGCGTCGTCGCCTTCGCGGTCGGCATGGCCATGCTTGTTCAGCCAGCCCGTGACCTTCTCGATTTCCTTGATGACGCCAACCTTGCGATCCAGTTCCAGCGCCCGTTTCAAATGGGTGAGCGCGGCGGCGCGGGCGGCGCGGGGCGCTCCGGCGGGCGTGGTTTCCGGGTTCTCGTCCGCCTTCGCTGCGACCCGAAGGAAATGGAGGCCAAGCGCTTTTTGCAATTTCGCCTTTACGATGTCCGGCATGTCGCTGGCCTGTGTGAGGGCCTCTGTCCGCTGCAAGGTCGCGATATCGAAATCTCGATCGACCTTGATGGCGGTGAGCGCGGCTTCCGCGACCTCTTCGGCGATCATGGTCCCCGGCGTGCGCAGAAATCGTTCGGGCAGGCGCAGGCCGAAGCGCAAAACATGCTCCGCAATGTCGAGGCCGCGCGCGAAATCGCCAATGTCCAGACACCAGATCATGATGTTGACCAGCAGTTCATCCTGCACGGCGGTCCCGGCCTCCGCAGCGGCGGCAAGGGTGGCGTCGACATGCGGCAAATAGGCCTCGATCATCTGGCCCTTGGCCGCGATCTTGCCTTCCGTGGACTGGATATCCTTCAGGCGGCGCAGATCCTCGCCAAAGCTGGCCATGAGCAATTCATATTCGGTAGCTTCCGGGCCGTTTTCGGACCTGTCCGGCGCGATCAGGGCAGCGGTGCCATGGTCGATGGCGAGCCGGGCCAGCTTTTCCTGACGGCGGCGGGCGGCAGGGCTTTCGGATGGCGCGGTTGCCTGCCCGGTGACAATCGAAAAATCGGGAATCGTGGTGGGCGCGGCGAGGGCGGTGGCAAGAGCCACGGCGGTGGCGGCGGTCGCCGCTGATTGTTCTTCGGCGGCCATGTGCTTCAGCTTTTTCGCCTTAATTTTTGCTGCGAGGCTCATCACGAAATCCCTAGAAATTCTGGAAAAATGGCGGGGTTAGGATGGATGTTCCATCCAAGCGATGCAGGAGAGAAACTCGCCTGTCCCCCGCCGGTCCGGGCGGTTATGCCTTGTATTGGATATTCTCGACCAGGCAGGCGAAGTCATAATCCTCAATCACATAGGCGTCGTTGGAGGACTGGTAGTCTTCGATGCGGTCACGCTCCGGCACATCCTTGATGTGACGGCGGCGCTTGCCGTCCTGTTCGTAGATCGAAAGATTATCGTACCGGGTGATGAAGATCTTGGCCGCCGGAAAATAGGGCACCCGGTCGGCTTGCAGGCCGCCAAGACGTTTGGTGGACATGATGACATCGCGGGCGAGCTGCTCGGTCGGATCTTCCGCCTTGTTGATCAGCGGGAAATATTTGTCGTGCAGCAGATCGCGCGAGACGATGGCGACAAGGCCGGTGTCCTCCGCAGCCCAGCTCGGCAAAAGCTGCGCCACCGCATCATAGACCAGCGCGTCGAGCGTCGCATAATCGCCGCCGGGGCCATAGGTGACCTTGCCTTCCACCTTATCGCCTTCGTCCAGTATCTGCTCGGGGCGGTCGGTGCGGAGCTTCTGCAACCACCCGATATTCACGTCTTGCCGCAATGGGTTTGTCGTGGAATTGCTGGTCGCCGCGTGGCTGGTGCCGTTGAAGCCGACAAGGATATTGTCGAGTGCCTGCCGTTTCGTGATCAGGCCCTGAATGCGGGTCTGGAAGTCGGGGAACTTTGCCCATGCATCGAGCAGCGCATAGCGGATATGCGTGTCGCTGTTGTTCTGGAAACACTCATATCCCACGCTGTCCATGGAAGAGGGCGAGGTAGTGGTGCGCGTACCGGTGGTGCTGGTGTCCGTGTTCGAAATGATCGGCGAGCCGACCGAAAGGCCAAGCGTCGCGCCCTTCATTTCGGTGACCGGCACGATGTTGACGCGGGACAGGAATTCGCTCGATTCCTGACGCTTGTCGATCAATTTTTGCTGAACGGAGGGATCGACGGAAAACTTGTCCGTGGCGGCGGGAACATGGTTGATTTCAGCGATGCGCTCGCAGAATTCATTGTACTGGATGCGGGTTTCGGGCTGCATTGGGGAAACTCCAAAGGGTCGCGAGCGGGGCAGAAAGAGCGGTTGAGGTCAGGTCAGCAATCGGCCTGAATGCGGTCACCGCCGCCGGTGGCAGCAGGGCGGGATGTGTAATTGCGGTTCGGCGTCTTCTCGATATCGGCCTGCACCGCGCCGATTTTCTGTTCCAGCGCGGCAAAGCGGGTCGCGTTGGCCGTGTTCGTCGCCTCGATCGCACTGGCGAGCTTGTCGAGGCCCGCGCCCATCGCCGTGGCGAAGGCGGTGAGATCCGCCCCGCCGGTTTTGTCGGCAGACGGATTGGCCGGCTCTTTCAGCTCCGGTTCCTGTTTCTGTGCGGTCAGGCCGGTGAAAAACTGTTTCATCGCGGCGAAGGCCCCGGTCACTTCGGACGATGCCCCCGCGTCTTCCTCGAATTCGACCGAGAAAGCTTCATCCACCGCGATAAGATTATCCTTGCGCTTGTCGTCGCGGGTGGAGAATTTCAGCACCTCGGTGGCGAGGCTGGCGGGGCTGTCGGTGAGCGCGAGGCCCGCCAGATAGGCCTTCCCGCTATTCGCGAAATTGGGTGCGATTTCGATGCTGGGGAAGATTTTCTGATCAGACTTGGTCAGTTCCTTGGCCTGGTCGTTCACTTCGAAGGACGCGAACAGCGCCAGTTTCTTCTCGGTCTTCCCACCGATTTCGACGTCAACCTCTTCGGTTTTCGTGGCTGCGATCGATCCGTAAGCGTTGAAGGGCGGGTTCGGCGAATAGCCGCGCAAATGCTCGCAATTGATGCGGGCGGTGTAGGTGGCCGGGTTGTAGCTGGCGGCCATCTGCTGAATGTGCGCGCGTTCGATCGTGCGACCGTCCACTGTTGGGCCCTCGACTGCTACGCGGAAAAACTTGGTTCGTGCCATTTTGGGACGGCTCCTGAAAGGCTGGGTGAGCGTGTGAGGCCCATTCAGCCCTGACAGGCCCCGACCGTCCACGGCCCCCTTTTGTAGTGCTCGGCACCACAAAGCCGCCAAAAGGAAGAGGATCGCGCGCGCCCGCATGATGCGCGCCACCATGACCGTTCCCGTTCCGCCGCCCATCCCGTTCGATAGCAGACGGGTAGCACGTGCCTATTATTGGCGCGGCTATGGCGTAACGGAAATCGCCCAGGAGCTGGGCCTGAAAGTCCCGACCGTGCAGTCGTGGAAAGAGCGGGACGGGTGGGACAAGGATCCGCTGATCCGCCGCGTCGAAGACAATTTCGAAATGCGGCTCAACCAGTTGATCTGGAAAGAGACGAAAACCGGCTCCGATTTCAAGGAAATCGACCTTTTGGGCCGCCAGATCGAACGGCTTGCGCGGGTGCGGCGCTACGAGGAACCGGGTGGCCACGAAGGTGACCTCAACCCGAATGTGGCCAATCGCAATTCCGGGCCGCGCAAAGCGCCACGCAAAAACCTGATTACGGTCGAGGAAGTCGCGAAGCTGAAGGCGGCGATGCTGGACCTCGCCTTCGGCTATCAGGAGACGTGGTGGCAGAATGTCTCGCGCAAGACGCGCTTTTTGCTCAAATCCCGCCAGATCGGTGCGACCTTTTGGTTTGCGCTGGAAGCTTTGGTGCGCGGGCTGGAAACCGGCAACAACCAGATCTTCATTTCAGCGAGCCGGGCGCAGGCCAATAATTTCCGCGCCTATATTACGCAGTTCGTCTTCAAGGTTCTGGAAAAGGATCTGAAGGGCGAGCATCTGACGATTTCTCGCGGGGAAGACGAAAACGGCAATAAGCTTGAGCCGTTCACCATGTATTTCCTCGGCACCAACTACCGGACGGCGCAGAGCTATCATGGCGACGTCTATGTCGATGAAGTGTTCTGGATTTATGGCTTCGACCAGATCGACACCGTTGCTTCCGCGATGGCGGCGCAAAAATTCTATCGCATCACTTATTTTTCAACGCCGTCCACGATCAACCACGTGGCCTATAAAAAATGGAGCGGTGAGTGGTTCAATGACGGTCGCGCAAAGGGCGACCGGGTAAAGATCGACATCAGCCACAAAGCCCTGAAAAACGGGGCGATGGGCGCGGACAGGATCTGGCGGCACTTCGTCACGATCAAGGATGCCGATGAACAGGGTTGCGACCTGTTCGACCTTGAAGACCTGCATTTCCGCTATTCCGTCGATCAGTTCGCCAATCTGTTCATGTGCGAATTCATCGACGACAGCCAGAGCAGCTTTCCGATGTCGCTCATCCGGCCCTGCATGATCGATAGCTGGGAGGTCTGGAAGGATTATCAGCCCTATGCCTTTCGCCCCTACGCCGGAGAAGTCTGGATTGGCTATGATCCGGCGGAAAGCGAGGATGGTGATAATGCCAGTTGCGTCGTCGTCGCGCCGCCCACCGGGCCAAAAGGCAAATTCCGCGTCCTCGAAAAGCTGCAATGGCGGGGGATGGATTTCGAGGGGCAGGCCGCCGAAATCAAGCGCCTGACCAAGAAATACCGGGTTACCGAGATCGCGATCGACGGCACGGGCATGGGAACCGCCGTTCACCAGCTCGTGAAGAAATTCTTCCCGCTCGCCCGCCGCCTCGATTATTCGCCGCTGGTCAAAACGCAAATGGTCCTGAAGGCCAAAAACGTTTTCTCCAATGGCCGGGTCGAATTTGACGCTGGGTGGACCGATCTTGCCGCCGCACTGATGTCGATCCATCCGCAGCTTACCAAGGGACAGAAGCAACTTACCTATGTCGCGCGCCGCAGCGCCGAAACCGGCCATGGCGACATGGCATGGGCCCTTCTGCATGCCCTCTATTGCGAACCGCTGGACGCCACGGACGGCACCGGCACCCAAAAATCCAAAGTGGAGATCAACCGATGAACGATGTCGCGGTGCGCGAAAATGCGGTGACAGCCTTTGCGATCGACGATGCCGTCTCGGTCATCGATCGGCGCGAGCTGCTGGGCTACACCGAATGTTGGTGGACAGGGCGGTGGTATGAACCGCCGATCAAGCCGAAATTGCTGGCACAGATGCTCCAGGCCTCGGCCCATCATGGCAGCGCCATCCGCGCCAAGCGCAATTTGCTGGTTCGCGATTTCATCCCGCACGAATGGCTGACCCGCGACGAATTCGGCAAGTTCGTGCTGGATTTCCTCGTGATGGGCAACGCCTATCTGGAAAACGTCCCGAACATCGCCGGGCGCACGGCGGGCCTCAGGAACAGCCTTGCCCTTAATACCCGGCGCGGGCGGGACGGGGCCTATTGGTTCGTCGAGAAATATCAGGATCCGCACAAGTTTGAGGCCGGGCGGATATTCCACCTCATCGAGCATGACGTGTCGCAGGAGTTGTATGGCAAGCCGGAATATCTTTCCGCGATGCAATCCCTGTTGCTCAACGAAAATGCGACGCTTTTCCGCCGCCGCTATTATCTGAACGGTGCCCATGCCGGTTTCGTCTTCTACCTGTCCGAGACGGCCATGGACGACACCGATGTCAACGCAATCCGGGAATCGCTGCGCGAGGCAAGGGGGCAGGGCAATTTCCGCAACCTGTTCCTGCACGTTCCGAACGGCAAGAAGGACGGCGTGCAGATCATCCCGATCAGCGAGGTCGCAGCGAAGGACGAATTCTTCAACATCAAGAATGTGACCCGCGATGATATCCTTGCCGCCCATCGCGTGCCGCCCCAGCTCTTGGGCGTCGTGCCCCAGACCAATGGCGGCTTTGGCGACGTGCGTACCGCCCGCGACGATTTCCGCAGCTTCGAAATCGGCGCGCTTCAGTCCCGCATGCTGGAAATCAACGACTGGCTGGGCCGGGAGGTAGTGCGATTCGCAGCCTTCGAACCCAGCGCCCCGACACCGCCCGCCCGATAAGACGGGCGGAGAGAGCGTTGCCGCGCTCCCTCCCCGACAAATCTTCCTTGTCGCAAATCGGGCGCGATCGTCGCCCGACTCGTCCCGCCGCTCGCGCGAACGGCGGAACATTTAGCGAACAAACTAGAGGAGTCGAGTCACTATGAATAGGATGGAAGCCGTCGAACCTGTCCGACCGGCGGCGGCATGGATTGGCGGCAAGCGTAATCTTGCCAAGCGGCTGATCCAGCGGATCAACGCTATAGAACACCAGACATATGCCGAGGTGTTCGTCGGGATGGGAGGGGTTTTCCTGCGCCGCGATCGCAGGCCCAAATGCGAAGTGATCAATGATTTCAGCGAGGATGTGACGACGCTCTACCGCGTTCTCCAGCATCATTATCTGCCGTTTGTCGACATGATCCGTTGGCAGATCAGCAGCCGCGCAAACTTTGAGCGGCTGTGCCGACAGGATCCGACCACGCTCACCGACATGCAGAGGTCGGCCCGTTTCCTGTATCTTCAGCGTCTGGCGTTCGGCGGAAAGGTTGCCGGGGCGCGAACCTTTGGCGTCTCGACCGGCCTTGGAGGACGCTTCGATGTCACAAAGATCGTGCCGATTCTGGAAGACCTGCACGAGCGGATGGCGGGCGTCGTCATCGAAAGGCTGGACTGGCACGCATTTATTGGGCGGTGGGATCGGCCTGGCACTCTGTTCTATCTCGATCCCCCTTACTATGGATGCGAGGGAGATTACGGACCCGGCCTGTTCGACCGGAGCCAGTTTGAGGCGATAGCCGAGGCCCTCGCCACGCTGCGAGGCCGTTTCATCTTGAGCCTCAACGACCATCCTGACGTTCGCCGGATCTTCAGCAGCTTCAGCATCGAGCCAGTCGAAACGCGGTACACGGTGGGCGGTCAGGCCCACGCGAAGCAGGCGGGCGAACTGATCATCAGCGGATAGACTCCCTCACCCCTTTGAGAAAGCCCACAGAAGGCCGCTGCGCAACCCCTGCGCGGCGGCCTTTCCCGTTCGTCGACTTTCCCCCTGCGCCCTCCCAGAGGACCCTGACAGGCCCCCAGAGGGTCGCCGCCACCCCCGATCCGACCCGCCCGCTCACCCCTCGGTTCTAGACCCCGCGCGCCGCGCTCTGCTCCCCCCCTCGCCTGCGCGCTTTCCCTATCGGATTTCATGCAGTGGGGCGAAATCAATGCAGCGCGGATTACCGCTTCTTTGGGTCGGATTTTTTCAGTATCGCGAAACTGCAAGTTCAGGCAGTCAGCCCTAGAAAATCCGCGATTTCTGAAAACGTCGCAGGACGATTTTCCCATGGGGGAGGGGTGTTAAAAACCTTACCTTCCTTACATGACCCAGCGGACCCATCCGAAACCCGCAGAAAACCGTGCCTTTTTGGGTGATGGTGGGGGCATTACATTTGTCTTACCTGTTTGGACCGAAAAACTTACCTTACTGATAATATTAGGTTTTTTATTATTAAATGTAAGGTTTTTATTTTCTTACATGGTAAGGATCAGGTAAGGACAAATGTAAGGCCGCAAACCCGCAGAAAACTGCCGATGTAAGGAATGTAAGGTTTTTTCAAACACCCCCCCCCATATGTCAGGCAGACTATCCAGTTTTATAAAGAGCAGTGGTGATGGTTTCTGTTGAGGCAATCAACTATCGAACTGCCTCCAAAAGTTCCCCCACGACTTGAATATCCGCGCAACTCTGCGAAGCGCTATATTGGCAATTTGGGGGAAGGGTCATTGAATTTAAAAGGAAATACCGTTCCACGGCTGAAACACGGGTTCGATTCCCGTAGGGGTCACCATATTTACGCCGAGAGAGGCGAGAATCGTGGTTTCCCAGATATTGATCCCGGCGGGTATGGGATTGCGGAACGTCAAGGCCGCCCGCCAGAACCTCCCCTTGCTGGAGGCGATCAACGGCGGCAAAGCCCCAGCCTTCGCCATGGGCGACAAGATCGGCACGAGCCTGTCCAAATACCTACGTTCCCAGTGTCAATGTGAACGTGACGGGCGGGCAGGACGCCCGTGTTGCCCGTCAAATCGCTGATGCCGTGGGCCAAGCTCTTAATAGCCGCCGCCCCGACACTTTCCGCCGTTCCGAAGCCCAGCAACTCGCCTAGGCCCAGACCGCCATCAAGCCGGGCCGGGACACGGAACGACTGACTGATAAACCTGCGTGGAATGAAGGCTGTATCAACCTTCCGCCGGGGGCTGATTGGCGCGGAAATATTCCCATTCCTCGATCACCTTGCCGTCCGGCAGGTGGCAAAAGCCGGTCTGACCATCTGCGCCATCCCTGATTTCCACGCGGCCGCCCTGCTGCACGCAATATTCCGATGCGGGATTAGCCATCTCGGCTTTCGGCTTTTCCGCCGCCGGGTCATGGGCAGAACATCCGCTGATGGCTATAAGGCAAGCGGCTGAGAAAAGAATGCGCATGGGAATAATCCTGTCCTCTCTTGTTCAACCTGACGGCTCTTCAAGGGGCATGAAGCGCGGGAAGCGGCGCCAGGATCGCTTCCACTCCCATCAGGATGGCGTCCTCTATGCTTTGATCGAAACGGCGTTGCCCGATATCCTGTTCGCTCGCACGGATCAGGTTGAACAGGAATATGACCACGGCAGTCGAACTTCGCCGGGAAACCGTGGCCTGATCCATATAATGAAGGCGGTTCTCGATCAGGTGGAGCGTTCGGGACAGCGCAGGGACGAGTTCGGGATGCGTGTCGAAAGGGTGCATCGATGTTGCCGGGCCACGATAGCGCAACATAAATTCCAACAGAAACTCGCTGAACGGAAAATCGCCCTCGGCGTCGCGTAACTCGATATGAGGCAGGCACAGGATGCGAAGGAGCACGGACAATTCGCCAAGTTGGCCATTTTGTTCGGCGGTGGCCAGCATGCGCGCCCGAATCGGCTCCATCTCCTGCACGCGGGCCAGCATGATCTCGCCGATCAGCTTGTCCTTATCGGTGAAATGATAGTGGATGACGCTGGCGTTGCTCTGCTGCGCCGCAATCGCGATCTGTCGCAGCGAGGCGCCGTTTATCCCCTCGGCGCCGAACAGCCGCTCTGCAACCCGCATGATTCGCATCCGCGTCCGGGTCGAGCGTGATTGGCCTGAAATCGCAGGGCTGTTCTCTCCGTCCATGAACATCCTCTAGCGGGTGATCGACAACCGTAGCAAGGGCGGAGTAATTTATATTTTGCATTATATTTTCCTCGAAAAATGCGTAATTTCTGGCTCTCTATGGAAAACGCTAGGTTGAATTAATGCATATGATAAACTTAATGCGGCTCAGAGCCTGCTGCCTTCGCGTTTGAGACGAAGGGGCCATGAAGGGAGAGAAAAATGACCAGATATCTGAACGCCGCAGCCAGCATCCTTGCCATCGCAATCGGCGGCATGACGATCGGGGCGCATGCCCAAAGCTCTTACGGTCAGAATGACGGCGCCGCGGACGGCCAGTTGAGCGAGATTGTCGTCACCGCGCAAAAGCGGTCTGAAAATTTGCAGGACGTGCCCCTGTCCGTCTCGGCCTTCTCCGCCGCCGATCTGGCCAAGCAAAATCAGCGCGACATTCAGGATCTGGCCGGGCGGGTTCCCTCGCTCACCATCTCTCCTTCGCCATCAGGCCCCGGCGCTGCCAATATCAGCCTGCGCGGCATATCCTTTCAGGATATCGAAAAAAGCTTCGAGCCGGGCGTCGGCGTGGTGATGGATGGCGTTTATCTGTCAACGTCCACCGGGCAAATGCTGCAATCCTTCGATTTTCAGCAGATCGAGGTGTTGCGCGGGCCGCAGGGGACGCTGTTCGGCAAGAACACGACCGGCGGCGCGCTCAATGTCACCCGCACCCGGCCCGAACCGTCCGAGCCGCTTGCCGGCCGGGCGCGCGTGATCGTGGGCAGCTACGGCCGGCATGATTTCGAAGGCTCGGTATCGGTGCCGGTCATCCCGGACCTGCTGGCCGTCAAGCTGGCTGGCTTCTCGCTCAACGATCATGGCACATTCTACAACAGGACGCTGGATCGCCGGGTCAGCCGCAAAAATTATCAGGCGGGGTCTGCCGCCATCCGCCTGACGCCGGGCGATTTCGACTTCCAGATCACCTATGACCATGTCCTCGACAAGAGCGATCTGCCCGCGCTGATGAGCACCTATTCGAGCGACACGCGCCCGACCCGCTCGCCCGGACTGCTCGATGGCGCGGACATCGTCTGCCGCAACCCGAACCTTCCCGGCATTTGCGGCCGAACGATATCCAGCCAGGTTACGACGCAGACCATCGTGCCCGAAGCCTATTACAAGCTGGACGCGGTGACGATGAATGCAAGGGCGGACATGGGCGCCATCACATTCGCCGCCGTTACCGGATACCGCAAAAGCCGCGAATGGGCGCGGCAAGACCCGGACGGCACCGAATATGATTTGTGGCAAACCTATCGCCCGCAGAAATTCCAGCAATTTTCACAGGAAATGCGGCTGGAATCGAATTTCGATGGCCCGGTG
The DNA here is from genome assembly GCA_050252755.1 of Sphingobium sp. GTDB lineage: Bacteria > Pseudomonadota > Alphaproteobacteria > Sphingomonadales > Sphingomonadaceae > Sphingobium. The sequence goes on from JBFWKI010000030.1 coordinate 30,728, forward strand.
AACTTCGTGACGGGCGTATATTATTTCCACTCCGTCTATAGCATGCACCAAAGCACGAAGATCGCCCGTGCGCTCAGCAATCCCGCCATGCCGCTCGATGCGGGCTATCTCTATCCCTCGTTCGGCGTGCACCAGCGTTATGACTCGGTCGCGCTGTTCCTTCAGGCCGATTGGGAGATCGTGGACGGGCTGACCCTGACGATGGGCGGGCGCCAGACCTGGGACGACAAGCGTTTTCGTTTCGATCAATATGAGATGGGCACAAGTTTCCCGTCCACCGCGGCACTGGCATCCCAGACCTATAGCCGGGCGACTTTCGACGAATTTACCCCGCGCATAGCGCTGCGTTATGAAATTACGCCGGCGACGAACATCTATGCCAGCTTTTCCAAGGGCTATAATACCGGCGGCTATAATGGCCGCGCGGCGGTGCCGGCGCTGATCGGGCCTTATCAGCCCGAAACGCTCAAGGCCTATGAAATGGGTTTCAAGGCGGAATTCTTCAATCGCAAGCTGCGCCTGAACGGCGCCGTTTTCCAGAATGATTTCAGCGACAAGCAGGAAGAGGTGATCACGGCGATCCCGACCGCGCCCTTTACCGGCACGGCCGTCGAAAACGCCGCGAATGCGAGGTTCCGGGGCGCGGAACTGGAATTGACGGCGCTGCCCGTCACCGGACTGACGCTCAGCGGGGCGGTCGGCTATCTGGACGCGAAATATCGTGACTTCATGGCTTCCCTGCGTGCCGGCACGCCGGTTGTCGACAATAGCCGCCTGACCTTGCGCCGCGCGCCCAAATGGACGCTCTCGGGAACGGTCGATTATGAGATGGCGGCCGGTCCGGGCGACCTCGGCTTCAACTTCGCGGCGCGCTACATCAGCCGGACCGAGCAGCATATCCTGAACGATCCGCTGGGGTCTGTTCCCGGCTATGAGAATCTGGACGCCGCCATCCGCTATGCGATGCCGGTCGGCGGGGTCGACATGGCCGCAACCGCATTCGTCAAGAATCTGACCGACAAGCATGTCCAGAACGTGTTCATCACCGGCGGATTGAACAGCATCGCCAGCTATGTGGCGCAGGGCATCGGACGCACCTGGGGGCTGGAACTCAGCGCCCGTTTCTGACGGGCGTGCATTTTCGACGGGGCAGGGCGGGCCGCCATTGCGTGCGGGAACGCCCTGCCGGAAGCGCCGCCTTCCCCTTTTTCTTCGTTCCAACGGGGACAGCCATGAAACGATATTTCTCCATTCTTCCCCTGATCGCGCTGGCGGTCCCGGTTATCGCTCATGCGGAACCCCGGTCCTATGACGCCGCGCGGGCGGATCAGTTCCTCGGGGCATTGGCCGAGGACATCGTGCCGGAGGATCGCGCATCGCGCATCCTTTATGCGCGTCATGCGGCCTATGATGCGGCGATCTTCGGCCAGTCCGCTGTCCTGACCTATGCGCAGATCCACGATCAGGCGATCGACACCGCCTCGAAGCGCTTTATCGGTTTCAACCGTTTCGCGCATGATCGTGATCTGGCCGGGCCGGGCTATGCGCCGTTCCGGTCGCCCAATGCCGACACGCTCTATTCAAACGCCTATCTCGACCTGTCGCAAGGCCCGGTGCTGCTGACCGTGCCGCCGACAAATGGGCGCTATTACACGGTCAATTTCCTCGACCTTTACGGCAATGCCACGAACATCAGCGCCCGGACGCATGGGACGCGAGGGGGCCGTTTCCTGATCGCAACGACCGATTGGGGCGGCACCGTGCCGGATGGCGCAACATTGTTCCGCGTGACACAGCCCTATATGTGGATATTGATGCGCATCGAAGCGGAAGGGGCAGAAGCGGTGCCTGCCGCGCGCGCATTGCAGGATCGTTTCGTCCTCCAACCCACCGTCATATCGCCGGTGAAACGGGATTTCCCCGCTCCGGCGACGCTCGACGATCCGGCCGGATTCCTCAGGGTTCTCGATTGGGTGGTGGAGCAGGCCGGTGTGCGCAATGAGGAACTTGGGCATATTCACGGCTTTCGCGGCATCGGCGTGGGCGGGCCGGTCAGTGTCGATCGGGCACTGGCCGATGAGGCCGTGCAGGCGGGCGTGGCCGCCGGTTTCGACGATGCCAGACAGGTCATCCTGCGCAATCTGGCGCAAAATGGCACCCAGATAGAGGGCTGGCGCGAACCCTTCGACACCGGGCGTTACGGCTTCAACTATCGTTATCGCGCCACGGTGAACACATTGGGAACGGGCGCGAATGTCAGGCTGGAAAATTTCGCGTTCACGACCTTCGAGGACAGCGATGGCGCGCCGCTGAATGGCGCGGAACATGCCTATATTCTTCGTCTGCCCAGCCCGCCGCCCGCCGATTTCTTCTGGTCGGTGACGGTCTATGACGCGAAGACGCAGGAGCTTGTCCCCAATGCCGCGCGCAAATATCTGGTGAGCGACAATACGAAGGGGCTGATCATGGGGCAGGATGGCTCCGTTGCCATCGATCTTTCGCGGCAGGCGCAAGGGCCTAACGCCATCCCGCTGCCGGACGGGCCATTTTATATCGTGCTGCGCGCACAGGGGCCGCGCCGGGAGATGCTCGACAGCAGTTGGCGCCCCGTGCCCGTGCGCAGGGCCGACAAATGAGATCGCCTGTCCCCTTTCTGGCGGCAACGCTGCTGGCTTTCGCCATGCCCGCTGCCGGCCTGTCTCATGCCGCCCCGGCAAGCGCGGAGGCGACGGACGCGACGGACGCGACGGACGCGACTGTCGAGGCCGCTCGCAATCTCTATGTGTGGGGCTATCCGCTGGTGCAGGCGGCACGCATCCGGCTGGTGTCCACCAAGGGAAGCGCGCCCGACCCGGTCAGACTGACCGCGCCGATCCACCATTTCGCTCATGGCCGGCTGTTGGCCGATCCTGAAATGCGGATCGGAGTCGGCCCCAATAACGACACCTTGTATAGCCTTGTCTGGATGGATCTCGCGCAAGGGCCTTTTATATTCGAAACGCCTGATTTCGGCGACCGCTATTATACTTTCTCGCTGAATGCCGCCGATTCCGCGTCCGATGCCTCGCTTGGCCGACGAACCCATGGCGCGCGGCTTCCGGCGCTGTTCATCCGGGCGGCCGATTATCGGGGCGCGGTTCCCGCAGGCATGATCGACGTGGTATCGCCCACCCGCTATTTCGAGCTGGCTGGACGCATTTTGACCACCGGCACCGCGCAGGATTATGCGAAGGTCCATCGCTTGCAGGACGCCATGACGCTGCGCCGATATGCCGACTGGAAAGCGGGCAGGGAAGTCGCCCCGCCGATCGTGCCGCAACGCCCGCTCGATGATCCGGCGCGCATCGTGCCCCATGATCTGCGCTTTCTGGAAGAACTGGGGCAGGTGTTGCGTGACTGGTGGCCACAGCCGGGCGATGCCCCCTTTATCGCCAGCGCCAGACGGCTCGGCATCGGCCCGGATGGCTTCGACCCCGCCCGGCTCGATGCTTCCGCCCGGCGGCAGGTCGCGCAGGGGCTTGCCGAGGGTAAAGCGCTGGTCGATCGCCAGTCGCGGGAACTGGGCGTTCAGGCCAATGGATGGACCACCAACTATTCGGGCGCGCGCTTCGGGAATAATCATCTGCTCCGCGCCGCCGTGGCCAAGGACCAGATCTATGTCGCCGTGCCGGAGGAGGCCATATATCCGATCGGCCGCGTCGATAGCGAGGGCCGGCCGCTGGACGGGCGCAACCGCTATAGCATCACCATGGCCGCCGACGCCCTGCCGCCGGTCGATGCTTTCTGGTCGATCACGCTCTATGACGATGACGGGTTCATGGTGCCCAACCCCCTTCATCGCTATTCCGTGGGCGACCGCACCAGGGAACTGGTGCGCCGATCGGACGGCTCGGTGGAAATATCTATCGGCGCTTCGCCGGACGGGCGGCAGGATGCCAACTGGCTTCCGGCCCCGCGCGGTCCCTTTTATCTGATGATGCGCCTTTACCAGCCGCGTGCCACTGTCCTCGACCGGCGCTGGACGCCGCCGCCCATCATTCGATCCACCATGCAGGGAGACTGACCTTGTCGCGACTATCGGCCCTTATCGCAGCTACGGCGCTGACCGCGCTGGCCTCCGCTCCCGCGCTCGCCAAAACTGCCGCGCAACCGGCGCGGCCCAATGTCATCGTCATTCTGGCCGATGATCTCGCCTATTCCGATCTGGGGACATATGGCGGTGAGATCGCCACGCCCAATCTGGACGCGCTGGCGAAGCGGGGCCTTGCCTTCACGCGCTTTCACACGACGCCGATGTGCTCGCCTTCCCGCGCCCAATTGCTGACGGGGCAGGATCAGCATCGCACCGGCTTTGGGACCATGGCCGAATTTCTGACCGATAATCAGCGCGGCCAGCCCGGTTATGAACTCTATCTCAACGATCGCGTGTCCACGATACCGGAGAAACTCAAGCCCTATGGCTATGTGTCGTACATGTCGGGCAAATGGCATCTTGGGCGGGCGGCGCGACCGCCGCAACGGGGCTTTGATCGCTCCTTCTATCTCATGCAGGGCGCGGCAAATCATTTCGTGAACAAAGGCTATGCCAAGCATATGGCGACCGTGGAATATGAGGAGGACGGAAAACCCGTCACCCTTCCGCCGGATTTTTACTCCAGCAATTTTTATACGAGCAGGCTGATCGATTATATCGAGCAGGGGCGATCCTCCAAAAAGCCCTTTTTCGGCTATCTTGCCTATACCGCGCCGCATTTCCCGCTTCAGGCGCCCAAGGCGATGATCGCCAAATATGAGCCTGTCTATGCAGAGGGCTGGGATGCGTTGCGCGCCAAGAGGTTCGCGCGGCAGAAATCGCTGGGGCTGGTGCCTGCCGATGCGGCCATGCCGGCGATGCGCGATCGCGTACCGGCATGGTCCTCTCTGTCCCCCGAACAACAACGCTATCAGGCGAGGGTGATGGCCACCTACGCCGCGATGATCGAGGCGATGGACGCGAACATCGGCAGGCTTGTGGCCTATCTCAAAAAGACGGGCCAATATGACAATACGCTGATCCTTTTCACCTCGGACAACGGCCCCGAAGCGCTGGACCTGAGCCATGATTATTTCCTGCCCGGCGTCACGGACTGGATCGCCGACAATTATGACAACAGCTATGACAGCGCCGGAAGCGCCGATTCCTTCGTCTTTTTGGGGGAAGGATGGGCCAGCGCGGCCGCGACCTCGCATCGGCTCTTCAAGGATTATGTCACGGAAGGGGGCATTCGCGGCCCGCTCATCGCATCATGGCCAGCGGCTCAGAAAATAGTGGGTTTCACGGATAGTTTCTCCTCGCTGCTCGATATCATGCCCACCGTCATCGACGCGGCCGATGGCGACGCGCCGCCTCCTCATGCCGGTGCCCCGGCCCGGCCGGACAGCGCCGGGACATCGCTGATCCCCTATTTGTCGGGCAAGAGCGCGGTCGTGGCGAATGGCTTTGACGGCGCGGGCTTCGAACTGTTCGGGAATGAGGCATTCATATCGGGCGACTGGAAAATCCTCCGCCTCCGCCCGCCGGAGGGGGACGGGTCGTGGAAGCTGTTCAACATAGCGTGGGATCCGGGGGAAAGCCGGGATCTGGCGCATGACTATCCGGTGCGGTTCGCCGCGCTGAAGGAAGCCTATGCCGCCTATGCCGCTCATAATGGAGTGGTTTCGCCGCCGCCCGGATTTACGATCGTGCCGACCGGAAGCAAGCGGCCGGAAACCTCCAATGAGGGCAGGCAGCCCTGAAAATCCTTGCCGGGCAGGCCTCCCGCTCTCGCGGCCCTATGATATTTTGGAGTAGTGGCCGGTCCTGACAGGAAATTAGATTGGTTTCACCGAATAGACGCGGCAAGGGCGCTCGCCTGATGCCGCGGCCCGGATGCCGGGCAATGCCAAGCTATCAAGGAGATGGACGATGACCGAGAACAGGAAATGGGACAGGGAGGCCGACGTCGTTGTCCTTGGCTCTGGCGGGGCGGCCATGACCGCGGCGATCGCGGCGCATGATTTCGGCGCGAAGGACGTGGTCATTCTGGAAAAGACGGGCATGGTCGGCGGGACGACCGCCATGTCGGGCGGCATGCTCTGGATTCCCAATAACCATCATCAGATCGAGGCCGGAATCCCGGAATCGGACGATGACATCGTCACCTATCTCGATGCGCTTGCTCCGGGGCAACTCGATCCCGATACGCTGGGCGCCTTCATGGAGGCAGGGCCGGAGATGATCCGCTATCTGGCGGACAAGACGCCCGTGCGCTTTCATGCCTTCCTCGATTTCCCCGATTATCAATCCTATCTGCCCGGCGCAAAGGCCGATGGCGGCCGCTCGCTGGACAATGAGGCTTTCTCCTTCGACCGGCTGGGCAAATGGGCGAGCCGGGTGAACCCCAGCAAAATGGCCTATCCGCTGCGCGGCAGCCTGATGGAGGCGATCAGCGGCACGCTGGACGAGGCCACCCTCGCGGAGCGCGATGAGAAGGATTATCGCGGCTTGGGGCAGGCGTTGGCCGGGTCGCTGTTCCGCGCCGTGCTGGACCGCGACATTCCCGTGGAGTTCGAGAAACGCGCCCGCAAGCTGGTGAAGGATGGCGACCGGATCATCGGCGTCGTCGCAGAGGATGCCGATGGCCGCGACTTTTGCGTGCGCGCCCGCCGTGGCGTCGTCATCGCCACCGGCGGGTTTGAATGGAACGAGGATCTGGTCAAGACCTTCCTGCGCGGTCCGTTGACCGGCCCTGTCAGCGTGCCGGAAAATGAAGGCGACGGCTTGCTGATGGCGATCGAGGCGGGCGCGCAGCTCGGCAATATGCAGCACGCCTTCTGGATGCAGAGCGCGCTGGAATTCAAGCCGCAACATCGCGACGCCAAGCCCAATTACATGCTGGGTTCGGATGAGCGCGCGCGGCCCGGCGCCATCCTCGTCAACCGTTCCGGCAAGCGGTTCGTGAACGAGGCCGCCAATTATAATGCGCTCGGCAAGACGCTGCACGCCTTCGACGCCGGGACGCACAGCTATGCCAACCTGCCTTATTGGCTCATCATCGATCAGCGCTATCGGGACAAATATCAGACCTTCAATTCTCCGCCGGGTTCGCCCGTGCCTTCCTACATGATGCAGGCCGACACGCTGGAAGAACTGGCCGCTATCGCCGGGATCGATCCCGATGGCCTCGTCGCCACCGTGGCGCGGTTCAACCAGATGGTCCGCAACGGCCATGATGATGATTTCAATCGCGGCGACGCCACCTATGATAATTTCTATATGTGGGGCGACACTGCTTTTGAGCCGCCATACCGCACGCTGGGCGTGATCGACCAAGGCCCTTATTTCGCCGTCAAGATGGAAGCCGGGGCGCTCGGCACGGCCGGCGGCCCCAGGACGAACGGCGAGGCGCAAGTGCTGGATTGGCACGGCAACCCGATCCCCGGCCTCTATGCGGCGGGCAATGTCATGGCCGCCGTTCTGGGCGAAGCCTATGGCGGCGCGGGCGGGACTCTCGGCCCCGGCATGACCTTCGGCTATCTCGCCGGGCGTCACCTCGGCAAGCATATTCCCAATTCAGTGAACTGAGGCGGCGCTGGCGATCCGGCCGGAGCGATCCGGCCGGTATCAGCGCGCTCCGCGCCCGTTCATGGCCTGTATGGATGCGGCGGGCGGCGCGGGGGAAGAGGGGGCGTGGGTGGAAATCCTGCCCCGTCCCGTCATGTCTCCCACGCCGCGTCATCCAGATGCAGTTCCGCCGCATGGCCGCCGCCCCAATCGTCAACCTTGGCGCGTCCGGCCAGCCATAGCCTGCGATCCCTGCCGCCGTGCAGCAATTCCTGCCCCAGCACGCTATCGGCCTGACGAAAACCGACCGCCTTCAAAGAGGCTCCGTCCTGCCCGGCCACGACCAGACGGACATGGCCATTGCCCACGACATCGGCCTTGATCAGCCGCACCGGGCCGGTGGCGATGCGCGGGGCGGGCCAGCCCATGCCATAGGGGCCGCCCTCGTCCAGACTGCGCACCAGATCGGGATTGACGCCGCGCGGGGCGACCATCGCGTCGAGCAGCAGCATCCGCTCGGTCCGCGCCTGCGCCACCGGCGCGGCGAGCCGCTCATCCAGAAAGGCGTGCAGCGCCTCGATCCTGTCGCCCGCCACGGTCAGGCCTGCCGCCATCGCATGTCCGCCGCCCGCCACCAGCAGGCCGCTATCCTTCGCCGCCAATATGGCAGCGCCCAGATCGACGCCGCTGATAGAGCGCCCCGACCCCTTGCCCGTGCCGTCCTCGTCCAGCGCGATGACGAGGGTGGGCAGGCCGAATTTCTCCTTCAACCTTCCTGCGACAATGCCGATGACGCCCGGGTGCCAGCCCGCCCCGGCGACCAGCATCACCGCCCGGTCCGCCTGCGCTTCGGCCATGCGCTCGGCCTCTTCCTGCACCATGGCCTCGATCGCGCGGCGTTCCTCGTTCAGGCGGTCGAGTTCGGCGGCGATCGAACGCGCCTCTTCCTCATCCTGCGTGGTGAGCAGGCGCACGCCCAGATCGGATTTGCCCACGCGCCCGCCCGCATTGATGCGCGGCCCCAGCGCGAAGCCCAGATCATGACACAGGGGCGCGCGGGTAAGGCGGCTCGCCTGTGCCAGCGCGACCAGCCCGCCATTGCCCTGCCGCGCCATGATCTTGAGGCCCTGCGCGACAAACGCCCGGTTCAGCCCCCGCAACTGGGCCACGTCCGCCACCGTGCCCAGCGCGACGAGATCCAGCAGATCGATCAATCGCGGTTCGGCGCGGGTGGCGAACCAGCCGCGCGCGCGCAATTCCCGCACCAGCGCGGCCCCCAGCAGAAACGCCATGCCGACCGCCGCCAGATGGCCATGCGCCGCGCCTTGCGCGCTTTCATCCAGCCGGTTGGGATTGACGAGGGCGAGGGCAGGGGGCAACTCCGTCGCGCATTTATGGTGATCGACCACGATCACATCGACGCCCACGTCCCGCGCCATGCCCAGCGCCTCGAACGCCTGCGCGCCGCAATCGACGGTGACGATCAGGCTCGACCCGGCCTGCGCCAGCCGCACCAGCGCTTCGCCCGACGGGCCATAGCCCTCCATCAGGCGGTCGGGAATATAATAGCCCGCCTCCAGCCCCACTTCGCGCAGCAGGCGGATCAACAGCGCGGAACTGGTCGCGCCATCGACGTCATAATCGCCATAGATGGTCACGCGCTCGCCGCTTTCCACCGCATCGGCAAGGCGGTGGGCGGCTGCATCCATGTCGCGGAACAGCGAGGGATCGGGCAGGAATTGCCGGATGGTGGGATTGCGATGGGCGTCCACCTCCTCCCGCGCGCATCCGCGGGAAAGCAGCAATTGCGTCACCAGATCATCGGGGTGCAGCGTATCGCCGCTCGCGCCCGCCCGGTCGCCCCTCCAGCACCATGTCTGTCCGGTGATCGAAAGCGGTATATGGCTGATCTGTTGCATGGCTTTCGTCCTATACCCACCGGGCCATGTTGCAAGAGGGCATGTTGCGGGGGTCATGTTGCAGGCGCCATGTTGCGGGGAAATCTGGCATGGCCAGCCACCGAACCTCTCAGGGACCGCTTGTTTGCGGCGGCGGGATGCTTATGTTCCGCCTTCATCGTCCGCCTGCCTGCGGGGAAAGAGAGATAGTGCCTTCATGTCATCCATCATTTCCGTGCAGGGGTTGCGTAAATCCTACGCCTCCGGCCACGTCGCCCTTCATGGCGTGGACCTGGACATTCGCGAGGGAGAGATTTTCGCGCTGCTCGGCCCCAATGGCGCGGGCAAGACGACGCTCATCAGCATCATCTGCGGGCTGGTCACGCCGACCGAGGGACAGGTGTTGGTCGGCGGGCGGGACATCATCCGTGATTATAAGGGCGCGCGCGATCAGATCGGCCTCGTGCCGCAGGAATTGCATACCGACGCCTTCGAACAGGTGATTTCCACCGTGCGGTTCAGTCGCGGCCTGTTCGGCAAGCGGCGGGACGATGCGCTGATCGAGAAAATCCTGCGCGACCTGACCTTGTGGGACAAGCGGGACGCGAAGATACTGGAATTGTCGGGCGGCATGAAACGCCGGGTCATGATCGCCAAGGCGCTGGCCCATGAACCGCGCATATTGTTCCTCGACGAACCGACGGCGGGCGTCGATGTGGAATTGCGCAAGGATATGTGGCGGCTGGTGCGGACCCTGCGGGAAACCGGCGTCACCATCATTCTCACCACCCATTATATCGAGGAAGCCGAGGAAATGGCCGACCGTGTAGGGGTCATCAACAAGGGGCGGCTGGTGCTGGTCGATGACAAGGACGTGCTGATGCACACGCTGGGCACCAAGACGCTGACGGTTCATCTGGAACAACCGCTCGACGCCATCCCCGATACGCTGGCGGGCTGGAAAGTAACGCTGAAACCGGGCGGGCGGGATCTGGAATATCTGTTCGATGCGCGGTCGCAGGAAGGGAATGGCGTTCCCGGATTGCTGCGGCAACTGGATCTGTCGGGGCTGGCCTATGCCGATCTCAGCACCCGCCAAAGCTCGCTTGAGGATATTTTCGTCGGCGTCGTCCATGGGAAGGAAGGGGAGGATGAAGCCCCTCCCATTCTGGACGCCATGGCCGGGGAGGGCGGGCGATGAGCGGAACCCCAGCCATCAACTGGCGCGGCATTGGCGCGATTTACGGCTTTGAAATTCACCGGTTCGGGCGGACCTTCTGGACCAGCCTGATGACGCCGGTAATCACGACCTCGCTCTATTTCGTGGTGTTCGGCACCGCCATCGGCTCCCGCATGGAAGCGATCGACGGCATTCCCTATGGCGCGTTCATCGTGCCGGGCCTCATCATGCTTTCCATGTTGCAGGAAAGCATCTTCAACGCGAGTTTCGGCATCTATATGCCGCGATGGACCGGCACCATCTATGAAGTGCTGTCGGCGCCGCTGTCGCCGCTGGAAACCGTGATCGCCTATGTGGGGGCCGCCGCCACCAAATCGATGATCGTGGGCCTCGTCATTTTTGCGACGGCGCATCTGTTCGTCGATGTGGAGGTGGCGCATCCGGCGGCCATGCTGGCCTTCATGGTGCTGATCGCGATTAGTTTCTGCCTGTTCGGCTTCATTCTGGGCATCTGGGCGAAGAATTTCGAGCAATTGCAGTTCGTGCCGCTGCTCATCATCATGCCGATGACCTTTTTGGGCGGGGCTTTCTATACCATCACGATGCTGCCCGAACCCTGGCGGACGATCACGCTGTTCAACCCCGTAATCTATCTGGTCAGCGGCTTTCGCTGGACCTTTTTCGGTCAGAGCGACGTGTCGATGGGGATCAGCCTTGGCGTCATCGGCGCGATGCTGCTGGCCTGCATCATCATGGTGGTCTGGATGTTCCGCACCGGCTATCGCCTGAAGAAATAAGCGGTTTCTTTCGGCAAAAGGAAAGGGCGGGGAATACCCGCCCTTTTCATGTCCAGTAGGGAAGGGGCCTTGCGCCCCCGCCGCCGCTTACTTGTCCTTGCGTTCGATGCGATGTTCGCCCTTGACCCAGCGCACCGTGCCGGAAGACGCGCGCATCACCACGCTGTCGGTGGTGAGCAGGCCGCCGGGCATCCGCTTCACGCCGCGCAGCAGCGATCCATCGGTCACGCCGGTCGCCGCGAAGATGCAATCCCCGCGCGCCAGTTCCTTCAGATCATAGACCCGGTCGAGATCGTCTATGCCCCATTTGCGGGCGCGGGCCTTTTCATCCTCGTTGCGGAACAGCAGCCGCCCCTTGAACTGCCCGCCGACGCAGCGCAGCGCAGCGCAGGCCAGCACGCCTTCGGGCGCGCCGCCTGTGCCCATATAGATGTCGATATTGGTTTCCGGGTTGGTCGTCGCGATCACGCCCGCCACGTCGCCATCGGGGATCAGCACCACGCCGCAGCCGATGCCGCGCAGTTCAGCGATGATCTTTTCATGCCGGGGACGATCGAGCACGCACACGATCACTTCATGCGGCGCGACGCCCTTCGCCTTGGCGACGGATTCGACATTTTCCTGCACCGATTTATTGAGGTCGATGACGCCTTCGGGATATCCGGGGCCGACCGCCAGCTTGTCCATATAGACATCGGGCGCGTTCAGCAGGCCGCCTTCTTCGGAAATCGCCAGTACCGCAAGCGCGTTGGGACCGGCCTTGGCCGTGATGGTGGTGCCTTCCAGCGGATCGAGGGCAATGTCGATCTTCGGCCCGGTGCCGATCGCGCTGCCGACCTTTTCCCCGATATAGAGCATGGGGGCTTCATCGCGCTCGCCTTCACCGATAACCACGGTGCCGTCCATGTAAAGATCGTTGAACGCCATGCGCATCGCCTCGACAGCGGCGGCGTCGGCGGCCTTTTCATCCCCGCGCCCGATCAGCCGGGAAGCGGCAATGCCGGCGGCTTCGGTGACACGCACCATTTCCAGTACCAACACGCGATCGAGAACCGAACTAGCTTGCACACCCATATCATTGTCCTCTTGAATCATTCGTTCCACCCGATAGGGAGCGGTGCCCGGATTGTCGAGCAATTGTGCACCGCAACCCACGGTTCATCGCAATATATGCATCACCATCGGTTCATGGGTGAGGCTTTCCGAACCGGAGAGGCGTTGCAACGTCTCCCGGATCGCGCTTTCCGCGCTTTTGTGTGTGACGATGACGAGCAGCACCGTGCCGTCCTCCTGCGCGCCGCGCTGGATCACGCTTTCGATCGACACGCCCGCATCCCGCATCGCAGCGGCGATTTCGGCCAGCACGCCGGGCCGGTCCTGAACGGTGAAGCGCAGATAGGAACGGCCCACCCGGCAACCACTGTCGGCCTTGGGCTGGGCGAGCAGATGGGCCACCTGCATCGCGAAGGGATCGCCATATTCATCGCGCGCAATGTCGATGAGGTCGGCCACCACGGCCGAGGCGGTCGGCCCTTCGCCCGCGCCCGCGCCCTGAAAGAAGAGGCTGCCGACGAAATTGCCTTCGGCCACGACCGCGTTGAGCGCACCGCCGACATGGGAAAGCGGGTGATCGGCGGGGACCAGCATGGGGTGCACGCGCTGGAACAGCCCGTCCTCGCCATGTTCCGCCATGCCGATCAGGCGGATGCGATAGCCCAGCGCGGCCGCCTCGCGAATATCATCGGCGGTGACGTTGCGGATGCCCTGCGTATCCACCCCGGCGAAATCGATCTGCGTGCCGAAGGCAAGGCTCGCCAGAATCGACAGCTTGTGCGCGGCGTCGATGCCGTCGATGTCGAAGGTCGGGTCGGATTCGGCAAAGCCCAGACGCTGCGCCTCGACCAGAACATCGTCGAAATCGCTGCCGTCCTTCTCCATCGTGGTGAGGATATAATTGCAGGTGCCGTTCAATATGCCATGGACGCGGCTGATTTCATTGGCGGCGGCGCCTTCCCGCAGCCCCTTGATGACCGGGATGCCGCCCGCGACGGCGGCTTCATATTTCAGGGCTATGCCCGCTTTCTCGGCCAGCCCCGCCAGATCCATGCCATGATGGGCCAGCATCGCCTTGTTCGCGGTGACGAGCGGCTTGCCCGCCTCCAGCGCGGCGCGGGCGAGCGAAAGGGCCGGGCCGTCCGCCCCGCCGACCAGCTCCACCACGACATCTACATCGTCGCGCTCGGCCAGTTCGTTCATATTATCGACCCAGGAAAAGCGGGAAAGATCGACGCCGCGATCCTTCGTCCGGTCCCGCGCGGAAATGGCACTGACGACGATCCGCCTTCCGGCGCGACGGGTAATCAGCGCCTCGTTGGTATCCAGCAGGCGAATTACCCCGGCGCCGACCGTGCCCAGACCCACGATGCCAATCCGCATCGGGCGTTGATCTTCCATGTCCATGTCCTGTCAATTGCTGTCATGTTCCGCCCCCGCCTGCCTGAAAAAGCGGGCAGGGGCGTCGCCCCGCTACAATGTGCGGTCGCACCTGCCAAGACTCTCCATGACAAAGCCATAGTCCCGCCGCGCCGCCTCGGCATCGATCAGCGGCAGGGTCCGGGTCGATTCCGGGGGCAGGCTGGCGGGCAGTCCGCAGGCGAGCCTGTACCATAGCAAGGTGTCGCGCGCAGGCGGGACGGCGGCTTCATCGACGATTTCGCCAAGCGAAACGCCCCATTGGGGCGGCTGTCCGGGGCGCCGTACGATGGATAGCGATACCGGCGCGCCCGTGGCGGTCTTGAGGAATATCTGCGTTTCGCCTTCGCCCGCTATGGTGCCCGCTATGTGAAAAGCGTCGCCGATTCCCCTGATCGCGGGGGGCGAATCATTTTTCAGCACCTCTGCGGTTATGGCGCGGATGGTGGCCTCTGTCCCGGCGGTCCATGGCCGGATGGCCGAACGGGAGACGAGTTGCACCGACCCCGGCGTGCCGGTCGGTTGGGCAAACAGCAGAACCGGTTGTTTCTTCTTGGGAAAATCCTTGCTGCCGGTGTCCAGCATCAGGAAATTGATGACCGGCGCCACACCGCCTTCACCCCGAATCAAGGCTTCCACCTGAACGTTGACGAGCAGGTAGTTCCGGGCGGGCGAACCCGCCGCAGCGGGCGCGCCGTTAACCTTCTTCACCTTCGTTACGGTGCCCTTGATGACGAGAGGCGCGCCCGTCACCAGATCGGCCAGATCGCCATAGGATGCGGTTTGCGCTGTAACCGATTCGGCCTGGCCCGCCGCGGCAAGCGCGGGAAGAGGCGCCAGGACGGCTGAAAAAATTAAGAATGATATCAGGTGTTTGTGCATATTTTTCCGATGATCGGCGGTCGTGGGGGCAAAAAACATGTCTCTCACTTTCCGCGTGTGTTATCCGTGTCACACGCAATCTTTTTTCCGTTTTCGCGCAGCTGGAAGATGCAATCAATCATAAAGCGTTTGCGTCCTCCGGTCTGCCGCGATAGGAAGATTGAAAATAGAGATAAATCGTAAAGGGCCTTGGTGGTTCGCTGTGAAAGCTGTGAGCCTTCGAGGCCTTTACATCGGGTGTCGTCTTCATTTTTGTTTATTGCAGCTGAGTTAAGGAGTGTCGTTGCTGGATGGCCTACGCTGACCACTCGGAGACATCGAGCCGTACAATCTCGATCGTCATCGTCGCCCTGATTCACGTTGTTCTCGGCTATGCTTTCGTGACCGGTCTGGGCATGAAATATGTAAAAAAGGCTGCTGAACAACTGAATGTCATTGATGTTAAGGAAGAGCCGCCGCCACCGGATGAGCCGCCGCCACCTCCGCCGCCAAAGCCGGCTGATGTGCCGCCGCCGCCGGTCGTCGCTCCTCCCGCAATTGTTGAGACGCCGTCGGTGGCTCCCGTCATTCAGACGGCGCCGAAGCCGGTTCCTCTGCCTCCCATCCTGCCCCCCACTCCGGCCCCGCCGCCGCCTCCGGCTCCGCCCAAGGCAGCCGTAAAGGCTCAGCCGCGTGGTAATCCGGGTGGCTGGGTGACGTCGGATGACTATCCCAGCCGCGCCCTGCGTGAAGAACGCGAAGGCACGGTCGGGTTCCGTCTGGACATCGGTACGGACGGCAAGGTCACGAACTGTACCGTTACCTCGTCGAGCGGCCATTCCGATCTCGATAACGAGGCCTGCCGTCTGCTGATGCGCCGTGCGCGCTTCAAACCGGCGCAGGACACCAGCGGCAGTCCGGTCGGGGATTCCTACAGCAGCCGCTTCGTGTGGCGGATTCCGAAATAATCTTCAAAAGCTGGTCTGTGTGCCCCGTTTCCGAACGGCCGGACATGCAGACCAGCTTGCACCGCAATTTTGTATTGAGAGGGAAGTGCTAACATGTTGATCTCCATCATTGCCGCCGCTGCGCCTGCTGCTGTGGAAGAAAATCCGTACGGTCTCGCGGCCGCGCTGCGTGAAGGCGGCATCATTTCGCAGACCGTTTTCGCCATTCTCTGCATCATGTCGATTTTCTCGTTCTACATTCTGTTCACGAAGCTGATCGAACAGCAGAAGATCATCAGCCAGAGCAAGAAGATCCGTCAGAGCTTCTGGCGCGCCGGTTCGCTGAAAGAAGGCGCGGCCAAGCTGGAAAAGAACACCGCTTACAAGCAGCTCGTCGATGACGGCATCGCCGCTCAGGACCAGCACACCAAGCTGACCGACCCGGTCGAAGCCCATGACTGGATGCACGGCTCGCTCGCGCGTTCGGAAGCCGCGATCAACTCGAAGCTGGGCGGCGGTCTTGCCTTCCTCGCGACCGTTGGTGCGACCGCTCCGTTCATCGGTCTGTTCGGTACGGTTATCGGTATCTACCGCGCGCTCATCAAGATCGGCGCGTCCGGTCAGGCGTCGATCGACACCGTTGCTGGTCCGGTCGGTGAAGCTCTTATCATGACCGCGCTGGGTCTGGCCGTGGCCGTTCCGGCGGTGTTGGCCTATAACTGGCTGCAGCGCCGCAACAAGTCGATCGCCGAAGACCTGAACGGCTTCTCGGTCGACGTTCTGGGTTATCTGGTTTCCGGTGGTCAGGTCCGCCCGACTGCGGTGGCCGCTCCGACCGCCGCCGCGCGTCCGGCCGCTCCGGCGCCGAAGAAGGCCTGATCCCTTTGCAGGATTGATGGCCGCGACATCGCAAGGATCGAGCGGCCATCACTTGCAGGGCGTCCTGCCCGGAATATAACTAAGTTAGGATACTGATCGATGGCAATGAGTGCTGGATCCGGTGGCGGCGATGAAAAGCCGATGTCCGATATCAACACGACTCCGCTCGTCGACGTCATGCTGGTGCTCCTGATCATCTTCTTGATCGCGGTTCCGGTTGTGGTCCAGACGATCGAGGTCGATCTTCCCAAGGTAGCGTTCGAGCCGACGACGACTAAGCCTGAGAATGTTTCGCTTTCCGTGACGACCGACAAGGACGGTTCGTGCATGGTCTATTGGAATCTCACCCGCGTGAATTCCAGCGAGCTTCTCGACCGCGCCGTCGCAAAGCTGAAGGCTGACATTGAGAAGGCAGGTGGTGTCGAGAATATGACCGCCGAAGATCTGCCCGAAGTTCACATTCGTGGCGATATCAATACGCCTTACCGCTGCATTGGTGGTACTATTTTTAACATGCAGATGGCTGGTTTCCCCAAGGTTGGCTTTATTTCGCAGCCTGATCCGGGCGACATCAAAGTCCAGCGTCTGTAATCGTTCCGCAGGAGTTTAGACCATGGCCATGAGTGGCGGTACAGACGATGGCGAACCGATGATGGAAATGAACACGACGCCGTTGATCGACGTCATGCTCGTTCTCCTCATCATGTTCATCATCACCATCCCGATCCAGACCCATGCGGTGAAGATCGACCTTCCGAACAACGCCAATAATCCGCCGCTCGACGCGGTGGACCCGGTGAAGAACAAGGTTGCTATCGACGCAGCCGGAACCATCACCTGGAACGGCGGAGCGATCGACAAGCTGACTCTGCGTCAATATCTGCGGGCCGCCATGGCGCTTCCCGTAGAGCCGGAACTTCAGTTCCAGCCCGACCGGCAGACCCGCTATATCGTCGTTGACGAAGTGCTTGCCATCATCAAGCAATCGAAGGTCACGAAGCTTGGCTTTATCGGCAACGATCAATACGCCACCTTCTGATCCAGAGGTTTGAAACGGCATCCGGCCCATCGGGCAGGGAATGGAAAAAGGGAGGCTCTCGGCCTCCCTTTTTTGTTGAGGGCAGGCAGGGCCTTTGTCATTCGGATCCTTCTTATTGCGATCGATCGACATTGGCCTATCTCGTCTGCGATTCCCGAAGATGGCGGGAAGGGGTTGCGGACGGTCGCAAGCCCAAAGGGTGAGGGGGTGATATTCCGTGACCCTTGGAACGAGTCACACGCTTCGTTCCAACGCAGCAGGGGGCTTAAGCCTGTGAGCGCCGGAAGCGCGGAAAGCCACCATTTGCAGGTAGTCAGGGCTGGCGTCGCGGACGGCCATAGGCCCATGCCGATCGGCCTTGGCAAACCCGGCTCAAATATTTTGGTAGTGGGTCAGTTTGAAATATAGGGCTGACCCCAGCCGCTTCGTATCCTATATAAGCAGGATGACCAAACATCCCAAACGCCCACGTGATCCGAACCAGCTTGCGAAGCTGATGGTGGATATCGCGGCGGGCGAAGTTAGCAGAGTCGAAGAGACGGCTTTTACTAAACGGGCGAGCAAGGCAGGGGCGAAGGGTGGCCCTGCTCCCGCTAAGGCACTCACGCCACAACAGCGATCGGAGATTGCTAGCATCGCGGCGAATGCACTGGATCGAAGAAAGTTCGCCGCGAAGGCAATCCCGACATTGACCACGTTTCGACCAGCTATGTCGAACGCCAGAATCTCACCATGCGCATGCACATGCGCCGATTTACCCGCCTGACCAACGCTTTCAGCAAGAAGGTTGAGAACCACGCCCATGCGGTTGCGCTGCATATGATGTATTGCAGCTTCGTCCGCATCCATAAGACGCTGCGCGTCACCCCAGCCATGGTCGTTGGTGTTGCAGATCGGCTTTGGGAGATTACCGATATTGCAATGCTGGTTGAAGAAGCGGAAGCTAAGCCGGCGAAGCGCAGTCCATATAGGAAGAAAGCTAACTAATGACGACCCAATGTTTGCAGATTGCCAGCGCGATTCTCGCTTTTAGCGCAGCCGGTTTTTGGGCAGCATCTGCACTGATCTCCGTTCCGGACCTGATGCAAACCAAGCTA
>JBFWKI010000031.1:0-49442 GCA_050252755.1 Sphingobium sp.
GCCCCTGCTTCGGAATGAACGGTATGTCGGCGATGCCACCAAGATGCTTACGACACCTTAATTCCTGCTGGCTATCTGGTTGCAGCGGAGCGGTCAGGCACTATGCAGATTGCCGGAGGAAAACTAATGATCATGAAGTCGCAAGTGCAATGGGAGGCGGCGTGCCGACTCGAGCGCGAGCAGCTTCAATCTTTCCTGTCGCGCCAGCTGGCCAGAAGGCCGCTGGAGGCGTTCGTCAATGATAGCTTCGCGCAGCTGCTAAGTCTCGACACGCCGCCTCTGCCTAAACTGCGCGATCAGCTTCGCGCCTTCCACGACAGATTAGGCTATTGTGCGAAGGGCTCGTTGAAGAGCGGTGGCCTGTGCGTCGGTACGCTCTATCGGACGAGGGAGTTTATCGAGCAACATCAGGAACAGCGCATCGGCAGCAAAAAAATCGTCGGGATAATTGGCGACGCACGGACGGTTCATGTCGAGCATACCGTGCCCGTACGCGAACTTGCCCTTGGGATTGCCCGGCTCGATGCGGCCGCGCGCCGAAACCGCCATTTCCTGCTCGCGTGGCTGCTCCGCCATTCTGTGGCAACCGCCTTTGCCAAAGGGCAAGAGCGTTTCCATAAAGGATTCACATCCTCTTCTCTGGTTTTTGACCGGACCGCAGATGCCGAATTCAACAGGCCATTCGCTCGTTATTTCCACCTGCGAGCAGGAGCGCCCGAGGTTTGGAATATATGGTCCGGCCAGATTGTCGAACCCGGCAGGTTCACCTTTGATAGTCATATCGAGATGATGCTTGATCTTCTGCGGGAATGCGGCGCTTCCGCCAGCGCCCTCGATCGCATAGCGCACCATGCGGATGAAATGGGGGGCAGGCCCAATGACAATGACGTGCGTCTGTCATGCTCGGCTGGGTGGATGTCCGACTAGGTTCACTTGAGGGTGAAAGCCATCGGTCGATCCCCAATGGCCATCACGCGCAGGATATCCCTGTCCTCGCGCATAATCTGTTCGGTCAGTGTCATCCCGACCTCGGCAGCGGTGATCCGGATGCCATCGGGGTTTCAGATACATATAGCGTGTCGCCCACCCCGGCGCGCAACTTGGCGAGCAATTCCTTTGGCAGGACGACACCGGCATCACGGCGGCGATACCCATTCCCGGCGACATTCGGATCGAAAGGCGCGACCGCAAATTCGGGCGTGATGATACGCCTCCGCGTTGATGGCGGGGGGGAGGGGAGCGATCCCGGGCCACTGCCTTCTTCAACGCTCTGTCCTCGACCTTTGCGGTCGGCAGGAAATTCTTCGTGACGTCCGCCGCTATTACCGGGACGGTACGCCCTAAAGACATGGGTGATGGTGCAGGATATGGTCAGGGGATAGGTCGCCGGAAACGGAGCGGGTTCATGTGGCGGCCACGCTGCCCGCAGCCTGCCGGAAATCATCGCCGCCCGAAGCGGCCACGGCGAGCAGATTGGCCCCGACCATCGTGGCGAAGCGCGCTTGCGCGCTTGCGGCGGCCACCGGCGAAGGGTGGCCCGTCGCGGCGGCGGCGATGAACATGCCGGTGAGCCGTTCGACGCCCGCGCTGTAGGATCGACGGAGCCTATCATCGTCCGGGCGCCGCGCGGCATCAGCGGCGAGCGCGACCATCGGGCAGGTCATCTCGGCCGGGCGGGGCGTCAGATAATAGGCCACAAGAGCCTCGGCGGCATCCTCGCCCTTTTGCGCCGCCCGGTCGATCACCCGCTGCCAGTTCGCGGCGGCCTTGTCGAAGGCGAGGGCGCAGGCCTCGGCCGCGAGCGCGTCCTTGCTCTCGAAATGACGATAGAAGCCGCCCTGGGTCATGCCGGCGGCTTTCATCACGTCGGCGATCCCGACTGCCTCGATGCCGCGCGCGCGGAACAGGCCGCTCGCGACCTCGACAATGCGCGCGCGGTTCTCATCGGCCTGACTGCGGCTGGATCGGCCCATCGGATCTCCATTTAGATGTTGAAAATACTCTAAATCTAGAATAGATGTCTTTCGTACTCTATTCAAGCCCTTTGCGAAAGTGAACCATATGATGACCGATGCGCTGCATCTCGATGAGCTGGAAGTCGGCCAGCGTTTTACGAGCGGTTCCTGCGTTCTGGGCGCGGCCGACATCATCGGCTTTGCGCAGGCTTTCGATCCGCAGCTGTTCCACCTTGATGACGAGGCGGCGCAGGCCACCCTCTTCGGCGGTCTGGCGGCGAGCGGATGGCACACCGCCGCCATCACCATGCGGCTGCTGGTGGAGGGAGGCGCGCCTCTCGCGGGCGGCATCGTCGGGGCGGGCGGCGAAGTGAGCTGGCCCCGGCCGACCCGGCCCGGCGACACGCTGCATGTGGTCAGCGAGGTGATGGAGATCGTGCCGTCCCGTTCGAAGCCGGGGCAGGGGATCGTCGTGCTGCGCAGCGAGACGCGCAACCAGAAGGACGAGGTGGTGCAGCTTCTGGTCGCGAAGCTGGTCGTTCCGCGCCGGTCGGCTGTCGAGGCGGCGCCATGACAGCAATCGCGTTCATCACCGCCGCGACCATGCCCAAGCCCGATCTTGAGACCGGCGCACTGGTCGCCCGGATGGCGCAGCGGGGCGTTGCCGCGGTTCAACTGGCGTGGGATGCCGATGCCGACTGGGCGAGCTATGATCTCGTCCTGTTGCGGACGCCGTGGGATTATGTCGAGCGGCTCGATGCATTTCTGGCGTGGATCGGCACGGTCGATCGCGTGACGAGGCTGCGCAATCCGGCCTCGACCATCGTGTGGAACGCACACAAACGCTATCTGCTCGCGCTTCAGGCGGCGGGCGTTCCGGTCGTCGAGACCCTGTTGCTCCGGCCCGCCGACACGCCGGACCTTGCGGCTGCGCTGGCCGCGTTCGGCGATCGGGAGATGGTGGCCAAGCCCGCGATCGGCATCGGCGCGGGCGGCGCGTTGCGCGGGGCGGCCGATGCCCCCGCCATGCGGCGGCATATCGGCGCGTTGCTGGAGCGGGGCGATGTGCTGGTCCAGCCTTTCCTGCCCGCCATCGAAACCAGCGGCGAAACCTCGCTGATCTATATCGATGGCCGCTATTCCCACGCCGTGCGCAAGCGGCCCAAGGCTGGCGATTATCGTGTTCAGGACCATCATGGCGGCAGCGTGAGCCCGCATGAGGCAAGCGCGCTGGAGCGGGCGACGGCGCAGCGCGCGCTTGAAGCCGCGCCGGACCCCACGCTCTACGCCCGCATCGATCTGGTGGAGCAGGGCGGACGCCCGGTGGTGATGGAGCTGGAGCTGATCGAACCGGAACTGTTCCTGCGTTTCTCGGAAAGCGGAACGGAAGCCTATCTCGCGGCTGCGCTGGCAGCGGCGCAAGACACAAGGACCACCGCATGAATGACGTTGCACAGGTCGCGCCGCCACCCGACGCGGCGCGGGAGAACAAGCGGGAAAACGAACCGCCGATGAAGATCGCGGTCGTGCTGCGCGAGGATCTGGAGCCGTGGCAGCGGCTCAATGTCGCGGCGTTCACGATCAGCGGCGTGGGCGGTCAGGCGGGCGCGACCGGTGAAGACTATCGCGACGCTTCGGGCAACGCCTATCTGCCGATGTTCAAGGACCCGGTTCTCATATTCGGGGCCAGCGCCGACGAAATGGCGCGAACTGTCGAGCGTGGCCGGTCGCGCGGCTTTGCCTTCGCGATCTTCACCGAGGACCTGTTCCAGACCTTCAACGATGCCGACAATCGCGCCGCGGTCGCCCGCGTGCCCGCCGGGGACCTGAAGGTGGTCGGCATGGCGTTCCGCACCGATCGCAAGACCGCCGACAAGGTGCTCAAGGGCCTCAAGCTGCTCAAATGAGCCGCACAAACCGGGAAAGGACAGGCAGATGCAACTCGACGTCATTCTGAAACGCTTCGAAACCCCCGACGAGGTGCGGGAGTTCGACAAGGGCCGCTTCGAGTTGGTTCGGCTCGGCGGCATGACGATCGGCCGCGCCACCTATCAGCCGGGCTGGAAATGGTCGGCCGATGTCGGCGCGCTGGCCGATGCGCATAGCTGCGGGGTCGAGCATGTCGGCATGGTCGTCTCCGGCTGCGCGACCGCCGCGATGGACGATGGCGCGGTCGTCGAGATGCGCGCTGGCGATATCTTCTACATCCCGCCGGGCCATGACAGTTGGGTCGTGGGGGACGAACCCTATGTCTCGCTGCATTTCATGGGTGCGGATGCCTATGCGGCGAAGGCGTGAGCCTGATTTGTCCGTTCCACGAAAGGATATTGTGATGACCGACCCCGCCTATGAGCCTGAAATCACCGCGCTGCTCTGCGTCGATTTCTACAATGATTTCCTCAGCGAAAAGGGCAAGCTGTGGCCATGGGTGAAGGACATTGCCGAGCAGGTCAACCTGCTCGGCAATCTGCGCGCCATCGTCGCGGCCGCGCGCGTGGCGGGGATCAGGATCGTCCATGTGCCGCATCATCGCATGGAACCGGACACCTATAAGGACTGGAAATATCCCTCGCCCTACCAGTTGGCGGCGGCGAAGAACCAGATTTTCGCGCGCGGGCAATGGGGCGGCGAGTTCCATGATGATTTCAAGCCGCAACCCGGCGACCTGATCTGCACCGAGCATTGGGGATCGAGCGGTTTCCCCAACACCGATCTCGATCAGTTGTTGAAACGGCACGGGATCGAGAAGATCATCTGCGTCGGACTGCTGGCCAACACCTGCCTTGAGGCGACGGCGCGGGTCGGCATGGAACTGGGCTACCACGTTACCTATGTCCGCGACGCCACCGCCGCCCGCTCGCCCGAAGCGATGCACGCAGCGATCGAGATCGACGCGCCGACCTATGCCCACGAAATCCTCACCACGGCGGAAGTGACCGCCGCGATCAAGGCCACCCATCCCGTCGCCTGACGGACGGCAAGTCTCCCTTTGGGGCCGACGCCGCGCCCATCAATCGAGGGGCAGTTCCGTCGTCAACTTGACCTTTTGCATGGGAATGTCGCTTTTCAGGCTGCTGACGCCATCGATGCGGGCAAGGTGCTCGGCCTGAAAGCGGCGATAGTCCTGGAGGTCTTTGGCGACCACGCGCAACAGGAAATCGCAGTCGCCCGCCATGAGGTGACATTCCAACACCTGACCGAGCGGCTGCACACTCTCGATGAAATGCTGCACCGTCTCCTCGTCCTGCCCTTTGAGCCAGACTCGGACGAACACCGTCATCCCCAGACCAATGCGCTCGGCGTCGAGCAGCGCAACATAACGCTCGATGACCCCCGCTTCTTCGAGCAGGCGCACGCGCCGCAGGCAGGGCGAGGGGGAAAGATTTACCACCTGAGCCAGTTCCACATTGGTGAGCCGACTGTCGCGTTGCAGCGCCGCGAGTATCTGGCGGTCGATTCGATCAAAGGCCATTGGCATGATAATCCATGGTTTAACGATATGAGTGATATATTATGCCACAACAGGGAGCATTATGCGAATCTTCGCAACCCCATGCCAGCCGATGCGGGCTAATAAGCGGCGTAGGGATGGCGAGGGGCCATTCCTCATCTGAGATCGAACGCCGCATATGAGAGCCGAAACCACAGCATCCACCCGGATCGAAATCCATCGCGGCGCTCGCGCCTCATTGCCGGTGATGATCGGGTTCATACCCTTCGCCCTCGTGCTCGGTGCGCAGGCGGCGGCTAAGGGTTTCAGCGCGGTCGAGGTGCCGCTGCTGACGGGCCTCAACTTCGGCGGCGGTTCGGAGTTCGCCGTCGTCGCGCTCTGGACCTCGCCGCCGCATCTGTTGATGGTTGTCGGCGTGACCTTGCTGGTCAACAGCCGGCACCTGCTGATGGGCGCCGTGCTGACGCCTTATCTGCGCCATCTCCCTCGCCGCAAGATACTGCCGGCACTGTTCTTCATGTGTGACGAAAGCTGGGCGATGGCGCTCGCCGATGCGAAGAAGCGCGAGGCGCGAGGCGGGCGACCGGCCTTCAGTCTCGGCTATTATATGGGCGTCTCGATCCCGCTCTGGCTGACCTGGATCCTGTTCACGGCGCTTGGGGCGCTGTTCGGCCCGGTTGTTGGCGACATCGCCGTTTACGGCTTCGACATGGCGTTTCCGGCTGTTTTCCTCGTGCTGCTCGCCGGAATGTGGAAGGGCGCGCGCGCATCGCTGCCCTGGCTGGTCAGCCTGATCGTTGCGGTGGCCGTCCATATTCTCGTGCCCGGCGCCTGGTATGTTCCCGCCGGGATCGTCGCCGGGGTCGCAGCCGCATGGGCGGGTGCGCGGCCATCGGGCGCACGGCCATGACGCTGGCCCCGATCACCTTCGCCGCGATCCTCCTGATGGCGCTGGCCACATGGCTTACGCGGATCGGCGGTTATCTGGCGCTGGGCGACCGCGCGCTTTCGCCGCGCGTCCGGACAGTGATGGACGCCGCCCCCGGATGCGTGATGATTTCCGTGATCGCGCCATATTTCGCGACCGGGCATCCCGGCGACCTCGCATCGCTCGGGTTGACCGCTCTGGCAGCGAGCCGCCTGTCCCTCCTCCCCACCGTCCTGATCGGCGTCGCGAGCGCCGGTATCCTCCGACATTTTTTGTAAGGATGAATACCCAAGATGAGTATCATGCCTCACAGGCCGCTCCATCAGACTGAAAGGCCAGCGCCAAGGTCCGCTCCACGCTGGCGACATGTTGTGCGAGACATTGCAGCGCAGTTCCTTCAAGCATCGCAGATCGCGGTGGAAATCCATTATTATGAGCCGTGGCGCGACGACCGTGACAATGTCTGATGCCCGCCTAACAGACTGACGGCGGCGCTCAGGGAAGCGGGGCGACCCAGTGAACTGGACCGCCCCTTCCTTGTCAGAACCCATAGGGTCAGAACCTATAGGCGACACCCAGCAAAACCTGATGGCGGTCGAACTGACCGGCCCCGCTGCCAAGGTCGCTATAGCGATATTCGAGCCGGGTCGAAACCTTGTCGCCAAGCGCCCGTTCGACACCGCCGCCGACCATCCAGCCGTCATAGCTGTCTTTGCTGGACAGCGCGACGTCCGGACCGGCTACCGTGGTCCGCGCGCGCATATTGTCATAACCGCCGCGCACGTAGATCAGCGACCTGTCGTTCACCAGATAGCCTGCACGCGCGCTGACATCGAAGGCATGGAGCGGGTTGACGATGGTATCGATGGCGCCCCGCCGCGTCATCTTGTCGTCGATGCCCATATTGAATCCGGCCTCAGCGCCGATCACGAAGCTGGAACCGATCTTGTGATCATAGCCCGCAAAGACCCCGCCGACGACGGAATCCTTGCTCCGGTTCACGCCGACGACACCAAGATCGCCGTCGAGACGGTCAATATCATTCTGGTTCCAGCCCGCTTGCGCGCCGATGAAGGGACCATTGAACGGTTCGGCCTGCGCCGGTGCGGCAAAGGCGAGCGCGGCCGCAGCCATGGCGCCTGCGAGGGGGAGAATGGATGACTTCATGTTTCTTGCTCCTTTTCCTGACACCATCCGGTGTGTGAGAAAGGAGTTAGGCGGTGACGGTGGAGACTATGTGGAGAGACGATCGATGCGGTATGGAGCGGCCGCTCCGCCGTCGATTTTCGGCGTGACCACGGGCTGAAAGCTTCCCGCATCGGCCATTTTCCATGCGAAGCCGTAGAAACCGCGATCATGGGCGCCCGCCAGCAGCTCGCCCGGTTCGAGGAACACATGCATTTGCGAAAACAGCCTGATCTCCGTCTCGCTGACCCGGCGGGCGAGGTGGTGGGGCGCGAGATCGCCGGGGCATTCGATGCCGGCGGCGGCGAGCATCTCGGCCAGCGCATGCATGGTGTTGCGGTGGAAGCGATGAACCCGCGCCGCCTTGTCGGGCACCACCAGCGCCCGTTGCCGCAGCGGGTCTTGGGTCGCCACCCCGGCCGGGCAGCGATTGGTGTTGCAACTGAGCGACTGGATGCAGCCGACCGCGAACATGAAGCCGCGCGCGGCGTTGGTCCAGTCCGCCCCGATCGCCAGCAGGCTGGCGATGTCGAAGGCGCTGACCACCTTGCCCGCCGCGCCTATGCGGATATGCTGGCGCAGTCCCGCGCCGACCAGCGTATTGTGCACGAACAGCAGCCCCTCGCGCAGCGGCAGGCCGAGATGATTGGCGAACTCCAGCGGCGCTGCGCCGGTGCCGCCTTCTGCGCCATCGACGACGATGAAATCGGGGCGGATGCCGGTTTCGATCATCGCCTTGACGATCGCCATGAACTCCCACGGATGGCCGACGCACAGCTTGAACCCGACCGGCTTGCCGCCCGACAGGTCGCGCAGCCGGGCGATGAACTGCATCATTTCGATCGGCGTGGCAAAGGCGCTGTGGCCGGATGGCGAGACGCAATCCTGCCCCACGGAGACGCCGCGCGCCGCAGCGATCTCCGGCGTCACCTTCGCGCCCGGCAGGATGCCGCCATGGCCGGGCTTGGCGCCCTGACTCAGCTTGATCTCGATCATCCTGACCTGCGGGTCGGTGGCCTGCGCGGCGAAGCGTTCCGGATCGAAAGCGCCGTCCGCCGTGCGGCAGCCGAAATAGCCGCTGCCGATTTCCCAGACGAGATCGCCGCCATGCTCGCGATGATAGCCGCTGATCCCGCCTTCGCCGCTGTCCTGATAGAAATCACCCAGCCGGGCACCGCGATTGAGCGCCCGGATCGCGTTGGCGCTGAGCGATCCGAAGCTCATTGCCGAAATGTTGAAGAGCGACGCCGAATAGGGTTGGGCGCACTGGTCGTCGCCTATGATGACCCGGAAGCCCTTGGGGTCCGCCACCGGGGCGGGGCGGATCGAGGGGCTGATGAACTCATAGCCGTCGCGATAGACATCGAGTTGGGTGCCGAAGGCGCGCTCGCTGCTCTCATCCTTGGCGCGAGCATAGACCAGCGATCGCTGACTGCGCGAAAAAGGGGTCTGCTCATGGTCGCCTTCAATCAGATATTGGCGGATTTCCGGGCGAATCCATTCGATCAACCAGCGGAAATTGCCGATCACCGGATAGTTGCGGCGCACCGAATGGCGCGTCTGCGCCAGATCGAACAGGCCCAGCGCGACAAGCGCAGCCGCGATCAGCGCCAGCGGCCACAAGGCTGGTCGCCAGACCATCGCGGCGAGAAGGGCGACGGCGACGACAACGCACAGAATGAACACGGTAAATCGGCTGAGGCGCACGGTGGCACTTCCTTTTTGTGGTGGACCTGCTTCTCAACAGGCATTTTATGGATAATATGTGGAGATATTGTGCAGGCTTGGCCAAGATAGGCAATTGTGATTGGACTTCCTTTGCAGGAGACATACTCTGCCGGCTCAGGAATATCTATGGAACCCTTGATACTCATCGCAGAGGATGAAGCGGAGATCGCCGACATCCTTGACGCCTATCTTGTGCGGGATGGCTTTCGTACGGTTCGCGCCGAAAATGGGCGTGTGGCGCTCGATCTGCATCTGGCGCTGCGGCCCGACCTCGCCTTGCTCGACATCAAGATGCCGCTTGTCGATGGCTATGAGGTGCTCACCGAGTTACGGCGGCGGGGCGATACCCCGGTCATCATGGTCACGGCGCTGGAGGAGGATATCGACAAGCTGCTCGCGCTGCGCCTGGGCACCGATGATTATGTGGTCAAGCCGTTCAATCCGCAGGAGGTAGTAGCACGCATCCGGGCCGTGCTGCGCCGGACGCAGGGCGCCGGGGCCGATCGCCCGCTCCATGTCGGCGCGGTCACGATCGATCCCGGCGCCCATGTCGCGCGCGTGGACAGCGGTGACGGGAAGGCCCGCATCCTCGATCTCACCCTCACCGAATTTCGTCTGCTCGCTCATATGGCCCGCGCGCCGCAACGGGCCTTCGGCCGCGCCGAACTGCTCGACGCCTGCATGCCCGACAGTGACGCGCTCGAACGCACGATCGACAGCCATATCAGCAATCTTCGCCGCAAGCTGGACGCCGCGGGCGCGTCCGCCTTCCTCGAAAATGTCCGGGGCGTGGGCTATCGGCTGGCCCCGCTCGCATGACGCCGCTGCCCGGCCTGCGCCGCCGTATTGCGCTGGCGATGGTCCGCGTCACGGCGCTGGCGCTGGTCGTGATGATCGGCGGGCTGATCCTGTTTCAGATCGTGATGGCGTATGTCTTTCCCGACGTTCTGCCCGGTCATCAGGACTGGCGCATGTCGACCGGCGAGGGCGTGGCGATGATCCTGTTCGGTCTGGTCGGACTGGGCGGCGCGGCCTATGCGGGGGACCGGCTGGCGCGCCGCATTTCCCGTCCCGTGGAGGCGGTGGCGGGCGCGACGCGGCGGTTGACCGAACAGAGCAAATTCACGCTCGAACAGATACCGGAGGATTGCGGGTTCGAGGAAACCGCGCAGCTTGTCCATGATTTCAACGAAATGGCGCGGCGCATCGATCAGGGCATCCGCGAGGCGCGTACCTTGAACCTTGCCATCGCGCATGAATTGCGCACTCCGCTCACCATCGTCAAGGGGCGGCTTCAGGGGTTTATCGACGGTGTATTCACGCCCAATGACGCGGCGTTCCGGGCGCTGATCGGGCAGGTCGAGGGGCTGGCCCGCATCGCCGACGATCTGCGCACGATCAGCCTCGCCGCCGCGGATCGGCTCGAACTGCGCATCGCCACGGTCGATCTCGGCGCGGAAGCGGCCTCGGTGGTGGAGGTGATGCGGCCGGATTTTACGGACGCTGGCATGACGCTCCAACTCGACGCCAGCACTTGCCCGGTTATGGCCGATGCTCAACGGGTGCGCCAAGCGTTGATCGCGCTGCTCGACAATGCGCGTCGCTATGCAGGCAAAGGCCGCGTCGTCGTGCAGGTGCGCTCGACCCGCGACCGGGGCCTGTTGCGAGTGAAGGACGAAGGACCGGGCATCCCGCCCGAATTTGTCAGCCGCGCCTTCACCCTGTTCGAACGCGGCGAGGAATCGCGCTCGCGCAGCAGCGGCGGCAGCGGCCTCGGCCTCGGCGTCGTCGAAGCGATCATGACCGCGCATGGCGGTGCGGTGCGTATCGACAATGATGGGGACAAGGGTGGGAATGTCGGCGCGACCTTCGAACTGAGCCTGCCTCGCGGAGAGGGGGCGGCATCGCCATGAAGGCGACATCGCATCGCGGGGGCGCTGTGTCGAAACAACAAAGCGCCGACGGCGCCGCGAATCTGCTATAGGTCGAAAACAACCGGAGAATCTGATCATGCCACATTTGGATGCGACACCCGATCCGGATAGGAGCGAAGGGCAGGAAAATCGCCCATTCGGTACATTCCCACGACGCGGGAGCAGTTGGGGCTGGATTCTCGCTTATGCCGGGCTGGTGATCCTGATCGGCATTCTGGCGATCGCCAACCCGCTCGCCACATCGCTTGCGACAGGCATACTGCTCGGGGTGATATTGTTGCTCTATGGCGGGGTCGCGATCGCGGCGGGCCTGTCTTCCCTTGCGAGCCGCGCGCGCTGGGTCGAGATATTGCTTGGCGTCCTCGCGCTGGTCGCGGGCGTCGTCGTGCTGTTCAACCCGTTCGCCGGGGCAATGTCGCTGGTCTGGATGATCGGTGCATGGCTGCTGGTCGCCGGTATCTTCCAGATCGTTGGCGCGATCCGTTTGACGCAGGATCGGGGCTGGCGGTTGTTGCTGGGTATCGTCGATGCCGTGTTGGGCGCTCTGCTGCTGTTCAGCGGCCCGGCGTTCGGCATCGCCTATCTCGCCATTGCGGTCGGGCTGAGTTTCCTGTTTCGCGGTATCTTTCTGGTCCTGCTGGCGCTGGGTATCCGCAAGCTGGCGCGTGGGTGACGCCATTGCGGCGGGGCGGGAAAGGGCGGCGGTTGATGCTGATCGTGCAGTGTGTCGCGGGGCTGCTGCTCCTGCTCGTCGCGGCGGGCGTCGTGATCCGGCTGCTCAACCCGCTGCCGCCGCTGGAGCCGCGCACGCCATCGACCTATCTCACCGATACCGGCGACACCCCGCTGGGGCAGGGGATCGCGGCGGCGCGCGCCGGGCATCCGCCCGGTCTTTCCGGCGTGCATATGCTGGCGGATGGCCGCGAGGCGTTCGCCGCCCGTATCCTGCTGGCGAGGGCGGCGGTCCGCAGCCTTGATGTCCAATATTATATCTGGCATGGCGACCTTTCGGGCACGCTGATGCTGGAGGCGATGCGCGAGGCGGCCGATCGCGGCGTGCGGGTCCGCATGCTGCTCGACGACAATGGCGTCGCGGGGCTTGATCCGGCGCTCGCCGCGCTCGACCGGCATCCCAATATCGAGATACGCCTGTTCAACCCGTTCGTCCTGCGCCACCCCAAGATGCTGGGCTATCTGGCCGATTTCCCGCGTCTCAACCGGCGGATGCACAATAAGAGCCTTGTCGCGGATGGGCAGGCGGCGATCATCGGCGGCCGCAATATCGGCGATGAATATTTCGGCGCGCGCGATGCGGGGCTGTTCTCCGATCTCGACGTTCTGGCGATCGGTCCGGTGGTCGAGGATGCGTCGCGTGATTTCGACCGTTACTGGGCGAGCCAGTCGGCCTATCCCGTGGAGAAAATCCTGCCGCCAGCCTCGGCGGAGGGGCTGGACGCCCTGCATCGCCGCGCCTCGCTCGTCGAGCGTGACCCCGCCGCGCGGACCTATGTGGAGGCGGTGCGCGCGCTGCCCTTCGTCGCGCAGATGATCGCCGGGTCGCTCCCCTTCGAATGGGCGGCGATCCGCATGGTCAGCGACGATCCCGCCAAGGGCGTCGGCAAGGCGTCGGGTGACAGGCTGCTCGCGCCCGCCCTCCACGGGGCGATCGGCGCGCCGCAGCGGGAGTTGCGCCTCGTCTCCGGCTATTTCGTGCCGACGCGTGCCGGGGTGGACGCGCTTTCCGGGCTTTCCGCGCGCGGCGTCGATGTCGCCATCTTCACCAACGCCTTCGAGGCGTCGGATGTGTGGGTGGTCCATGCCGGCTATGCCGAGCGCCGCAAGGCCATGCTGCGCGCCGGCATCCGCCTGTTCGAGATGCGCGGGCCGGATCGGGGCGAGGGCGCCCGGCCGCGCCGCAAGCTGATCGGCGCCGGGTCGGGCAGCGGCTCAGGCGGCGACGGCCATGTGTTGCGCTCCAGCGCGACGACGCTGCATGCCAAGACCTTCGCGGTTGATGGCGACCGGCTGTTCATCGGATCGTTCAATTTCGATCCGCGATCGCTGCACCTCAACACCGAACTTGGCTTTGTCATCGAAAGCCCCCGGCTCGCCAGCGCCATATCCGGGGCGTTCGAGACGGCGATCCCGCAGCGCGCCTATGAGGTGGTGCTGGCCGAGGATGGCAGCCTCAACTGGCGGGAAGAGCGACCTGGCGGCGTTATCGTTCACACCACCGAACCGGGGACGAGCCGTTGGCAGCGGTGGGGCATTTATATCGTCTCCCGCCTGCCGATCGAATGGCTATTGTAGCGCCGCATGACGAAAGGGACGGGGGTGCGCATGGCCGTTCCGATAGCCGCCTTGCCGATTATGTTTCGAGATGAGCGGGTTGCATCGCAAAGGTGCGACCCGGGGCAGGGGTTCAGAACTCGAGCGCGATCTTGCCGAAATGACCGCCGCTTGTCTGAAGGCGAAACGCGTCGGCGATCGATGCCAGCGGAAAGGCCCGGTCGATCACCGGGCGCATGCCGATCGTGTCGATCGCGCGCACCATGTTCTGCTGCTGGCGTCGGTTGCCGACGATCAAGCCCTGAAGCCGCTGCTGCCGCGCCATCAGCATGGCCGTCGGAATCTCGCCTGCCACCCCGGTCAGGACGCCGATCAGCGCGATATGACCGCCGATGCGCGCGGCCCGGATCGACTGGGCGAGCGTGGCCGGACCGCCGACCTCCACGACATGATCGACGCCGCGCCCTCCGGTCAGGTCTTGGACGGTGCTGCCCCAACTCTCATCGCGACGATAGTTGACGATGTGATCGGCGCCCATTGATCTGGCCCGCTCCAGCTTCTCGTCGGAGGAGGATGTCGCGATGACGCTCGCGCCCATGGCCTTGGCGAACTGGAGCGCGAATATGGAAACGCCGCCGGTGCCGAGCACCAGCACGCTGTCCCCGGCCTTGATCCCGCCATCGACGACCAGCGCCCGCCATGCGGTCAGGCCCGCGGTGGTCAGCGTCGCCGCCTCGGCATGGCTGTACCCCGCCGGTGCGTGCGTGAAGCCCTGCGCCCGCGCCACGACGACTTCCCGTGCATAGCCGTCGATCCCGTCGCCCGGCGTGGTCGAGAAGTCGGCGATGGGCGGCGCGCCATCCAGCCATTCGGGAAAGAAGGTCGAAACGACATGATCCCCGACGGCGAATTCGTCCACGCCTTCACCGATCGCCTCAACAACGCCCGCGCCGTCCGACATGGGAATGCGGCCATCGGTGGCACCCATCACGCCCTTCACTACCGCCAGATCGTGCGCGTTCAACGAACTGGCGTGGATACGCACGCGGATCTGCCCCGGCCCGGGCTGGCCGGGATCAGGGAGGTCCACCATTTCCAGACCGTCGATCCTGCGCGCGCCGTGCGAACGCACTGCCTTGATATTGCTGGTCATGTGTTTGCCGCTTTCTGTTCGTGTCGTGTCAGGGATGACGGCCTCGCCGCATCGGCGAGCGCGCCGCACAATAGCTTGTCGTGTCAGGCGAATTTCCGCAAGTAATCGCGCGCCGATGTCGAGGGCTTGCCGGACAGCAATTCCACGTCGCCGGATGTCGGCGCGAACTCCCCGGCGGCCAGCGTCGCGTAGAAGCTGGTCAGGCCCGTCACCAGATAATCGGGCAACCTCATGGACCGGAACTGGTCATGGAAGGCCTGCAACGGGGCATCGACGACGTTGATCTCGCGGCCCGTGACCTCGGCCAGCGCGGCGCCAAGGTCGCGGGCGGTATAGGCGTTCGCGCCGGAAATCTCGTAAATCCTGTTCTCGTGTCCCGAGCCGGTGATGGCCCCGGCCAGCGCACCGGCGACATCCTCGTGGGACACATAGGCAACCTTCGCGTCGGGGTTCGGAAAGGCGAGCGTTCCGGTCGCTTTCGCCTGTTCGAACAGCATGTCGTTATTGGCGAAATAGGAATTGTCGCGCAGGATCGTATAAGGCACGCCCGACACCTTGAGAGCGGCCTCGGTATCGACATGGGCGCCGGACCATTCGAAACGGCTGTCGTAGGACGGGTTTGCCGTGCTGGTATAGACGATGCGCTTGACGCCCGCCGCCTTCGCCGCGTCGATGGCGGCCTTGTGCTGGACGCTGCGCTTCTCGTTGACGCCTTCGCTGGAGATGATCAGGGCGACCTCGGCACCGGCGAAGGCCGGCTTCAGACTGGCCGGATCGTCATAATCCGCCGCGACGATCTCGAAGCCGCTGGCCTTCAGGTCGTCCAGCTTTTCGACCGAACGGGCGGCCAGTCGGACTTCGCCAGCGAGGCCGCGTTCCGCGAGGGCGTTGGCGACAGCGCGTCCGAGGGTGCCGCTGGCGGCGGTGATGGCAATCTTGCGGGTGGTCATGTTCCTATCTCCATTTGTTTTGGCTGCGGAGGGGTGATGCAGCTGCTTGGCGACGATCAATGGCTTATCGCCCCGCAGTTGCGGGCGTGCTGGCCCTGTCCGGCAGGTCAAGATCCGATGCGCGGGGCTGGCGGAGGGATATCGAGGTCGCTGTTCCCGATCCGATATTTGGCGGGACGTTCCATTTGATCGTCATGTGTCATGTGCCGTCCCTACCTATGGTCTATAAATGAGAGTAGGTATAGGATATGCATATAAAGCCACCTGTAAAGGCGGCACTTTATCCAGACCAGGTTACTTGAAAGGAACCATGTCCATGGCCGATCTGACGGAGATAGTCCGCCGCATTCAGGAGAATGATGGCAAAGCCGAGCCGGGCCTTTGCCCGATCCGCGATGTGCTGGACCGGATCGGCGATAAATGGAGCATGCTGATCCTCGTCATTCTGGCCAAGGGACCTCATCGCTTCGGTCAGGTCCGCAAGCGACTGCCCGATATTTCCCAGCGCATGCTGACCGAGACGCTGCGCCATCTGGTCCGCGACGGTTTCGCAACGCGCACCGTCTATCCGACCACGCCGCCGAGCGTCGAATATGCGCTCACGCCCATTGGCGACGCCCTGCTCGACGCGCTGGCGCCGCTCGTCGGGTGGGCGGGCGAATATCACGACCGAATCCGCGAGGCGCGGCGGGCTTATGACGAGGCGGCCTAAGCAGTTCCGCCAAGCGTCATGCCGAAATCGGCGGCGGTCCTGACGTAGAAAATATCCACGTCCTCGCCGCGCAGATGTTGCAGCAGGCGGTCGGCTTCGCCTTCCGGCAGAACCATCGTCACCTGAACCGGCTGATCGGAAAGATCGAACAGGTTGACCGCATGCAGCACGCCATCATGCCCAAGCCCTTCGATCGCGCCGCTCAGGGTGGCGCCGCGCAGGCCCAGGTGCCGGACCTCCTCGACCAGCTATTGGGCAAGCGGCCGGCGGTCATTCATCATGCACCTTCCGACAATGTGATTTTTCAGGATCGCTCCGGCCGGGTCTGGATGACCGGTGTGACCGACATGCCGACCCGCAGGCGGGCGACGTCCGGCTGCCGGTCGTTCAGGCGGATGCGGACGGGAAGGCGCTGGACGATCTTGGTGAAATTGCCCGTCACATTGTGCGGCGGCACCAGCGAGAAACTCGCGCCGCTGGAGGGGCCGAGGCTTCCGACTTCACTGATGGCGGCGCGCGAATAGCTCACCTCTGTCGACAGGCCGGGGCGGCGGGCTGCATCGACCAGCCCCAGTTGCGCGCGGCTTTCCTCGATCCACAAAATGGCGGTTTGCAGATCGAGATTGGCGTCGATCCCGGCTTCCAGCGCGTGCAGAACGGAATCGTTGAACAACTCCCACCAGCGGGAGGGCGCAGGTGCGTCCGCCAGCGCGGGCTGCGCGGGAACGACCGCCGCACGCGAGTCCAGCGCCGCCGTCGCCGGGGCGATAGCGGGCGTGCGGAGGGATGGCATTGTGGCGCACCCGGCTAGCAGGAGCGGCAGCAACAGCGCTCCCGCCCGCCGGATCGGCGCGGCGTCGGAGAGGCGCGTCGTCATCCTTGCGCGTCCGCCGCCGGTGCATTGCCCTTGAGGCGCTGCATGAAGTCCAGGAAAGGCGCATGGAGCGGCGCGAACAGCGGCTCGCGGCGATGGCGCATATGGACCCCGCCGAACAGCTTCAGGCCGATGATGAACTCGGCCACTTCCGCTTCGGGAAGGGTGCCCTGTCCTCGCATCTGGTCGATAAGCGGGATCAGGTCATCATGGTTGGTGACATCGAATGCGCGGCACAGCGGGGCTTCCCCTTCCGGCTGATCGAGCTTCTCGACGGTGATGCGATAGCGATAGGACATGGGACGACTCCATCAGTTGATATAATCAATTGATAGTTTCAGTTGACATTGTCAACTCATAATCTCTTATGCTATGCCCTCGGCATGGATGACGAACTGATCGATCTGCTGCGAACGGTTGCCAGCGGCTTTCGCATGCGCCTGCAAGAACAGGTTGCCGCGAGCGTATCGGGGCTGCCGGAATTTCAGGGACGCCTGATCAACCTCATCGCCCGTAATGAAGGGATTTCCCAACTGTCCCTCGCCTCGCTCACGGGGCGGGACAAGGCGCAGGTCGCGCGCGCCATCAAGGAACTGGAGGCGCATGGATTTGTGACGAAAAGCGCGCACGCCTCGGACTGGCGCACCCAGTGCCTCGCCCTGACGGCCAAAGGCAGGGAAACGCATGCGAGGCTGCACGACATGCGCAAGAAACTCGGCGCCGCCGCGCTATCGAGCCTCACGCATGAAGAGAAGCATGCATTGAAAGCCTGTCTCTCCAAAGTGAAGCTGGTTCTGGAGGATTAGAGGCACGGCCGCACAGATTCCCGCGTTCAGAATTTCATCTGTAGAGCCGGGCAGGCCGAAAACGTTGTTGGGACGGCCTGTTCCCTGCTGGCGCGAACGGTCGCTTATAACAGGAACCGCCGTTCATCCCCCGATCGGTAAACGGCAGGATTGTTCCACAAACGTCCGGTAGCAGCCAACCAACATCAGTCATAGGGGAATGCCGGAGCCAGATATGGAACCTATGGCAGCTTCCGGGAACCCGGATCGCGCCCTTGGACGGCAAGGGTGTTGGCGGTAGTCGACAGCTTTGCGTAGCAAACAGCCCCGTAGATTTTTCGCTACTCACCAGCGACCAAGTGCTCCACATCGAAACCTAACAAGCGGATGCCTCGAATTGAACGATTATTGAATGGAGGACGTTTGGGGTCTCCCCAGCCAAGCAACTCCATGACACACGCTTCACCGAATCCGTTGAGCTTGTAGCTACCGTATACGCAGTCATAGGCACGCTCAATTGCATCACCGGAGCCTGACAGAAGATAACGAACGGTTCGCACAACGGCTTCGAGCGTATTTTTGTTCTGGAAGTCCATGCGTAGCCGTTCGAGGCCGGACAGGTTCTCCCCGATATCTTTGGAAACAAAGCGCAAGCGTTCAAGAAAGGCGTGGCAGCCCGTGAGGTGTCGAAACAGTTCGTCAAAATTCAGCTGCGCCAACTCGTTCGGATCACAGAGGTAGGTCCGGATGTTCGCAATGTTCTCGATCTCTGCCGATGCGCGATACATATCGCCTTTCAAGATATCGTCCGTGGACTGCCAGATCTGCACATATTTGGCGATCCGCGCTGCGCGGTCCTTCGGGTCACTGAGCAAAGATGTCTCTCGCCAGCTATCGCCACTGCCTTGTGTCAGACGCAGCCACCCGAGGAACCTTCCCATCTCGATCTGGGGATCCTGACCGGCATATTCTGGCCGCCCAAAGCCATGCTGTTGGGCGACTTTTAAGATTTCATGGTGCGCAGGTACAAGAATTTCATCATATTTTCTGCGAAATCCTTGGATGAAGGCGCGCTCTTTCGATTTCTTTGCGTTGCCAACGACGATGCTCTTGGGAGCGGCAGATTTTACGAATTTTTGGATGAACTTCTCGAAGGCGTCCTCATCCTGCGGCTTCTCTTTGGATTTGAACGCCTTTTCATATTCACGGAGCACTTCTTCGTTTAAAACGTCTGCGTCGTTCCACAACTCATCAAAGAGACTACGCACCGCGTTGAAGGCGTCATCCCGATCCTGTCTCAATAGGACTGACAACTCCCGATTCGCCAGTAGGCCGTCATTAGTGAGATTGGCGGAACCGACGAGCGCTATATCGTCAATGATGTAGAGCTTCGTGTGAAACTTGGAGTCAGTGAAATAACGGGCTTTAACCCGAGGATTCTCGAAGGCCTGTCGCAATGCTTGTGGCGTTGTGATCGGTGAAAACCGAATAATCAGCCGGACATCACATCCTTTGTCTGTCAGAGCGTTGATGGGGGCATTTGTCGTGAAGAACGGCGCGGCCAAATAACCTGACCTCGGGTGCGGCCCCGCGTTCATGAAGAAATTAATGGTGAAACCCGTTGCGCCCGTGTTTGCGTATAATTCTGAAAGCGCCATTGCAGAAAGAATCTCCGTAAATTTGAAATGTTGCCGCTACACTACTGGATTACCTTAGGCCATGGAACGGCTTTCGACAGCGC
Source organism: Sphingobium sp. (assembly GCA_050252755.1). Lineage (GTDB taxonomy): Bacteria > Pseudomonadota > Alphaproteobacteria > Sphingomonadales > Sphingomonadaceae > Sphingobium. The sequence continues at coordinate 19,686 of JBFWKI010000031.1, forward strand.
CGCACGACAGCCCTCCGTTGATCGATGGACATTTTTCGGGCAATTACCGCCTTCGACCAAGCGTGAATGTAGGGCGGGTTTCGATATATCGATTGCAGCCGGTAAATGCGGGCTATGTTGGCGAATGTCACCGCATTTATCTCTGGTCTGAACAAACCCGCTATCCCCGCGCCTAACGCCGACAGTATGAGTGGTCGCCGCAGATGACTATGGGGCATCGTAAGAGACAAAAGCTAGCTTATTCCCGTCTGGGTCGCGGACATAGGCACCGTAGAAGCCATCACCATATTGTGGGCGCCGTCCCGGAGCACCTTCGCATAGTCCGCCATTGTTGAGAGCCAGCCTATGAAGTTGATCGATGAGCTCCGGCGCGCACAGGAATGCCGTCATGGTGCCATTTCCAACGTTGGCTTCACAGCCGTTATATGGATAGCCTGTAAAAAAACGGGGCGACTTCTCGTCGTCGGCCTTGCCCCACGACGCGGAACGCTCGTCACGCCAGCATTGGTCCAAGCCCATTGTAGCGAAGATCGGATCGTAGAACGTTAATGCCCGCGGTAGGTCAGTCGTGCCGACCATCGTATAGCCAATTCCGTTCATTCGACATGCTCCATCAGGTTTATTTACGATCTGCGGCAACCTATCCCGGATTTCAACGTCCTTGCTCAACGGCTGCTATTGCGAAGCCATTTGAGCCTTCGAATGTCCGAAATGTCGGCGTCAGCGGGGATTGGCGTGCAGCTTTTCGCATGCGATAGTATAAAACCTCAATCCAGCGGCTCCCAAGGTGGAATCCAGAGAGATCCGGACGGGATCCGAACTTTTATGATATGCTGAAAATAGATATAAATCAGATGGTTGTGCCAATATTGGCTGGCAGGACCATCTAACCCATCTGGCGCTTTCGGCACAGAAAAACGGAAAAATCCGCCGTTTTCTTGATTTTTGTAGGAAATGGCTCCCCGAGTAGGATTCGAACCTACGGCCGTTCGATTAACAGTCGAATGCTCTACCGCTGAGCTATCGGGGAGTGGCCCCGTTTTACTGGGGTGCAGGGCCTATAGCAGCGCTGTTTGAGAGATGACAAGGGGGATTATGCAATAAATTGTTCCGCAGCGATACGGTCATCCAAAGTATGTTCCGGGTCGAACAGCAAAGTGAGCGGAGAGGTGCGGTCCACCGTCACTTCCACGCAATTCACATCGCGGATTTCGCGCTGGTCCGCCACGGCGCTGACAGGGCGCTTTTGCGGGTTGAGCACCCGGAAGCGAATCCGCGTTTTTTCGGGCAAAATTGCCCCTCGCCAGCGTCTCGGGCGAAAGGGGCTGATCGGCGTCAGGGCGATCAGCGCGGAACCGAGCGGGAGGATCGGGCCGTGGGCGGAGAGATTATAGGCTGTCGATCCCGCCGGGGTGGCCACCAATACTCCGTCGCAGACCAGTTCCGGCAGGGCGATGCGGTCGTTGACGGTCACTTCTATCTTTGCGGTCTGGCGGGTTTCGCGCAGCAACGATACCTCGTTGATGGCGGGCAGGGAGATATCCTCGCCGCCGACCGTGGTGACGTGCATGCGCAACGGGTTGACCTTGAATGCCTTGGCGGCCTGTATGCGCTGATCCAGCCGTTCCAGCCGCCATTCGTTCATCAGGAAGCCGACCGTGCCCAGATTCATGCCGAATACGGGGACATGATGGCTGCGCGTTTCCATGAGGCCGTGTAGGGTCTGGAGCATGAAGCCATCACCGCCCAGCACCACGATCATCTCCGCGTCGGATGGATCGACGAAATCATAATTGGCGCGCAGCCGTTCCTCCGCCGCGCGGGCGGCCGGGGTCGGGGACACGACGAGCGCGCGCCTTGCCTCGCCGATTTTCGTTTCGCTGAGTCTCATCCGCCCGTCACGCTCATATGGCGGCGCGTCGATCCACTGACCCGATCCGGCCCGATCGCGAAATCATGGGCGAGCGGCTTGGCGATGAGGGCGCGGTCCAGCGCGGCGTCGACCGCGACGATCCCGCCGGTGCGATAGGCGGTTTTCAAATCGACATGATCTTCATGGCCAAGGCACATGAATATTTTTCCTTCGCAGGTCAGGCGCATCCGGTTGCACCCGGCGCAGAAATTATCGCTGAGCGGGGTGATGAGGCCAAGGCGCACACCGGGCAGGCCCATTGCCTCGAAATAGCGGGCCGGGCCGCCGCTCTGAAAATGGGTGGGGATCAGCTTATGGGCGGCCTCGATCTGATCGACCGCATGGGACAGCGGCAGATAGCGATCCGCGCGGTCCTCCCCGGTTTCCCCCAGGGGCATGGTTTCGATGAGGGTCAGGTCATGCCCTTCCTGCGCGCACCAGCGCAGCATCGGCAGATAATCCCGATCATTGAGGCCCTTGAGCGCGACCATGTTGATCTTGACGCGAAGGCCCGCCTGCCTTGCGGTGCGGATGCCCTCCAGAACGGTGGCGAGAGAGCCTCCCCGCGTGATGAAGGCATAGACTTCCGGGTCGAGGCTGTCGATGCTGACATTGATGCGGCGGATGCCCGCAGCGGCGAGATCTTCGGCGTGATGGACGAGGCGCGTGCCGTTGGTCGTCAGGGTCAGTTCATCGAGGGCGCCGTTGCGCAGGTGGCGGCCGATCCGGCGCGCCAGTTCGCCGAAATCCCGCCGAACGAGCGGTTCCCCGCCGGTCAGCCTGATCTTGCGGACGCCGCGCGCGATGAAGCGATCGGCGATGATGGCGATTTCCTCCAGCGTCAGCACTTCATTGCGGGGCAGGAACCGCATCTTCTCCGCCATGCAATAACGGCAGCGCAGGTCGCACCGGTCCGTCACCGAAATGCGCAGATATTCGATGCGACGGCCAAAACCATCGATCATCGGCGCAGCGGCGGGAGGCGAAACAGGCGACATGATTCCTAGCTATGCGATGCAACCGTCCGGTGCAAGGGAGGGGACATGCGCCAGCGGAGCAATTTGCGCTGCCGATGGCGGTTCTGTTCGTCCTTCAAGACATGGGTTGCCGATGATTGTGGTTTGGCTAAGGGGGCGGTAATATTATCCTGCTAAAAGAAGGGTCGGGCAACAGCATATGCAGCGGGTCGGGATTATCATGCCGGGCAAGGCGGAATGACGGAGCGGATCGGGCGAAATATCGCCTTTGTTTCCGGTATATCGGCGCAGGAGGCGCAGGGCGATGACCCGGCGGCGCGGGCGCGCGCGCTCGGCTGGACGGTGCAGCGCTATGACAATCCGGCGGATGGGCGGCAAGCCTTGCCGGATTTGCTGCTGATCGATGCGCGGGGACCGCTGGACCCGGCTATGCCTGATGGGGCGGCATATGGAGCGGGCGCCTGCCTTGCGCTGATAGGCAGGGGGCCGGAGCGGGAGGAAAGGATCGCGGCGCTGCTGGATGCGGGCATCACCCATTTGCTGCATTGGCCCGCCGGGGATGAGGATTATGCGCTGGCGCTCGATGCGGCCTGCGCGCAGGCGATGCGCCATCGCGAGGGACGGGTGGCGGGGCCGAAGGACAGGCGGGAGCAGGCCGCTCCCCTCGATGGGCTGACGGGGCTGGTCGGGCGTGAAATGGCTCGCCAGCGCCTTGCCGATCGGCTCGCCAGCCCGGATAAACCGCCTATTGCCGCCTGCCTGCTGATCGGCATCAGTCAATTCGACAGTATCAATGCCGCCTATGGCAAGGTGGTGGGCGATGCGGTGCTGGTCCAGATCGCCCGGCGGATCAGCCGATGCGTGGACGAAGCGGCGGGGGAGGATGCGCTGATTGCGCGGATGGGCGGCACGGAATATCTGGTGGCTTTGCCCCAAGCTTCCGGGCCCCAAGCTTCCGCGCTTCAACCCGCTGGCGAGGCGATGGCCCGCGATATTGCGCGGCTGATCCTTACCGATGTGGCGCGGCCCTTTCTGGCGGATGACAATGTCATTCGCCTGACCGCCCGGTGCGGCATTGCCGAGCCGGGGGCGGGCGATGACGTTGCGCGCCTGTTGCGGCGGGCCAGCGCGGCACTGGCCGATGCGCGGCGATCGGGCGCGAGCGATATCTGGTTTCGCTCGGGTATCCGGCAGACGGGGAAGGGGGCGGGCGATCCCGATCGGCTCGACGCAGATTTGCGCCTTGCGCTGGATCGGGACGAAATATGCATCGTCTATCAGCCCCAATATGACAGCCACAAGGACCAGATCATCGGGGTGGAGGCGCTTGCGCGCTGGAACCATCCGAAACTGGGGCAACTGGACGCGGGCACGCTGTTCGCGGCGGCGGATCGATCCGACTATATGGTGCCGCTTTCCCTGCACATCCAGCGCATGGCGTTGATGGAGGCGGGGCAATGGCCGGAGGCGCTGCGCGATCTGCGCCTTTCGATCAACATCACATCGGCCGATCTGGCGCAGGAGGATTTCAGCGCGCGATTGTTCGATCTGGTGGCCCAAAGCGGCTTCCCGCCGGAACGGCTGACGGTCGAAATCACCGAGAGCGGCCTGATCGAAAATATCGACCGCGCCGCGCAAATCCTGCAATATCTGCGGGGCAGGGGGTTGCGCGTGGCGATCGACGATTTCGGCACGGGCTATTCCAGCCTTGCCTATCTCAAAGCGCTGTATCCCGATTATCTGAAGATCGACCATGGCCTTAGCCGCGACATATTGGGGACGTCGCGGGATCGCATCATTTTGCGCGCGATCATCGCCATGGCGCGGTCCCTTGCCCTGACGGTGATCGCCGAAGGGGTGGAGAGCGAGGAGCAACTGACCCTGCTCGCCCGCGAAGGGTGCGAGATATATCAGGGCTTTTTGCGCTCCCCCGCCATATCCTCGGCCCAGTTGCAGGACATGATGCTACAGGCTCAGGCCTAGCCGGGCGATCAGGCTCGCGCCGCTGTGGCGGGCGGCCGCCGTGTCGCCTTCGATGCTGCTGCCGGCATAACGCAGGCCCGCCGACCAGCGGCCGCGATAATAATCCAGCGCGACGCCATGGTCCCAATAGCTGCCCTCCGGCCGGAGGCGGCGGGATCGGGCGGGGTCGTCCCTGCTGCCCGATGAGCGGCCGATATGGGCCGAAAGGGTGAAGGGCGTGGCGGGAATGCCGATCGCCGCCGCCGTGCCCGCATAGAGATTATCGCCGCCGATGGCGGACTGGTCCGGCGCATAATAGGCGAACAGGCTCATGCTCGCCGGGCCGATGAGAAAGGCCGCGTTCGCGCCGATCTCGCCATAGCCCTGATCGCCCGATGCGCCGGGGAAAAGGTGATAGCGGCCGATCGCGTCCAGCGTCCAGCCGCCTGCCTGTCGGCTGAAGGTCGCGCCCAGATCGATGACGGCATCGGCCCCGCTATGCCGATCGCTGCCCCAAAGCGAGGTCGCCGCGGCGTCGAGCGTCAGCGTCGGGGTCAGGGGCAGGGATGCCGATGCGCGCAGCACCGGGTCGCCCCCGCTCCAGCTTATGCCGCGGCGTCGTTCGTCGCTGGCGGCCTCAAGCTGAAACGAAGGGCCATGGGCCGATTGCGCGAGGGCGGGGGAGGGGCAGGCGAGGGCGAACATAAGGGCAAGGGCGAAGGCAGGGACGCCCGCTCTGGCGCCCATCATGCCCTGCCACGGAAATCGCGCCCCTTTCCGCATGTCAGTTGGACGCCACCGTGCGCATGGTGTCGAGTTCCGCCAGCAGCGGGGCCTGATCGCGCTGGGCGACGGCCATCAGGTGGGAATGGATCGCATCCTTGCGGCTGGCCACTTCCTGTTCGATGGAACGGGTCTTGCCATCGGAACAGGGGCCGGAGCGGCTGCCCGATAATTGCTTGTCATTGGCGATGATACGCGGCGTGGCCGGGGTGCCGTCAAGCTGGCGTTCGACGATCAGCGTGGCGGTCCACAGGCAGCGGCGCATGTCCGTGCGGTTGGGCACGGCGGCGCCGATGGTGCGGGTCTGGATATCGGCGCGGGCGGTATAGACCGCCTCGACCACGGACCCCGCATGGTGAACGGGGATGGTGTGCGTGGCGGTGGCGGCCGCTGCCGCCAAAGCGATAAGGGTCAAACTCATGGATCAAGTCTCCTGCTTGATGCCGAGCTATCATGCCCGGTCATCGCAGCCTTAATTAGGGTTCGACTGTTGCCCGACCATTTCCCGGATATGACAAAGTCCGGCCTGCCTGCTTTGGCGAAAGGGCGGGAATGGGGCCGTGATGCAAGGAAAAGCCCCTTACGCCACCACCTTCGCCAGCCCTCTCGACAGTTGCAGCCCGGCATGGAGGCGCGCCGCGCCATCTTTCCAGGCACGGGTGATGACCAGCTTGTTGTCCGGGCGCAGCTTGGCCGTGCCCTCCAGCCGTTGCACATAGCCGACAAGGCCCGCCGGATTGTCGAACCGGTCGTTGTGAAAGCCTACCAGCGCGCCCTTCGGCCCCACATCGAGGCGGGCGATTCCCGCCTTCACGCAATTCTGCTTGATCTGGATGAGGGTGAGGAGGTTCTGCGTCGCGGGCGGCAATTTGCCGAAACGGTCGATCAGTTCGGCGGCGAACGCCTCTATCTCCTGCGCGTCCTCCAGTTCGTTGAGGCGGCGATAAAGGCCCATGCGCAGGTCGAGATCTGGCACATAATCCTCCGGTATCTGCACCGGTGCGTCGATGGTGATCTGCGGCGAGAAAGCGTCCTTCGGCACGAAATCGGTGCTGCCGCCCGATTTTGCCTCCAATATCGCTTCTTCCAGCATCGACTGATAAAGTTCGAAGCCGACTTCCTTGATATGGCCGGATTGTTCGTCGCCCACCAGATTGCCCGCGCCGCGAATGTCGAGATCATGGCTGGCAAGCTGGAAACCCGCGCCCAGCGTGTCGAGATCGGACAGCACTTTCAGCCGCTTTTCGGCGGTTTCGGTGATGATGCGGTCGGCGGGCGTGGTGAAATAGGCATAGGCCCGCGTCTTGGACCGGCCCACGCGGCCACGTAGCTGATAAAGCTGCGCCAGCCCGAAACGATCGGCGCGGTGGATGATGAGGGTGTTCGCGCTCGGAATATCGAGGCCGCTTTCGACGATGGTGGTGGAAAGCAGCACATCATATTTCTTGTCGTAAAAGGCCGACATGCGTTCCTCGACCTCGCTCGCCGCCATCTGGCCATGGGCGACGACCGGGCGGACCTCCGGCACCTGTTCGCGCAGAAATTCCTCGATATCCGGCAGGTCGGCAATGCGCGGCACGACGAAAAAGCTTTGCCCGCCGCGATAATGTTCGCGCAGCAAGGCCTCGCGGATCACCACGCCATCCCATGGCATCACATAGGTCCGCACGGCGAGGCGATCGACCGGCGGCGTCTGGATGACGGAAAGTTCGCGCAGGCCCGACATCGCCATTTGCAGCGTGCGGGGGATCGGTGTCGCGGTCAGCGTCAGCACATGCACATCGGTGCGAAGCTGTTTCAACCGTTCCTTGTGGACGACGCCGAAGCGCTGTTCCTCGTCCACGATGACGAGGCCGAGGCGCTTGAACTCCAGCCCCTTGGCGAGCAGCGCATGGGTGCCGACCACGATATCGATGGTGCCTGCCGCCAGCCCTTCCTTGGTCGCCTTCGCCTCGGCGGCGGGGACAAGGCGGGAGAGGCGGCCGATATTGAGGGGGAAGCCCGCAAATCGTTCGACGAAATTATTATGATGCTGGCGGGCGAGCAGGGTGGTGGGGCAGATCACCACCACCTGAAGCCCCGCCATCGCCGCGACGAAGGCGGCGCGCAAGGCCACCTCGGTCTTGCCGAAGCCCACATCGCCGCAGACGAGGCGGTCCATCGGGCGGCCCGCGCCCAGATCCTCGATCACGTCGCTGATGGCGCGATCCTGATCCTCCGTCTCGTCATAGGGGAAGCGATCGACAAAGGCGGGGTAGCCGCCGCTATCCGGCTCCGCGACGGGGGCGGGGCGCAGCGCGCGCGCGGCCGCGACCTTTAGGAGTTCGCCCGCAATCTCGCGGATGCGCTCCTTCATCTTCGCCTTGCGCCGCTGCCACGCCTCGCCACCCAGCCGATCGAGCGCCGCGCCTTCCTCCGCGCCATAGCGGGAGAGGACGTCGATATTCTCGACCGGCACATAAAGCTTGTCGCCGCCCGCATATTCCAGCGCGACGCAATCATGCGGGGCGTTGCCGACCGGGATCGACATCAGCCCTTCATATTTGCCGATGCCATGATCGGCATGGACGACCAGATCGCCCGGCGTCAGCGTCGCCAGTTCGGCCATGAAGGCGTCGGCGCTCTTCTTGCGCCTGGCCCGGCGGACGAGGCGGTCGCCCAGCATGTCCTGCTCGGTCAGCAGCGCGACGTCGGCGCTGGCATAGCCATGGTCGAGCGGCAGGACGACCAGCACCGCCGCCCCCTTCGCCGCGAGGCCCTGCGCCTCCTGCCAGCTATCGGCCAGCGCGAGGCGGCTCGCCTTGTGATCGGTCAGCAGGCCGGAAAGCCGCTCCCGCGCGCCTGCCGAATAGCTGGCGATGATGACCTTGCGCTTCGCCTTGCGCTGATTGTCGATATGGACCGCCACTGCGTCATAGATATTCGCGCCCTGCGTCCGTTCGGGCGCGAAGTCGCGCGCGGCGTCCACTTCCAGATCGAGGACGGTCGCGCTTTCCGGTTCATGAAAGGGAGAGGTGATGTGGATCGGGCGATCGGCGATATGCGCGGCCCATTCGTCGGCCGTCAGGTAAAGCTGATCGGGGCCGAGCGGGCGATAGCTGCCGGGGTCGGACCCGCGAGAGGCGATGCGGTTGGCGTGATAATCGGTGATCGCCTCGAACCGGGTTTGCGCCGCGCCGGTCACGCCGCCATCGCGCAGGATGAGCGTATCGGCGTCGAAATGCTCGATCAGCGGCACCAGCCGTTCCTCGAACAGGGGCAGCCAATGCTCCATGCCTGCCAGCCGCCGCCCTTCGCTCACCGCTTGATAGAGCGGGTCGCCGGTCGCGGTTGCGCCGAACAACTCGCGATAGCGGGACCGGAAGCGCTTTATTGTGTCCTCATCCAGCAGGGCTTCGGAGGCGGGGAGCAGGGTGAAGCTCTTCACGTCGCCGGTGGAGCGCTGCGTGCCGGGGTCGAAGCTGCGCAGCGTCTCTATCTCGTCCCCGAAAAAATCGAGCCGCATCGGTTCGGGCGCGCCGCCGGGGAACAGGTCCACAATGCCGCCGCGCACGGCGAACTCGCCCGCATCATGCACGGTGTCGGTGCGCACATAGCCATTGGCCTGCAACATCGCGGTCAGGCGGTTGATGTCGATCCGCTCGCCGGGCGCGAGGCGCGCCACCAGTTGCCGCACGCGAAACGGCGTCAAGGTGCGCTGGGTGATCGCCGCCGCCGTGGTCAGCACCAGTTGCGGCGCCGTGACCGGTCCCTGCACGCCATAAAGCCCCGCTAGCCGCTGCGCCGCCGATCGCAGGGAGGGGGAGGCGCGGTCATAAGGCAGACAGTCCCATGCCGGGATGGAGACGATCTCCAGTTCCGGCGCGAACCATGGCGCGGTGTCGGCGATCGCCTGCATCGCCTGTTCGTCCGGTGCGATGAACAGGGTGCGCGCAGGCTTGGCCCCTGCCGCGCTGGCCCCTCCTGCACTGGCTCGCGCCAGATCCGCGAGCAATATCGGCAGGAAACCGGTCGGCGCACCCGAAAGGGTGAGCGGTTCGCGGGCGGAAAGGATGCGCTTGGGGTCGATCATCGGGCGGCGGGCGTTCTCAGGCGATCTTGATGAAATCGAGTTTCTTGAAGGCGTCCATCAGCGGGCCTTTGAACCGGTCCGGCACATCGGCCGTGCCCATGCCCCATGCGATGATATCGACATCCTGTTCATCCAGCAGGGTTTCGAACCATGTGAGATCGTCCTCCCCCCATGTCAGGGCGTAGCGATCGAAAAAGCCGCCCACCATATAATCGGCCTCGCGGGTGCCTCTGTGCCATGCCTGAAAATAAAGGCGGCGCAGGCGGGGGTCTTCATACATGGTCGATATTATCCCTGTCGGATTTGATTGCGGATGGCCGCTGGGCTATCGGAAGGCCATAGCCATGCGACCCGAACTTCTCAATCCGCTCTTTGCCGAAATCTCCGTGCTGAAAGGCGTGGGCAATGCCCTGTCGAAACCGCTGGACCGGCTCGGCCTTTCCCGCATGGTGGACCTTGCCTTCCATCTGCCGACCGGCTGGGTGGAGCGCAAGCGGGTGACGCGGCTCGACCCCGCCGATGTGGGGCAGACGATCATCATCACGCTGACGCCGGTGGAATATCGGGCGGGTGGCGGCATGCGCGCGCCGTTCCGGGTGGTGGCGGAGGATGAGGCGGGCACGGTCGTCACCCTCGTCTATTTCGGCAAGAATAGTGGCTGGCCGAGGAAATTGCTTCCCCTCAACGAAGCCAAGGTCATTTCCGGCAAGCTGGAGGCATGGGGCGACCAGTTGCAGATCGTCCATCCCGATCATGTCTCCGCGCCCGAAGAGGCCGCCGCCGCGATACAGGTGCGGGAGGCGGTCTACCCGCTTTCCGAGGGGATCAGCGGTGCGCGGATGCGCGATCTGGCGGGGCAGGCTTTGGAACGCGCGCCCGACCTCCCGGAATGGATCGAACCGTCGGTGCTGGCGCGGCAGGGGTGGAAGGGCTGGCGCGATGCCCTGCTGAGCGTCCATGCCACGCCCGACAGCCGCGATGCGCGCCGCCGCCTTGCCTATGACGAGATATTTTCAGGTCAGCTTGCGCTGATGCTGGTGCGCGCTGCCTCGCGCAAGCGCCGCGCCGATCCGATCCGCCCCACCGGGCGCCTGCGCGATCAGGTGAAGCTGCCCTTTTCCGCGACGGGCGCGCAGCGGCGATCGCTGGCGGAGATAGACGGCGATATTCAGCAGGCCTCTCCCATGCTGCGCCTGTTGCAAGGTGACGTGGGCGCGGGCAAGACATGGGTGGCGTTGATGGCGCTGCTCGGCGCGGTGGAAAGCGGCATGCAGGGGGCGATGCTGGCGCCCACGGAAATCCTCGCGCGCCAGCATTATGAGACGCTGCGGCGGATGCTGTCGGGCGTGCCGGTCAACATCGCGGTGCTGACCGGGCGCGACAAGGGCAAGGCGCGGGAGGCGACGCTGATGGGGCTTGCCGATGGCAGCATCGACATTCTTGTCGGCACCCATGCGATTTTTCAGGAGGCCGTCGCCTATAAGCATCTGGGGCTTGCGGTGATCGACGAGCAGCATCGCTTCGGCGTGGTGCAGCGCATGATGCTGACGGCGAAGGCGCGGCTCAACCCGCATGTGCTGGTGATGACGGCGACGCCGATCCCGCGCACGCTGACGCTGACCTATTATGGCGACATGGAGGTCAGCCGCCTCGACGAGATGCCGCCGGGGCGCCAGCCGATCAAGACTTTGGTGATGTCGGCCGACCGGCTGGACGAGGTGGTCGAGGCGCTCGGCCGCCACATATCGGGCGGGGAGCAGGCCTATTGGGTCTGCCCGCTGGTCGAGGAAAGCGAGGTCAGCGATCAGGCTGCGGCCGAAGCGCGGGCCGAGGCGCTGCGCCTGCGTTTCGGTGCGGACAAGATCGCGCTGGTCCATGGCCGGATGAAGGGGCCGGACAAGGATGCGGTGATGGAGCGTTTCGCCAGCGGCGCGGCAAGCGTGCTGGTGGCGACGACCGTGATAGAGGTGGGCGTCGATGTGCCCAATGCCTCGCTGATGATTATCGAGGGCGCGGATCGTTTCGGTCTTGCCCAGTTGCACCAGTTGCGCGGGCGCGTGGGGCGCGGCGACAAGGCGTCCACCTGCCTGCTGCTGCGCGGCAATGGCCTTTCCGAAACGGCGCGGGCGCGGCTGGCGCTGATGCGGGAAAGCAATGACGGCTTTCGTATTGCCGAGGAGGATCTGAAACTGCGCGGCGCGGGCGATTATCTCGGCACGCGGCAGTCGGGGGACCAAAGCTTCCGCCTCGCCCTGCCGGAGGATATCAGCGAATTGATCGACATGGCGCGGGATGATGCGCGCCTGCTGGTGGAACGCGATGGCGGGCTGGCATCGGAACGCGGGCAGGCGGCGCGGACCTGCCTCTACCTGTTCGAGCGCGATGCGGCGGTGGGCTTGCTGAAGGGGGGATGAAAGAGGGCGCGAGCGGTCAGGGATGATCCGCTCTGCCTGCCTGTCTGCCAGCCGGAACCGGAAAAGCGGTCCTTCTGGCGTTCGCCATCATGCGCCGAAGATGCCGTCGGGCTTCGCGCGCGTATCCAGCGTGAGTTGCAGGAAGGCGAGGTCAAGCCATTCGCCGAACTTCATGCCCACCTGCGGAAGCAGGCCGACCTTCACGAAACCCAGCTTTTCATGCAGACGGATCGAGTCGATATTGCCTGCCTCGATGCCAGCGACCATGACATGCTTGCCGATGGCCCTGGCGCGATCGATCAACGCTGTAAGCAGCATATTGCCGATCCCCTGGCCGCGCTGGCCGGCGCGCACATAGACGGAATGTTCGACGGTATGGCGATAGCCATCCCACGCCCGCCAGTCGCCGAACGAGGCATAGCCGACGACCATGCCCTCACCATTGACCGCCACGAGCACGGGATAGCCCTGCCGCTCCCGATCGGAGAGCCATGCAAGCCGGTCGGCGGTGTCGACCCGCCTGTCGTTCCAGATCGCGGTCGTGTTTGTCACGGCGTCATTATATATGGCGGTGATTGCCTCAGCATCAGCCGGGGCCGCATCGCGAATGTCCATGCCTGCACCTTGTTCCTGTGGATGGGCGCAGGTTACGCTAAATGCTCGCCATTACCCAGCGGGCTTCTCCCCGATCTGCCGACGGGTCGCTTCTTTCGGCCCATGACCGGGCTGCCCGGTTCCTGCCCGGATGTGGGGGCGACATAGCCAAAAAATGGGGGGCTGGAATTTCTTCCGGCGCCCCCCTTGTCGTCTGGCGGATAGGGGTCAGGCCATCTCCACCTCTTGCGCGGCATCCTGCGCCTTCAGGCGGGCGCGATAGGCGTGCAGCAGGGGTTCGGTATAGCCATTGGGTTGCTCGACGCCCCGGAACACGAGATCACGGGCGGCTTGGAGGGCGAGGCTGGTCGCCTCATTCCCGGCCATCGGGCGGTAGAGCGGATCGCCCGCATTTTGCGCGTCCACCTTCTTCGCCATGCGGGCAAAGGCCGCGTCGATATCCTCCGTGCTGACCACGCCATGAAGCAGCCAGTTGGCCATGTGCTGCGAAGAGATGCGCAGCGTGGCGCGATCCTCCATCAGGCCGATATCGTTGATGTCGGGCACCTTGGAACAGCCGACGCCCTGATCGACCCAGCGCACCACATAGCCCAATATGCCCTGCGCATTATTGTCGAGTTCGGCGCGCACTTCATCGGGCGACCAGTTGACGCCCGCCGCCACCGGAATGGTCAGCAACCGGTCGAGCGAGGCGACGCCTTCCGCGCGGCGTTCCGCTTGCCGGGCGAACACATCGACCAGATGATAATGGGTCGCGTGCAGCGTCGCCGCCGTGGGCGAGGGCACCCATGCGGTGTTCGCGCCGGTTTTGGGGTGGCCGATCTTCTGGTCCAGCATGTCCGCCATGCGATCGGGCGCGGCCCACATGCCCTTGCCGATCTGCGCCTTGCCGGACAGGCCGCAGGCAAGGCCGATCTGCACATTGCGATCCTCATAGGCGGCGATCCAGTCGGAGGCCTTCATGTCGCCCTTGCGGATCATCGGCCCGGCGCGCATCGACGTGTGCATCTCATCCCCGGTGCGATCGAGGAAGCCGGTGTTGATGAACATGATGCGGTGCCTGACCGCCGCGATGCAGGCGGCCAGATTGGCCGATGTGCGGCGTTCCTCGTCCATCACGCCGATCTTGATGGTGTGGCGGGCAAGGCCCAGCATATCCTCTATCGCGTCGAACAGCCGGTCGGAAAAGGCGCATTCCTCCGGCCCGTGCATCTTGGGCTTGACGATATAGATGCTGCCGGTGCGGCTGTTGGCAAAGGGTCCGGTGCGCTTGAGGTCATGCAGCGCGATCAGGCTGGTGAGGATGCCATCGACAATGCCTTCGGGCGCTTCCCCGCCATCGGGCAGCAGCACGGCGGGCGTCGTCATCAGATGGCCGACATTGCGCACGAACAGCAGCGAGCGGCCCGGCAGGGTGAAGCGGCTGCCGTCGGGCGCGGCATAGCTGCGATCGCCATGCAGGCGGCGGGTCATCATCGCGCCGTTCTTTTCGAACGTGTCCTCCAGATCGCCCTTCATCAGGCCCAGCCAGTTGGCATAGGCCAGCACCTTGTCCTGCGCATCGACCGCCGCGACGCTGTCCTCCAGATCGCAGATGGTGGTGAGCGCGGCCTCCAGCACGATATCGGCAAGGCCCGCCTTGTCGGTCTTGCCGATCGGGTGGGCGCGGTCGATCACCAGTTCGATATGCAGGCCATTGTGGCGCAGCAGGATATTCTCCCCCGCATGGCCGGCAAGCTGGCCGGGGTCGGCGAGGTCCGGGTCGCCCCCCGGCCAGTCCGTCCAGCTTCCTGCACGAAGCGGGACAGCCTTGTCGAGAAAGTCACGGCCCCAGGCGATGACGCGCTCTCCGCGGGCGGCGTCATAGGCTTTGCCCGCAGGTGATCCGGGGATCGCGTCACTGCCGTAGAGCGCGTCATAAAGGCTGCCCCAGCGCGCATTGGCGGCGTTGAGCAGGAACCGGGCGTTGAGGATCGGCACCACCAGTTGCGGCCCGGCCATGGTGGCCAGTTCCGCGTCGATATTCGCGCTCGTCACCTCGAAGGGCGCGGGTTCGGGCGCCAGATAGCCGATATCGCGGAGAAACGCCTGATACTCCGCCCTGTCGAGCGGCTTTCCCGCGCGATCCTGATGCCAGCGGTCGATCTGTTCCTGCAACGCCTCGCGCTTTGCCAGCAGCGCCGCGTTTTCCGGGGCGAAGCGGGAGACTATTCCCGCCATGCCCGCCCAGAAGGGCGCTGCCTCTATGCCGGTGCCGGGTAGGGCCTGATCCTCGACAAATCGCGCGAGGCTCTCTGCAATCCGCAATCCTGCGCGCTCAACCATGATGGTCATGTTCTTCTCCGTTGGCAAACCGGGGCAGGCCCAAGGTTCATGGGGTCGAAACCCGTCAGGCCGAAAGCATATGGGGGATTTTCGTCATCTCGTCAGCCCTGTGGAAAAATGTGCGGGCGACGCCCCTGCGGAAGGGCGCATGTGACCCGCCGAGGCTGCGTGCACAGCCTCGACGGGTCAACACTTTCCTCCCCAGGAAAGCTCTGGTTCATCCGGTCAGCCGAGGCGGCCCAGACGATGATAGAGATTCACGAATTTGGAAGAACGCGGATCGTCCTGAATCTTTTTGACATAATCCGCGACGGCTTCCTTCATCAGCTCGAAATCCTCGGTCGAAAAGACAGCGCGGGACCGGGCGGGTTCGGGGTTCGTGGTCGTCATCTTACTGCTCCTTTCCTGATCGATCGGGGCGGGCGAAAGGGAAATTAACCCGCCCCGAAAGGGATTTACGCTGCGAACTGGTTCATCGTGTTGTCTTTGCCGCCGGCCTTCAGCGCGGCTTCACCGGCGAAATATTCCTTATGATCGTCGCCAATGTCGCTGCCCGACATGTTCTGATGCTTCACGCAGGCGATACCCTGACGGATTTCCTGACGCTGAACATTGAGAACATAACCCAGCATCCCGGCATCGCCAAAATATTCCTTCGCCAGATTGTCCGTGGACAGGGCGGCGGTGTGATAGGTCGGCAGGGTGATGAGGTGGTGGAAAATGCCCGCCCGCGCCGACGCATCCTTCTGGAAGGTGCGTATGGCCTCATCCGCTTCGCGCGCCAGGTCGGAGCCGTCATAATCCACGCTCATCAGCTTTGCGCGGTCATAGGCCGACAGGTCGCGCCCTTCCGCCTGCCAGCGATCATAGGCCTGCTGCCGGAAATTCAGCGTCCAGTTGAAGCTGGGCGAGTTGTTATAGACCAGTTTGGCATTGGGGATGGCCTCCCGAATGCGATCGACCATGCCCGCAATCTGTTCGATATGCGGCTTTTCCGTTTCGATCCACAGCAGGTCCGCGCCATTTTGCAGCGAGGTGATGCAGTCGAGCACGCAGCGATCCTCCCCGGTGCCGGAGCGGAACTGGAAGAGGTTGCTCGGCAACCGCTTCGGGCGCATCAGCTTGCCGTCGCGGGTGATGAGCACATCGCCATGGCCGATCTGGCCAGCCGTGACATCCTCGCAATCGAGGAAGCTGTTATACTGGTCGCCAATGTCGCCTGCCTCGCGGACATAGGCGATCTGCTTGGTGAGGCCAGCGCCCAGCGAGTCCGTGCGGGCGACGATGATGCCGTCCTCGACCCCCATTTCCATGAAGGCATAGCGGCAGGCGCGGATCTTCGCGAGGAAATCCTCATGCGGCACCGTGACCTTGCCGTCCTGATGGCCGCATTGCTTTTCGTCGCTGACCTGATTTTCGATCTGGAGCGCGCAGGCGCCCGCCTCGATCATCTTCTTCGCCAGCAAATAGGTCGCTTCCGCATTGCCGAACCCTGCGTCGATATCCGCGATGATCGGCACGACATGGGTTTCGTAATTGTCGATGGCGTGGAGCAGGCGTTGCTCTTCCATCTGGTTGCCGGTTTCGCGCGCCGTGTCGAGATCGCGGAACATCATGCCCAGTTCGCGGGCGTCGGCCTGCTTCAGGAAGGTGTAGAGTTCCTCGATCAGCGCGGGCACGCTGGTCTTTTCATGCATCGACTGATCGGGCAGCGGGCCGAAATCGCTGCGCAGCGCGGCGACCATCCAGCCGGACAGGTACAGATATTTGCCCTTGGTCGAACCGAAATGCTTCTTGATGGAGATCAGCTTTTGCTGGCCGATGAAACCGTGCCAGCAGCCCAGCGACTGGGTGTAGTTGGCGGGGTCCGCATCATAGGCGGCCATGTCCTCGCGCATGATCTTCGCGGTATAGCGCGCGATGTCGAGGCCGGTCCTGAAGCGGTTCTGCAACTGCATGCGGGCGACCGATTCCGCGCTGATGGCGTCCCAGCTTCCCTTGTGGGTCTGGATGATCTGTCCGCTGCGGCTGATCTGTTCCTGATAGGACATGGGTGGGTTCCTTAAACTATGCTGACTGTTGAAAGCCTGAATGTCAGGTGATGTCCTGACCACGCCGTCACGATGGGGCAGGCCGACGGGCAAGGCGATAAAATTTGTCAAAAATTCTGGCAATAAGGTCGGTATTCGGCTATTTTCATCTGTAAATTTGTCAATTAATTTACAAAAACGCGGGTAAGGCGGGATATGGCTGAACGAAAGATATTGGCGGGGCATGCGGTGCGCCGATTGCGCCGATCCTCCGCGATGACGCAGGTGGCGCTGGCCGATGCGCTCGACATTTCGCCCAGCTATCTCAACCTGATAGAGAAAAACCAGCGCCCCTTGTCGGCCGCGCTGATGCTGCGTCTGGCGGAGCGGTTCGATATCGATCCGCGCCAGTTCGGGGGCGAGGCGCCCGGCGGCGGCATGGAGGGATTGCGGCGCAGGCTGGCCGATCCGCTATTTGCGGACCTGTCGATCGACCGCACGGAAATAGAGGAATGGCTGGCCGCCGCGCCCGGAGGGGTGGAAGCTTTCGCCCGCGCTTTTGACCGGATGATAGAGGGCGGCGGCGCGGCGACCAGCGCTGCCGAAGCCATGCCGGTGGCGATGGTGCGCCGGGAAATAGAGCGCTGGCGCAACCATTTCCCCGATCTCGACGCACAGGCGGAGGCGCTGGCCGACGAACTGCGCCTTGCCAGCGGCGATCTTTATGGCGCGTTGGGGGAACGGTTGCGGCAGCGGCATCAACTGGCGATTCGCATACTGCCCGCCGATGTGATGCCGGAGCATGTGCGGCGGCTCGATCTGCACGCCCGGCAATTGCAGCTTTCCGAGATGCTGGACGGGGGATCGCGCACCTTTCATGCCGCATGGCTGATCGCGGACCTGGAAGCGCGGGAGGAAATCGACGCGCTGGTGGCCGGGGCGGCCTTTACCGATCGCCACGCCGAACGGCTTTTTCGCCGCCATCTGACCGGCTATTTCGCGGCGGCTCTGATGATGCCCTATGGCCGCTTCCTGCGCGCCTGCGAGGCGAGCGGTTATGATCTGCTGCTGTTGCAACGCCGCTTTGGCGCTGGTTTCGAGCAGGTGGCCCACCGCCTGACCACGTTGCAGAGGGTGGGCGCGCGGGGGCTGCCCTTCTTCATGATCCGCATCGATCAGGCCGGGCAATCGTCCAAGCGCTATGCCGGTGCGTCGGCCGCGCCGATGGTGGAACAGGACAGCCGTTGCCCGCTCTGGGCCGTCCATGCCGCCTTTCACCGCCCCGCTGAAATTCTGCCGCAACTGGTGGAACTGGAGGATGGGGAGCGCTGGTTCACCCTCAACCGCACGGTGACGGGGCAGGCCGCCGGATTGCAGCGCGGCGATGGGCATGCGACCTTCTCCATCGCGCTGGGGCTGAAGGCGGATTATGCGCGCTCGTTGCTCTATGCGCGGGGGCTGGATCTCGACCATGGCGATGCGCAGCCCATCGGGTTGGGGTGCGGGGCCTGCACGCGCGCGTCCTGCACCCAGCGCAGCATGCCGCCCAGAGGCCGCGCGCTGCGGTTCAATGAGCGGGAGCGGGGCCTGTCCCCATTTGATTTCGCGGTGGATTGAAGCGGGGCGTTGCCGTCAGTGTCCGTCAGAAATCTGCAAGAAAATGTTCATGCCCGATTCATGCGATCGACGACAACAGGGCGCAGTGAAACCGGCCATGCCGGGCTGTTGAAAAAGGGTGATCGTTTCGTGATTTCTTTCCCTGTAGCCATGACGGCGCGGCGGGCGCATCTGTTGCGGTCCGTCGCCGTCGCGCCGCTCTCTGTTCTGGCCTTATCCTTGTGCTTCCTGCCCGTCACGGCAGGGGCGCAGGTTCAGGGCGTCGGCGTGGCGGATGCGGGGACGGAGCAACCGGCCGCTTCGTCCATGGATGAAGAGTATGACGAGGAAGATATCGTCGTCACCGGTCAGGCGCCGCCGGGCGCGGTAATCGGTGATATCCCGCCTGAAAATCAGCTCAACCCCGCCGATATCGCCTCTTATGGGGTGAGTTCGGTCAGCGAATTGCTCGATGAGATCACCGAACAGACGCAAAGCGGGCAGGGGCGCGGCAGCGGGCCGGTGATTCTGGTCAATGGCAAGCGGATTTCCGGCGTCAACGAAGTGGGCGACCTGCCGACCGAAGCCATTTTGCGGGTCGATATCCTGCCCGAAGAAGTCGCCCTGAAATATGGCTATGGCGCGACGCAAAAGGTCGTCAACATCATCCTGCGCCGCCGTTTCCGGTCGGTCGTGGCCGATATCCGGGGCGAGATGGCGACCGAGGGGCAGGGCGAGGAAAGCCGGGGGCAGTTCACCTATACCCGCATCCAGAATAATGACCGCCTCAACATCTCCGCCCGCGTAAAGACCGAGGCGTCCCTGCTGGAAAGCGAGCGGGGCATCCTTCCCGCCGACCGCAGCGCGACCGACCCGACCGGAACCTTCGGCGATGAAACGCGCTATCGCACGCTCAAGCCGAAATCGCGCGAATATTCGCTGAACGGCGTCTATTCCCATGCGCTGAGCCAGAAGGTGACAGCCGTGCTCAATGCGCGGGCGGCCTATTCGACGGGCAAGGACAGGGAGGGTTTCGCCTCCGACCAACTGACCATCCCGGCGAGCAACCCCTTCGCGCAATCGGCGTCCGAAGAGGTGCTGGATCGCTATCTTTCGGATCGGGTGCTGATGCAGAACAGCACCACCGCCCAGATGCATGGCGGCGTATCGGTGAACGCGACCCTGCCCAAGGACTGGCAATTGTCGTTCATCGGCAATTACGACCATAGCGACAGCCGCACGGGGACGGATAGGGGTTATGACATAACCGATATCCAGACCGCGATCACCAGCGGCGATCCAGCGGTCAATCCCTATGGCATCCTGCCGTCCTCCCTGCTTGGGGACGTGTTGCGCGACCGGGCGGTATCGCAATCGGATACCGGCGAGGCGAGCATGGTGGCGATGGGCAAGCTGTTCCGGGTGCCCGCTGGCGACGTGCGGACCAGCCTGCGCTTCGGCGGGTCGGTCAGCGCGATCGATTCGGAGGTCACGCGCAGCGGGCTTGTCACCAGTTCATCCGATATGAGCCGGTCGGAATTCAACACGCAGGGCAGCCTCGACATTCCGCTGGCGAGCAGGAAGAGCGGCTTTCTGGGCGCATTGGGCACGTTGACCGCCAATCTCAACGCATCGGCGACGCGGATTTCGGATTTCGGGACGCTGGGCGCTTTCGGCTATGGCCTCAACTGGTCCCCTACCAACTGGATCAGCCTGATCGCGTCGGTCAATGAGGACAGGAGCGCGCCGACGCTGGCGCAACTCAACAGTCCGATGGTGGTGACGGAAAATGTCCGCGTCTATGATTATGTGCGCGGCGAAACCGTGGCCGTCACCCGCATCAGCGGTGGCAATGCGGCGCTGGACGGGGATGATCGCCATGTTTTCAAGCTGGGCGCGACGATCAAGCCGGCTAGCCGCCTGACGCTGACCGCCAATTATATCAACAGCCGGACGGATGACGCGCTCGGCTCGCTCCCCAGCATCACCGCCGCGATCGAGGCGGCTTTCCCGGATCGCTATGTTCGCAATAGCGCAGGGACGCTGATTCAGGTCGATAATCGCCCCCTCAATCTGGCGCGGGAGGAACAGGAGCAGGTGCGATGGGGCATCACCTTCACGAAAGTCCTGCGCGAACCCAAGCGCGCGGCGCGGCCTTCCCGCACGGCGGAAGGCGCAGGGGCGGACGGGCAGAGATGGCGGGCCGGACGCGGCGGCGATAGCGAAGGCGGCGAGGGCGGCGCGGGTGGTTCCATGCCGCGCCCCGGTGACGGAGCAGACACGCCGCCTGACGATCCCGATATCATCGTCAATGGCGACCGGGACGATAGCGGGCCGCCGCCGCCCGACGGCTTCGGTGCGCGGGACGGGCGGCGCGATGGCATGGGGCGGCCCGACGATGGGATGGGCCGTTCGCCCGGCGGCTTTGGCGCAGGCTCTCGCGGAGGCGACGGACCCGGCGGTTTTGGCGGGGGACGGCGCAGGTCGGGCTTTGGCGGGGGCGGCAATGGCGCGAACCTGCAATTCTCGCTGTTCCATAACTGGTATCTGCGCGATCGCATCCTGCTGAGCGAAGGCGGCCCGTCCATCGATCTGCTGAACGGCGGATCGAGCGGTGACGGCGGCGGCCAGCCGCGCCATGTGGTGCAGTTCAACGGCGGGATCACCGATAATGGCCTCGGCCTGCGGCTCAGCGCGGACTGGCGCAGCGCGACCAGCGTGACGGCGGATGAATCCTCATCCTCCAGCGATCTGCATTTTTCTTCGTTGCTGACGATGGACCTGCGCTTTTTCGCCAATCTGTCGAACCGCCTCCCCAATCAGGACTGGGCAAAGGGAATGCGGGTCAGCCTGAACGTCGAAAATCTGTTCAACCAGAGGCAGACCGTCACCGATGAAAGCGGGGCGACGCCGCTCGCCTATCAAAAAGCCTATCTCGACCCGGTCGGGCGAACGATATCCTTGTCCATCCGCAAGACATTCTGATGGCTTTATCCTTCCTGAAACAAGGAAAAGATCAGCGCCAGCAAGGAACCGGGCGGGGGCGCATTTTCCGGCATTGCGTGATGTTTTGATCTTTTTCTTGCCCATCATCCGTTCAGAAGCGTAAAATATTCCGACATTCTCAACCAAATATTCGTGAATTGGCGCAATAGGATTAAGGGATGTCGGCGGCGTTGACAGGTTCATGCCGCCGATAGGACCGCTTTTGCGGGGATGGGTGTGGGAACGGATGGTTCGCGTATTTAAGCATTATGTGCCCCATGCGGTGCTGTTTCTGGGGTTGCTCGATTTTATCGTGCTGCTGTGCTCTGCGGAAGCGAGCTGGATCATCCGCGCCTATGAAATCGACATGGATGTCGATCATGTGGTGAACCGCATCATCCCCCTGTTGAGTTTCGCCGTCGCCTATCAGGTCGCGATGATCGCGGTCGGGGCCTATGGCAATGAGGCGCTGCAATCCCGGCGTCACGGGCTGGCGCGACTGAGCGCGGCCGCCATGCTCAGCTTCATTTTCCTCGCCATCCTCTATTTCCTCGTGCCGGCGTTCACCCTGTGGCGGTCCCATGCGCTCTATGCGATGCTGATCGCGACGGGGGGCATGGCGCTGGTCCGCCTGCTGCTGGGATCGATATTCGACGGCGAGATGTTCAAGCGCCGCATCATCGTATTGGGCGCAGGCCACCGCGCCGATCGTATCCGCAAGCTGGAAAAGCGCCCCGGCGCCAGTTTCATGGTCGTGGGCTATATCGGCATGCGCGACAATGAAACCGTCATTCCAGAGGCGATCAGCCGCACCGCCATCCATAATCTGGCCGATTATGTCGTTCGCCTCGGCGCCATAGAGGTGATGCTGGCGATGGAGGAGAGGCGCAATTCCATCCCCATGGGCGACTTGCTGCGCATCAAGACCACCGGCGTTCATGTCAATGATTTCTCGACCTTTCTGGAACGGGAAACGGGGCGCGTGGATCTCGACAGCGTGAACCCCAGCTGGCTGATCTTTTCCGATGGCTTTTCGGCGGGACGGCGGCTTTCCAGCATGGGCAAGCGGCTGTTCGACGTTGTCGCCAGCAGCCTGTTGCTGGTGCTGACCGGGCCGCTGATCCTGATCGCGGCTGTTCTGGTGAAGCTCGATAGCAAGGGGCCTGCCTTTTACCGGCAAAAGCGCGTGGGCCTGTTCGGGCAGGATTTCTGGATATTGAAACTGCGCACCATGCGCACCGACGCGGAAATCGACGGCAAGGCGGTGTGGGCCGAAAAGAACGACCCGCGCGTGACGCGGCTGGGCCATTGGCTGCGCAAGCTGCGCATCGATGAACTGCCGCAGACATGGGTGGTGCTGAAAGGGCATATGAGCTTTGTCGGCCCGCGCCCCGAACGGCGCGAATTTGTCGAAAATCTCGAAACCGAACTGCGCTATTATGCCGAACGGCACATGGTGAAGCCGGGCATCACCGGCTGGGCGCAGATCAATTATCCCTATGGCGCATCGCTGGAGGACGCCCGGCACAAGCTGGAATATGATCTCTATTATGCGAAAAACTATACGCCGTTTCTCGATCTGCTGATCCTCATCCAGACGGTGCGGGTCATATTGTGGCCGGAAGGCGCGCGGTAGGGCCATGGAGGGCCTGATCCACTATATCGGGGAATGGGGGCATGTGCTGGCGGCGGGCATATTCGCCGCGCTGGCGATCTGGACCGGGCGTCGCCTCGCCACCGAGAAGATGGGCAAGCTGCTCGTCATCGCGCTGTCGCTGACGTCGATCTGGGCGCTGGCCATTGCCTTTGGCGGGATCGGCCGCTTGCAGATCGGCATGATGGAAAGCTTGCGGAACTGCGGCTGGCTGGTGTGCCTGACCTTGTTCCCGATGCGGGAGGAGGGACGGAAGGAGGGGCGTACCTGGCCGCTTTATGCCGTTCTGGCCCTGCTGCTGCCCGCGCAGGGCGCGCTGGATATTATCGGGACGCTCAATTCGGTGCCCGGACCGATCGCGCAGTCGATCGAACAGGGCAGCCTTGTCCTGCATATGCTGTGGGCCATCGGCGCGCTCATCCTGACGCAGCGGGTCTATCGGGCGAGCCAGCAGGCGCTCTGGCCCGTCAACATGGCGCCGCTGGCCGCCGCCCTTTCCGCGATGTGGAGCTATGACCTGATGCTCTATGCATCGGGCCTGTCCGGCGACGGCACGGTCATGGCGTCGCTGTTCGCCTTTCGCGGCGGGGCGCTGGCGGTGACGGCGCCGGCCATCGCCCTGATGTTGCGCAGCCGCCAGAGCCAGCCGGTGCAGGCGTCGCGCGCGCTGATCTGGTATGGGGTCTGGGCGCTGGGCGGGCTGGCGATCCTCTTTGCCCTGATGGGGCTGTTGCTGCTGGTGGAGAATATTCCCTCCGCCATGGCCAGGACGATGATAACCGGCATCCTCTTCGCGATCGTGGCGGGCGCGTTGCTCTCGCTTCCTTCCACCCGGATTTCGGCGCGGCTGAAACTTCACGTCGCCAAGCATCTCTTCCGCCATCGCTATGATTATCGCGAGCAATGGATGGGGTTCGTCGATACGATCGGCAGCGCGGCCCCGGCCGCCGCGCCGCTTTACGACCGGCTGCTCAAGGCGATGGCGGATATCACCGCCTCGTCGGGCGCGGTGCTGTTGATGCTGGATGACGACCGGCGCTTTGCCTGTCACGGGATATGGAACTGGAAGGGGGAGGAGCCGGAAGGCTTTGCCGCCGACCCGGCCATGCTGGCACGGATGCAGGCGCAGGCATGGGTGGTGGATATCGGGCAGATGCGGCTGGACCCGGAAAAGGCCGCCACCCTGCCGCCATGGATGGTGCGCGACGATCTGCCCTGGGCGATCGTGCCACTGCTGCATTTCGGGGAATTGCAGGGCGCCATACTGCTGGGCAGGCCGCCGGTCGCGCGGCCGCTCGATTGGGAGGATTTCGACATGCTCCGCGCCGCCGGGCGGCAGGTCGCCAGCTATATCGCAGAGGCGCGGGGGCATCTCGCGCTGGAAGAGGCGCGGCGGTTCGAGGAATTCAACCGGCGCTTCGCCTTCATCATGCATGACATCAAGAATCTGGTGAGCCAGATCGCGCTCGTCACCCGCAACGCGCAGCGCCATGCGGAAAACCCCGAGTTTCGCAAGGACATGATCCTGACGCTGACCGAATGCACCGACAAGATGAACATGCTGCTGGCGCGCCTGTCGCAGCATAGCGTGCGGGGGGAGGCGGGGCGCACGCTCTTCGCGCTGGGCGACGCGGTGCGCGCGGCGATCGCGGGAAAGCGGGAAAGTCATTTGCTGGTGACGGAGGGCGATCTCTCGGTGCCGGTGGAGGTCGATCGCGGCTCGGTCGAGCAGATCATCGCCCATCTGGTGCAAAACGCCATAGAGGCCAGCGAGAAGGACGCACCAGTGGTCATCCGCGTGGAGCGGGACGGCGATGCGGCGCGGCTTGCGGTGATCGATCATGGCTGCGGCATGACGGCAGAGTTCCTGCGCGATCATCTTTATCGCCCCTTCGTCTCCACCAAACAGGGCGGGTTCGGCATCGGCGCGTTCGAGGCGCGGGAACTGGCCCATGCGCTGGGCGGCCATTTGAAGGCGCAAAGCGTGCCCGGCCGGGGCAGCGTCTTCACCCTGCAATTGCCGATCGCCGTTGAGGCGGCCCCGGTCCTTCCGGCCAAGGAAAAAATCGCATGATGACGGCATCTGCCCCCCAGGCGCTTCCCCGCTTGCTGCCCAAGCTGCTGATCGTCGAGGATGATGCGGGGCTGCAACGGCAATTGCGCTGGGCCTATGAGGATTATGAAGTGCTGTGCGCCGCCACCCGCGCCGAGGCGATCGACCTGTTGCGGGCGGAGGAACCGGCGGTGGTGACGCTCGATCTGGGGCTGCCGCCCGATCCCGACGGGGTGAGCGAGGGCTTTGCTGCGCTGGAGGAAATCCTCTCGCTGAAACCTGATACCAAGGTCATCGTCGCGTCCGGCCATGGCGCGCGTGAAAGCGCGTTGCGGGCGATTGCGGGCGGGGCGTGGGATTTCTATCAAAAGCCGGTCGATATCGACACGCTCGGCATCATCGTCCGCCGCGCTTTCCATGTTCATGCGCTGGAACAGGAAAATGCGCGCCTTGCCGAACGCGCCGCCGCCGCCGGGGGAGAGCATCTGGTGCTGGGGCAGATCATCACCGCCGCGCCGGAAATGCTGAAGGTCGCGCGCACGATAGAGCGGGTGGCCGATACCAATGTGTCCGTGATGCTGCTGGGCGCGAGCGGCACGGGCAAGGAATTGCTGGCGCGCGGCCTGCATGACGCCAGCCCCCGGCGCGGGGCGTCGTTCGTGGCGATCAACTGCGCCGCCATTCCCGAAACGCTGCTGGAATCGGAACTGTTCGGGCATGAGAAAGGCGCGTTCACCGGGGCGGTCAAGACGACCCCCGGCAAGATCGAGCAGGCCGAGGGCGGCACGCTGTTCCTCGATGAGGTGGGCGACATACCGCTGCCCTTGCAGGTGAAGCTGCTGCGGTTCTTGCAGGAACGGGTGATAGAGCGGGTGGGCGGGCGTCAGCCGATCGCCGTCGACACGCGGATCGTGTGCGCGACGCACCGCAATCTGGAGGACATGATCGCGCAGGAGGCTTTCCGCGAGGATCTCTATTATCGCATGGCGGAGATCGTCGTGCGCATTCCCGCGCTGTCGGAACGTCCGGGCGATGCGATATTGCTTTCCCGCCATTTCCTCAAACGCCATGCGGACGCGATGAACCGCCCCGTCCGGGGCTTCGCCGCCGACGCGCTGGCGGCGATCGACGGATGGGGCTGGCCGGGCAATGTGCGCGAACTGGAAAACAAGGTGAAGCGCGCCGTCATCATGGCCGATGGCAAATATGTGACGGCGGAGGATCTTGACCTTGCCGGTGGGGAGGAGGAAAGTGACATCCTCAACCTGAAAACGGCGCGGGAAACGGCTGACCGCGCCGCCATCCGTCGGGCCATCGCCCGCAGTCAGGGCAATATAGCGGGCGCGGCGCGCTTGCTGGGCATCAGCCGCCCGACCCTTTATGATCTGCTGAAAAATTATGGCATTCAGGCGTAGGGCCATCGGGCTTTCGATCGTGTCGGGCGGCTTGCTCCTGCTGGCCGCGCCGATGTCGCCGCTCCATGCCGATGCGCGGGGGGGTGCGCGCGCGGCGATGCAGCGCGGGCAGGAGGCGATCCGCCGGGGCGATCCGCGCGCGGCGCGGGTCGAACTGATGAACGCGATCAAGGCCGATCCCAAGCTCGCCGAGGCGCGGGTGCTGCAAGCGCGCGCCCTGCTGATGCTGGGCGATGGCCGGGGCGGGCAGGGCGAACTGGATCGCGCGCAGGCGTTGGGGGCAAAGCCGGGGACCATCCGCCATTTGCGCGCCCATGCGGCCTTGCTGCAAGGACAATATGAAGAGGCGCTGGCGCAGGCGACCGCCGCCGATGCCGACCCGCGTGAGGCGGCCTTTCGGGCGCGGATAGAGGGGCAGGCGCTTCAGGCGCTGGGGCGTTATGAAGGGGCCGCGAAGGCCTTCGCCCATGCCCGCGACCTTGCCCCCAAAGACCCGATGGTGCGGGCCGATCTGGCGCGGCTCCATCTGGCGACGGGAGATATGGCCGCAGCGCTGAAGGCGGGGGATGAGGCGCTGGCGCTAGGCCCGCGCAATGCCGATGTGCTGTTGTTGCGCGCGCTGCTGGCGCGGGAGCAATATGGGCCGGAAGCGTCGCGAAGCTGGTTCGATCAGGCGTTGGCGGTCAGCCCCACCTATGCCCCGGCCTTGCTCGATTATGCCGCGACGATGGCCGATCTGGGCCGCGCATCGCAAGCGCTGGCGCTCACCCGCAGGGCGCTGGCCTATGCGCCGGGGCATCCCAGGGCCTATTATATTCAGGCCGTGATCGCGGCGCGGGCGGGGAATTATGACCTTGCGCGCGCGCTGCTGGAACGGACCAAGGGCGCGCTCGATGATCAGGCGGCTACGCGGCTGTTGCGCGGGGTGCTGCATCTCGAAGCGCATAACGCCACGCTGGCGGTGGAGCAACTCGCGCCGCTGCTGGAGCGCCAGCCGCTCAACATCCGGGTGCGGCTGTTGCTGGCGAGGGCCTGTTATGAAGATGCGCGATATGCCGAGGCGGAGCGGACGCTCTTCCCCATCGTCGAGCGTTCCGATGCGAGCAGCTATGCGCTGACGCTGGCGGCGCGCATTCATGAGGCCCTCGGCAACCGGGACGTGGCGGATGGATTCCTGCGGCGGGCCTCGCGGATGGTGGCCGGTCCTTCGGAAGTTTATCGCGGGGCGGGGCGGCCGGTGGACGTGGCGGGCGCGGCCAATGCCGACCCGGCGCTGGCGGGGCCTAATCTGCGCTATATCCGGGCGTTGCTGGAAGCGGGGCAGGCGGAGACTGCGGCGGCGCGGGCAA
Source organism: Sphingobium sp. (assembly GCA_050252755.1). Taxonomy (GTDB): domain Bacteria; phylum Pseudomonadota; class Alphaproteobacteria; order Sphingomonadales; family Sphingomonadaceae; genus Sphingobium. Next base: position 47,828 of record JBFWKI010000031.1, read on the forward strand.
GGATGCTGGCGCGAGCCAATCCGGGCGCGCCCGCGGCCTTGATGGCGCTGGGTGACAGCCTGATGGCGACGGGCCGCTATGACGAAGCCGCCGCCGCTTATGAGCGTTCCGCCAATATTCGCTATCGGCAGGATATCGCGCTGCGGCTGGTCGATGCGTGGCGGCGCGCCGGGGATGCGGGGAAGGCCGAACGGGCGCTGGGCCTGTTCGTCGCGCAGAACCCGATGGACGTGGAAGGCCAGCGGTTGACGGCATCCTTCCTGCTGGCGGCGGGGGAGCATGGCCGCGCGCTGGGCCTGCTCTCGGCCTTGCGGCAGCGGTTGGGCAATGAGGATGCGTTGCTGATGGCCGATATGGCGCGGGCCTATGTCGGTCTGGGTCAGCCCGATCGCGCCTTGCCTTATGCCGCCCATGCCTATCGCCTGCTGCCGATGAGCGCGGTGGCCAGCGATGTGTTCGGCTGGACGCTGTTGCGCGCCGGATGGGACAAGAAACAGGCGCGGGAATTGCTGGAAAAGGCGCAGGGCCTTGCCCCGGCCGAACCGCTTGTCCAGTTTCATCTCGGCCAGCTTTACGCGGCGATGAAGGAAAAGGAACTTGCCCGCGCCGCGCTCGGAGCGGCGGCGAAGGCTGAGGATTTCCCCGAACGGGACGAAGCGCGCATCCTGCTGAACGCGCTGTAGCGGCGATCAGGAAGGCGGGTTCCAGACCGATACGACATCTTCATGGCGGGGGCGGGGGCGTTCCTGAAGCTCCCGCGCGGGGGTGCCGATGAACAGGAAACCGGCGATTTTATCCTCCGCCGTGCCGAATGCGTCGCGCACCTGTTCGCTATAGGCGGGCCAGCCCGTCAGCCAGCCCCCGGCAAAACCCATCGCGTGCACCGCATGCAGCAGGTTCATCGCCGCCGCGCCTGCCGATAATTCCTGCTCCCACAACGGGATCGGCCTTGTCGTGTCAGGGCGCGACAGCAGCACGACGAGGCAGGGGGCCTGCGTCGCAAATTCGCGGGCGGCCTCCACATCCTTTGCGGTGGCGTCCGGCTTTTGCGCGAAAAGGGCCTGTTCCAGCAGCCGGGCAAGCGCCTCCCGCTGATCCTGCTCGACGATGACGAAGCGCCATGGGCCGATCTTGCCATGGTCGGGCGTGCGGATCGCGATATCCAGCGCCTCGCGCAATTGCGCGGCGTCCGGGCCGGGCGCCGCGAGATCGCGGGGCTTGCCGGACCGGCGGGTGGCGAGAAGCGAAAGCGGGGAGGAGAGATCGTTGAACATGACGCGTCTTGTGGCCGCCTGCGCCCGATAAGGCAAGATGGCGGGGGCTAGGCCCGATCGACATTCAGAAGATGACGTGTCGAAAATGGTGATTTTCTGTGACCCTTGGAACGAGGCACGCGCCTCGTTCCAATGCAGCGGACTTAAGGTCCGTGAGCACCGGAAGCGCGGAAGGTCGTCATTTGCAAGCCGTCAGGGCTGAATGTCGATCGGGCCTAGCACTACTTTGGCAGAATTGCAGGATGTGCAGTTGCCAGGCATCCTCCGCAATGAGGGCAATGGCGCGGCGGCGCGCGCGATAAGCGGTCAAGGATAGCTTGGCGTACAGCCGGTAGGCTCGG
>JBFWKI010000032.1:0-42903 GCA_050252755.1 Sphingobium sp.
CACGGGGCGAACCCGCTCCCACTGCTCGTCGCTTAATCCGTGTCGATCCAAGATGGCGCTCCCTTCGCCAGTCTTGAATCCGATCCGCGCGGAAAAAGGAATCCCTTAAATGTCCACACGCCTTAATATGGTCGATCTGCGGTCGAGCGAGGAACGGCAGCTTGCCCCCTCGAAAATCTACGGCGTACCCTATCACAGCGTCGGCTATTCGATGGCGGCGATCACGTCAGCCATGCAGTCGGGAGCCACGCAACCGGCGGCGGGTCAATCGGGCGCGGCGCAGGCTGCGCCTGCCATCCCGCGCAACGGCGGCGCGCTGTATACGCATATGCCGGAAATGCTGGCCCCGCAGATGCGCCTGTTGTTCGACCGGTTGCTCTCCCGGCAGGGACCGGTCGCCTATAATTGCTCGGCGGGGCAGGACCGCACCGGTTTCGCCACCGCGCTGATCCTGTCCGCGCTGGGCGTGCCGCGCGACACGATCATTGCCGATTATCACCTCTCGACCCAATATCGCCGCCCGGAATATGAGATGCCGAAGTTCGACCCGGCGGCCTTCCCCGACAATGCGGCGGCGCAGATGTTCGCCCGTTACCGCAAGGAAGGCGCGGCGGCGAAGCCCGAACCGCTGAAGGAAGCGGACGGCACGGCCTTCCTCTCCTTCGCGCTCGATGCGATCGATCAACGCTATGGCTCGGTCGAAGCCTATCTGGACAAGCAACTGGGCGTCAGCGCGGTGGATCTCGCCACCCTGCGGGCGACCTATCTGGAATAATCGCCCCGTCCTTCCGGCATCGCGCCCGGCAGGAAGGAGCGTCCACTTTGCGGAAAAAGGCGGCCATTCCCGGATGGTCGCCTTTTTGTAACCATCGGCGGCCATATAACGGGCGCTCTCCCCATCCTTCGGCTCGTTGGATAGGGCGGGAGGATATGATGCGTGTGTTTCATGATTGAGGGACTGACAATGGCCGGGATAAGCCGCCGCGGATTTTCGGCCATATTGGCCATGGGGCTGCTGGCCTCGGCTCTTCCGGCGCAGGCGGAAAAATTCACCATCGCCGTGGTGCCCGATACGCAAAATTATGCCGATGCATCGCTGCCCCAGCCGCGCGGGGCGGATACCTATATCGGGCAGATGCAATATATCGTCGACAAGCAGGCGGAAAAGAACATCGTCTTTACCAGCTTCGTCGGCGATATCGTGCAGCATGGCGACGGCCAGTTCCGCACCGAGGCGGCAGATGGCGCCCAAGGGTCGTTCCGCTATTGGGATACCCGTTCCGAATGGGATATTGCCAACCGGGCCATTTCCATCCTCAGCCGGTCCGCCATTCCTTTCGGCATGGTGCCGGGCAATCATGATTATGACAATTATAGCTGGTGGGACGGGCCGAACAGCCCCGGCGCTGCCCGCCCCCTTTCCGGCGGACGGGTGTGGAACCTCTATTTCGGGCCGCAGTCCCGCCATTTCGCGGGCAAGCCATGGTATGGCGGATCGTTCAATCAGGGGTTGAACAGCTATCAACTCTTTTCGGGCGGCGGAAAGCGGTTCCTGCACCTCGCGCTGGAGATGGACCCCAATCAGGCCGCGCTCGATTGGGCGCAGCAGGTGATCGACGCCCATCCCGGCTTGCCGGTCATCGTCACCACCCATGAATGGCTCAGCCCAGCGCCGGTCGCGCTGAAGGATCAGCGGCCGAGCGGACAGGACGCCTATTTCAAGGGCGCGGACAATCTTTCCCCCGACCAGATATGGGATCGCTTCATCCGCAAAAATGCGGGCATTTTCATGATATTGTCCGGCCATCACTGGACACCGGCGGAAAATGGCGTGTCGCAGGGGGAAAATCTGCGCATCGACAGGAATGACGCGAGCTATCCGGTCTACCAGATGCTTCAGGATTATCAGGGCAATACGGTCGGCCCGGACGGCAAGCCGGACAGCGCCACGGGCGGGGCGGGCTGGATGCGCTTCATGGAGTTCGACACGGACAGGAAGAAAATCCGTTTCACCACCTATTCGACGCTGCTCGATCGTCATGCCGGGAAGAATGGCGAAAAGACCTTTGGCGTTGACCCGCGCTATTCCGACTTCGAACTGGATTTTCCGCCCCAGCTTTTGCGCTGAACCCCGCCTTTTAAGGGCGCGCAGGGGACTGGCGAAGGGCGCAGGCGACGGGCATAGCGGAAGATCGCTCTGCGGACCTGATGCAGGCGGAGGGGAGGGATTGCTCTCACACCGCCCGCGTTTTGGGTGGTCGTCCTCAAATACGGGAACGCGGGCGCTGGCCAATCCGGTGCGCGACTTTGTGAAGCCCGTGCGAGGCAGGCGGACCGGGAAAGTGCGGGACACCAAAAGGCGGGAGCGGCCGGGCCGATGGTGTCGCATCGCAATCCGCTTTGACAGGGCGACACGCCCACATTCCGCGCCGCCATCCCCCACACGCGATGAAGGCGCACCCGCGTCAGCGCGCCGTTCGCGGGGCGCTTTTCGGCTTGCGGGCGGAGGCGAGGCGGGTGATCCGGGTCAGCACCACCGCCGCGCCAAAGCTGAGATGGCCGAACCAGGCGATCGCGCCATAGGCCGCGCCAAGGCCGATCATGTCGACCGCCAGCGCCACCGCCAGCAGGCCGCCACCCGCCATTTTGACGAGGCGCGCCGTGCGTGGGGCCAGCTTGCGGCCCAACAGGTCGCGCTGGTGGCGGTCCATGGCGATGGCGAGCGCGGCAAAGCCCGCGACGCACAGCAGAAGGGCGAGGATGTGGATCATTCGGCGGGCATCAATTCGGCTGCCGGGCGCACGGACCGGCGCGGCGGGCGGACCGTTTTGGCCTGCGCCATCTTGCGCGCGGCCCATGCGAAACCGGCCGCGGCCGCCAGCATGGTCAGGTCGAACGCGACGAACAGCCAGTCGCCCGTGAACAGCCCGATCAGCCCATTGCGGGGAACGGTGATCGCATTGACCAGCGGCACCGCCAGATAGAACAGGGCCGCCAGCGTCAGCCCCTCGATCCATGCACGGCGGACGGGCCGCGCCATGGCATAGAGCAGCATGCCGCCCCAGAGGATGAAGATGCTGTGGATTTCCCAGTCGGCCCGCCCCGCCATGTCGAGCGGCAACAGGCGATTGGCGAGGAAATAGGCGGCGATGCCGGCGGGCAGGCCCGCGATCGTCGCGACATTCAGCCGCTCGACCAGCCGGAACCCGAAATGTGGGCGGGCGGGGTCGGGCAATTTGGCGCGGCGCTTCACCGTCCACAGCACCAGCCCGCTGCCCACCATGATGGTGCCCCCGACGCCGGACAGGAAATAAAGCCAACGCAGCCCCCATTCGGCGAAACGACCGGCGTGCAGGCCGATCATCACGCCCTGCGTGGCCAACGCGCCGCCCTGCCCGGCGGAGGGCGCCAGCGGCTTCCCGGTCACGCCGTCAAACACCATGGTCTGGGCGCGGTTGTTGACCGAACTGCTGAGCGCGCGCGAGACGGTGACGGTCGCGTTGCGATCCCCCGGCAGCGACACGTTGAAAAAGCCGATCGCCGCGCCGTTCCATTGGCGCGAGGCCTGTTCCAGCATCGGGGCGATCGGGGCCAGCGGCACGCGTTCCTCGCTGCGTTCCTTGGGCGCGCGCGCCGGGAACACCGTGTCGAAAAATTTGGTCGTGTCGGAATAATTGGCCATTATGCCCCACGGCATGTTCTGGGTCGCCAGCGTGACAAGGCCGGTATAGGTGATCATCAGGTAGAAAGGCAGCGCGAACACCGCCGTCACATTATGCGCGTCGAGCCAACTGCGCTGCCCCTTGCCGAAGCGCAGCATGAAGAAATCGACGAAAATCTTCTTATGCGTGACCACGCCCGTCAGAATGGCGATCAGCATGAACATGGCGGCGAGGCTGACGAGGTAGCGCGCCCATAATACCGGCATATAATGCAGGTCGAAATGAAAGCGGTAGAGGAAGAAGCCGCCCCGCGTTTCGCGCGCCTGCACCCGGTCGCCATTGCCGTCCAGCGTCGCGCTGGTTTCGGCCCGGCCGCGGCGGCGTGGCTGTTTGCCCTCCACCTGTCTGGGCCGCCAGAACAGGCTGGTCTGCATGTTGCGGGCCGAGGGCAGGGTGATGAACCAGCTTTCGGCGTCGGGCGCGGTTTTTTCCAGAAAACGGATCGCGCCCTGAGCCGCCTGCGCCGGTTCGGCCGTGACGGTCAGTTCCGGCTGCATCCATTGGGTGATTTCTTCCTGAAAATAGGCGCAGGTGCCGGTGAGGAACACGGCGAACAGCAACCAGCCGAGCAGCAGCCCGGTCCATGTGTGCAGCCATGCCATCGACTGGCGCAGGCCGCCCTTCATATCCGGCCCCCCAGATGGATGGATAACGCCAGCAGCAGCCCCAGCACCCCGGTCGCCCCGCCCAGCCAGAGCCACATGCGCCGGGCCGATCCGGCGGCGAAGATCATCATCGCGAGCACGGCGAAGATCAGATAGGACAGCAAGGTCGCCGTGACGCTGGCTTCCGATGGGGACATCGGCAGATGCCGCGCCAGCAGGGCGGTGATGATGCAGGTCAGGGCATAGTTCACCGGCACCGCCGCGACCGTCCGGCCGGCAACAGCCCATCGTCCCCCTGTTGCGCGTGAATGCGCTGACGCCATCGCGATCATCAATCCCGTTTCAAAGCCCATGCCGACCATCGTCATGCCGGCAACGTCATGCCGATTATCGCCATGCCAAACACCGGCTGCCGAACCATCGGCGCACAGCCCATTAATGCGAATAAGTCCTAATCGCAAGGTGTCTTGATAACAAAGATGACCGGCCATTGCCAAGGCTTGATGCGCTTATAACCCCACAGAATATGCATTATTATTGATAATGATAGTGACTCGCAACGATAATCCCTCTACCGGGGCGCCGAACATAATATAGGGAGCTTTCTGATCATGAAACGGGATTATCTGCTGGCTGGCGCGGCCATTCTCGCCATGACATTGCCCGCAACGGCCATGGCGGAGGACGACCTTGCGCCCGAAGATCAGGTCACGCGCAACGCCAGAAACGATATCGTCGTTCTGGGCAAAAGCTACGGCGCCGAGGTCGGCAAGACGGTCACGCCGCTGAAGGATATCCCCAACACCGTTTCCGTGATCGATCGCGAGCAGATCGAGGCGCGCAATTTCTTCACCATCGAAGATGCGCTGACCGCGACGACCGGAATCACCGTCACCGGCGTGGGCAGCGAAGGGGCGACCTTCCTGTCGCGCGGCTTTTCCATCGACAATTACCTGATCGACGGCGTGCCGGTGCAGTCCTTCCCGATCGTGCCGGACCTGTTCTTTTATGATCGGATGGAGGTGCTGCGCGGACCGGCGGGCCTGTTCAGCGGATCGGGCAGCCCGGCCGGCAGCATCAATCTGGTGCGCAAGCGCCCGCTGGACGAAACGAGGATTCAGGGCGCGGCAGGCTATGGCTCCTACCAGAATTTGCGTCTGGAACTGGATGTGTCGGCCCGGCTGGATGAAATTGGCGGGGTACGCGGCGGCGTGATGGTGCAGGATCAGGACCAGTTTTACGACATTTCCCACCGCAACCGGCTTGCGGCTTTCCTGATCGGATCGGTCGATATCAACGAGCGCCTCACCCTGACGCTGGGCGGCAATTATGAACGGTTCAAGCCCGCGATCCAGACCGGCCTGCCGGGCATTGCGGGCGGCGCGGACGGCAGCGAGGGGCAATTGCTCGATGTATCCCGGTCCACCTATCTGGGCGCGGACTGGAACCGCTTCCGTTCCGACACATGGTCCGCTTTCGGGGAACTGGCCTATCGTTTCAGCGAGGACTGGACGCTGCGCGCCACCGCGCTTGCTTCCACGACGAAGCGCAAGGATATATACAGCTATATCGGCAGTCAGGCGATCACCCCGGTCAATCAGGGGTGGACCAACCATATCGCCTATCGCGGCGACAACAGCTATTGGTCGCGGTCGTTCGACGTCAATCTGGTGGGCCGGTTCCGCATGTTCGATCTCGATCAGTCGCTGATCGTCGGCACCGATTATCAGGGCCGGGACGATACGGGCTATTATACCCGCCTCAGCAATTATGCGCGGATCAACGTTTATGATCCGGTTTCGCCCGAAGAACCGGCGCTCAACCCCTATGGTCCCTCGGCGCCTTATATCACCTGGGACGGCAGGGCGGTCTCGCAGGTCTATGGCGGCTCGTCCACCAGTTCCGATCAATATGGCCTCTATGGGCAGCTTCGCCTCAGCCCCCTTGCCGGGCTTACGCTGGTCGGCGGCGGCCGCCTGTCATGGTGGGAAACGGAAAGTCAGGCGTTGCTGCCCGTCTGGCAAGACCCGACGGGATATAAGGTGAAGGGCCGCTTCACCCCCTATGGCGGGATTGTGTGGGACGTCACCGATGCGCTGAACATCTATGGCAGCTATGCCGACAGCTTCACGCCGCAGACCTCGACCATGCCGCGCTTCGACGGCGAGACGATCGAGCCGCTGGTGGGCAAGCAGTTCGAAGCGGGCAGCAAATTATCCCTGTTCGACGATCGCCTGCTGCTGTCGGCGGCGATCTATCAGATCACCCAGTCGAACCGCCTCTTCACGCAGGAGGACATGCCCGATGTGGTGTTCCAGCTCGGCAAGGTCCGTTCGCGCGGCATCGAACTGGAAGCCGGTGGCCAGATCATGCCGGGATGGACCATCAACGGCGGCTACGCCTATAACAAGAACAAATATCTGAAGGACACCAATCCCCAATATGAAGGGGTTCCGGTGCAGCCGGTCATCCCGCATCATTCGGTCAAGATGTTCACCAACTATGCGCCGGAAACCGGCCCGCTCGCCGGGTTCAGCGCGGGCGCGAGCGTGACCTGGCTCAGCAAGACCTTCGGCGGCAATCCAGCGACCTATCGCGACGGAACGCTGGCCACGGTATCGACCATCGTGCGGCAGGGCGGCTATGCCGTGGCGGACCTGCGCGCCGGTTATCGGTTCAGCGAGGCGGTTTCGCTGTCGGTCAATGTGAACAACCTGTTCGACCGCGTTTATTATGCCCGCATCGCCGCGACGGGGCGCGGCAATTTCTACGGCAGCCCGCGCACGGTGTTCGCCACGCTACGCGTCAACTATCCCTGACGGGACGGGCCTTCCCGCCCTTTGTGGGAAAGCGGCGGGAAGGCCATGTCTGGCAGGGTGGAACAGGACGGGGCCGCGCCTTGGCGGCAACCACGGCCTGACCGCGCTATCGTGAAGCGAGGATCAGACCGTTCAGTTCCGGTATTTCCTCGATCAACCCCGCCGCGACGCCGGATATGCGCGACAAGGCGGGCGGCTCGCTCGAAACCTGTGCAAAGAAGATGAGGCACAGCCTGCCGGGTCGATAGGGATAGGATATTCCTTTTATCCCATCATCGCCCGGTGGAGCACTGCCGTTGCCGGGCGGGTGGCCGGCAAAATCCGGCCGCCAAAGACGCGGCGGCCCGTGCGGGGGAGGGAGAGGCAGGCGACAAACTACCTCATGGGGTGAAGACCGTTCTGCGGGCATCGCCGTCCGCCCACGCCTGTGCGACATCGGCGAGCGGCACCGTGCGCAGGGGGATCGCCAGTCCGGCCGGACCCGCCGCCCGGAATGTTTCCTCCACCGCCGCCAGCAACCCGGCCAGCGACACGCTGCCGATGCCGCTGCCCGTCAATTCCACGGCGGAGGAGCGCAGCACCGCGCCGGGCAGGGCGATGGTCGCGCCGCTGCTGTTGCCCACCTGCACGAAGCGTAGCGGCCTGTCTCCCCGCCCGGCTCTGGCGACAGCGCCCAGCATGCGTTCCGCGCTCAGGCCCCACAGATAGTCGACGACGATATCGACCCCGCTCGCGAAAACGGCCCTGAACCGATCATCCAGAGCAGCGGCATCTTCGCCCAGCATAATGATCTCGTCCGCCCCCAGAGAGGCCAATATATCGGCATTGCGCCCCGTCGCTATCACCCGCGCCGCGCCCAGGTGCCGGGCGATGCGCACCGCCAGCCGGCCTGAAGCCCCGGTCGCCCCGTTGATGAGCACCGTTTCTCCCGCTTGCAGATGGGCGCGCTGCGTCAACGCCGCCCAGGAGGACATGCCGGGATTGCCGATCGCGGCGGCTGTCGCGTCATCCAGCCCGTCCGGCACGGGGATGCAGTGCGTCGCTGCAACCGCCGTTCGCGCTGCCATCGCGCCATGGGGCGCACGGGGAAGGAGGAAATAGACCCGCTGCCCGTCCTCCAGCGTGCCGACGCCATCGACCCCCACCACGAAGGGAAACTGGTCCGATGCGCTGTAATGCGCGCCCGATGCCCGTGCCCGCACCAGCGGCGCAAGCGCCGATGCGCGCACGGTGACGAGATGTTCGCCCGCCCCGGCGACCGGCTCCTCGAAATCGGCATAAACGGGCGGCTGGCCTGCGGCGCGGACTATGGCGGCTTTCATGACTTCCCTTTCTTTCGACCCTCGCCGGACATCCGTGCATGGGGCGTGCCCTGCCTTGCGGGAGGGTTTGGCGGGTTCACCCGCGCGCCCATGCTACCCGCGCCTATGCGCCTTTACTGGTCCTGAAAATGGTCCCGCAGCAGATCGATGGTGAACATGATGTGCACGCGCATCATCTCGGCAGCGCGCTTATAATCGCGGTCGAGCGCGCTCTCCATCATCGCGCGATGCTCTTCATTGACGGTGGACGAGGGATATTGCACCAGCAACGCCCGCGCAAAGCGGCGATAGCGTTCATGATGATCCCAAAGCTGCTGGCGGATACGCAACAGCCATGAGGAATCGGCGGCGGAGATCAGTGCATCATGAAATTCGCGATTGCGATCTTCCCAGATATTATGATTGATCTGCTCGCCATTCGCCAGTTTTTGTTCCAGCCGGTCCAGCTTGTGGAAAGAGGCGACGATGGCGTCTTCCCATTCATCATCGCCATTCTCGATCGACCGGCGCAGCGCCTCCGTCTCGATCATGCTGCGCAGGTCGCACAATTCCTCCAATTCCCGCAAACCCATGGAGGCGACGCGATAGCCCTTGAGTTGCTCGGCATGGACGAGGCCCTCGCTGCTGAGGCGGGACAGCGCCTCCCGCAGGGGGGTGGGGCCGACCTTGTAGCGTTCCTTCAATTCCTCGATCTTGAGCCGGGCATCGGGCCGCAGCGCGCCGGATAATATATCCTCGCGCAGATCGAGATAGGCATGTTCAGTCCATGTATCGGCCTTGCGATTGGGGCTTTCCTTGCGGACGCGGGGTTCATGCACGACTGGATTCGACCCTTTCCATCATTAGGCAGCCTTTTGCATAGCCTGCCGCGCCTATCGGGTAAACCACGCAGCGGGGCGGAGGGCAGGGGGCGGGGGTCAAGGGGCGGCGGGGTCAGGCCCGGGCGCGCACCCTCGCGACCCACTGCTCGGCATCGATTTCCGCCCCGGACGGATTGGCCGCGAACTCCGCCGAGGCCATGAATTCGACCATCTGCGCGAGGGTCGGGAAATTTTGCGCGGTGATCTCGACATTATTGCCGTCGGGGTCGCGATAATAGAAACTGACCATCGGGCCATGATCGGAGCTGCGGTGCGGGGTCAGCCCCAACGCTTTCAGTTCCTCATATTTATCGGCCAGCGCCTGATGACCGGCCACGCACATCTGCATGTGGTGCAGGCCTTGTATCCCCTTGGGCAGGGGGCCGGTCGCCGTGCCCGGTTCCTCGAACAGGCCGATGGTCTGCACATAGGGATAATCCAGCGACAGGCGGAAGAAGCACATGCGCAGGTCCGATGCGCGGGTCTGGCCGCCAAAATCCCCCGGTTTGACGCCGGAATCGGGTGCATGCTCGAAAAAGGGGCCGACCCCCAATATCTTTTCATACCAGGGTTTCATGATGTCGATCTGCCCGGTTTTCAGGATGATCTCGCTGATCTTCAACCGGGAACAGGGCTGTATATCGGGGGTGTCGGCGGCGTTCAGCGTCATTTGCATTTCCTTGATCGGGCCTGGAACATGGCTTCCGGCGGGTGGCAGGCCAGCCTCGATGTTAATTAATCGATAATATCATGATTCTCGATAATATAAACAGCTATCCCGTTCCAGTGCAATTGTTCAAAAAAGGGAAGAAATCCGCGATTTTAACAGCGTTTCTTTGATCCTCTAGCCCCCTGCCAATGGCCGCAGCCCGGAAGGGAAGAGGAGGGTATGAGATGAAAGGCTGTGTAATGGTCTTCCGACGACGCGTCAATAATCGATAATTTAACAGAATATCGAAAATGATTCGCTGCCCTGTTGCACGGGAAGGGATGGAAAATTGGGTAAGGCAGCCCTCTTTGGAAAAGGTAATCCCTATATTTCAGTCGGTTAAATGTAATTTTCTGGCGATTTCCGTCCGCTGGGGACTCGCCCGCCGGAACGGAGAGGGTCCAAGGCAGGAAACCCGTCAGACGCCGCGAATTGGTGACTAAATAGGGTGGAAAACGGAATTTTATCCTTATTTATCATATCATTAAAAGTTCGTGTAAAAAATAATCGATAAAATATTGATTATCGATGTTCGCAGGATTATAGATTGCATTATCAAGTGACAGGGTCAGCCGACCCGAAATGGCCTGTGACGGAAGACGAGGCGAAAAGACGCCGCTTCGCATCATTATAAAAAATATTTCAATAATAATCCTTGGGGAGACGATAGTGAAACGGCACCTTAAAACCGCATTCATTACTTCAACGGTGCTTTCCCTGTGCCCGGCTCTGGCCCATGCGCAGGACAACACCGCTCAGGCGAGGCAGCAGCCATCGTCCGTCAACGACATCATCGTCACCGCGACCCGCCGCGCGACCAGCATGCAGCAGGTTTCCGCGACCATCGACGTGGCGTCCGCCGAAAAGCTCGACGCGCTGAAAATCGACGATGCAGGCGCGCTCGAAGCGGTGGTGCCGGGCATCACGGTCGCCCGCAGCGGCGGGGTGACGCCGTTCATCCGCGGCATCGGCACCTTCAATGCGGGGTTCAGCGAAGCCTCGGTCGGCGTCTATATCGACGGGCTGTACCTGCCCAATTCCACCGGAGTCCTGTTCTCCTTCAACAATGTGGAGCGGATCGAAGTGCTCAAGGGGCCGCAGGGCACCCTATATGGACGCAATACCACCGGCGGCCTCATCAACATCATCACCGAGCAGCCGGGCAAGGAACTGGCGGTCGATGCGTCGGTCGGCTATGCCAATTACGACACGTTCAGCCAGAAACTCTATGCCAATGTGCCGCTCGGCGATAATTTCGCCGCCAATGTCGCGGTGTTCCATGAAAAGCAGTCGGACGGCTGGTCCAAAAACGTCACCACGGGCAATGACGTGCAGAAGTCGGAGGAAACCGGCCTCTACGGCAAGCTGCAATGGGATGGCGGCGACGGCACGAAGATCACGCTGAGCGGCCTTTACAATTACAGCAACGGCAACAAAGGCTGGGCCTTCGCCATCATGCCCGGTTCCTACGGCACGGACGGCACGCCCTATCTGGGTGAGTATCGCATGGCCAATCGCGCCGATCCCAGTGCGAAATATAAGGGCTATCTGACCTCGCTGAAGATCGAGCATGAATTCCCGTTTGCGGATTTCTTCAGCCTCACCGGCTATCAGTGGGGCGGTCAGGTTTCCAACCTGACGCAGAACGGCATGCCCGGCAATCCGGTCGCGGGGCAGGGCGCGCAGAACGTCTTCATCGATTTCGATTACAAGACGTTCAGCCAGGAATTTCAGCTCAGTTCCAACACTAATGACTCCCCGTTCAACTGGGTGGTCGGCGCCTATTATTATCATGACGATACGGAGGTCACGACGTCGCTGACGACAACCTGCGTCGATGACCTGTGCGCGCCGTTGCCCGGCAATGCGCCGCCCACCATCACCACCACCAAGCCCACGACCCGATCCGTATCGGGCTATGCCGATGGCACCTATGACATTACGCCGAGCACGCATCTGACGGCGGGCATACGCTACACGCATGAAAAGAAGGGCTTTGACGGGCTGGTGAGCGCGCGCCCCGGCTTCCCCAATTCGGTGACGGACGCCGGCCTGCCGCCGACCCTCATCCGCACGCCGGAACAGGCGGGCATCCCCGCCTCCATGACCTTCGACAAGATCACCTTTCGCGGCGTGCTGACGCAGGATTTGAGCGATCATGCCCGTGTCTATGCCTCGTTCAACCGGGGTTTCAAATCGGGCAATTACAACCCCAATGTCGTCAATCAGCGGCCGGTCGATCCCGAATTTCTCGATGCCTATGAAATCGGCCTGAAATCGGAATTGCTGGATAACCGGTTGCGCCTCAACATTTCCGGTTTCTATTATGATTATACCGATATTCAGGTTCGCTCCAATGTCGGCCTGCCCGCCGGTGCGCCGTCGATCGCGCAGAATGTCGGCGCGGCGCGGACCAAGGGGGTCGACGTGCAGATCGATTTCACCCCGATACCGGATTTCACCATATCGGGCGGCTTTGAATATCTGGATGCCGAATATAAGGATTTCCCCGGCACCGCCTGCTCGACCCCGGCCATCCCGTCGGAAGTCCGGCTGGGCGGCGCGCAGGTCATCCCGTGCACCGGCCCCAAGGGACCGAACAACCTTGCGGGCTATCCGCTGCCTGTTTCCCCCAAATATTCGGGCAATCTGACGTTCAATTACCGGATGGACAGCGATATCGGCGAATTTCGCTGGGTGATGAACAACAGCTATAAATCCCGCTACACTCTGGCGCCGGACAGCAGCGTCATTCAGGGCAAGACGCTGACGATCGACGCATCGCTCAACTGGACCGCGCCCAATGGCCGCCTTTATGGGCAGGTTTTCGTCCGCAACCTGACGGATGTTTACCGCTATGCCGCAGGGCAGTCGGCCTCCACCTTTGTCTATGTGCCGGGCGAACCTCGGACCTATGGCGTGACCGTCGGCTTCCGCCTGTAATGCCTGTGGGGAGAGGCGCGGCCCGTCGCAGAGATGCGGACGCGGGCCGGGCTTCCCTCCTTGGGCCGTCTATTGGTAAAAGCGGGCCGTTCGAAAAGGCGCACGCGGCACGCCATATGTTGCAACAAGGAGAAAGGACAAGGTCATGAGGGCATATCCCGCCATCATCCCGGCGATGATCCTCCTTGCCCTTTCCGGCGGATGCGCCCCATCCGCCCCGTCGCGGGCGGTCTGGGCGCCCCCTCCGGGCGAACCGCCGGTGCTGGAAGCCGACGCGCCCGCCGAGCGGATCGATGCATGGAAAGCCGACTATCTCAGGGCCGGAGAATATGTCGAGGCGACGAGCGACGATAGCCGCGTCACGCTGTTCCTGCCCGGCAGCCTGCGCCGGACCGGACCCGTCCGGATGGAAGCGACGTTCCGCTCGGAACTGTTCCGCCCCCGTTTCGCGGATGGCCAATGGCTCCGTTCGATCCGCAAGAGGATGGAGATCGATTGCGCGGCCCTGCGCTATCGCGAACTGACCGTGCAGGGCTTTGCGGGATCGAACATGACCGGGCCGGTTCCCCCCATCACGCCCCCGGTCGACTGGTCCGGACCGTTCACGCCCGACAGCAGCGCCGGTTCGGGCCTGAAACAGGTGTGCGAGCGGATATTCGCGCCATGACCATGCGCGCGATCGGTTCGAGAGAGCGTATCGACCCCATGAAGCCGCAACAGGCAGGAGGAATCTGGTGAAGATAGTAAAATTCAGCCGCAACGGATCGACCGCGCAGGGCTTGCTCGATGGCGACCGGATCGAGGTGATCGGCCCGTGGATCGAGGGCGACCCGGCGGACGCGCCGTTCGAACTGTCCCGCCGCCTTGGCGAGGGGCTCGACGCGCTGCGCGGGGGCGTGACGGAAAGGGTGGCGCTGTCCTCGGTGAAGCTGGCCCCGCCGCTCGACCCGCGCGCGAAGATCTTATGCGTGGGCATGAACTATCGCGACCATGTGAGCGAGATCAAGCAGGACGTCGCTGAAAACCCCACCTTCTTCCAGCGTTATGCGGATTCGCTGGTGGCCGATGGAGAGCCGATCCTGCGGCCCGGCCTATCCGAGACGTTCGATTATGAAGGCGAGATCGCGATCATCATCGGCAAGGGCGGCCGCCATATCCCGGTCGATCAGGCGATGAGCCATGTCGGCGGCTATAGTTGCTTCATGGATGGCAGCGTGCGCCAATATCAGCGCCATTCGCTGACCGCGGGCAAGAATTTCTACCGATCCGGCGCGATGGGGCCATGGATCGTCCCCGCCGCGATGATGGCGGACAATCCCGCGCTCCAGACCCGCCTCAACGGGGAGGTGATGCAGTCGGCGCGGGCGGAACAACTGATCTTCGACATACCTCATATCGTCGAATATTGCTCCCGCTTCACCCCGCTGCGCCCCGGCGACGTGATCGCCACGGGCACGCCGGGCGGTGTCGGGTCGCGGCGCGAACCGCCCTTGTGGATGAAGCCCGGCGACAGGATCGAAGTGGACATCGAAGGCATCGGGACGCTGACCAACATCGTCGCGGACGAAGGCTGATCGCGATGGATATCATCCTCTATCAGTTTCCCGGCCTGTGTTCGCGGGTGACGATGACGGCGCTGGAGGAAATCGGCCTCGATTATGAGGATCGCAGCGTCAACACCCGCGCGGGCGAACAGGGCACGCCGGATTATCTGGCGCTCAATCCCAAGGGCAAGATACCGGTGCTGGTGATCGACGGCACGGTGCTGACGGAAAATGCGGCGATGCTGTATTATCTGGCGACCCGGTATCCGCAGGCCGGGTTGCTGCCGCGATCGGGCGACAGCCTTGCCGATTTGCAGGGGTTGATCGATCTGGTCTGGTGTTCCAGCACGATTCACCCCCTGGTGCGGCAGGTGCGCCGCCCGGACAAGCTGACACAGGGCGACCCCGAAGCGGTGCGCGCGCCCGGCATCGCCGCCATGACCAAGGAATGCCAGCGCATGGCCGAACGGATCGGTGGCGGCTGGTGGTATGGCGATCGCTGGTCGATCATCGATACCTATTTATATTGGGCCTATAGCACCGCGCAACTGGGCGGCTTCCCGCTCGATGAACATCCGGTGCTGATCGACCATGCCCGGCGGGTGCGGGACCGGCCTGCCTTTCAGCGCGTGCTGGCCCGCGAGCAGGCGGCGCTGGACCGGCTGGGCCTTGCCGACGTTGTGATCTAAGCAGAATCCCGTGATGGAGCGCCCCATGCGACACAAGACGAAAACCATCCGGCGGGGCGTTCTCGCCCTTGCTGCCCTCGTCCTGCCTGCCTGTATCCTGCCCGCCTGTATCCCGCCCGTATTCGCGCAGGGCGATAACAGCGGATCGCCGCAGATCAGCCCGCTGCGCGACAATGTGTATTTCGTGCGGGGCAGCGCATCCAATTCCGGTTTCGTCATCGGCACGGACGGCGTGCTTGTCATCGATACGCTGCGCACCATCCCGGAAGCGCAGGCCGAACGGGACGCGATCGGCAGGCTTACGAAGCATCCGGTCGTCGCTGTCGCCTTCACCCATAGCGACCCGGATCATCTCGCGGGGCGCCCGCTCTATCCGAAGGAAGCGCTCACCATCGCGCAGGAGAACACCCGCGCGACCATCATGGCATCGGCGGCCGATGCGGCCAATGGCGGCCCCTTTTTCGGCCCGATCTATCAGCGGCTCCTGCCCGATTATCTGCCGAACCGGCTGGTGGAGGATCGCAAGGATGCGACCATTGCCGGGGTGCGGGTGCAATTCCTCCATATCGCGCCGGGGCATAGCAGCGGCGACCTGATCGTCTATCTGCCCGATCAGAAGATCGTTTTCGGCGGCGATCTGGTGCTGACCAACCAGTCGCGCTTTCCGATCATCCATATCGGCGGTTCGTCGCTCGGCTGGATCGAGGCGGTGAAGGCGATTCTGGCGCTGGACACCGATATCATCGTGCCCGGTCATGGCCCCATCGAAACGCGCGAGCAGCTTCAGGCGCGGCTGGCCGACGCCGAAAAGCGCCGCCATGACATCAAGAGGATGGTGGTTGCGGGCAAGAGCTGGGAAGAGGTCGAGGCGGCCCTGCCCGACATAGCGGTCAACCCGAATTTCCCGTCCTTCACCCGCACGACCTATGATGAACTGACCAAGGGCTATCCCGGCCCGGCCGTTCCCCCCTGGGCGAACATGCCGGGCGGTAAAGTGACCGCGGCCGAGCATGGCGCGCATTGAGCCGGCAGGACAGGAAACTGGGCCGGGCGGAACAGGCGCGCGTACCGCTCCACCGCAGGGCCGCGATGATGGCATCGCCCGCCCATATAGGCTATTCTTCCGTTTGAACGCCCGGACGGGAGGGAAGCCCGTCCATCCGCCACTCCAGCCGCAGCGAAGGTCCATCTTGACATCCAGATCCATGCAACCGGCCGAACAGCTTGCGTCCTCCGCCATCAGTGGCCAGCAGGGCGCGGAGGGGACCGAGCAATTCGACCTGCTCCGGGAGAATGTCGGGCGCCTGCTGTTGTTGTCCTTCCGCCTGTTCGAACGGACATTTCAGCGCCATGCGACCGAACAGGGCTTTGGCGAGATTCGGATGAGCCATCTGCCGATCCTGCGGAATATCAAGCCGGACGGAAGCAGGACCACCGAAATCGCGGAACTGACCAACCTCACCAAGCAGGCCGTGGGCATCGTGACCAATGAACTGGAGGTCATGCGCTATATCAAGCGCTTTCCCGATCCCATGGACGGCCGGGCCAAGCTGGTGCGCTTCACCACCAAGGGGCTGGAATTCATGGATGCCCTGCCCGCCATATTGCGAGGCACGGAAAAGGAAATGGGAAGCGGGATCGGCGAGGATAATTATCGCGATCTCAACAAACTGCTGGTCGATCTGGTGATGAGCTTCGGCCCCGATCAGGTCGTCATGACCCCCTGAATGCCTCAATCGCAGTTATAAACAAGGATCAGATCCATGCCCGTCACCATCACGGTCACTTCCGATTTCGTCTGCCCCTGGTGTTTCATCGGCAACGCCAAGCTGGCGGCGGCCCTTGCGGCGCTGCCTGCGGATATCGGGGTCGATCTGCGCTATCTGCCCTTTGAACTCAATCCCGGCATGCCCGTGGAAGGGGTCGATCGGCAGAGCTTTCGCGCGCGCAAGTTCGGCAGCCTCGCCAAGGCGGAGGAACTGGACGCGCGCGTCGTCGCGGTCGGGCGGGAAATGGGGCTGGCGTTCCATTATGATCGCGTCCGGCTGACGCCCAATACCACCGTGCTGCACCAGTTGATGTGGATGGCGGGGCAGGGCGCGGGCAGCCAGAGCGCGCTCGCGGCCCGGCTGTTCGCGGCCTATTTCACCGAGGGCCGCGACCTCACCGATCGGGAGGAAGTGCGGCGCATCGCCCTGATGGCGGACCTGCCCGCGCATGCGGTGGATGCGGTGCTGAACGAGGGCGCGGGCGCGGCCGAAGTGGAGGCCCTGATGCAGCAGGCCCGCGCGCGCGGCATTTCCAGCATCCCGCATATCGCGATTGACGGCATGGCCTTCGCGGGCGCGCAGCCGGTCGAGATCATCGCCCGGCTGATCAGCGACGCGGCCGCACGGCAGAAAGATGCCGCCGCCGCTCCATAAGGCGGGCTTTGATACGGATGTGCAGCCCCCGGTGGGGGATGCCGCGCACCCGCATCGCCGGGTGCCTATTCCTGCCCGCTGTCCGCCGCCGGATGAAGCCGGGCCACCTCGTTCATCAGTTCATCGAACGCGGCGAGCACCAGTTTGACGCTGGTTTCGTCGGTCAGTTCGCCATTCTCGATCTTGCTGGCGGCCGCAGGCACGGCGACTTCCGGGCAGGCCACCGCGCGCGACAGGGTCGCCGCCAGCGTCGTCCTGAGCTGCTGCTGCGCCCGGACCCCGCCGGTCGGGCCTGCCGAGGACGTCATCATCAGCACCGGCTTGCCCTTGAGCGGAGAGGCAAAGGCCGGGCGGGACGCCCAGTCGAGCGCGTTTTTGAGCACGCCCGAAATGCCGTAATTATATTCGGGGGAGATCAGCACCAGACCATCCGCACCGGCGATGGCGGCCTTTAGCGCACGCACGCTGTCGGGCAGCTTGTCGCCCTCGAAATCGCCATTGTAAAGCGGCACGTCCGCGATGGAATGGAGGGTCAGATCGGCGCGATCCGCCACCAGATTCGCCAGCGTGGTGAGGATGGCCGTGCTGTTCGCGCCGGTGCGGAGGCTGCCTGAAATACCGAGCAATCTGGGTCGCGTCATGGGATGATGTTCCTTGCCTGTCTATGTTGTCGTGAGCGGGGATATGGGGGGGCGCGGTTTGCGTCTTGGGGTTTCGGGCCGGTCAGGGCTGCGCCCCGATCGGCCTTATCCCCCGCCGACGGCGCTGCTATTGCGCGATGACGCCGCCGCGCGATGCCTGCACCGCCCGGTCGATGGCCGCGAGATCATCGGCGCTGAGCGTGACGTCGGCGGCGCCGACCATCTCCGCCAGCCGGTTGCGGCGGCGCGCGCCGACCACCGGCACGATATCGCTGCCTTGGGCTGCAACCCATGCGATGGCGATCTGCGCGGCGCTGGCGCCCTTTGCCGCCGCCATGGCCTGCAAGGTGGCGACCAGTTCCAGATTGCGCTCCATCGATTCCCCCTGAAAGCGAGGGTCTTGCCAGCGCGCATCATCCGGCGCGGGGGCGCTGTCCGCCTGCACATGGCCGCTGAGCAATCCGCGCGCGAGCACGCCATAAGCGGTGATGCCGATGCCGTGGCGGCGGCAGGCATCGAGGATATCCCCCTCCGCGCGCCGGGTCAGCAGCGAATATTCGATTTGCAGATCGCTGATCGGGTGCACGGCGGCGGCGCGCTCGACCAGCCCGGCATCGACCTCGGAAAGGCCGATATGCCGGACATAGCCTGCCTTGACCAGATCGGCCATCGCGCCGATCGTGTCCTCGATCGGCACGTCGGGGTCCGGGCGGGCGGGGCGGTAGATATCGATATGATCGACCCCCAGCCGCGTCAGCGAATAGGCGATGAAGTTCTTCACCGCGCGGGGGCTGGCGTCCACGCCGGTGGCGCGGCTCCACACATTGCGCAGGCTGCCGAACTTGACGCTGAGCAGGAAGCTGTCCCGCGGCCTCCCCCGGATGGCTTCCCCGATCAGCATCTCGTTATGGCCCATGCCATAATGATCGCCGGTATCGAGCAATGTCACGCCAGCGTCCAGCGCGGCATGGATGGTCGCGATGCTTTCTTCGCGATCGGCGGGACCGTAAGTGCCCGACATGCCCATGCAGCCAAGGCCGAGGGCGGACACTTCGGGGCCGGTGGCGCCCAGACGCAGAGTCTTCATAGAGGCTTCCTTATGCCATGAGTGCGGGGCGTCATTGCTGCGCCAGCCATTCCCGATCGCCCGCGCGCAACGCCGCCACGGTTTCCGGCCGGTCGCTGCCCGGCAGGTCGACCCGCGAGCCGAGGCCCGTTCCCAACGAGGAAAGCGCATAATCGAGATGACGATAAGAAGGGCGTAGCGCCGCCAGCTTTTGTTCATCGATCGGGGGCATTTGCCCCGGCGTGCAAGGCATCAATATGTCGCGTATGTAAAAGGCGCGCAGTCCCGCGATCAGCCAGCGCCCTTCATGCTTCTGCGCTCGCCATAGCAGGCGGGTGAAGCCTTCGCGGCTCATCTCTATCCCGTCCATCGTGAAGAAGCTGCGGTTGATGCAGGGCTGTTCCGCGATGGCGCGATCCCTGTCCACCGTGACGACCGGCGGTGAGAGCAGGTGGATGCTCACATCGATCCGTGCATAATTGGCGCGGCTGCGATCGACAAATTCCTGCCCGCTGCCCTGAAACCAGCTGATATCGACCCAGGAATCGGGGTGATAATAGCTGGCCATCGCATCGAAATCGCCATTGTCGCGGGCCAGACGCTCCCGGCAGATCAGGGTGCTGACGGCAAAACAGGCCAGTTCCTCCATCATGGCGGGATCGATCTGCGTCATCATGTCGGCCATATTTATTCCCTTTCCTTGCGGATGCGCCGCGATGGCGCGATATCCGGCTTCATGGCCGCCCGCCGCTGGTGATGGCCTGCAAGGCGTTGAGGTTGAAGGTCGTCGCGGTGTCCAGCCCGACGGAGGCGCGCCCGAATTCCTCCATGCAGGTTTCGATCATCGTATGGGCGTGCATCGTGCCCACCTGCGTATCGCGGAAAAGGCGCTGGAACGGGCTTGTTTCCTTAATTTGCGACGCCCCGCTGGCGCGCAGCGTGACCGTGGTGATTTCCGAGCCGAGCTTCATGACATAGGCATTGTCGAGTTGGGTGCGCTTGAAATCCAGTTCGTTCGACCCCACGCCATCGCGTGCCCGCGCTTCGGCGCGCGCGACATTGTTGCGGGCGATCAGTTCCATCGCGTTGAGTTTGCAATGCAGTTCGCCAAGCTGGAGATGGGTGACGGGCGCGTCGCTCTGCTTCGCATAGGGCAGATGGGTGATCTTGCGCTTGTGGATATGCTCCTTGAACAATTCCACCGCCGCGCGCGCCATGCCCACCGCGATCGCGCTCTGCAAGGAAGCGGTGTGGCTGACGATATCGAGCTGGAACAGCAGGCCTTCGGGGGCGGGTTCGATCCGGCGGTTGGAAAACAGGTCGTCGACGGTGCGGATGCGATAATCGGGAACGAACACTTCCTCCTCGATCGCGACGGAATTGCTGCTGCTGCCCTTCATCCCCATGACCTTCCAGTCGTCGAGGATGATGCTGTCCTTATGGGGAATCTGGGCGAGCATCGGCTCGGGGTTCTCATCCTCCGGGATGATGACGCCGACATGGTGGAAGGCGGTGTGGTGCGATCCGCTGCTGAACGGCCAGCGCCCTTTCAGCATGATGCCACCCGGCACGCGCCGCCCGACGCAGGGATTGCCCGCGCCGCAGGTCAGCGGGCCGACCCAGTCGATCGAGTAGACCTCCTCCTGAAACTTGCGGTCGTAAAGGCATACCCATTGGGTCGCGGTGAGCGTTACCCACACCACCCAGCCGGTCGATCCGCAGCCGCGCGCGACCTCTGCGATCACGTCGAACTGCTGCAAGGGGGTGGAGGCATAGCCGCCATGTTCGATCGGGATGCACATTTTGAACACGCCCATGGCGTCGAGATCGCGGATAGTCTCTTCGGGCACGCGGCCCAGCTGCTCCGTCTCGCCGGCGCGGTCGCGCAGCGTGGGGACATAGGCGGCCACATCGGCCAGAATCCGGGCCGCGATTGCCGGGTCGCCCGCCTTTATATCAGCGGCGTCGGCCGCCTTGCGCACAGTCGCTTCACTCATCTTGCTCTCCATCTCTGTCAAGCCCGGAGCCGGTATGCCGCCGGCATCGGGCAGGAAACATCATGTCTTGTCCTTGGGGCGGCCTTCGCCATCAGGATGCCGCCGTTTGGGGTCGGGCGGGAACCGGCCGGGCCTGCGGGAGTGCATCCTCCTCGCCGGATCGACGGATGGGCGGCAGCATCAGCGCGATGAACGCGGCCAATGTGCACAGCCCGGCGAACAGCATCAGGCCGGGGAAATATCCGCCCAGCCGGTCATGGCTCAGCCCCATCAGCAACGGACCGGTGCCGCCCCCTGCGGTAAAGGCGAGGAACACCAGCCCGAACATCCGGCCGAACAGCCCCGGCGAAAAATAGCGGCGCGTCAGAAAACCGACGAAGTCCGCTTCCGCGCCGACCGAAACCCCCAGCAGGATCGCCGCGACATAGGTCAGCCCATGGCCGGGGTTGAACGCGAGGATCAGGAACGCCGTCACTGCCAGCAGGCAGATGATGGCCAGCACCGGGGACGGAGCGAAGCGATCGAGCACATAGCCGATCACGCCGCGCGCGCACAGCGCCGACAGGCCCACCATGCTGGCAAGGCCCGCCGCCGAGGCCGGGCTCATGCCCCGGTCGATCATCATCGGCACCAGATGCGTCAGCGTGCCGACGGTCGCCCCGCCCATCAGCAGGAAAATAACGACGATCAGCGCGAATTTCCGTGTCCGCACCATGGGCAGCAGCGGCTCGATCGTCGTCCCGGCCTTGCGCGGCACCGGGCCACGGACATGGCGGGTGGCGATCAGCGCGGCCGGGATGCCGATGGCCAGCGTCAATACGCCCAGCACGACATAGGCCGCGCGCCAGCCGAACGAATCGATGATCGCCTGAGTGAGGGGCGGCAGCACGGCCGATCCCAGCCCCACGCCCACCAGCATCAACCCCATGGCGAGGCCCAGCCGCTTGTCGAACAACCGGCTGATCACCGTGGAATAGAGCACCGGCGAGGTGCCCAGCACCGGGATCAGCAGGAACATCAGGTAGAAATGCCACAAAGCGGGCGTCAGCAAGGCGAGCGAGGACAGCAGCACCGACATGATGGCGATTGTCGGCAACAGCAGCACCCGCGGTCCGAAACGGTCGGTCAATATCCCCCAGAAGGGAGAGGTCAGGCCCAGCGAATATTGCGTGATCGTCACGGCGAAGGCCAGTTCGGTACGCGTCCAGCCGAATTCTTCCTGAAGCGGATGCACGAACACGCCGAAAATATGGATCGTCACCGTGCCGATCGAGAGGGCCTGCGCGAGCAGCGCGGCAGCCAGCGCCAGCCAGTCGCGATCCTGCGCGATCGTCACGCCCGTCGCGCTGGCCGGTGTGCCCGGACTGCTCCCCATAATGTTCATCATCACTCTCCTCGCATGGGCTTTTGGGCCTCGAATGGGCTGTTAGGCCTCGAATGGGGCTGTTTGGCCCTCGGTATATGTTTGATCCCGGCGGGGCGTTGGTTCGCCCGCCCTTAGCCGTTGCCGACCCGGTCCAGTTCGCTCATCGAAGGCCGCGCGCCGGGCGTGCCGTCGCGTTCCTGCGCGATCAGGCGTTCGAGCGCGCGGCGGACGCGCACCGCACCGGCATCGGTCGGCAGCAGGGCGGGCTTGAGATCCCAGAAATCCTGACCTTCCATCCGGTCCGACTGGCCGACGATCATCGGCCGGTCCTCGGTCGAAAATACCCGGTGGCGGGTTTCCGCGAACTGGCGGTTGAATTCCTCGTCATCGACCGCGAACTTGCGCGCCGAGGCGAAGAAATAATGCGTGCTATGCGCGGTTTCGGGGGTGAGCACATGGATAGCGCGGGCGCTGTCCTCCGGCCGCGACTGGCCCGCCGGCACCACGCCGGTGACGATCTGGATCAGCGAGGGCGGCGCCCAGAATACTTCGGTCCAGGAATCGACCTTCTGGTCATCGTCATCGGCAAGGCCCAGCAGACCGCGATGAACCGGCGAGGGGGTTTCGTTCTTGGGATGCCATTTGATCGCGATGGCATCGCCGTCCTGCTCGAAAATCGGCTTGGTGCGAGTGATGCTGCCGCCGCCCAGCGTGGTGGGATGCAGGAAATCGACATGGGTGAGGTCCAGCAGATTATCGACATAAAGCTGATAATTGCCCTGCCCATGCAGATAGCCGGTGCTGAAGGCGGTGGCGGGCGCCTCGTTGACGAAGTCGAGATCGGGCAGCAGGCTGTCGTCGGCCAGCGCGGGATCGCCCATCCAGATCCACAGCCCGTAAAAGCGTTCGCGCACCGGAAAGGCGGTGACGTTGAGCGCCGACACGATCGGCCCGTGCGGGTTATGGACGCATTGGCCGTTCCCGGCAAAGGCAAGGCCGTGATAGCCGCAGATGATCGCGCCGTCCTCGACCTTGCCCATGGAGAGCGGCGCGAACCGGTGCGGGCAGCGATCGAGCACCGCCTGCGCCTCGCCCGCCTTGTCGCGGAACAGCAGCACCGGCGTATCGAGCAAACGGCGCGCCAGCATCCCGTCGGCGGGCAGTTCGGCCGACCAGCCTGCCAAATTCCAGCAGTTGCGCAGATAATCCATGTCTTGTCTCACCTGTTATAAGCCTATGAAAATCAGGATAGGGCTTCGTCGGGCGGGGCATCGGCGCGGTCAGCGGGACAGGCGGGGCCGGTGGCCGCCGGGCTGCGACGACCTTGCCGCCGTGGCGACGCTTCTTTTTCCTTGATGCCTGCCGCCCGGCGATAATGCCTTGCGAACTGTCGTTCAGAGAATTCCTCGCACCATTCTCTTCCTTTCGGGCCGCTTCCTCGATGCATTTAGTAAATGCATTTGACTATTTTTTGTTCTTATATCGGGGCCTCTATCTCATGGCAATATTTTTTTGTGGAAGAGCGCATGCGGCAACAGCCTGACGGCCCGTGCCGATAGGGATAATCCCGGAAATCCCTCGGTTTTCTGGGGGTATTTCGGATCCAATCACCATCCGGCCACAGCGGATTGCAGATCGGCAGACATGTTCTGCGGCGGGATTGCAGGTTTGCACAGCAGCCGATTCTCCGGCGACTCATGATGAGCGATGGAGCGACCGTCGACGCATTATCTCGGAGGGCGCTGCCCGATGAGGACAAGGTCCGGTGCGCCACAGGGCGCGCCCTGTGCGGGCAACCTCTTTCTCACCGGCAGGCAGAGAGGCGAGGGGAGTATAGCGCCGCGATCCACGCCTTCGAGCCAAAGCACAGGCGCAGGAGGCGCAGCGTCAGAACATGAGCAAAGGCCGAGGGAACCGGTCAGTTCCGGTCCCTCGGCCTATATGTTGCATCAGCCCGAAGCGGGTTGTTGATAGCCGCAAGGGCGCGGGCTTCAACGCCGGTCGTCGGCGTCGCCCCCCACCCTCTCGCGATCAGAATCCGTAGCGCAAGGTCGCGCGAACATTGCGAGGCTCGCCATAGATATAGCCTCCGAACCACGAATTGGTGTTGTAATAGGTCTTGTCAAAGACGTTGTTGACGTTGACCTGAAGCGACAATTGCTCCGTCACATCGAAAGCGCCCATCAAATTGACCAGCGCATAGGATTTCTGGCCCACGGCTTCGGTTTCGCCGGTGCCGGGATTGGTCGCCGTCTGGGGCGGGCGGCTTTCCCAGCGGAGCGAGCCGCCAAAGCTGAAGCCGTCCAGCACGCCGCCAAATTCATATTTCGTGGCCATGCGGAACACGCGCCGCGGCTGATGCGCCTGCACGTCCGCGCCGTCGGCATCCGTCGCCTTGAAGTGGCTCCACCCGACGCTGATATCCCATCTCGGCAACAATTCGCCCTGCATTTCGATTTCATAGCCCTTCGACACCGTGCCCTGCGCGGCGCGCGAAGCCACGTCCGTGGTGCCGGGGACATAATGAATGACTTCCGGCGGACCCGGATCGATATCGGGCACGGCGAAATTATCCTGCTCGATGCGGAAGATCGCGGCCGAAGCGCGCAGCCTGCCGTCCATCAGGTCCGCCTTCAGCCCTGCCTCATAATTGGTGCCTTCCAGCGGATCGAGATAGCGCCCGGTGCGATCCCGGCTGGTCTGCGGGTTGAAGATGCTGGTATAGCTTGCATAGGCGGACAGATAGCTGTTGAAATCGAGAATGGCGCCCGCATAGGGCGTGAACACATTCTTATGTTTGATCCGATAAGGTTCCGCCGTGTAGAGTGCCAGTTCCTCATTGCGGGTCCAGGAACTCAGCCGCCCGCCGACGATCAGCTTCAGCGGTTCGAGAATCTGAAGCCGGGTCACGCCGTAAACCGCGCTTTGCTTGGTGGTGCCAAAGCCGCTCATGCGGAAACGCGGCCCCCATTGCGGTTCGGGATAGCTGCCGTCCCACTCGTTGAAATCGCCGACGGGCGCAACCGTCGCAGGGTCGGGATCACGATTGGTCCAGCCGCCTTTCAGGCGATTATACATCGCCCCCACGACAAGCTCGTGCTGGCGGCCGAAGAGCGTGTAACCGCCCTTGACTTGCAGATTGAGATTCCATTGGTTGGGCTTGGTCAGATACCAGTATGGCCAGACGTCCATGCCTTGACCGGTCACGCGGTCGGGGCTGCCCCACAGCCAGATCAGCTTTGAATCCTCAGTCTGCCGGAAATAGGAAACATCCGCTTTCAACGACCAGTTTTGCGCCAGATCCTGCTCGATGGACAGGAAAGCCGACTGCTCGACCGTGTCCCATTCGTTCCATTTGGCGCCCGTCGTCGTTGAGCGGGACGCGCGGGACCGCGACCCGTCGGAATACCAATAGGGCAGTTGCGACCACATCACGCCGTTGCGTTCGTCCCTTTGATAGCTGGCGCCGGCGCTGATCCGCGTGCCCGACCCGATATCGGCTCCGATCACGCCATATAGGGTGATGCCGTTGCTGCTTTCCAGATCGATGAAGGCGTCCTGCCGATGGACTTCCCCGACAAAGCGCGCCCGCACCGATCCATCGCTGGTCAGCGGCGTGCTGAGGTCCACCACGCCGGAAAAATGATTCCAGGTGCCGCCCTCCAGCGTCAGATCGCCGGTAAGCTCCCGCGCATCGGCTTTCCTGCGCACCATGTTGATCGACGCCGAAGGCTCGCCCGCGCCCTGAAGCAGACCGGCGGCCCCGCGTACGACTTCGACCCTTTCATAAAGGGCCGTGCTGGTTTCCTCCATGCCGATATTGCCGGTAGCGAACGGCATTCCGTCGAGCTGGAAATTGGTGATGTCGAAGCCGCGCGCCGACAGGAGGTTGCGGCCGCGATCCACCCGCTTCACCGAAAGGCCGGTGGTATATTCGAGGACATCCGCGACGGTCGCCGCGCCCTGATCGTCGATCTGCTCGCGGGTGATGATGGTGATCGACTGCGGCGTTTCGCGCGGCGTCAGATCAAGCCCGGTGGCGGCGACATTCTTGTCTATGCCGCTGCCGTACACGACAATGGCATCGCTATCCTTCTGATTATCGGCGCTTTCCTGCGCCACCGCCGGAACCGAAAGCGCGCTTGCCGCCAGCAGCGCAAATTTGAAAGCAGGACGAAACGAACGAACCATGGTGCCCCCTTTGATATTCTGAGTTCGCGCCCGATTACATATAATGAGAATGACATGCAATATTATATATGATGCTGGTCCTTCGCCCTGCCTCCGGGGGATGAGGCAGGTTGTCGATCAGCGGTCTGGGTACGCTGCTGCTCTACGCTATCGCCATGGCGGTGTTGCTGCCGGGCTGGCAAGGCCTGCCACAACAGGATGCCGCGCCGCCGCCGCCCTGCGGCAGCGTGGGCGTGGCAATCGCACCGGTCGTTCCTATCGAGTTTTCACCCTGACCGCCCCGCTGTCAGGTGCGGGTCGATCCCCTCGTCAGGGAGCGCCATCACCCTGTTTCCAGCGGGAGAGCCTGTAGTCGCCGCCGCGTGCGACGGAACGCAGAAAGGCGGGGCGTTGGTGCAGATCTGCGCGCCACGCGGTGAGGCGGGGGTAAAGCGACAAATCCGCATAGCCAGCCGCGATGTCCGCCACGAAGCTGACCTGAATGTCCGCAGCGGTGAAATCGGCGCCCATCAGGAAGTCCTGACCGGCAAGGCCGTCGTCGATATAGCTGAGGACATCCGCCAGTTGCCGGTCTGCAATCCTGTCGAGGTCCGATCCCCGCCCGCCGCTTAGCCCGGCATAGTTTTTAAGATTGATCGGGAACAGGCCGGTGCTGACGGCATAATAGAGCCAGGCGCGGTGCTGATCATGCTCCGGTGATCCGGCGTGGGGCTGAAGCCGCCCCTTGCCGTGATGGAGCAGAATATGATCGACGATCGCGCCCGATTCCGGCACCAGCCGCCCGTCCGTCTCCATCACAGGCGCCTTGCCGATCGGGTGCAGGGCCTTGATTTCCGGCGGGCCGGACCAGTTCTGCGGATCGCGCCGATAGGAGATGATTTCATATTCGACTTCCAGTTCCTCCAGCAGCCACAGGATGGATTGGGAGCGTGAATTGTCGAGATGGTGGATTTTCAGCATCTTGGAAATCCTGCAAAAGGCATGGGATGCGGGTTATGCGCGCGGGTCGGCCAGCGTATATTGGGCAGGCAGGCCGGCGCCCCGGTCCGGTCCGGCGATATCCATCGTGCGGATATAGGCGGGCCGCGCCTCTATGCGCCGGACATAGGCGCGGATATTGGGATAGGGGGTCAGGTCCAGCCCATTATAGCGCGTCCAGGTGGTCAGTGGATAAGCAATCATGATATCCGCCGCGGTGAGGTCTTCGCCGCCGACAAATGGGTGTCGTCCCAACTGGGCGTCGAGCATACCCAGCAAAATGTCGAACTGTTCCAGAAAATGGACCATGATATGATCGAGATCGCGATGGTCCGCGCGATGCGCGAACATCCGGTACATCGACATGGGGCTGAGCGTTCCCGGCGCGGTGTGGAGCCAGAACAGGAAATCCGCGTAATTGGGCGCATCGGGCCTGACCCAAAGACGGCCGTTCGCGTAACGGTGACAGATATATTCGACGATGGCGCCCGATTCCGCCAGAACGACGCCCTCGTCCCGGATGACCGGCGCCCGGCCCAGAGGGTGCACGGCCTTCAGTTCGTCCGGCGCATAACCGGAAGAATGGCGGGTAAAGGCCTGCAATCGGTATGGCAGGCCAAGCTCCTCCATCAGCCAGACGATCCGGTCCGATTGCGAGATGCCAAGATGACAGATAGTGATCATGGTCCGTTCTCCGGCAGGGTGATGAATATATCAGAATGCCTGGGTCAGACCCAGACTCAGTTGACGCGGCGCCCCGGCGGTCGCGAAGCCCCCGACCGGATTGATCGGCAGTTTCGTGATGTAGTATTTTTCATCGAACAGGTTGGTGAGCGACAGCGATATCGTCGTCCGCTCGCCTGCCGAGCGCCAGCCCATATAGGCATTGACCAGCGACAGGGCCGGGCGACTGAAAAGTTCGTCGGGCGTAAAATTGATGCGGCTGCTGTAATTGTAGATCGCGCTCAGCGTCAGGTCGCCGCCTTCCACGCTGAACGGCAGCGTATAGGCCCCGCGAACGAAGCCGGAATATTTCGCCGTGTTCGGCAGCCGCGCGCCGGACAGGTCCGTGGGTATGCTGCCGAGGCCCAGAGCGGTGCCGCCCGCGCAACCGGGGTCGAGCGGGGCTTGCGCGCAAGGGACGCTGATGACGCCATTGGGATAGGCTTTGAACTTGGCGTCTAGATATCCGGCGCCGGCGCTGATCTGCACATGGCGGCTGGGCGCCCAACTCAGATCCGCTTCGATCCCCTTGATGCGGGCCGACCCGGCATTGGCCACGCGCGTGGCGGGTGGCGCCAGCGGGTCGATTTCACCGACCTGCAAGTCGCGAATATCGTACCAGAATGCGGCGCCGTTGAACCGGACATTCCCGAACTCGGTTTTCCAGCCGATCTCATAGGCCTCCAGCTTTTCATTCGTCACTTTTTCCGGGGGCGCGCCCGCATCGGGATCAGGCAGGTTGAAGCCACCGCTCTTGAAGCCTTTGCCATAGCTGGCGAAGATCATGATGTCTTGCGCGGGCCGATAGGTCAGCATCACCTTGGGCGTGAAGGCCTTGAACTTCAGCCTGTCTTTCGGGGCGCTGCCGATCTGCGTCAGGCTTGACCAGATGGGTGCGCCATGCTGATCGACCTGCCCGATATAATAGTCGTTCCGCTTCAGCTTCTTTTCCTCGATCGTGTAGCGCGCGCCCAGCGACAATTCCAGTTTCGGAGTGAACGCATAAGATAGCTGGCCATAGGGCGCGAACGAATTGATGCCGACGCGTCCATCGCCGCCGACCGTGCCGTCGGGGCCGAGCGCGGCTTCGAAAATCTGGCCCGAAAGGAAATAGCTGATGCCCGTATATTCATGATAGAGATAAACGCCGCCCTGATATTTGAACGGGCCGTCATGAGCCGACACGATCTGGAATTCCTGGCTATGTTGCCGGGTTATTTCCTGCGGCTCATAGGAATAGAAATAGTTGAGGGACGTCGCATCTATGTCCGCCTGCCCGACGAAATGGGTATAACGATAACCGGTGATGGAGGACAGGGTGAAGGCCTCCGTTTCGAAGTCCAGTCTGGCCGACAGGCCGAACATCTTGAGATGCCGCTTTTGCGCGTCCGACCCATCCGACGGCCGGTTGCCCGAAAAATCGTAGAAGCCCGACCCTATGGTGCCGCCCAGCGCTACCCCTGTCTGATTGGGACCGGTGCGGAACAATGGCTGGAAACCCAACCCCTGATAATCGTCCTTCCGCGTGTAATCCACCGCGATCAGCGCCGTGACGCTGTCCGACACATGCCATTGGAACTTGCCGGCCAGCGTCCATTCGTGCCGGTCCTCAAGATCAGGCCCGCCATTGAGGTTATGGATATAGCCATCCTCGTCGTGAAAAGACCCGACGAGGCGGATGGCTGCATCCGGCGAAACGGGCAGGTTGAGCACGCCCTGCAACTCCAGCCGGTCGCGGGTACCGACAGTGCCCGTCACATTGCCCTCGAAACGATCGACCGGCTTTTTCGTGATGATCCTGATGGCCCCGCCGGTGGCGTTGCGGCCGTACAGAGTGCCTTGCGGACCACGCAGAACCTCTACGCGCTCGATATCGTAGAAACCGGTCTGATTGGCTGTCGGGCGCGCGAGGTAAATATCGTCAAAATAGACCGCGACCGAAGATTCCAGCCCCGGACTGGCAAATTGCGTGCCGACCCCGCGCAGATAGGGCGTCACCGTCTGCGATGTCGAATTATAATGCAGGTTGGGCGTCACCAGCGGCAATGTCCGTTGCGCATCGACGCCGGAGGCGCGGATCGTGTCCGCATCGATGACGGAAATGGCGATCGGTACATCCTGAATGGATTCCGCCCGTTTCTGGGCTGTGACGATGATGTCCTGTAGCGCCCCGCTATCCTGTGCGACGGCGCCCGCCGATGTGGCGATCCATAGCGCGCCGGAGGCCATCAGAAGATATCGATATTCGTTGATCCCCTTTTTCATAGCAGCTCTCCCATTTGCTCGATTATTATATATCGGCTGTCATTCCTGCGGCGGCGGCCTCCAGAATCCGTTGGCCGGTGGCTGCACGGACAGGATTCCGGGGGGCTGGGCCAGCGCCCAGTCGATCGCCTGAAGCATCATGCTGGCGGTCGCATAATGGGCCGGAGTGGTGAGGTCGCCCTCACGCAGCCTTGCCCCGCTCGCGATCGAGGCTCGCATTTCGATCGCCATGCGCAGCGACGGCGTGCCTTCGATGCTGATTGCGTAGAAGTCCGGACAGGGGATGCCGGCCGGCTTGTGCTCGTCGTCGAGATACCAGTTGGATGACACGATGATGCGGGGGCCGCCCTGCGTCGTGGCCGTGAACCGGTGCGATATGAAGCTGACGCTGCCCCGGTCGATGGCGGCATGCGGCAATCGTAGATCCTGCCCGGCAACCCTGAAGTCCGCTTCATAGTCGATGGCCCGGACCGGCGTTCCGAACAAGTCGGCGCCATAATGGATATATTGGCTGTTATAGCGTTCGATGACCTGCCTGACAGACGTCCGTTCGCGCGCCTCTGCGGGCGACAGGCCAAAACCGAAGCCGTTCAGCGCTGCCTGCGTCTCGGTCCCCGCGCTGAAAAATTCCTCGATCATGAAACTGCTGATGCCGAGCGAGGCAGCGCTGGCCGTGAGGGCCAGCCGTTCGAACATCAGGCCCGGATGGATGCCGGTCGCAAACAGGCGGCTGCGCCCGGCGTCGCAGGCTGCCGCGAGTTTCGCGAGGCTGCCCGGCGTCGAAATGGGGACATTATGATAGGGCAAAGGGGTGATGACGTTTACGCCACGCGCCAGCAGGCCGGCGATTTCCTCATCGGTCGACACGTCTCCAAATTCGCTGGCGGCGTAGAGAACCACGTCCGGCCGTTCGTTCAGAATCTGCTCCACATCATCCGTCGCGAGCAAATCGGTGTCGGCGCCTCCCACGATTTCGGCGATGGGGCGGCCGCTCTTGCGCGGGTCGTAGCAACGCGCGCCGACAAGCACCTTGCCGGGCACGAGAGGAAGCGCCTTCAGGCAGGCGCCTCCGACGCTTCCGGTGCCCCATATCGCGACCCGGACGGCATTCATCGCAGGGCCGCCTTATAGGCGTCGGGCACGACGCTCCAGAAATCGGTATAGTCGATGATGACCCCCTGCTCGTTCAGGAGCATCATGCCCACGCCGTCGAACTCAATGGCATCGTCGCCTGTGTCATGGCCGGCATAGCCTTCGAACGCCGCGCCGGATTTCATCGAAAAGCGCCAGTTGATGAAGATGCTGTCATGGCTGATGGCTGTCCTCAATATCTTCTGCCCGACGCTTTCGGCCGTGCAGAATTGTTCGAAGGAGCGCAGGAATTCGTCCCTGCCGTTCATCACCGTTCCCGGGTCGCGAAATCGGATGTCCTCGGAAAACAATGCGCGCATGGCGTCCAGCGCTTCGGGGGAAGGGGTGTTCACCATTCGTTGCATCGCGGCGATGATCGTTTCCGCGCGGGATGCGGCGACAGGAGGACGGGCGTCGATATACATGTTGGATGCCTTTCGCAGCGGAACGATTAGAAATTATAGGAGATCCTGGCGGCGACCTCTCTGGGGCGGCCGACCTGACGATAACCGCCCGTGCTGCCGATGACGGAGCCGCCGATGATATATTTCTCGTCGAAGAGGTTGGTGACGGACAGGGACAGGCCAAGCCGGTCGTCACGGGAAGCCCAGGACGCTGCAAGATTGACCAGTGATAGCGACGGCCGGCTGAAAAATCCGTCGGCCTGAAAGATATAGCCGTCCGAATAATTGTAGATCGCGCTCAGTTCGGCCTTGCCCATGGTTTCGGGCAGCGGCAGGCGATAGGTACCCTTCGCAAAGGCCGTGAACGGCGGCGAGAAGGGCAGATCGCGGCCGGACAGGTCGCCCGTAGCGATGGTCAGCCCGAGGCCGTCCTGTGCGATGCAGGCGGGATCGGTCGGCGCCTGAGCGCAGGGAATGGTGATCGGACCGTTCGCATAATTCTTGAACCGGGTGTCCAGATAGCCGCCGCCTGCGTCGATCTGGAAATGGTCCGTTGCTGCCCAGGAAAGCTCGACATCAAAACCCTTGATGCGCGCCGATGCGGCGTTTCGGACGGTGGTGATGCCCGACCTGTCGTCATATTGTCCCAGTTGCAGGCCCTTGATATCATAGAGAAAGGCCGACCCGTTGAGGCGGATGTCGCCACGCTGGAACTTCCACCCCAGTTCATAGGCGTCGAGCGTTTCGGTATCGACCCGTTCGGGCGGCGAAGCCGGATCGGGGTCGGGCAGGTTGTAGCCGCCGCTCTTGAAGCCGCGACTATAGCTTCCATAGAGCATCAGCGCATTGTCCGGCCGGTAGGTCAGCGAAAGACGCGGCGTAAATTCTTTGAAGGACAGCCTGTCGCGCGGCGCGCTGCCCAGCGGAATATAGGGATCGTAGGTCGGCTTGAAATTGGGATCGAGCGTGGTGAGGAAATAGTCGTTGCCGCGCAGGGTCTTGTCTTCCATCGTATAGCGCGCGCCCGCAGTCAGTTCCCACCGTTCGGAGGGCTTCCAGGTCAACTGCCCATAGGGCGCCAGCGATCGCACCACGACAGAACCGCGCCCACCGAGCCGGGCGCCGGGGAATATGGAATCCAGCGATTGACCCGAAAGACCGAATTCGACTTCGGTGACTTCGCGATAGGCATAGATGCCCGCCTGATAGCCAAAGGCGTGGCTGTCGTTCGATACGATCTGGATTTCCTGGCTATATTGCCGTGTACGCTCCAGCGGCTCGTCGGCGAACAGGATATTCGCCGTGCTGGCGTCGAGGTCGCCGAACCCGCTGAAGAAATTGTAACGATAGCCGGTGATGGACGTGATGGTGAACGGATCGGCCTCATAGGATATTTTCAGCGATCCGCCGCCGCTGACGAACAGGTTCATCTGATCCTTGTCGTTGTTGTAGGGGATGTTTCCGGAATAGGTGTAGAAGTCCTGACTGATCTGTCCGCCCTGCGCTGCGGCGGCCTGTTCGGGAAGGCCGGAGAACAGCGGCATGAAGGCGAGCACTTCATGGTCGCGCTTGCGGCTGTAATCGCCGGAGATCCTGACCGTGAGCTGTTCGGTCGGTTCCCATTTCATCTGGCCGGTGGTCATCCAGACATGGCGGTCGCCCAGGCGCGGGCCTCCGTTCAGATTCTTGATATACCCATGATTATCGTCGAACAGACCCGTGATGCGAACCGCCATATTATCGGTCAGGGGCAGGTTCAGCACGCCGTCCACCGTGCGCCGGCCAAAAGACCCGATCCCGGCCGAAACCCTGCCCTCAAAGTCATGGGTCGGCTGTTTGGGTATGATGCGAATGGCGCCGCCCGACGAGTTGCGGCCATAAAGAATGCCCTGCGGTCCCCTCAATATTTCCACGCGCTCGACATCATTGAAGTTCAAATGATTGGAGGTCGGCCGGGCGATGTACAAATCGTCGAAATAGGTCGCGATTGAGGATTCCAGACCGGGATTGGCATATTGCGTACCCACGCCCCGCAAATAGGGCGTGACGAACTGGGAATTCTGGTTGATCGACAGATTGGGCGTGACCATCGTCAGCGCCTTCTGACCCTCGATGCCCGATCGTTGAAGGGACTCGCCGCCGACCGCGGTGACGGCGATCGGCACGCGCTGCATGTTTTCCGACCGGCGCTGGGCGGTGACGACGATATCCGCCAGACGCGCGCCGTCCTGCTCCGCAGGCCTGTCGGCGGCTTCTTCCTGAGCCATGACGGGGGCGAATGACCCGGCCATGGCGACGCCCAGCGCCCATGCGCCGCGTCTGCGAAATGCAGATCGCATATATCCTCTCCTCATAATGCTGACGCCGTGAGCGTCCCTGACGTCAGGAAATCGGGAAATCGGCTGGATTGAGATAGTCGGACCAGCGTTTGATCTGTCCATCTTCGACCTCGAACAGGCCCATCAGGTGCGAACTGTGGCTGGGCGTCCCGTCGGCGTTCAGCACATGGTCCACCCGTTCCATCAGCACTACATTGCCGTTTTCCGCGCACCGTAGAATGTCGATGCGGCCGATCGGGGCTGGAACGGCTTCGAGAAAACGCCTGGCGAGCGCCATGATGGCGGGCTTGCCCACCGCATCGGGGAAGCCGGTGTTCTGCCATATCGCATCGGGATGCAGGTGGCGTTCCATTGCCGCTTCGAAACCATCGGTACGGAAATCATCGAACATGCGTTCGATTACGGCGCGGGGCTTGGTTCGTTCTTTTTCATAGGCGGCCAGGAAGGCGGGCAACTGATCGGTGAACGGCGTGGGGTCGAAATAGTCCGCATAATAATGAATCAGGCCGTCCTTCACCTCGAATGCGCCCATGGTGAGAGTGAGGTGCGTGCTGCCGTCGTTCAGTTCCATCGTGTCGCGCCGTTCGGTCAGGACCAGCGTTCCCCGATGCGCGACGTTGAGCAATTCGACATGGCAGATATCGATATTATAATAGTTCACCATGGTACGCAGCAGCGCCATGACATCGGCTTTTCCCACCGCATCGGGGAAACCGGTATTCTTCCACACGCAATCGGGATGTATGTAGGCGTCGAAGGATTTGGTCCATCCTTCCGTTCCCCAATCGCGCAGGAAATCCCTGATAATTGTTGCGCTGTCGCGTCCGGCGGGCATGGTGTTCATCATTCTCTCCTGTTCCAGATGGCGTTCAAAAGGGGCGCAGCAGGCTTGCCCGCGCGTCGATGCGAAATTCCTGTTCGTTCATGTCGCGCAGGCAGGCCCGCATTCGTTCGGCGAAATGATGGGCCGGATCAGGATCGCCACGCGTCGCGACGCGATTGACGATCTGGCTGAGCACCGCTTTGAGATCGCGATTCTCTTGCCGGAGAAGAACTATGGCCGGCTCGCCATGCTGGCCCTGAGGAACGCGGATGGCCTGGCGGATCGTTGCGGCCATCGCGTCATCCCCCCAGGGCGCGGCGTGGGACAGCGGGGACAGCAATGACCGCATGGCGGCGTTGCAGGCGGTCAGCACCTCGCTTTCATGGAGGGAGCGGTCCTCCAGATGCGCGAGCAGGTTGATCGCCGTCCTGACATTGGCGGCGCCCCAACTGTCGGGTTCCAGCAGCGTGAGGACATTTTCCGCCAGCGCATGGCTGATCGCCCCCAGCAAATCGGTATCTGACGGCATCATCATCGGGCGCTTCCCAATCGGGTGTAGAGGCTCTTTTCGTCATTTTGGAACAGCGGCCACACATCCAGCAGGGGTTGACCGATGCATTGCCCCAGCCGGTGCCGGAACCCCGCCGCATAGGTCAGCCCTCCCAGAGAATAGATGCGGCGCGTTCGTCCTTCGAAATAGGGACCGTAAAAATTGCAGACGGTGGCGATGAACTGCTTGGCGGTTGCGAACGCCGCCGCGAACACGAGCCGTTCGGGCGATATGCGCTGTTCCATGCAGCTTTCATAATGGCGGATAATATCGTCGAACGGCGCCAGTCTCAGCGTGCCTTGCGACCAGAACAGGTCGGCTATGCCGTCCCCCAGCGACGCCATCTCCCAGTCGCTCATCGCCACGATGCGCGTATCGTTCCATATTTCCTCGCCCAGCCCGTTATTTCCCTTCACCAGTGAGATGCATGGCGTGTCGTCCGGCGCATGTTCGGCAAGCCAGCACAGGGCCTCGTCGATGATGGGGTCGGGCATGGGCTGGCGGCGCTGCCAGATGTCGCGCCAGATGCGAATTTCGCTTTGCCAGCAGTCCCCCGGACGGGACGGGGCGGGCATGATGTCGGCGAAACCGCGGGCTTCCCAATCCAGTTGATGAACCAATGCCAGCTTTTCCACGCATTCGCGCGTGGTTGCCCATCGGCGTTCGCGTCCGTCCTCGCCCGGCAGATGCAGGCCCTCCACGCTGGAACTGCCTTCGACGAAGCGCCGCACCATCAGAGGGCGTCCGCCGGTCAGCGCCGGTGTTTCATCGAACCATAATGGTTCGGGCACGGGGACGCCGCTGCCGTGCAAGCGAGAGAATATCTGCCATTCGAACTGCATCGACGTACCCGCGCCGCCCCCTTCCGGTGGATCGACGCGCACGATCAGATCCGCTGGCTGGCCATTCGCGCTGGCCCGCACGATCCAGGTTTCCCGTGAGATGCCGGGATAGCTCTGGCTTATCTTCCTGATCGCGACGCTCGATTGAAGGGCGCGGCTCAGATAATCCTCCAGAATGGGGATGTCGTCCGCCAGTCCGGGCGGCGCGGAGGCAAGGCGGGCGCCGCTCATCTACCCGCCCCTGGTGATGGGTGCAGCGTCC
Organism: Sphingobium sp.; assembly: GCA_050252755.1. Lineage (GTDB taxonomy): Bacteria > Pseudomonadota > Alphaproteobacteria > Sphingomonadales > Sphingomonadaceae > Sphingobium. The sequence goes on from JBFWKI010000032.1 coordinate 37,215, forward strand.
GCCCGCCCGCGCGCGCCGTCCGCCGTCGCGATCGCGTCGGGTATCAGCTTCAGATAGGGTTCGATCGTATAGCTGGCGAGCAGGCAGAAGATGGGTGCGGTGCCGGGATCGGATCGGAATTTCGCCATGGCGTTGAAACCGCACGCGACCATTTTCACAGCCGTCAGCACATCGAAATAGCGCAGCCGTTCGGCCGGGATCTGCTTGCCGGTGATTGTCGAATAGCGGCGCACCACTTCGGCTTCGCCGACATCGTTGCGCAGGTTGAAGGCGAGCCAGGCTACCTCCTCGGCCGGATCGCCGACATGGGTGGCTTCCCAATCCAGCACGCCGGTGATGATATCATCCTCGATAAGCAGATTGCCGAGCGCATAGTCGGAATGGAGGAGCACCGGCGGTTCTGAACTTGCGGGAATATTCGCGAGCAACCAGTGAAAGGCATCCGCCAGCACGGGCGATGCGATGCCTGATGCCTGCCAATAGTCCCGCCACATCAGCACCCAGCGCCGCACCGCCGCCTGCGTCGACCGATCGCCGTTCCAGAGCCGCAAATGGGTGCGGGCCGTCACATCGGGATGCTCCGTCAGGGGGATGGCATGGATCGCGGCTAGCCCGGCAACCAGATTGCCGATCAAGGTATCGCTGATCGCGCGCGTGCTCGAAAAGGCCGTTCCGTAGCTCGATCCGGTCACGCGGCGCAGCAGGATGAAGCGAAGGCCCGTTTCGTTCGAACCGGCTTCCAGCAGCAGCGGTTCGGGCGCGGCGATGCCATGGTCGTGCGCCATTTTGATGATGGCGAACTCCGTGGTGATGTCGATCCCTTCAAGCGTCAGGATGCTGACCGGCATTTCGGCTCTTACGATCAGTTCGGTTTCGCCGAAAAGCGGGGCGTCGGTCCGCAGCAGGATGGTGGCGCGGCCATAGCCGCCCGAAAGCGGTTGGGCCTCGACCACCGATATATGCTCCGCGCCGTCTACCGCGCGACGCAGATAGGTCTGGAATGTGGCCGCGTCGAGATGGCCGTCCTCGGTCCTGGCGATGGGAATCGGGGCGGACAGGTGCAGATAATAGGACCGTTCCCATTCGAAGACATCGGTGATCCAGTCCGCAGATAGGCCATTGCCGGGCTGTTGAACCAGATCGCGGGCTTGTGCCAGAAGGGATGCGATCCGCGCGATGTCCGCTTCCAGAACGGCCGGCCGGAAACGGGCGTCCAGCCGCTCCGGCAGCGCTGTCACCGCTTCGGCCAGCGCGGCGTCGGTCAGCGCATCGGTCGCCGCTGCCAGCAGGCCCCGGCCCCGACCATAATGATCGCACAGGAATGCGCTGTCATTTTCATGGCCGATCCAGCGGGCGACGGCTTCGGTGACGGCCAGCTTGCCCTGCGCCCCTTCGTCGATCAGGGGGAGCAATGTGTCGATGCTCTGTTGCAGGGCGGTGGTCAGCCGCGTGGTCCGGTCGGGCATTGTCATTTTCCTTCTGCCCGGATCACGACGGCGCAAGCGCGCGTTCGCGTGTCATCGCGTTCAGGAAGTCGGTCCATTGTAGATCCTGAAAGTCGCAATGGCCCTTGCGGCCGTTGACCTCTATGTCCGCCAGACACATGTAGCTGTTGATGTTGAGGTAGACATTATAGGGTGAAGCGGCGGTGATCCTGCCGGTAACGGCGTAGGTCCGGTCCTTCGCGTCCACCAGATCGAAAGCGAAGGATTGCGGCACCCAGCTACGCTCGTCATAGCGGGTGATCTTGCGGATGGATTTGACGCCCACTACCTCGCCGTCGCGATAGACCCAGCCGCCCAACAGCACCTTGTCGGGCGCGATGTCGAAATGGCCCTTCCACACCGGATCGAGATCGGGGTGATCGAGTGCATTCACCAGAAAAGCGAAATTCTCGTCGATGGTGCAGGCCATCCAGGTCGTTGCCGGGATGGGAGCATGATTTTCATCCCGCGCCTCGCCCCATGTGCGGTTGCGGATGGTGAGGCAGTCGATGTCGAAGCGCTGTCCGCGCAGGAACAATTCACCCTGCGCGCGCATAAGCTGTTCCAGATGGCCGGACTTTTTCAGGGCGACGGCAGGGGCGACGGCGGTATATTCTACGGTGAAGCTATTGCCGCGCTTCGGATCGTCATAACATGTCCGGAATTTTCGAAGCGGCTCGATCACTTCGGTATGATAGCTGTTTTCCAGCGTTACGCTGTGCAGGTCGCCGCGCAGCGCCTCATCGGTCATATAGAGGCGGTAGTCGGCGAGTTCGGCCGCAAGGAAATGTTCCTTGATGCCCTGAAAGGCCAGCGCCCCGCCGAACATATGCCCCATGTTCGGATGCTGGCGGAAATAGCCGATCGAATGGATGCGGTGTTCCGGAATGCTGAACCCGAAAAACTGCGTCTCGACACAGGTATGTTTGCCCACTTTCCGGCACAGATCGGTATGAAGATAATCGTCATCGGGAACCGCCTCGGCAAGATCGAGGCCCCACTGGTTCGCGAAATAGGCGCCGTCCGACATATGATGTCTCCTTGGTAATGGGCTGGCGTAATGGGCCGGGCGCGGCCTCAACCGCGCATGTCCGCCTTCCAATGGCCGTTGGATGGCGTATCGATCGGTTTGATGCCGGGGCTGGCCGCGATGACCGAAGGGATGGCCTGAACCATCGTTACGGCGGTCACGTAAAAGACGGGAACGGTCGTATCGCCGGGCGCGGTGCGCCGGTAATCGGCGATGGAAGCGCGCAATTCCACCCCGATCCGCATCGACGGGCGTCCTTCGATGGTGATGACGTAATAATCTTCGCACGGCACCGGGGTGTCCGGCATCACCGCGTCGGACATGTACCAATAGGTGTAAAAGACGATCGACGGACCGTCCGTAATGCCTTCCCATCGATGGGAAACATAGGCGACCGATCCTTCGGGCAGGGTCATCGTCGGCGCGGGAAGGTCGCGGGGGGCCAGTCGCTGATCGACCGTGTAGCGCAGTTCCTTGACAGGTGTGCCGAAGGCTTCCCCCAGGAAATAAATGAACTGGCGCTCATAATTTTCCGCGATCTGGGCGGCCGGGGTCTTTTCCGCGACTGGCGAAGGAGGAATGCCGAAGCCGAAGGCCTTGAGCGTTTCCTCCGGTTCCGTGCCGATGCGGACGAACTCTTCCACCTTTATCTCGGTGATCGCATTGGTCCCGCCGGTCGCCGCCAGCGCCAGCCGTTCGACGATGAAGCCGGGATTCACCCCTGCCGCGTGAAAGGTGGAGCCGCCATCCAGACAGGCCTGCGCGATGGCCTTGCCGACCTCCGGCTCCCGAACGTCCAGATTCTGATATGGCATCGACGTGATGACGTTGAAGCCGCGACGCAAAAGTTCGCAGATTTCGTCATCGGTCCGCCAGTCCCCCAGGTCCATAGGCGTATAGAGGATCGCATCGGGCCGCGTGGCAAACACGGCTTCCCGGTCACGCGTCGCCTTGACGCCATAGGCCGGAAGGCCCGTGATCTCCCCTATGTCTTGCCCGTCCTTGGCCTCGCTGTAGACCAGCGTCGCGACGACCTCGATCTCCGGGAGGCGCATCGCCTCCTTGAGGCAGGCCTTGCCGACTCCGCCTGTGCCCCAGCAGGCGACGCGGAACCGTCCGTTCATGCCGCTACGTCCTGCGCCGCATCGCGCAGATGCGCGCGATAGGCGGCCGGGACGCTGGCCCAGCAATCTTCATGGAATATGGCGCGATTGTCGTCACCGAAAATCAAGGTCGAAATGCCGTTGATCGACACCGTCTGGTTGCCGGTATCATGTTCGGCATATCCTTCGAATCCGCCGCCCGACCGCATCTGGAAATTCCAGCGGACGATCAGCGTTGCACCATCGACCGCGACATTGAAGACGGTGAAGTCTATCATTTCGGCCGATGCGAACTGGGAATAGGTTCGGCCTACCGCATCCCACCCCTCCAGCGCGGCGGCCGGATCGGTGAAGGACACGTCCGGCGCGTAAAACCGGCCCAGCCGGTCCAGTGCGGCCTGATCGGCCCGCCGGATCATCGATGTGAAGGCCGTCAGGAAATCGGCTATGAATTCGGGCGAAAGGCGAGATGGCTGCGGGATGTGCTGCATGGCTACAGGCTCCTTGTTGATGATGGGGGTCACAGCTTGAATCCGAAGCGGATGCCGGCGGAACGGGGACGGCCCTCCACCCTGAACAAGGCCAGATTGGTTACGTTCTCGCCATTGGTGAGGTAGAACTGGTCGAAGACGTTATCGACGAACAGTTGGGCGTAGAAACGGTCGTCGGGCGCCGACATCTTTATGGAGGCGTTGAAAACGGCATAGGCCTTCTGATCCGCGATCGGGGAGTCCGTGGTCGTCGTGGTCTGCGCGGACATGTAGTTCCCGTCGATCAGGATCGTGCCGCGATCGAACAGGGATTGGAGCGGAACGGGCGTGAAATCGACGTTCAGGGATCCGCCCGCTGTCAGGCGGGGCGCGTAGGGCATGCGCAGCGCGCTATTGTCGGCGATTTCGCCGGTATCGGGATCGGTGTCGAAATAATCCTTATATTTGGTGTTGAGATAGCCGACGAAGCCCGAGATCGTGATAGTGTCCACCGGGCGCGCCGACATTTCCGCCTCTATGCCCCAGATGCGGGAATTGGCGGCATTCAGGACGGTTTCCTGAAAAAAGGGCGCGACGGGGATCGCCACGGTGACATCGCGTTGCAGATTGCGATAGTCATAATAGAAAGCGGCCGTATTGAGCGAGAACCGTCTGTCGTGGCTCTGTAGTTTCACCCCGATTTCGTAGGAATCCACCTTTTCCGGATCGAAGGTGGTGCCAAAGGCCGTGAAACCGCCGGTGCGGGTCGCCTGGGCGAAACGGAAATAGCTGTTCACCTGCGACGAGAGCGAATAGCGGACGCCACCTTCGAACACGACGTCGGAATTGGTGAACGTGCGTTGGGAAAATGCCGGCGAAACGCCCTGGCCCTGTTTCTCGTCGCGTTGATAGCGCATGCCTCCGAACAGGGTCAGACGGTCGGACAGGTTCAGGTTCGCATTGGCGAACACGGCGATGCTGTCCGTGGTCTGCCGCCGTTCGCCGGCGGGGTTGTCGGGGCCGATGGGCAAACCCAGCGCAGGCAGCGCAACCGGTTGCACCAGATGGAATTTCTGGTGAAAATAATAGCCGCCCAGGATCCAGTCGAGCGTCTCGTTGAAATCCAGCCCGCCCCCCGGATTGGACGAAAGGCGCAGTTCCGAACTCACCTCATCGAATGTCAGGCGCCGATTTTCGACCTGAACCAGTGGAATATCGGTTCCGTCCAGATCGGAATTGGACGTGTCCCGAATGGCGCGATATCCGGTTATGGACGTCAGGGTCAGCGGGCCGGCATCATAGCTGATATTGGCGGAGACGCCGGAAGAATCCGAATTGTTCCGGGGCGTGTAGTTGGCGCTGTAGCTATAGCGCTTTTCCGGTGTGCAGCGCCCGAAGAGGCTGCAAATCAACGGCTGAAGCTGATCTTGCGTCTGGGGGCGGGGGTGGGAAGCCGAGCTGTTCTGCGGCACGTTGAAACCCTGCCGCGAGCGATCGTGCAGCGTATCGGCGCTGACATAGAGGGAAAGAGCAACGCTCGGCTCGAACAGCAGGCCGATCCGCGCGAACATGTAGCTGAGCGCGCCTTTGTCCGGCCCGCCG
>JBFWKI010000033.1:0-42016 GCA_050252755.1 Sphingobium sp.
ACCCAGTCCCGCACGATCTGAAGCCCAACTCCACCGATCCGAGCCGCGACACTCCGGCTCCCGCCGTCGTAAATCTCGGCCAAAGCCAACAGCCGCCGCGCCTGGTTCGCGCTCTTCGTCGTGCGCGACAACCGTCGCAGCGCTGCCCCGTCAAAATCTTCCCGCAAGCCGATCGCTGATCCCATGGACACGCCCTCCAAAGTCGCAGCCCCATAGATTCAGATTTTCACCGCCTTGGGAATCCCCCGTGAGTCAGCCTCCGCGCAGGTTGGTATTACCCCTCCAACATCAATAATATCTGAAGTCCGTTAACTATAGAATTACAATAAAATCCTGTAAAGTTTAAAAAAAGTAGTTATTCTGATCCTAATCCGTAATATAAAAAAGTCCGGCATAATGCCGGACCTTTCCTTTTCTTATAAAACCTTCAGAAAACCGGCTGGTTGGCCGGATCTTCCGGGTCCGCCAGCGGGGTGGAGATGGTGTGAATGCCGCACTCCACCTTGTCCCAGCCGCGCCAGCGACCGGCGCGGGGGTCTTCGCCCGGCAGCACCTTCGACGTGCAGGGTTCGCAGCCGATCGAGAGATATCCCTGCGCCTCCAGCGGGTGGCGGGGCAGGTCATGTTCCTCGAAATAGGCTTCCAGATCGGTCTTGGTCCAGTCGCCCAGCGGGTTGATCTTCAACCGGCCGTCCTCGATCTCGAACCGGGGCAAGTTCTGCCGGGTGACGGACTGGAAGGCCTTGCGACCGGAAACCCACGCATCCAGCCCCCGTTTCGCGCGGGCGAGCGGCTCCACTTTGCGGATTTCGCAGCAGCCGTCGGGGTCGTAGGACCAGCGCAGCCCCTTGTCGTCCTTCTTCGCCAGAACGTCCGGGTCCGGCTCCACCACCCGGCTGTCGGTCAGCCCCAGCGTGGAAACGAGGGTGTCGCGATAGTCGAGCGTTTCAGGGAACATCTTGAGCGTATCGACGAAAATGACCGGCACGGACGGATCGGCCTGAGCGATCAGGTGCAGCAGCACCGCGCTTTCCGTGCCGAAGGAAGACACGACCGCCACTTCGCCAATCGATTTTTCCGCGAACAGGTCGCGCAGCATGGCTTGCGTGCCGACCCCTTCGAAACGGGCGTTGAGCGCGTCCGCATCCGCCTGCGTAAAGGCGGGCCGGGCGTCGATCACATCAATCTGGCGGGCAGCATTGGTCATGGTTCAGTTCACCTCATGCCGCTTGGCCCAGATCGGGCGGCGGCCATCAATCGTCTTTTGATAGACATCGGCGTAGCGGGAGAGGCTGGCCTCCACCACCGCCGGGTCCAGTGCCTTATCGGGCGCGAAGCTGTCGAAACCGACGCGGCGCATGGCGAAAATCTGGTCCACCAGCACGTCACCGCTCGCCCGCAATTCGCCAGCATAGCCGGATTCGCGCAGGATGCGGGCGGCGCTATAGCCGCGTCCGTCGCCAAAGGCCGGGAAAGCCACCTCCACCAGCGCGATGCGATCGAGATGCGGCAACAGCGCGCGGGCATCCTCGCCCGGTTCGATGCGGACAGCGGTGGCGTTGGATGCGCCGAGAAACTCCTCGATCGACACCGGCGTTTCGGCAATGGTCCCCCCGTCGCGGAAGTTCAGCAGATCAACCATAGATCGCCTCCTTGAACGGGGCCATGCCGAGGCGGCGATAGGTGTCGAGGAACCGTTCCCCTTCCTGCCGCTGCGCCAGGTAGAAATCGGTCGCCCGCTCGATCGCATCGACCACGCCGTCCTCGGTGAAGCCGGGGCCGGTGATGGTGGCGACGGAGCAATCCTCCGCACCCGATCCGCCGAACGAAAGCTGGTAATTTTCGGTGCCTTTGCGATCGACGCCCAATATGCCGATATGGCCGGCATGATGGTGGCCGCAGGCGTTGATGCAGCCGGAAATCTTCAGCTTCAACTCGCCGATCGTCGCTTCCTTGCCATTATCGGCAAAGCGGCGCGCGATTTTCTGCGCGACGGGGATCGAGCGCGCATTGGCGAGGCTGCAATAATCGAGGCCGGGGCAGGCGATCATGTCGCTGATCCGGTCCAGATTGGCGGTGCCCAGATTGGCCGCGTCCAGTTCCTTCCACAGCGCATAGAGATCGGCCTTCCGAACGAAGGGCAGCACGATATTCTGCGCATGGGTGACGCGCAGCTCGTCGAGCGAATAGCGCTCGGCAAGGTCCGCGATCAGGTCGATCTGCTCGGCCGTCGCATCGCCGGGAATGCCGCCGATCGGCTTCAGGCTGATATTGGCGATGGCATAGCCCGGCTGCTTGTGGGCGACCACATTCTGATCGAGCCACAGCGCGAAATCCGGGTCGGTGCGGTCCACCTCTTCCGGCAGGCCGGTTTCATAGGCCGGATCGGCGAAGAAGGCGCGGATGCGATCCAGTTCCTCGACCGGCGGTTCGATGCCCTGCTGGCGGATATGGACGAATTCTTCCTCGACCTGACGGCGATATTCATCGGCGCCCAGTTCATGGACGAGGATCTTGATCCGCGCCTTATATTTATTGTCGCGGCGGCCATAGCGGTTGTAGACGCGCAGGCAGGCCTCCAGATAGGCGACGATTTCATCCTGCGTCACGAAATCGCGAATTTCCGGGGCGACCATCGGCGTGCGGCCCATGCCGCCGCCCGCGAAAACCTTCGCGCCGATTTCCTTCGCGCCATCGGGGCCAACGCGCTCCACCAGTTCAAGGCCGATATCGTGCAGGCGCATCGCGGCGCGGTCATTGGGCGAGGCGATCACGCAGATCTTGAACTTGCGCGGCAGATAGGTGAACTCCGGGTGGAAGCTCGACCATTGGCGCAGCAATTCGGCCCATGGGCGCGGATCGGTGACTTCATCGGCGGCGACGCCCGCATATTGATCCGAACTGATATTGCGGATGCAATTGCCGCTGGTCTGGATCGCGTGCATTTCCACCGTCGCCAGCTCCGCGAGGATATCGGCGGCGTCCTCCAGCTTGATCCAGTTATACTGGATGTTCTGGCGGGTGGTGAAATGGCCATAGCCCTTGTCATATTTGCGAGCGATATGGGCCAGCATCCGCATCTGGCGCGGGGCCAGCGTGCCATAAGGCACCGCGACGCGCAGCATATAGGCGTGCAGTTGCAGATAGAGGCCGTTCATCAGGCGCAGCGGCTTGAACTGGTCCTCGGTCATTTCACCGGCGAGACGGCGGCGGGCCTGATCGCGGAATTCCTCGACGCGGGCATCGACCATCGCCTGGTCATAAGTGTCGTAACGGTACATGGTCGTTCAGGCCTTCACGATGGGAATGTCGGTGTTGATGGCAAGATCGGTGCGGACGGTGGGACCGCTCGCCCGGATGCGATCCTTGATATGGTCGGGCAGCGGTCCGTTTTCCGTCATGGTCGCGCCGATGATATAGGATGCGTTGACGCGGCGCGCGGCTTCCTCACGAGCGAGGATTTCCGCGCCTTCTTCGCCTGCATCGGCGGCGTCGCTGACATGGCGCGACCAGCCGGTGCCGGTCCACCAGATCACATCGCCGCTGGCGAGATCATTCCCGGTCAACAATTTCACGCAATAGTCTCCAGTTGAGCGGCGCACAGCGCCTTTATTCCAGCAGGTTCGATCTGGCGCACGACGTCGCCGACGACGATGAGGGCCGGGCTTTGCACCTTCTCCTCCGCGACGAGACGGCCCAGATCGGCAAGGTTGCTGACCAGCGTGCGGCTGTCGGCGCGCGTGCCCTTTTCCAGCACGGCCACCGGCATTGCCGGGGTGATGCCGTCAGCGATCAGCTTTTCGGCGATATCGGCGGCGGTCGCAACCCCCATATAGATAACCAGCGTGCGATCGCGCCCGGCAAGGCCCGCCCAGTTCTGATCGGTCAGGCCCTTGCACTGGCCCGCGACAAACGTGACCGCGCTCGACAATCCGCGATGGGTGAGGGGCAGGCCAGCCTCGGCGGCGCAGCCCACGGCGGCGCTGATGCCCGGCACGACCTCGACCGGAACGCCCGCCGCGCGGCAGGCTTCCACTTCCTCGCCGCCGCGGCCGAAGATGAACGGATCGCCGCCCTTCAGCCGCACCACATCGCGGCCCGCCAGCGCTTCGCGCACCAGCAGGGCGTTGATCTGGTCCTGCGGCATCGAATGGCGGGACCGCGCCTTGGCCACCGATATCAGCTCGGCGCAGGGGGAGATGAGCGCCAGAATGTCCGCCGCGACCAGCCCGTCATGCACGACCAGGTCCGCCTCGCCCAACAGCCGCGCCGCGCGCAGGGTCAGCAAATCCGGGTCGCCGGGACCGGCGCCGACCAGCCAGACCGTGCCGACAGGTCCGTCCGGATAGAAAGAGGGTAGTATCTCAGCCATGATGGGCAGATGGTTCTTTTGCCTTCACATCGCAACGCAAAATCTTTTGAAGGGGGTTAAGTTAATCTTTGCAGGCGGGGAAAGCCATTTTTCCCCGCCGATATCCGCGCTTTTTCGCCGCTCAATCCCCCATCGCGCTGGTATCGACCGGCGCAAGGCCAATGGTGATCGCCGCGCGCAGATAATCATCCTCCGTCGATGTCACCGGATAGGCGCAATAATCCGCTGCATACCAAGCGCTGGGGCGATGATTCCCGGAAATTCCGACACCGCCGAAGGGCGCATTGGAAGGCGCGCCGTTGGTGGGCTTGTTCCAGTTGATGACGCCCGCGCGCACTTGCGTCCAGAACTGCTCATAATGATCGGGCGTGCCGCCCAGCAGGGAGGCGGAAAGGCCGAAACGGGTCGCGTTGCATTCCGCGATGGCGGCGTCGAAACTGTCCACCTGCACGATCTGGAGCATCGGGCCGAACATCTCCTCGTCCGGCCGCCGGGACGCCGCCGTCATGTCGAGGATCGCGGGCGAGACGAACGGCAGGTCGCCATGGGGGCGCTTCATATGCAGGACGGGTTTGCCGCCCAGCCCCAGCAGGGTCAGGAAATTGTCGGTCAGGCCATCGGCGGCGCGGCTGTCGATCACCGGTCCCATGAAAGGGGCGGGGTCGGCATGGGGGTGATCGATGATGAGGCGGGGAACGATCTTCTTCAACCCGGCGATGATGCCGGAGGCCAGGCTGTCGCGCACGATCAGCCGCCGCGCGCAGGTGCAGCGCTGCCCGGCGGATAGAAAGGCCGACTGGGTGATGATCGTGGCGGCGCTGGTCAGGTCCGGCGTGTCCCACAGCAGGATGGGGTTGTTTCCGCCCATTTCCAGCGCGACGATCTTTTCCGGCTGATCGGCAAGGGCGCGGTTGATGGCGATGCCGGTGCGGGCGGACCCTGTGAACAGCACGCCATTGACGAGGGGGTGGGCGACAAGATCGCGCCCCTGTTCCGGCCCGCCGATGACGAGGCGCAGCAGATCGCGCGGCACGCCCGCCTCATGATAGCAATCGACGAGCATCGCGGCGGTCGCGGGGGTTTTCTCCGAAGGCTTGAACAGCACACCATTACCCGCGATCAGCGCCGGGACGATATGGCCATTGGGCAGATGCGCGGGGAAATTATAGGGGCCGAGCACCGCCATGACGCCATGGGGCTTGTGCCGCAAATTCTGCCGGGTGCCCATCGCCCCTTCCAGCCGGCGTTGACCGGTGCGCTCGGAATAGGCGCTGACGGAGATTTCGACCTTGTTGATGACGGCGGCGACTTCGGTGCGCGCCTCCCACAGGGGCTTGCCGGTTTCCCGAGCGATGATGTCGGCCAGCGCATCCTCCTTCGCGCGCACGACATTGGCGAAACGGCGCAGCGTCTCGACCCGGAAGGACACCGCTTGCCCCGCCCAATGCGTCCATGCCGAGGCGACCCGCTGCGCCTCCTGATCCAAGGCGCTATATTCCCCCTCCCAGAGCAAGGCCCCGGTGGCGGGTTCGAAGGACTGGAGTTTTTCAACCATGGCCTTGCCTTATGCCTTATCAGGGGGCGGTTTGGAAAGGGGGCAGGCGGCGGTCAGCCTTGCCGGTGCGCCTCGCCCATGGCGCGGATGGCGGCGATTTTCGTTTCGAGCGGTTGCCAGTCGTCCCGCTCGGCAATGGCGTCCCAAATGGCTTCCACCTCGTCGATATGCATGGAGCAGGGCGCGTCGCCTTGCCAATAGGGGTGACGGGCGGCATCGGGATCGGCAAGACCGTCAAGCGCCTCCCGGAATGCGGCCCAATGTTCGCCGGAATAGCGATGCTCCGCTTCCTGCGTGCGCAATTGCCCGCCGCGCCAATCGAAGAAGAAGCAATCGATCATGATCTGCCCTGCCGTCATCGCCCCGATGCCTTGCTGCAACAGGGTGCTGGCGCGCTCCGCTGTTTCTGGCTGGGCGATGCCAAGGCGCGCGCAATAGCGCCGCCGCACGGCCTCGCCATAAAGATCGGGAAAGCGTTCCAGCGCGGCGATCAGGGGATCGCTGTCGCTCAGTTCGCGCAGGGCCATGGCGAGTTGCGCCACGTCCCAATGAATGGCCTCGGCCTGCCGCCCGAAGGCATAGAGGCCCTGACGGTCGAAATAGGCGGCGGTAAAGCCCGGTTCCCAATAGGGGGTGAAGCGCCACGGGCCATAATCGAAACTCTCGCCCGTCACGTTGATATTGTCGCTGTTGAGCACGCCGTGCACGAACCCGGCGATCATATAGCTGGCCGCAAGATCGGCGGTACGCTCCACCACCAGATTGAGGAGGTGCGCGGCGGGGTTTTCCTCCGGCTCTACGCCATAGAGGCGGGTGAGCGCATAGTCCGTCAGTGCCCGCAGCAGCGGCGTGTCCTGCAACGCCGCCGCCCGCTGAAAGCTGCCGATGCGGATATGCGAATGGCTGAGGCGCACCAGCACGGCGGAGCGGGTGGGGGATGGCTCGTCGCCCCGCTCCAGCGCCTCGCCGGTTTCGATGAGGGAGAAGGTTTTCGACGTGGTGACGCCCAGCGCCTCCAGCATTTCGGTGGCGAGGATTTCCCGCACCCCGCCTTTCAGGGTCAACCGCCCGTCGCCAAAGCGGCTATAGGGCGTCTGCCCCGACCCCTTGGTGCCCAGATCCATGAGGCGGCCCGCATCGTCGCGCATCTGGGCAAAGAGGAACCCGCGCCCGTCGCCGATATCCGGGTTGTACACGCGGAACTGGTGCCCGTGATAGCGCAGCGCCAGCGGTTGCGGCAGCGATCCGGGCAGGGAGGCGAAGCGGCCGAAATGCTCTATCCATGCGTCGTCGCCAAGGGCGTCCAGCCCGACGCCTGCCGCATGGCGATCATTGCGGAAGCGCAGGACATGCCGGGGGAAGGCCGCCGGGGCCACCGGGTCGGACAGGCCCGGCACGGTCAGAATGTCGGTGGCGGGGATGAATTTCGTGGCTTGCGGGGGTGAGATCATACGGCAATATGGGGCAAGTCTTACGGGAGGATCAAGCGTGGTGGGCTATGCTGACGGATATTGGTGGTCGAAGGACGGCTTGCGCCTCCATTACCGGGATTATCCGGTGCGGTCCGAACATGCCGATCGCCCGGCCCTGCTCTGCCTGCCGGGGCTTACCCGCAACGCGCGGGATTTTGAGGCGCTGGCGCAGCGCTATGCCGGGGAATGGCGGCTGATCTGCCCGGAAATGCGCGGGCGCGCCGAAAGCGCCTATGCCAAAGACCCGATGACCTATGTGCCGTTGACCTATGTGCAGGATGTGGAACGGTTGCTGACCGATCTGGCGCTGAACCGGTTCGTGGCAGTCGGCACATCACTGGGCGGGATCATGACGATGATTATGGCGCCGACCCATCGCGACCGGCTGGCGGGCGCGGTGCTGAACGATATCGGCCCGGATATCGAGGCGGCCGGGCTGGAGCGGATTCGCGGCTATGTCGGCACCGGCAGCACGCACCCCACATGGGTGCATGCCGCGCGCGCGCTATCGGAAAGCCAGGCCGACGCCTATCCCGATTATGGGCTGGAGGATTGGCTCGGCATGGCGAAACGGCTCTACCGGCTGAACAATGGCGGCCGCGTCGTGCTGGATTATGACATGCGTATAGCCGAACCGTTGCGGATTCCCGGCGGGGAGGCAGGCGTCGACATGTGGCCGGTGATGGGGGCTTTCCGGGACATGCCCACGCTCATCCTGCGTGGGGAGCTTTCCGACCTGATGAGCGCCGCGACGGCGCAGCGGATGATCCGGGACATGGGCGAGAATGCCGAACTGGTCACGGTGCCGCGCGTCGGCCACACCCCGACCTTTACCGAGCCGGAGGCGGTTGCGGGCATGGACCGGTTGCTGGCGCGGGTCGCCGCGCGTGGCTGACGCGCCGCCGTCGATCCTTCATCTTCACAGCGGTTTCAATCTGGGCGGCAAGGAGGCCCGCGCCGTCCGGTTGATGAACCTGTGGGGAGGGCGCGCGCGCCACAGCATCATCAGCGCCGACCCGCAAGCGCGGGGCGCGGCCGCCGCGATCGCGCCCGACGTGGCTTGCGATTTCCCGCATGACGTGCTGCCGCCGCTGCACGGCCTGCCGGGGCTGCGCCGCTATTGGCGCTGGGCGCAGGCGATGCGGCGCTTCGATCTGGTGCTCAGCTATAATTGGGGCGCGATGGACGGGGTGATGGCGCACCGGCTCTTTTCTCCCTTCCTGAAATTACCGGCGCTTATCCATCATGAGGACGGCTTCAACGAGGATGAGGCGGAGCGCCTGAAGTCCAAGCGCAACCATTTCCGCAGGCTGGCGCTGGCCCGCGCCGATGCGCTGGTCGTGCCATCTGCGCGGCTGCACGCCATTGCCCGAACCGTCTGGCGTCAACCCGAAAGCCGGGTGCGGCAGATCGCCAACGGCATCGACGTGGATGCCTATGCGATCCCGCCCCGGCCCAATGCGATTCCCGGCCTGATCCGCTCCGCCAAGCCGCCAGAAAAACTGATCGTCGGCACGCTGGCGGGCCTGCGCGCCGTCAAGAACCTGCCGCGCCTCGTCCGCGCCGTCGCGCCGCTAAAGGACCGGTTGCAACTCGTGATCGTGGGGGAAGGGCCGGAACGCGACGCCATATTGTCTCAGGCCCGCGCCTTGGGGGTGGAGGACATCCATCTGCCCGGTTTCCTGCCGACCCCCTCGCACTATGTCGGGCTTTTTGATATATTCGCCCTGTCCTCCGACAGTGAGCAGTTCCCGATCTCTCTGGTGGAGGCGATGGCCGCTGGCCTGCCGGTCGTTTCGACCGATGTGGGCGATGTGCGCACAATGGTCGCCGCGCCCAACCGGGACATGATCGTCCCGGCACAGGCGGAAGCCGCCATGACGGCGGCCTTCGCGCGCCTTTGCGGCGATGGCGTGCTGCGCGCCGCGCTGGGCGAAGCGAACCGGCGCAAGGCGCGGCAGGAGTATCGCGAGGCGGATATGGTGCGCCATTACGCCGCGCTTTATGAAGGGGCGATGGGGCAGCCGGGGGCCTTGTCGGCGTCATAGTTTCACGCCGTTCCCCGCCAGCCCATATTTTCCATGCGCGGCGCTGAAAACTTGCTATAGGCGGCGGTTAATACGGGTCGCTATGACTGTTAGGAGTTCAAATGACGTTCAAGGGGGTCAAACCCATCAACTATGGCGGTCGTGAAGTCTGGCCGTTGGTCGAGGGCGGAAAGGGCGTTGCGGTTTCCAACCACGCCAGTTCCGGCGCATGGGCGGCGGCGGGAGGAATCGGCACGGTCTCGGCGGTCAATGCGGACAGTTATGACGCCGCCGGCAATGTCATTCCGCAGCTCTATTCCGGGCGCACCCGGCGCGATCGCCATGAAGAACTCGTCGCCTATGGCATTGAAGGCGCGGTCGATCAGGTGAAGCGCGCCTTCGAGATTTCCGACGGCAAGGGCGCGATCAACATCAATGTGCTGTGGGAAATGGGCGGCGCGCAGCGGGTGCTGCATGGCGTGCTGGAGCGGACCCGCGGCATGGTCGCGGGGGTGACGTGCGGCGCGGGCATGCCCTATAAGCTGTCGGAAATCGCCGCCCATTATGGCGTGCATTATCTTCCCATCGTCAGTTCCGGCCGCGCCTTCCGCGCCTTGTGGAAGCGCGCCTATTCCAAGGCGGCGGAATGGCTGGCGGCCGTGGTCTATGAAGACCCCTGGCTGGCGGGCGGGCATAACGGTCTTTCCAATGCCGAAGACCCGCTGAAACCGGAAGATCCCTATCCACGCGTCAAGGCCCTGCGCGACACGATGCGCGAAGGCGGCATTCCCGACGACGTGCCGATCGTCATGGCGGGCGGCGTCTGGTATCTGCGCGACTGGAACGACTGGATCGACAACCCGGAACTGGGGGCGATCGCCTTTCAGTTCGGCACCCGGCCGCTGCTGACGCAGGAAAGCCCGATCCCGCAAGGCTGGAAGGACCGGCTGACCACGCTGGATGATGGCGAAGTGCTGCTGCACCGCTTCTCCCCCACCGGCTTTTATTCCTCGGCCGTGCGCAATCCCTTCCTCCGCAATCTGGAAACGCGCTCCGAACGGCAGATCGCCTTCAGTCTGGAACAGGCGGGCGACCACACGCATCAGCTTGACGCGGGCGTGCGCGGCAAGAATTTCTGGGTGACGCGCGGCGATCTGATCCGCGCCCGCGAATGGGTGGGGCAGGGCTTTACGAGCGCGCTCAAGACGCCGGACAATACGCTGGTGTTCGTGACCGAGGAAGAAAAGGCGATCATCCGCAAGGATCAGGCCGATTGCATGGGCTGCCTGTCGCAATGTTCCTTCTCAAGCTGGATGGAAAGCGACACCAATTCGACCGGCAGGCTGGCCGATCCGCGCAGCTTTTGCATCCAGAAGACGCTTCAGGATATCGCCCATGGCGGCGACCCGGAACAAAATCTGATGTTCGCGGGGCATGGCGCCTATCAGTTCCGGCGCGATCCCTTCTATTCCAACGGCTTTGTGCCCACGGTGAAGCAATTGGTCGATCGTATCCTGACGGGCGACTGATAAGATGAGCGACTGAGATACGGGCAACCGGGGCCGCTTTTGGCCCCAAGGTTCGATGGATGGGCGCGGCGGATGCTGCGCCCATTGCCGTTCCCGTCCTTCGTTCCTGTCCTATCGAATGCGCAGATCGGCCCATATCGGCAGATGATCCGATGCGCGGCGGGCGAGCAGGCTGTCGTGCACGCCCGATTCCAGCAATTCGAAATGCTCGTTCATCATGATGCGGTCCAACTGACCGATCGGGCGGGCGGACGGAAAGCTGTGCCCGCAGGGCGCGAATTCGAAATGGCGCGCAAAATCCAGCAGGCACCCCCGCGCATTGCGCCATTCGTTAAGGTCGCCCGCCATCAGCGTCGGCATGGCCGAAGCCCCGGCATGGCGATGGAGCAGGGCGGCGGCCTGCCGTCGGCGCCACAGACCGGACAGGTCGAGGTGCATGCCATATATCCGCACTTCCTTGCCATCGGGAAGTTCGATCTCCGCCATCACCGCGCCGCGCGGTTCCAGACAGGGCAGGTGGATGATATCGCTCAGCCGGATGGTGGCGGCCTTGCGGACCAATATGCTGTTTCCGTGCCAGCCGATGCTGTCGGTCTGCACGTTGAGCGGGGCCACCTGATAATCCGTATGGCGGTCGATCAGCAGCGGCGGCAGCACCGCTTCTCGTGGGCCGAACCGGCGATCGGCCTCTTGCAGGGCGATGATATCGGCGTCGATTTCCGACAGCACCGCAAGGATGCGTTCGGGGTTGCGGCGGCGATCCGTGCCGACGCCCTTGTGAATATTATAGCTCGCGACGCGCACGCTGATATCCGGCATGGCTTCGTTCATGCCGCAACGCGGCAGGGCTTTCCAGCCCTGATCGGCGGATGGTTGAATTTGGCTTGATGTTCCCTCTATGTTCTGCAACATGGTGGCATGGCCAAGGTGAAGAAGAAATATGTCTGCCAGCAATGCGGCGGCGTGGCGCCCCGCTGGCAGGGGCAATGCGACGATTGCGGCGGCTGGAACACGCTGGTCGAAGAAGCGCCGGAAACGGTTTTTTCCGCGCGTCATGACCTGCAACGGGGCGGTCGGTCGCTTCAGCTGAGCGGCCTCGACAGCGTCACGCCCCTGCCGGAACGGGAAGGCACCGGCATCGCCGAGTTCGACCGGGCGCTGGGCGGCGGCGTGGTGACGGGCAGCGCGACTCTGATCGGCGGCGATCCGGGCATCGGCAAATCCACCCTGTTGTTGCAGGCGGCCGCATTCATGGCGCGGCGCGGGCTTTCGGTGGCCTATATCAGCGGCGAGGAAGCCGCCGATCAGGTGCGGTTGCGCGCGCGGCGGCTGGGGCTGGGCGACGCGCCGGTGCAACTGGCGAGCGCGACATCCGTGCGCGACATATTGACGACGCTGGGGCAGGGGGAGGCGCCGGGTTTCCTCATCATCGATTCGATCCAGACAATGCACAGCGACCTTATCGAAAGCGCGCCCGGCACCGTCAGTCAGGTGCGGGCGAGCGCGCAGGAATTGATCCGCTTCGCCAAGGAACAGGGGACGGCGCTGGTGCTGGTCGGCCATGTGACGAAGGACGGCAGCATCGCCGGGCCTCGCGTGCTGGAACATATGGTCGATACGGTGCTGAGCTTCGAGGGCGAGCGCAGCCACCAATATCGCATATTGCGGGCCATCAAGAACCGCTTTGGCGGCACGGATGAAATCGGCGTGTTCGCGATGGTGGAACAGGGGTTGGAGGAAGTTTCCAACCCGTCCTCGCTGTTCCTGACCGATCGCGCCGAAAATGTGACCGGCGCGACGGTGTTCCCCGCGCTGGAGGGAACGCGGCCGGTGCTGGTGGAGATACAGGCCCTCACCGTGAGGCTGGCCAGCGGCGCGACGCCCCGGCGCGCGGTCGTGGGCTGGGACAGCGGGCGGCTGGCGATGATCCTCGCGGTGCTGGAGGCGCGTTGCGGCCTCAGTTTCGCCAATTGCGAGGTGTATCTGAACATCGCGGGCGGCTATCGGATTTCGGACCCGGCGGCGGACCTTGCGGTGGCCGCCGCGCTGGTGTCGGCGCTGGCGGAACGGCCTGTGCCGGGCGGAACCGTCTTTTTCGGGGAGGTGGCGCTTTCCGGCGAAATCCGCCCGGTCGCCCATGCGCCGCTGCGCCTGCGCGAGGCGGCCAAGCTGGGTTTCGGCGCGGCGTCGGTGCCCTCCAACATATCGGGCGAGGGTCAGGAAATGGACTTGCGCTGCTATCGCACCCTTGCACAATATGTTGACCATATGCTGGGCCGGGGGTAGCGCGGCGGCATGAACGCGCTCGATATAGCCTTGCTGCTGCTGACCGGGGGAATGGCCGTCACCGGTTTTCTGCGCGGTTTTGTTGAGGAATTGCTGTCCCTGCTGGCGTGGGTCGTCGCGGTGGTGGCGGTCAGCTTTTTCCTCGCGCCGGTGGCCGACCTGACGGGCATATGGATGGGCGCGGGGGCGGGCGCGCAAACCCTCGCCTTTGCCGGGCTGTTCGGGATCACCTTTCTGATCGGGAAGCTGATCGCGAAACGCGCGGGGCAGGGCATGCGGACATCGGTGCTGGGGTCGGTCGATCGCATATTGGGCGCGGGTTTCGGCATAGTGAAGGGGGTGCTGGTCGCCACCGTCCTCTTCCTCGGCTTCTCGCTCGCCTATAATCTGCTCTATTCGGTCAATGCGAAACGGCCCGAATGGATGGCGGACGCGCGCAGCTATCCCCTGCTCAAGGCCAGCGGCGACGCGATGAGCCGCCTTGCCCGCGAACGGATGGAACAGGATGAAGGCGCCGCCGATGGCGCATCGCAATCCTGATGATGCCGAAAAGAGGAATGGCGGGCGCTTGTTTTTCCTGTATCCCCCTTTTCCCGACGCGTTGAAGGGCCTAGGTCTAAACCCATGTCATCCGCCCTTTATAGCCGCGACATATTGCGCCTTGCGGCCTCTATTCCGCATCATCGGCGTCTGGACCATCCCGATGCCAGCGCCGACCGGCGATCCCCGACCTGCGGCAGCCGGGTCATCGCCGATGTCTGCATGGATGGGGACGGCCGCCTGTCGTCCTTGGGGCTCGATGTGCGGGCCTGCGCGCTGGGGCAGGCCTCCGCCTCGCTGATGGCGGCCCATGCCATCGGGCGATCGGCCGAAGACATGCGCCGGGCGAGCGAGCAATTGCGGCGCTGGCTGTCGGACGCGCCATCGGGCGGGGAAGCGGAAGCGGATTTCTGGCCCGGCATGGCGGTTTTTGCCGCTGCGCGCGCCTATCCTGCGCGGCATCCCTCGATCCTGCTGTCGTTCGAGGCGGTGGCCGAGGCCGCCGCCGCAACCGCCGCAGCCTCCCGGAAGGAAGGGCAGGGAACGGGAATGAAGGAAAGCCGCGCATGATGGGCTGGGAAGAGCTGATGCCTGTCCATCATGACATTGTCACGCCCACCGACCTGTTGTTGAACGAAGGCGTGATCCTGCTGGGGTTCGCGGCCTTCTTCGTCTTGCTGTTCCGCCGACTCGGACTGGGCGCGGTGCTGGGATATCTCGTCGCGGGCGCGCTGGTCGGGCCGCAGGTGCTTGGGCTGGTCGGCGGCGGCGAAACCAAGCTGGATATCGCCGAAATCGGCATTGTGCTGCTGATGTTCGTCATCGGGCTGGAACTGCATCCGGCCCGGCTATGGCGGCTCAAGCGCGACATTTTCGCGCTGGGGATGGCGCAGGTCGTGCTCTCCGGCCTCGTGCTGGCGGGGATCATCTATTATGGCACCGCCTTTTCGACCGGCGCGGCGATCGCGCTGGGGCTGCCGCTGGCGCTGTCCTCCACCGCGCAGGTGCTACCGGGCCTGAAAAGCAGCGGGCGGATCAACTCCCCCTTTGGCGAGAAGGCGTTTTCGATCCTGCTGTTTCAGGATCTCTCGATCGTGCCGCTCATCACCATTGTCGCGGCCCTGTCGCGCAACCCCGCCGATGTCGCAGGCCCGCCCGGATGGGTGCTGGCGCTCTACACGGTGGGCGCGATATTGGGGCTGGGCCTTGCGGGCCGGTTCCTGCTGCGGCCGGTGCTGCGGCTGGTCGGCACCATGGGCGAGCGGGAATTGTTCGTCGTCGTCGGCCTCTTCACGGTGATCGCGAGCGCCGCGCTGATGCATTCGCTGGGCCTGTCCACCGCGCTGGGCGCTTTTGTCGCGGGCGTGCTGCTGGCCGATTCGCCCTATCGCCATGAGATCGAGGCCGATGTCGAGCCTTTCCGTTCGATCTTGCTCGGCCTGTTTTTTCTGGCGGTGGGCATGGTGCTGGATATTCGCACGGTGCTGGCCCACCCGTTTTTCGTGCTGTCCATGGCGCTTACCGTGGTCGGGGTGAAGGTGCTGATCGTCTGGGGCCTCGCCATGCTATTCGGGATGAGGGGCAGGGCGGCGCTGGGCCTTGGGCTGTTGCTGAGCCAGGGGGGCGAATTCGGTTTCGTGCTGTTCGGCCAGGCGCGTCAGGCCTTGCTGATCGCACCGGAGGCCGCGAGCATGTTCAACGCGGTGATCACCATCTCCATGGCGACGACGCCGTTCCTGATGCTCTTTGCCCGGCGTCTGGAATTTGCGCGGCCGGCAGGCGATAAATATGATGCGGGCGACATTCCCAATGACGGCACGGCGATCATCGTGGGGTATGGCCGTTTCGGTCAGACGGTGGCGCAGATGTTGATGGGCCATGGCTTTGCCGTGACGATGATCGATCGCAAGCCCGCGCAGATCCAGTTCAGCGATCGGTTCGACATGAAGGTCTATTATGGCGACGGCACCCGCATCGACCTGTTGCGCAGTTCGGGCGCGGATGATGCGCGGCTCATCGCCTTCTGCATCGACGATCCCGCGCTGGACGAGCGTTTGCTGGCGCGGGTGAAGGATGCTTTCCCCAATGCCGCCATCGTCGTGCGGGCGTTCGATCGTCGGCAGATGATAAGGCTGCATGACGTCAATCTGAGCGGGGTCATCCGCGAGGTTTTCGAATCCGCAGTGGCCATGGGGCGGCTGTCGATGCAATTGCTGGGCGTCAGGCCGGAGGAAATCGCCGAGGTCGAGCAGCAATATCGCGATAATGATCGCGCCCGTTTCGATGTGCAAAGGGCGGAAGGCAGCCTGTTCGCGGCGAAAGATCTGATGTACAGGCCGGGGCGGGCCATGACGTTGCGGTCCCGCGAACGCAGTGGTGAGGGAGAATGATATGCTGGGTTTCCTTGCGGCGCTGAGCGCGGCGATCGCGATCGGGGCGGGCGCGTTCGGCGCGCATGGCGCTTCGTCTCCGCAAGCGGCGGAATGGTTGCGGACGGGCGGCACCTATCAGTTGATTCATGCCGTGGCCGCCATCGCGCTGATGCAGGCGGCGCGCATGCCTGCCGCCCTGATGCTGATCGGCGCCGCGATTTTCGCCGGGACGCTCTATGCGATGGCGATGGGCGCGCCGCGCTGGTTCGGGGCGATCACGCCGATCGGCGGCACCTTGCTGATCGTCGCATGGTTGTGGACGGCGTGGAAATATCTGGGCGCGTCCCGCTGAAAGAAACAACGCGCTGAAAAAACGGTGCGGGGCGGCCCCTGTTATCAGGCCGCCGCCACCTGTTCCCCATCCAGAAAGGCCGCGACCGCGCCAAGATCGACCTGCTTGTCGAGATAGGTCTGCCCGATCCCGCGCGTGAGGAGGAAGGGCAGCTTGCCGCCCTCCATCTTCTTGTCGTGCATCATATGCGCGACGAGAGCCGCGCCGCTTGCCGCCACCCCGGCATCGTCCAGCCCGGCAGGCAATCCGGCAGCGCGCAGATGCGCCGTCACGCGCCGGGCGTCCTCCATTGGGCATAGCCCCTGCGCGGCGGAAAATCGGAAGGCGAGCGCCATGCCCGCCGCGACGGCCTCGCCATGGAGCAGCCTGTCGCTATAGCCGGTTTCCGCCTCCAGCGCATGGCCGAAAGTATGGCCCAGATTGAGGAGCGCGCGGCGGCCGCTGCGTTCTTCCTCGTCATCGGCGACGATCGTCGCCTTGGCGCTGACGCTGGTTTCGATCGCATAGGCCCGCGCCTGCGGATCGCCGGACAACAGTTTCGTGCCGTGCTGCTCGCACCAGTCGAAAAAGGCCGTGTCATCGATCAGGCCATATTTGACGACCTCGGCATAACCGGCGCGCACCTCGCGCGGGGGCAGGCTGTCGAGGCTGGTCGGGTCGATCAGCACCAGCGAGGGCTGATGGAACGCGCCCACCAGATTCTTGCCTGCGGCGGTGTTGATCGCGGTCTTGCCGCCGACCGAACTGTCCACCTGCGCCAGCAGCGTCGTGGGCACCTGCACGAAATGGCAACCGCGTTTCAATATGGCGGCGGCAAAGCCCACCAGATCGCCGATCACCCCGCCGCCCAGCGCGATCACATGATCCTTGCGCTCCACCTCCAGCGCGAGCAGGCGATCCATCAGGGAGGACAGGCCATCCCAGCTTTTCGTCCCTTCGCCGGCGGGCAGGGTGATGACCTCCATCCCCAGCCCCGCGCCGGACAGCGAGGCCGACAGGCGCGGCAATTGCGCGGCGGCCACATGTTCATCGGTGACGATGACCAGACGCCCGCCACGGGCATAGGGGGCAAGCAGGGCTGCGGCGCGGTCCATCACGCCGTCCTCGATCAGAATATCATAGCTGCGCGCGCCGAGCGCGACCCTGATGCTGGTCATTTCTCCAAGGCCTCCAAGATACGGTCCACCGTATGTTCATGCGGCCCGGAGCCGCTTTTTATGTGAATGGGCGCGTGGGCGTAGACGGGATTGCGGATGGTGGCCAGCTCCGCCAGCACCGTGCGCGGGTCTTTCCCCTGCAACAGCGGGCGCCCCTCGCGGCGGGAAACGCGCTCTACCAATATGTCGATATCCGCGTCCAGCCAGATGGCAAGGCCGCGTTCGAGGATCAGCGCGCGGGTTTCCTCGTTCATGAAGGCGCCGCCGCCGGTCGCGATCACCTGCTGCCCTTCCTCCATCAGGCGGGCGATGACCCGTCTTTCCCCATCGCGGAAACCGGTTTCCCCATAGCGGGCGAAGATTTCCGGGATGGACATGCCCGCGGCATGTTCGATCGCGTCGTCGGCATCGACGAAGGGCATGCCCAGCCGGACCGCGAGACGGCGTCCGACGGTCGATTTTCCCGCCCCCATCATGCCGATCAGCACGATCGAGCGCGGATCGGTTCGCCGCATGTGGGGGGCTTGAACGGATTTGTTGTTTCGTTGCATGCTGCGCGGGGCTATACAGCGCCGCGCGCGGCTGGCAAAAGCGAATTTGCGTCTACGCGCGCAAAGGGAAGTGAAACAATTCGGGATTCGCCGGCACCATCATGAAAATCAAACGCAGCAACAACATGTTCGAGCCAACCCGGCGGCGCACGCGGCGTCTGCCGATCATTCCTCTGGCGCTGGTGATTCTGGTTCTGGCGGTGCTGGTTCTGGCATGGCAGCGGGGCGGGGAACGCCCGATCGCGCCGGTCGAAAAGACGATCCCTGCCGATAAACTCGGGCAGTAAGCGGGACATGCGGGAAGACGGGACCGCGCAAGCCGGGCAGGCGGAGGCGGCGGGCCGCGCGGCACGCCTTTCGATCAGGCGTGCGCGCTGGATAGGCAGCGCGGCGCTGGCCGGCCTGTCGCTCAGCCTTGCCGTGCCCCTGATCGCCCAGCAGGGGCCGACATCGCTGTTGCCGCCCGGTTTCGGGGACGCGCCTGCGACCGATGAACCGGTGAACGAGCCGTCCAGCCCCTCCGCATCCCCGCGCACGCCCGCCACGGCGGGATCTCCTGCGCCGACCGGCACGCGGCCGCCGCTGCAACTCGATCTGGGCGGGGTCGGCCTGCCCGAAGCGGCGACGAACACCACCGAGAACAAGACGGTCGAGGCGGAACCATCGCCCGAAGAACTTGCCGCGCAACAGGCCAAATATGACCTGCCCAAGGATGCGCGGCGGTCGCTGGACCTGATCGGGCCGTTGACGCCCGCGACGGGCGGGCTTGGCCCCGATGCGTTCGGCAGGGAATCGGGGCAATATCTAGTCGCCCTGATGCGCACGACTCGCGCGCCCTTCGTGTCGCGCTGGGGGTCGATATTGCTGCGCCGCACCCTGTTGTCGGCGACCAATACGCCCGGCGATATCAATGGCGCGGATTGGGCGGCGGAACGCGCATGGTTGCTGGTCCGTATGGGCGAGGCCGCTTCTGCGCGCCTGATGGTCCAGAGCGTCGATAATGACCAATATAGCAAGCGCCTCTATGCCGTCGCGATGCAGGCCTATCTCGCCAGCGCCGACCCGGTCGGGCTGTGTCCCCTTTATCAGGGCGCGCTGGCGTCCAGTTCCTCGCCAAGCTGGCGCATGGCCGAGGCGATTTGCGCGTCCTTCGCCGCCGAGCAGGGGCGGGCCAGCGCGATCCTCAACCAGACGCAGCGCAGCGGCAAGGTCAGCGGGATCGACTATCGCCTGACGGAAAAGCTGGTGGGCGCGGGCGCCAATGCGCGGCGGTCCGTCAAGATCGAATGGGATGGCGTCGATCGGCTGACGGCGTGGCGCTTCGGCCTTGCGACTGCCGCCAATGTCGATATCCCGGCCGAACTGATGCAGGGCGCGGGGCAGCATGTCCTCGCCTGGCAGGTGATCGCGCCTGCGCTGGCCCTCGAAAAACGCCTGCCCTCCGTCGAGACGGCGGCCCGTCTGGGCGTGCTGTCGAGCGCGGCGCTGGTGGATTATTATTCCGCGCTGGAGGCCAATAGAGAAGCCGCGCCAGAGGCGTTCCGCGCCCGCGCCGACGCCTTTCGCCGCGCCTATACCGGGCCGACCGCCGCCGCCCGGATCGACGCCATGCGCACCCTTTGGGGGGAGCGCGGCCATCAGGATCTCGTCGCGATGCTGTCGGTCGCGAAGGCCGCCGCCGTCCTGCCGGTTTCGGGCGTGGACGGGGCTGACGCCTCCAACCTGATCGCGGCGATGCTCAGCGCCGGTCATGACCTGAGCGCGCTGCGCTGGGCGCAGGCTTCGGGCGCGCTGGCGCAGGATGAAGGACTGGATGGCTGGGCGATGCTGGCGGTCGGCTCCCCCCGCATGGTGGTCGATGTTTCGGGCGACAGGGTGCGGGGCTATATCGGCGCCCATGCGCAGCGCGGGCGGATGCTGCTGGCCGGGCTGGCCGGGCTGGGCCGCCTCGATGCGGCCGAAGCCGGTCGTCTGGCGCAGCAGGCGGGCTTCACGCTCAGCCCCCGCACCCGTTGGGAACAGGCGATCGATCGAGCCTCCCGGCGCGGGGAGAAGGGAACCGTGGCGCTGCTCGCGGCGGTGGGTATGCAGGTGTCGGACTGGAGCCGGATGCCGCCGGAGCATCTTTACCATATTGTCGCCGCGCTCCATCGCGCCGGGCTGAACCCGGAGGCGCGCATGATTGCCGCCGAAGCGATCATGCGGAGTTGAGCGTGTCGGCCGAAAGGCCCGCGTCATCGCACCTCGCCGCCCGCGACCGGGCGCTTGTCGATCGTTTTCTGTCCATGCTGGCGGTGGAGCGGGGGGCGGCCCGCAACACCCTGCTCGCCTATCGCACCGATCTGGAGGGGGCGGCCATGGCCCTGCCTATGACCGGGCTGGCCGAGGCGGGGGCGGAAGAACTCCGCGATCTTGCCGGGCAATGGTCGCACCTCGCCGCCTCCACTGTCGCGCGCAAATTATCGGCGCTGCGCCGGTTTTACGCCTTTCTGGAGGATGAGGGGGAGCGCGCGGACAATCCGGCGACGCAGATTGCGCGGCCCGGCCTTCAGCGCCCCTTGCCCAAAATCCTGACGCGCGAAGAGGTGGAACGGCTGTTCATGGTGGCGGAGGAACAGGCGACGGGGGATCATCCGCCCGCGCGCCATGTCCGGCGGCTTGCGCTGCTGGAACTGCTCTACGGTTCCGGCCTGCGGGCGACCGAACTGGTGTCCCTGCCGCGCCATGCGGTGCACCCCGATCGCCCCTTCCTCATCCTGAAAGGCAAGGGCGGGAAGGAACGCCTTGTCCCCGTTTCGGATCGCGCCCGCGCCGCCGTGGGGCGCTGGACCGGCCATGTCGACCCTGCCTCGCCATGGCTGTTCCCATCGGGCAAATCGCATCTCAGCCGCGTCCGGCTGTTCCAGATGGTCCGCGAACTGGGAGCCGGGGCGGGGATAGCGCCCGACCGGCTCAGCCCGCATGTGCTGCGCCATGCCTTTGCGACCCATTTGCTGTCGGGCGGGGCGGACCTGCGCGCCCTTCAGACGATGCTGGGCCATGCGGATATCGGGACGACGCAAATCTATACCCATGTCGAGGCGTCCCGTCTCGTCGAATTGGTCAATCACCGTCATCCCCTCGTTGACCTGAAGCGCGGGGGGCCTTAACGGCGGAAAGATGGTAAGTTTTCTCGATTTTGAAAAGCCGATCGCGGCGCTGGAAGCCCGCATCAATGAACTGCGCGAAACCGCCGCGACGGGCGAGCTCGACATTGATGCCGAGATCGCCAAGCTGCATCAGCGCTCTCAAAAAATGCTGAAAGACAGCTATGCCAAGCTGACGCCATGGCAGAAAACACAGGTGGCCCGTCATCCTGAACGGCCGCATTTCAAACATTATGTCGCCGGGATATGCGATGAATTCATCCCGCTCGCCGGGGATCGCGCCTTTGCCGACGATCAGGCGATATTGGGCGGCTTTGCCCGGATCGGCAACCGTCGGGTGATGGTGATCGGCCATGAAAAGGGCGATGATACCGCCAGCCGGCTCAGGCATAATTTCGGCATGGGCAAGCCGGAGGGCTATCGCAAGGCGATCCGCCTGATGGAACTGGCCGATCGTTTCGGCCTGCCGGTGGTGACGCTGGTGGACACCTCCGGCGCCTTTCCCGGCGTGCAGGCGGAGGAGCGCGGGCAGGCCGAGGCCATTGCCCGATCGACCGAGGCCTGTCTGGCGCTGGGCGTGCCGATGGTGGCCGCGATCGTGGGCGAGGGCGGATCGGGCGGCGCGATCGCGCTGGCGGCGGCCAATCGCGTGCTGATGTTCGAACATGCGGTCTATAGCGTTATCTCGCCCGAAGGCTGCGCCTCCATCCTGTGGCGCACCGCCGAAAAGGCGAGCGACGCCGCCACCGCGATGCAGGTGACGGCGCAGGATCTCAAGGCGCTGAAGGTCATCGACCGCATCGTCGAGGAACCGGTGGGCGGCGCGCATCGCGATCCGGCGGCGGCCATCACGGCGCTCGGCATGGCGATCAGCGAGGAACTGGATGGCCTCGCCACCCTCGACGCCCCGGCGCTGCGACAGGACCGCGCGGTAAAATTCCTTAACATGGGTGGATAAACGACCCGGTTTTTCGCTATCCTTTGTCTTTATGGTTGCACGGAACGTCTGCCCCGCCTGACTCGTTGGAGTCGAACGCGGCGGAGGCTTGGACGCAGATGGGCCGCAACAGGATCAGGGGAAGGGCCGGATGAAACGGAAATATTGGATCGGAACCTTGTGCATCGTCGCGGTGGGCGCCGTGGCCGGTCTGGACAGCGGAGGCAATGCGCGCAGCATTCCCCTCGCGACCTCCATCAGCGCGAATGACAAGGCGCAGGGCGCGAAGGCGCATCCCGAACTGCTCAATGAATTTGGCGGGGCCTATAGCGGCCCGCAATCCGCCTATGTCACCGGCATCGGCCGCAAGATCGCGGTGCAATCCAGCCTTTCCAACGCGCAGAGCGATTTCACCATCACGCTGCTCAATTCATCGGTGAACAACGCCTTCGCGATTCCGGGCGGTTATGTCTACATCACCCGGCAACTCATGGCGCTCTGCAATGACGAGGCGGAGATGGCGGGCGTGCTGGGCCATGAGGTCGGCCATGTCGCTGCCATGCACAGCCAGCGCCGGCAGAAGGCGGCGTCGCGCAATGCGATCGGCGGCGCCTTGCTTCAGGTGTTGACCGGCGCGGTGCTGGGGGATTCCGCGATTGGCGGGTTGTTGCAGAAGGGCATCGGATCGGGCGCGCAGCTTCTCACCCTCAAATTCTCGCGCAGTCAGGAATATGAGGCGGATGATCTGGGCATCCGCTATCTGGCGTCTGCCGGATATGATCCCAAGGCGCTGTCCGGCATGCTGGCCTCGCTCGCCGCGCAGAGCGCGCTCGATGCGCGGCTGATGGGGCAGGGGGGCAATGGCAATGTCCCGGAATGGGCCAGCACCCACCCGGACCCGGCCTCTCGCGTGACCCGCGCTCTCAACGGGGCGAAGCAGACTCGCTCCACCAACAGCCTGCGCAACCGGGACGCCTTTTTGAATGCCCTGAACGGCGTGACCTATGGCGATGATCCCAAGCAGGGAATCATTACCGGCAACCGGTTCGTCCATCCCGATCTGCGGCTCGGCTTCACCGCGCCCAATGGCTATGCGATGCTGAACGGCAGCGACGCGGTGACGATTTCGGGCAGCGGGGGCAAGGGCCAGTTCAGCAGCGCGGCCTATTCCGGGGATCTGGGCGCCTATGTGACGGGCATCTTCCGGGCGCTGTCCCAGAATAGCGCGCCTTCCGCCGACATCATCCGCCGCACGAGCGTGAACGGCCTGACCGCCGCCTATGCGACGATGCGCGCCAACAGCCAGTCGGGGCAGGTGGACGTGACCGTCTTTGCCTATGATATGGGGGCGGGCAAGGCCTATCATTTCCTGCTGATCACCCCCGCAGGGCAGGGGATCGGGCCGTTTTCCGCGATGGTTCAGTCCATGCGGCGGATCGATGCGCAGGAAGCGGCCGCCGTCAAGCCGCGCAAGGTCGCGGTGGTGACGGTGAAGGCAGGGGACACGATCGATTCGCTTGCCGCCCGCATGGCCTATGATGAGTATCGCAAGGAACGGTTTCTGACGCTCAACGCCCTGACTGCTTCCTCCGCCTTGCGCGCGGGGGAGAGGGTGAAGATCATCAGCTATTGAGGGGCGGCCAGACGCCCATGAAAAAGGGCGACGGAATAATCCGCCGCCCTTTTCGATATTCCAGACTGGCTGGAAATTCGATGATTAGCTGGTCGGAGCGTTCTCAAGCGTATCGGCGACGTTGTTGAACGTGCCCTTGAGCTGCGTGCCGATGTTGCCCATCGCCACGATCGCGGCAACCGCGATCAGAGCAGCGATCAGACCATATTCAATGGCGGTGGCGCCCTTTTCGTCATTCAGCATCTTACGGATGAACTGCATGTGATGTCTCCTTAAAAAACGCGATATACTACCCGGCCTTTTTGGTTTCCCAATTCAGCAAGGCCCGTTCTACCTGCGTCTGGTTGAAAAATTACTAATGACTGTGAGTAATTCTCATAAATGATAGTTAACTATTATTAACTACTTCAGCCGATACGTTGGTCCACATATTTATTGTTGCATCGGCAACATTTTGAACTGTGATGACTATCGCTATGACGATCAATGAAACGATCAGGCCATATTCGATGGCCGTTGCGCCTTTTTCACTTTGAAAAAGAGAGGTTACGCCCTTTTTGGCGTGTTCCTTTCTGGTATCGCGCATGGTCTTTCTTTCGTCGCGGGCTGCTCGCTTGGCTTTCTAATCGGCAGGGGTTAATAAACTGATATGCCTGACAGTTTATCGCAGCCCTTAATCCAGCACCCTGTTCAGCCCGAAGAGGCGCGCAACGCAAACGCCGCCCGGCCCCGCCTGCTCGTGACCGCCGCCGCGCTGGTCGATGCCGATGGGCGGGTGTTGCTGCAACAACGGCCGGAGGGAAAACCCATGGCGGGCCTGTGGGAATTTCCGGGCGGAAAGGTGGAGGCGGGCGAAACCCCCGAAGAGGCGCTGATTCGCGAATTGGAGGAGGAACTGGGCATCCAGACCCATAAAAGCTGCCTCGCGCCGGTGACGTTCGCCAGTGAGCCATTGGGCGATCGCGATCTGCTCCTGTTGCTTTATATATGCCGCAAATGGTCCGGCGTGCCGCGTCTCCACCATGCCAGCGCGATGCAATGGGTGCGGCCAGCGGCGATGTTCAGCCTGCCCATGCCGCCAGCCGACCTGCCGATGATCGGCATATTGGACGCCTTGCTATAGCGAGCGGCGGGGGCGGCGCGGGCGGCGTGTCATATCTTCGATTTGAGCGCCTGCGCGAGCGATACCGTCGCGGACCCCCGGCGCGCTGCCTTGGGTTGGGACGGGTCCGGCTTCCACCCGCTGAAATAGAGCAGCGAAAATTGCTCGGCGGTCTTGCCGTCCGGGTCCGCATGGGCGGCGAAGGCGGCGCAGGCGCGCGCGATGCTGCCCCGCGTCAGGGCGCCCCGGCGCGGCGCGGTCATGATATTGCCATAGCCCATGCCCCGCAAATCCCGCATCAGCGCCAGCGCCGTCGAATAGCGCACGGTCAGCGCCTCGGTATCGGTCACGGGCATCGCATAACCGGCGCGGGCGAGCAGATCGCCGGCGGAGCGCACATCGATCTGCGGATGGATATGGGGCATGGGCCGGTCGCCCTCCGCCTCGATCAGCGCGGCCTTCAGCCGGGGCAGGCTGCCCGCGCCAACGCAGGCCCCCAACAGCAGCCCATCGGGTTTCAGCAACCGGCGCATCAGGATCAGCGCGCCCGGCAGGTCGTTGACGCTGTCCAGCGTTCCGCAGGCAAGGATGAGGTCGAAACTGTCCGCTTCAAAGGGCAGGGCGTCTTCGTCCGCCCGGACGCCTCCATGGGCGGCGGCGTTGCGCGGGCCGGGGTCGCAACATGTCACCCGCTTGCCCATGGCGCGCAACGCCTGCGCCGCGCTGGCGTCCGGCGTGCCGATCAGCAATGCGGTTTCCAGCGGCCTTTGCACATCTTCCAGCCGTTCCAGCAAGCCATCGAGCATATGGCGATAGAGGAAATCATAATCAGCGAATCGATCATGCGCCCGGTCGCGGGCCAGTGCGCGCCGCCGTGGGTCGAAGATCAGGGGAGGGCCTTGCTGTTCGTCCATTTCCGGGCTTGTGCCGATCCCGGTACGGATGGACAAGCATAATATGGGGCTTTCCTCTCACCTGTCCGCCATCGGCACGCTGATCCTCGACTATGCGCTGCCCCGGCGCTGTCCGGGCTGTGGCGACATTACGGGGGAGCAGGACCGGTTCTGCCTGACCTGCTGGTCCGACCTTCATTTTCTCGGCGGGCCGTGCTGCGGGCTATGCGGCCTGCCGTTCGAGGTGGAGCCGGCCCTGCCATGCGAGGCCTGCCTTGCCGATCCGCCGCCATGGGCCAGCGCCCGCGCCGCGCTCGCCTATGGCGATATTGCGCGAAAGGTGACGATGCGCCTCAAATATGGGCGGCGGATCGGCGCGGCGCGGCTGATGGCGGGCTATATGGCGCATCATCTTAGGGGGATGGAAGAGCAGGCGGAGGGAAGGGGAGCGCTCCTCGTCCCCGTGCCGCTGCATCGCTGGCGATTATGGAACCGGGGGTTCAACCAGTCCGCCCTGATCGCGGGGCATCTGGGGAAAGCGTCCGGGATTCCGGTCGATCCCTTCGTGCTCCGGCGGTCAAAGGCCACGCGCCCGTTGCGGGCGATGAACCCCGGCGCGCGCCACCGCGAAGTGCGCGGCGCCTTCTCGATCGACAAGCGGCGGGCGGATGTCTTGCCGGGCCGAACGATCATCCTCGTCGACGATGTGCACACCAGCGGCGCAACGGCGCGGGCCTGTGCGCGGACGCTCATCGATGCGGGGGCGTCCCGCGTCCATCTGCTATGCTGGGCAAGGGTGTTGCCCGATGGAGACGATCGGGCGCACACATGATGCCGGGTGATTGACAAATGCCCCGACGCACCCGATTTCGTCCCCAAGAGCAGCCCTTATCCCTTTGAAAGGAACCGTCCACCGATGAGCCATGTCGAAATCTATACCAAGGATTATTGCGGCTATTGCGTCCGCGCCAAGGCCTTGCTGGAAAAGAAGGGCGTGGCGTTCGAGGAATATAATATCAGTCTGGGCGGCCCCAAGCGCGCCGAAATGATCGAGCGGTCCAAGGGCGGCCTGACGGTGCCGCAGATTTTCATCGACGGGCGGCATGTGGGCGGCTCTGACGATCTGGCCGCGCTGGAGGCTGCGGGCAGGCTCGACCCGCTGCTGGGCCTGTAGGCGGCGAGAGGACTGATGATGCGCGCCGCCTTGCTGCAAATGACGAGCGGGATCGATCCGCAGGCCAATGCGGCCACGCTTTGCGAGGCGATCGCGGCGGCCCGGCGGGGTGGGGCGGACATGCTCTTCACGCCGGAAATGGCGGGCTGTCTCGATCGCGACCGGCGGCGGGCGGGCGATGCCCTGCGCGGCGAGGCGCAGGACGAGGTGCTTGGCGCGGTGCGGGATGCGGCGGCGCGGGAAGGCCTATGGGTGCATATCGGCTCGCTCGGCCTGAAGGGGGAGCGTGGCGACGGGCGCTGGAGCAACCGCAGTTTCGTGATCGACGCGGCCGGGGAAATCCGCGCCCGCTATGACAAGGTCCATTTGTTCGACGTCGATCTGCCCGATGGCGTCACATGGCGCGAATCCGCCGTTTATGGTCCGGGCGAGGATCTGGTCGTGGTGGATACGCCATGGGCGCGCATGGGGCTTTCCATCTGTTACGACCTGCGCTTTGCCGATCTCTACCGGCGGCTGAGCGATGCCGGGGCGACGGTGCTGCTCATCCCGGCCGCGTTCACGGTGCCGACGGGCCGCGCGCATTGGGAAGTGCTGCTGCGCGCCCGCGCGATAGAATCGGCCGCATTCGCCCTTGCCCCCGCGCAGACCGGCGCGCATGAGGACGGGCGGGAAACCTATGGCCATAGTCTGGCGATTGATCCATGGGGGACGATCATGCTCGACATGGGCGAGGCGCCGGGCCTTGCCTTCGTCGATATCGACCTTTCCGGCGTCGATACGGCAAGGGCGCGGATTCCCGTGCTCTCCCACCGGCGCGAACTGGCAGAAAGCGTGACGATCCTGTGATTGTGTTTGATCTTAAATGTGCCGGCTCCGGCCATATATTCGAAGGCTGGTTCGCATCGAGCGAGGAATTTGAGCGGCAAAAGGCCGATGGCCTGCTGCTCTGCCCGATGTGCGGCGATACCCATGTCGAAAAGGCGGTGATGGCGCCCGCCGTCGCGGCCAAAACCAACCGGCGGGATATTTCAGAGCCTTCGGAGAGGCAGGATGCGGGCGGGCAGGATATGGTCGGCGGGCAGGGCGACGTAACGGGCAAGGCCATGGCGATGCATTCCGGCATGGACATGGCAAAGGCCGCAAAGCTGATGCAGGCGCTCGCTCAGGCGCAGCAGGAGGCGCTTACCGGCAGCGAGTGGGTCGGCCGTCGTTTCGCCGATGAGGCCCGGGCGATGCATTATGGCGAGGAAGATCAGCGCGCCATCCATGGCGAGGTCCACCCACAAGAGGCCCGCGCCCTGATGGAAGAGGGGGTGGAGGTCGCCCCGCTGCTGTTTCCGGTCGTGCCGCCCAAAGCGCAAAATTGATGCGCCGGGACGAATGCGAACGGTTGAACCCGACGCAAACGCCCCTTATAGCGAGCAGGCCGGTCACACCGCCAGGCGCGCCCATAGCTCAGCAGGATAGAGCACCAGATTCCTAATCTGGGGGCCACAGGTTCGAATCCTGTTGGGCGCACCATTCTCGAACAAAAGAGAGAACTGCAGGGGTGGTCTTGGCTACACCCCCTGCAGCGGTCCGGGCCAGCACGGCTTTGGAGCCGCTGATACGGATTTCCCGGTCGTCGACGCGCACCTCGTTGAGCAGCAACCGGGCATAAGCCTGACGTAGATCAGGCGGGCCGCTGTGCAGCTTCTCACGCAGGAGAAGCGCGAACTTCTCGATCTTCTCCGGTGTGATCACCGGTTCTGCCATGGCAAGGCGGCGGGTGAGATCGACAATCTGATCGGAAAGCTCATCCCGCCGGAACCTGAGATTGACCAGCCGCTCCCGCATCGAGGCGTCCTCGGCATCCATCAAGCCCTTCTCGACCAGCTCCAGCAGCCGAGCGATGCCCGCCTCGGCTTCCTTGTGATCCTGCCGCATCTGGCGAAGC
Source organism: Sphingobium sp. (assembly GCA_050252755.1). GTDB lineage: Bacteria > Pseudomonadota > Alphaproteobacteria > Sphingomonadales > Sphingomonadaceae > Sphingobium. The sequence goes on from JBFWKI010000033.1 coordinate 29,038, forward strand.
CGATCCCGGTTTCGATCCTCTCGCTCGATCGCTGTCCGAAGATATTCACTCAGCAGCTCCTTCAAGTGCTCTGGCTGCAATATCTGCTCTGACACCTCGCCGATGACGATGTCATCGAGCTTGTCCATCGGCATGCGCAGACCCTTGCAGCCAAACGGGCCTTCCTTGAGACGGGTCGAACAGCAGTAATAGCGATATTGCCCACCCTTTCCGGTGTTCTGGATCAGGGCCGCCCCGCAATGACCGCAGCGCGCAACCCCCGCCAGCAGCGTCGGCGAGTTGACGATGCGCGGAGCCACGCGCTTGGGAGCACGGCTCTGCAACAATGCCTGCACGGCGTTGAACGTCTTCTCATCAATGATGGCGGGCACCACGAACGGCACCCACTCAGACGGTGGCCGAGGACGACCATTGCGACTGTCGGTGCGGTTGAAGTGATGCAGGCCGTGATAGGTGGTGGAGGTCAGGATGTCGTGAACGCCGCCCGTTGTGAACCTGCGTCCTCGCCGAAGGATGCCCCGCTCGTTGAACCAGGTGGCGATAGCCTTCACGCCCATAGGGCGGCCTTCGGTGCCGGTGGCCATGTCGAAGATCATGCGCACGACACGCGCCTCGGCCTCGTCGATGACCAAGACCTTCTTGTCCTTGTTGCCTCGCCGTTCCGCGATCTCGACGCCATAGCCATAGGGCGGCCGTGAACCATTCCAGAAGCCCTGTCGGGCATTTTCCAGCATGGCGCGGTGAACATGCTTGGCGGTCTCCCGGCTCTGATGCTCATCGAAGATATGCAGCAGTTTGCGGAACATCTCGCCGGTGGGGTCCTGGCCGACTTCCTGGGTGATCGAGATCAGCTCGACCCCGGTTTTCCGCAACTCGCGGATATAGAGTTCCGAATGCAGCGAGTCCCGGCTGAACCGGCTGAGGGAATGGACGACCACGAGGTCAAAGGGTTTGTCCGACCGCTTGGCGGTATGGATCATTTCCTGAAAGACAGGCCGGTCCTCATCGAGTGCGGAAGCCCCCGGTTCCGAAAATACGCGATAGGATATCGGAACGGCAGAAGATTGTCGGTGCAATATTCCAGAGTAAGCACCAAGTGCTGAAATTCTATTCCAATCTCAAGCAGAGCGTTGAAGAGCGTCTACACGCGGTTCGCTCTGAAGGTTTTGAAATCGAAATAGACGCTTCGTTTATCGTCGATCGGGAATTCAGCAGAGAGTTCCTCAATCTGATCAATCAGCGCAAAAAGGGTCCGTTCCGCAATGATGTAGAGGCGAAACAGGAACTCGGTCGGAGGCTTCAGGATACTGACTGGAATGATGCCTCGTCCGTCATCGATTTTTGCGAGGGAATCCTTGAAATTATGCGTCGTCCCCACGGTCTCGATGGTGACGAACTCGCGATCGCCGACCAAGCGCACGACCAAAAGAACCTCTACGACTATCTCTTCTCACTAGATTACATCTCTGCGCGGTACGAACTTCGGTTGGGAGGCAAGAACCTCAATGAACTTTCACCAGGTGAAAAGGGGCTTCTTCTTCTCATTTTCTACCTACAGCTCGATAGGAATAATACACCTCTCATTATTGATCAGCCCGAAGACAATCTCGATAATGACAGTATATTCAAGGTACTCGCCAAATGCATTCGCGATGCTAAGCGATACCGTCAAGTGATCCTAGTAACGCATAATCCGAATTTGGCCGTTGGAGCCGATGCCGAGCAGATAATCTACGTGAAGCTAGAAAAATCTAAAAATTACAAATTCTCTTACGAATCAGGTGCAATCGAAAATCCAAAGCTCAATCAGCGTATTGTCGATATTCTCGAAGGGTCACAGCCCGCCTTTGTTAAACGGCGCATCAAATACGGGATACAATGATCCGATGGATGTCAGAGTCTTTCGAGAATACATAGATCCATGAGGCCTTGGTCTCAATGGCAGGGATGATCCGCCCCAATCAGCGAACCCCGACCCAAGCTGAAGAGATGGCGCTTGGGTGTCGGGGCTTCTATAATCGTTAGACGATGATTGACCAGTTCTCATCTTCATCCTCTTTGGCGCACCATCTTCCCCTTTCGCGATCTCACGCACGGACAAAAGGGAAGCTCTATCGAATCCCCAGAAAACGGAGACAGATGGCCCAACCCGCCAGACCCCATAGCCGTGGCCGGTTTCATTGGCGCGCCCGCCATTCCTCTGCTATCCGTAGCTTTGTGACATCGCTTCTTTCCATGGTCGCCTCTTCATGCCCGAAATAAAGGATATCGTCTGGCGCATGGCCCGCGCCGACAAGGCCAGCGTCATCATCGATGCGGAGGATTATTTTCGCCACGCCCGCGCCGCGATGCTCAAGGCGCGCAGGCGGATCATGATGATCGGCTGGGATTTCGACGCGCGGATCGAACTGGTTCGCGGCCCCGATATCCCCGATGACGGCGCGCCGACCACGATCGGCGACCTTGTTTACTGGCTGGTCCAGCAAAATCCTGATCTTGAGGTGCTGCTGCTGCGCTGGGATCTGGGCGCGTTCAAATCGCTGTTCCGGGACAAGACCGCCTTCACCGTCGCCAAATGGATGATGCACCCGCGCATCACGGTGAAGCTGGACGGGCATCACCCGCCCGGCGCATCGCATCATCAAAAGATCGTCGTCATCGATGATTGCTTCGCCTTTTGCGGCGGCATCGACATGACGGGGGATCGCTGGGACAGGCGCGACCATAGCGATGACGATCCCGAACGGGTGCATCCCAATGGCACGGCCTATTCCCCTTGGCATGACGCCACCACCGCGCTGCAAGGCCCGGTTGCCGCCGCATTGGGGAACCATGCCCGTGATCGCTGGCGGCGGGCAGGGGGCGACAAGCTGCCCGCCATTCGCGGCAAACATGATTGCTGGCCTGATGAATTGCCGGTGCAGTTTGCGGGCGTCGAGGTCGGGATCGCCCGTACTGCGCCCAAAATGGACGACCAGCGGGCCGTGACCGAGATCGAGCGGCTCTATCTCGACCAGATCGCCCGCGCCAAACGCTTCCTTTATGCGGAGAGCCAATATTTCGCCAGCCGCCGCATTGCCGAGGCCATCGCCCGGCGGCTGGACGAGGCCGATGGGCCGGAAATCATCATCATCAACCCCGAAGCCGCAGAGGGCTGGCTGGAGCCGATCGCGATGGATTCGGCCCGCGCGCGGCTGGTGGAGGCGTTGCGCCGTCGGGATGTGCATGGCCGCTTGCGCATTTATCACCCCTATACGCGGGATCGTCAGCCGATCTATGTCCATGCCAAGATATTGATAATCGACGATATAATCCTGCGCGTCGGGTCATCCAACATGAACAACCGGTCGATGCGGCTCGATACCGAATGCGACGTCGCCATTGATTGCGCGTCGGGTGATGACGTGGCAGGGGCCGACAAGGATTGCGCGCAGGCCATCGCCGCCATCCGCAACGATCTTCTGGCCGAGCATCTGGGCACGACCGCCAAGGTGGTGAAGGACCGGCTGCTCAAGACAGGGTCGCTGATCGAGACGATCGAAGGATTGCGCTTTACCGGGCGGAAAAATGCCAAAAACCGCCGGCGGACATTGCTGCCTTATGAAATTCCCAATCTTTCCGAGGTGGAAGCATGGCTCGCGGATAATGAGGTGCTCGATCCCGAAGGGCCGGAGGAAATGTTCGAGGCGCTGGATGAACGCGGACTGTTCCGGCGCCTGCATCTCTGGCGCGGGAAGTCCTGAGCGGAATGATCGCGCAGGATCGCGGCGCGGGTGATCGAGGTGAGGCGGAGGCAGCGCTGCTAAAAGGGATGGATATCGGGATTGAGCAACTGCGGTGGCAGACTTCCAATTATCCGATAATATATATTATGTTAAATATATACAAGACGCCAGCCAAACCGCTATTGCTCAACGCTATGGCTCCAGCACCATTTCATTCCTTTCCACGCGCCAGCTTTTCAGCCGCGACAGGAAATTCATGCCCAGCACATTGACGCCGTCAAAGCTGTCCGACACCACGACCGGCAAATCGCTCGCCTGAATGGGTCCGACGGTCAGGCCGGCCACCGATGACCGCCGCGCCACTATGGTGCCATTGGCCGTTTTCATCATCACGCCCGGACCATCGCTGTCGATATTAAGGCCAGCCTGTTGCGCGACATTCTCCGACAAGGCGGTGATCGTCGCGCCGCTGTCGATCAGGAAGCGCGCGTTCATGCCGTTGATCTTGCCGTCGGCCCAAAAATGCCCGTCGGGCGCCATCGAGATGCGCAGCATATGGCCTTCGATTCTCTGGTCCGTCAGCACGGGAATCTTCTCGCCCGTTTCTCTGGTGAACTGGCCGAACCGTTCCCGCTGCGAATAGAGAAAAAGGATGACCGCGAAAATCGCCACCCAGCCCAATCCCATGCCCAGCGCGCCGCGTAACGAGAAACGGCGGGACAACAAGGCCGATCCGACCAGCACCAGCGCCAATAAATACCACAGCATATCAGCGCTTTGGGCCGTACTCATAAGACCGAATCCCGGAAATGCTGGTCCGTCATGTCAAACCGCCTCCTGCAAGCCATCATAGGCGGGCTGTACGGAATCCGGCAAGATGGCGCAGAGCTGTTCATAATCCATGCTCTGATCCATATGCGTCAGATAAGCCCTGCCCGGCGCGACCTGTTCTATCGCCGCCAAAGTCTGGTCCAGATGGGAATGAGTGGGATGCGGCTCCCGGCGCAGCGCATCCACGATCCAGACGTCGACGCCTGAAAACAGTGCGATCATATCCGACGTTACATCATGAAAATCAGTGGCATATCCCACAGACCTGCCTTCATGCGTAAAGCGAAACCCGGTTGACCAGATGGACCCGTGCGGCATGTCGGTAAAGGCGATATCGATATCGCCGATACGCAGATTATCCCCCTCCAGCGCATGACCGCCCACGATCGGCGCATATCCGTCGCCGCCCGCAAAAGCATAGGAAAAGCGCTGTTGCAGCAGGCTCAATGTCTGCGCCCGCGCATAGCCAAGGATGGGATCGCTTCGTTTCGACACCCGCCGCTTGTGGTGAAAAACCTGCCGCAGATCGTCTATGCCATGGCTATGGTCGGCATGATCATGCGTCCACAGCACCGCATCCAGCCAGCTCTGACCCGCAGCAATCAACTGCTCCCGCAAATCCGGCGAGGTATCGACCAGCAGGCGCGTCGTATCGCTTTCCACCAGCAGGGAAACGCGGGTCCGCCGGTTTTTCGGATTGGCGGGATCGCATGCGCCCCAATCCGGCCCGATACGGGGCACGCCCGAAGAGGTTCCGCACCCCAATATGGTGAAACGCAGCGCCATTTCAGTGGGGCTGCGCCCTCTCCCCGCCCTTTGCCTTGCTGAAAAGCGTGAAGAAATTGGCCTGCGTTGCTGCGATCAGATCGTCGGTATTTTCACCGCGCAGGGTCGCCAGAAAGCGCGCCGTATCAGCGACATAGGCCGGTTCGCAGGGCTTGCCGCGATGGGGTACGGGCGCCAGAAACGGGGAGTCCGTCTCGATCAGCATCCGTCCCAGCGGCAGGCGCGCGGCGGTTTCCTGCAAGGCATGGGCGTTTTTGAACGTCACAATGCCGGAAATGCTGATGTAAAAGCCCAGATCCAGCACCGCATCGGCAAAGTCTCCGCTCGCCGTGAAGCAATGGATCAGGCCGGGATAGGCCCCCTTCCCCATTTCCTCGCGCAGGATCGAGAGCGTATCCTCCTCCGCATCGCGGGTGTGGACGATCAGCGGCAGCCCGGTTTCCCGTGAGGCGATGATATGGCTGCGGAAACTCGCCTGCTGGCGCGCGCGGTCGCTATGGTCATAATAATAGTCGAGGCCGGTTTCGCCTATGCCGACAACCTTGGGATGGGCGGCGGCGGCGATCAGGCGCTCTGCGTCGATTTCGGGATGCTCGTCCGCCTCATGCGGATGAATGCCGACGCTGGCCCAAATGTCGGCGTGACGTTCCGCCGTGGCGATGATGTCGGCCCATTCCCGTTCCCGCGTGGAAATGTTGAGCATGCCCGTCACGCCCGCCGCATGGGCGCGTTCTATCACATCGCCCTGCTGTTCGATCAGCCCCTTATAATTGAGGTGGCAATGGCTGTCGATCATGCCGCTCCTTCCTCCGCCACGGGCAATTCCAGACGGGGGAACAAGGGGCGTGGCGTTTGCAAGGTAAATCCCTTATCCTGCAAAGCCTTGTACCAATTTCCTTCTATCATATCATAGCTGACGTCACCGGCGGTCAGGCCCATTTGATCGAGCAGCGCATCCGCGCTCGCGGGGATGATCGGGCGGATCGCGATAGCGAGCGTGCCGATCGCCTGATACAGCACCGCCAGCACGCTTTCCATGCGCGCAGGATCGGTCTTGCGCAGCGCCCAGGGCGCCTGCGCGTCGATATAGGCGTTGCAGGCGAACACGGCGCGCATCCATGCCTCGATCGCCACGGAAGGCGCCAGCGCCTCCAGCGCGGCGGGAACGGCCTCCCCGCAGGCGGCCCGCACCTCGCGAAGCAAGGCGGCATCCTCATCCCTGCCGGACCCGTCGGCCTCTTGCGGCATCCGCCCTTCCAGATTCTTGGCGATGAAACTCAAAGTCCGCTGGGCGAGATTGCCGAAGCTGTTGGCAAGATCACTATTCGATTTAAGAACAATGGCTTCCGGGCTATAGCTTCCGTCATTTCCGAAAGTGACCTCAGACAGCAGGAAATAGCGCAACTGATCGACCCCGAACCGGTCCGCCAGTTCCAGGGGGTCCGCCACATTGCCCAGCGACTTGGACATTTTCTCGCCCCGGTTGAGCAGGAAGCCATGGCCGAACACCCGGCGCGGCAGGGCTATCTTCGCGCTCATCAGGAAGGCTGGCCAGTAAACGGCATGAAAACGCACGATATCTTTCCCGATAATATGGATGATATCGCCCCCTTCCGGCCAATATTGCGCCATGCGCGCGGGGTCGTCGGGATAGCCGCAGCCGGTCAGATAATTGGTGAGGGCATCGACCCACACATACATCACATGGCCGTCGCTGCCCGGCACCTTGACACCCCAGTCGAAACTGGTGCGCGAGACGCTGAGGTCGGACAGTCCGCCCTCGACGAACCGCATCACTTCATTGCGACGGCTTTCGGGCTGGATGAAATCGGGGTTTTCCGCATAAAGGCGCAGCAGCGGTTCCTGATAGCGGGACAGGCGGAAGAACCAGCTTTCCTCGACATTCCATTCCACCGGCGTGCCTTGCGGGGAAAGCTTTACGCCCCCTTCCCCCTCCACCAGTTCCTTTTCATCGTAAAAGGCCTCGTCGCGGATCGAATACCAGCCTTCATAGCGATCCAGATACAGATCGCCCTCATCCGCCATCGCCTGCCATATGGCCTGACTGGCGCGATGATGATCCTGCTCGCTGGTGCGGATAAACCGATCATAGGATATGTTCAATCTGTTATCCATATCCTTGAAATAGGATGACATTTCATCGGCAAGCGCGATAGGCGATATATCCTGCGCGCGCGCTGCCTGCGCCATTTTCAACCCATGTTCGTCCGTGCCCGTCTGGAAATAGACGTCGCGGCCCATCATCCGCTGAAACCGGGCGAACGCATCGGTCGCGATCGCCTCATAGGCATGGCCGATATGCGGGCGGCCGTTGGGATAGCTGATGGCGGTGGTAATGGTATAGGGTTTGCCCATGACTCTCATGCTTTTCCAATGATCGCCCGTCTCTAGAGCATTTTGGATGCTGTAGGGAACCGTTTTGCGCCCTAAATTTGCGTGCCGCTATCCTGATCGGCCAGCGACGCCACATGGCTGCACAGTTCGAAAACCGTGGCGGAAGGGTCCAGCGACAACAGGATCGCGCCAGAGGCCAGATCGCGCGCCTGTTCCCATGACTGGATGGCCTGCGCCAGCGCGGGGCCGCTGCGATATCTGGCCTGCCCCGCGATAAAGGCGGGCGCCTGCACCAGAAAAGCCTCCAGCCGCGCGCGGGCGGTGCGGGGCGCCAGCGCTTTCGCCAGCGCCAGACGTTCGCGATTATCCGCGTCGCCGGTCGCAGCGATACGCCGCAAGGCCTCCAGCATCTCCGTCACGCCAAGGCCGGACAGCGACAGCGCCTTGCCCGGCGACCCTTCGCCCACGCGGATCAGGGTGGAGCGTTCCTCCGCCGGCATATCCGGCATGGCCTGCGCGAGCGCCTGTTCCATCTGCGCATCGTCCAACGCGGAGAGCCGCAGCAGGCGGCAGCGGGACCGGATCGTCGGCAACAGGCGCGCAGGCGCATGGCTGACCAGCAGGAACACCACGTCTTTAGGGGGTTCCTCAAGATTCTTCAGCAAGGCATTGGCAGCATTGCGTTCCAGATCGTCCGCGCTGTCGATCAGGATGACCCGGCGGCGCGACATGGAAGGCGCGCTGGACAACAGACGCGCCAGACCGCGCACCTGATCTATCGCAATATTGCGCGCAAGATCGCCATTATCCTTTTCCAGTCGCGACAATTCGGCATAGTCGGGGTGGGTTCCGGCTCGGAAGAGGCGCGCAGCAGGATGTCCCTCGTCTACCGGCCCCAACGCCTCTTGTTCCGCAAGCAGGCCCAGCGCGATGTCCCGCGCCAGACTGGCCTTGCCGATGCCCGGCGGCCCCGCCAATATCCAGCCATGGTGCAACCGTCCGCTGGCCGCCGCCTGCGCTATTTCCGCCCGGACGGCGCCATGACCGATAACCCGCGTCACGGCAGCAGGTCCGCCAGCGCCGCCATGATGGCCGCATGCACATCCGGCCGGGGGGCGCTGGAATCGATGACGTGGAAACGTTGCGGTTCCTGTGCGGCATAATCGGCAAAGGCCTGCGCGACGCGGGCATGATAGTCCCGCCCTCTCGCGCCGAAGCGATCGGCGCGGCCCGCATCCCTCTCCGCCGCGCGGGCCTGCGCCACCTCGATCGGCACGGTGAGCAGCACGGTCCTGTCGGGCATCAGGCCGCCCGACCCGATGCGATGCAGCGTCATCATATCCTCATCGGCCAGACCGCTGGCGCCGGACTGATAGGCGCGATTGCTGTCGATATAGCGATCGCAGACCACCCATGCGCCGCGATCGAGCGCGGGGCGGATGACCTTGGCCACATGGTCGGATCGGGCCGCCGCGAAGAGCAGCGCCTCGCCTCGCGGGGTCCAGCGATCGGCAGCGCCGGAAAGCAGCAGGGCGCGCACGGCCTCGGCCCCTTCCGTCCCGCCCGGCTCGCGCGTTTCGATGACGTCCAGCCCGCGCCCTCTCAGCGCCTTGGCCAGCAGGGCGAGCTGGGTCGATTTGCCGGCCCCCTCCCCGCCTTCCAGCGTGATGAAGCGGCCTTTGGGCAGGGCCGCCCCGCTCACCCGAAAAAGGACTTCAGGCCGTTCCAGAACCGTCCGAAAAACCCTGCTTCGTCAACGGCTTCACCGGCCACCAGCGGCATGATCTGCGGTGCTGTGTCATCGGTCGAAACGATCAGGCGGGCGATCTGCTGCCCCTTGGCGATCGGCGCCTTGATCGGGCCGTCATACACCACCTTGGCGCGGATATTGCCCGAAGCGGTGCGCGGCAGAGTGACCGCGAGATCACGGGGCGCCACCAGCGGAACGGTGGTGGCGCTACCCAGTTGAACCTCGGCCGTTTCGACCGTTGCGCCGCTCTTGAACAAGGGCTGCGCGCGCCATGCCTTGAAGCCCCAATCCATGAACCGGACCGATTCCTGAATACGGTTGTTGAAGCTGTTGAGGCCGGCCACGACCATCACCAGACGCCGCCCATCCTGAATTGCCGATCCGGTGAAGCCGAAGCCCGCCTCCGACGTATGGCCGGTCTTGAGGCCGTCCGCGCCGGAAATCTTGCCCAATATGGGGTTGCGATTATCCTGCGCGATCGCCTCCCCGCCCATCGTCTTGCCCCATGTGAAGGATCGGGTGGCGTAAAACCGCTTATAAAGGTCCGGCGTTTCGAGGATGGTCGCTTCGGCCAGCTTCACCAGATCGCGGGCGGTCACATAGGTCCGCCCTTCGTCCGGCCAGCCATTGCTGTTGCCAAAGGCGCTGTTGGTCATGCCAAGGCGATGGGCCTCCTTGTTCATCAGGTCGACGAACGCCTCTTCCGTTCCGGCAATGCCTTCGGCCAGCACGACGCAGGCGTCATTGCCCGACAGGGTGACAATGCCATGCAGCAGATTTTCCACCGAGACTTCCTCCCCGGGGGAAAGGAACATCGTCGATCCGGCCTGCGGGCCGTGCCATTTCTGCCAGGTTTCCGGGCGCACCGTAAATTTCTTGTCGAGCGACAATTCCCCTTTCTGGATCAGCAGAAAGGCGACATGGGCGGTCATCATCTTCGCCATGGAGGCGGGCGGCATCCGGCGATCGCCCTCCTTGTCGAAAAGCACCGCGCCCGAATACAGGTCTTTCAGAAACGCGACCGGCGCCGCGCTGTCATAGGAAGGCGCGCTTGCGGCCAGCGGGGTCGCGGAAACGGAAAGGAACAACGCGGCGGCAAGGATTTTTTTCATCACACTCTCGAAAAATTATGCGAATCCGTGGACCGGATTTTCAGTCGTTTACCACGATCTGCGCGCCATTAAAGCCCGATGCTGCGGCTTGCTGCACCCCATGCCGGGCCAGAGCCTGATCGGCATAAGGGCCGGTGCGCACGCGCCAGATCGAATCCTTGCGCGAAACGAAAGCCCCGGCGCGCGCGGCGGCCTTGTCCGCCCGCTCTTTCGAGGAGAAGGAAATCAGTTGCACCAGATAGCCCTTGGCCGAGGGCGGCAGCGGGTCGCCGCCGCCGTCATGGGCCGACATATCCGCAGGGTCGGCGGGGATGCTGTAATCCAGCTTCGGTCCGCCCTCCCCGGCAGGGGTCGTTTCCGTCAGCTTCTTGCGCAGTGCCGTCAACAACGCATCGGGGGCCTCTATGCGCTGCGCCGCGCGCTGGCCGGATCGCAGCTTCACCCGTTCCTGCTCCGGCGGGTTGACGCGACGCACCCGCACCGGCGCGGAGCCATGTCCGCTGATCCCCAGTTGCTCGGCCGCGCCGCGTGACAGGTCGATCAACCGGTCGTTGCTGAACGGGCCGCGATCATTGACGCGCACCAATATCGTCCGCCCGGTCGCAAGAGCGGTTACTTCGACATAGCTGGGCAGAGGCAGGGTCCGGTGCGCCGCGCTCACGCCGCCGGGGTTGAACGCCTCGCCATTGGCCGTGCTGTTGCCGGATAGTTCCTCCCCATACCAGCTTGCATAGCCCACCTCGTCATAGGCGAGATCATCGACCGGCGTGTAGGTGACGCCGCCCACCTGATAGGGCTTGCCGATCTTGACGGGACTGTCGCTCACCATCTCGCGGGGGGGAGACGCCACCGGCGGCAAGGAGGCTGCCCCGCGCGGGGGCCTTACTTCCGGCGTCGCGCAAGAGGCAAGGCCCAGCAACGCCGCGCCGCCGAGCAGCCATTTTCCATCAATCGTCAACGGCATCAGCCAGCAACCCCACCGAAAGCGCATAGAAGTTGGAGCAGTTATAATCGAGAATTACTTGATAATTGCTTGTCAGCAGATAGGCCGTCCTGCCCGGCCCATCCGGTTCCAGCAGGGTCGCGAACGTCGTGTCGGGCAGCGTCGCACTGCCGATCGGGCGAATCCCCCGGCTGCGCCATTCGCCCATCGTCAGCCAACGGCTGTGCCGCTCGAACACGCGGGGGCATCGGGGCGGCGCTGTGCGATTGACGACGGAGGCGCGGTTGAACGTGGCCGGGACACTGACCGCGATGCCCCATGGCTGGCCCTTGCGCCATCCCGCATCGACGAAATAATTGGCGATCGACGCCAGCGCGTCGGCCTGGCTGGACCAGATATCGGCCTTGCCATCGCCATCGCCATCCCGCGCCACGCGCAGATAGACCGACGGCAGGAATTGCGGATAGCCCGTCGCCCCCGCCCAGCTTCCCACGAGGCGGGATCGCGGCACGCCCCCGTCCAGCATCTTCAGCGCGGCGAGAAATTCCGGCTCGAACAGGCTACGCCGCCGCCCCTCATAGGCCAAGGTGCCGAGCGAACGGAGCAGGTCGAAATCCCCGACATAGCTGCCATAATTGGTTTCATGCCCGAAAATGGCGACCATCACCGCTTCGGGCACGCCGGTGTCGCGCTCTATCTGCATCAGCTTCGCGCGGTTGGCGCGATAGGCGGTCTGCCCACCCCGGATGCGGGCGGCATCGACATGCTTCAGCCGATACGGCTCAAAGAGAGGGATAGGCGAATCGACAGGCCCTCCCGGCTGGGATTGATCCAGTTGGATGACGCGGGGGTTGACGGTGAGCGTGGGAAACAGCGCGTCCATGGTGGCGGCGCGAATGCCCATCGCCGCCGCCTTGGGCCGCAAACTGGCGAGATAGCCATGAAATCCCGCCTGTTCGTTGCTGCCTGCGGCCTGACGAGCCGGGGCGGGCAAGGGCTGCACCACCTCCTGCGCGCAGGCGCGGGGGGCCAGCAGACTGGCGGGAATCAGCATGGTGCAAAGCGCCGCGAGCGCTGGTTTGAGGCGGGAAGAAAGGTCACTCATCCGCGCATACTGGCATAGCCGGGCCGCTGGAGCAAAGCCCGACAGCCGCATTTTTTGGCCCGCCCGCCGATCTGCCCGCCGGGAAAGCCGCAAGTGCAAAACAATGCTTGGGTTTTCGCCTGCCCGCCGATATGAAGGCGCGCCCGATCCGATGCGGGCATGGGACAGGTGGCCGAGTGGTTTAAGGCAGCGGTCTTGAAAACCGCCGTGGGTTTACGCCCACCGTGGGTTCGAATCCCACCCTGTCCGCCAATTCATTTTTGCATCCCGAAACATCTCCTAACATCCTGAAAGGGAAGGATAATTCGGTGGTTCGAACACCCTGATTCCAGTCATATTCCAAATGACTGTCCAGAGTGAGTTGCAGCACTA
>JBFWKI010000034.1:0-38318 GCA_050252755.1 Sphingobium sp.
CTTCTGTAGCCTCAAAACATTCCGGCGCATCGCTACCCGATACGAGAAAACTGATCAGAGCTACCGCGCCATGATCAACCTTGCGGCCCTGAAGATCGCTATGCGCTAAATGTCCACACGCCTTAGTGAAACCCCGCTTCAACTTGATTGTTGCGGGGTTTTATTATGCCTTTATTTCTTGGTTTTACAAAAATTTACGGCCAATCATGTCCGTATTTGACATGTCTCCCGGACGAGGAACGTTGTCATTTCCTTGTCATTTGAGTAATGATGAAACTCCGGCAATGAGTGGGACTGCCGGACCAAGGAGGGCAAATGATCCGTTCCGAACTGATTCAGCGTCTGGCGGAAGAGAATAAAGACCTCACCCTTTTGGAGGTCGAGCGGATTGTAGAATTGTTCTTTTCCGAAATAACCGAGCAGCTCGCCAAGGGTGGACGGGTGGAGCTGCGCGGCTTCGGGGCGTTTACGACGCGCGCGCGCGATGCACGCACGGGTCGCAACCCCCGTACCGGGGAAGCTGTGGACATCAAGGCCAAGAAAGTGCCCTTTTTCAAGCCGGGCAAAGAAATCCGCGAAAGACTGAACGCCGACGAAGAATAAGCATCGGCGCCGGTTTCAGGGGATAATGCGGCTTGGCCCATCGGCGCGTTTCCTTTCCCTTTTCGCAAGGGAAAGGAAAGGCTTTCCATGGGCGTTGCGCCTGACCCCTTTCCGCATATTGGGTCCGCTATTCGGGGGGCGCTATTTGCGACCCGGCCGGAAGCTGTGCTTGACGTGATGAGCGCCGCGTTGCAGTGGAAGCGCAATCCGTGGCGCCGGGACATTGCGAAGCCGGAGGGGCATATCCGCTCATGTGGCTCGCTGGCTGGAGAAACAGGGGCAGGGTCAACAGACTGGCCCGCGATTTTGGTGGAATCGAAATCGCCCGGCACCGGCGCTGTGGAGAAATGCCTCGTGCGGACGTGGCGAAATCGGTAGACGCAGCGGACTTAAAATCCGCTTCCCGTTTGGGAGTGCGGGTTCGAGTCCCGCCGTCCGCACCAGCGCTGATATTTACCGGGTTGGCCTGCCCCTATATCCATCTGCTGTATCCACCTGTTCCCCATCTCCGCGCCGGAAGTCCCGGCCTGTTCGATGGGCATGCTCCCGGCCGTGCGCATGGATGGCCGGCGAAAGGCGGATAACCGCTTGGACTTGCCCTGAAGCCGCGATAGGGTAGGAAGAGCGCTGTTCCCCACCCTCGCGAACCGGAATATTTCCTTGCCGTTTCGACCACCCCTTGCCGTTTCGCCTCTTTCATCCAGCATCATGGCGCTGCTGGCCCTCGCGATGCTGGGCGGGTGCGATGATGCTCGCAGGGATGGTCCCATTCGGGTCAGCATTTTCGGGGACGAGCAGCAATTGGCCGATCCGGCCGCGTCCCTTTCCTCGCTGGCCGGGCAGATGATGTTCGTCGCCACGGCGCAGGGCTTGGTCAGCTATGACGCGGCGGGGGAGGTCGTGCCGGGCCTCGCGCAGCGCTGGATCGTGGTGGATGACGGACGCAGCTATATTTTCCGGCTGAGGCGCGCCAGATGGCCGGACGGCAAGCGTGTCGATGCAAGGGACGTGCGCCGTCTGCTGCTCAACCGGATCGCCACGGGGGTGAAGCGTGATCCCTATGGCGTGATGGCCTCGGTGTCCGAAGTGCTGGCGATGACCGGCGATGTGATCGAAATTCGCCTGCAATCGCCGCAGCCGGATTTTCTGCTGGCGATGGCGCAGCCGGAAATGGGCATTGCCCAGCGCACAGGCGGCACCGGACCCTATCAGGCTACGTCGCAGGCGGAGGATAAGGCCGAGGACAAGACCGGGGATCAGGGCGCGGTTCAGTTGACGCCGATCCGCGATGCCGATGAGGAAGAGGCGGTCATCCGGGCGCATGAACGGCAGATCGTCCGCGCGGAACGGGCCAGCAAGGCGATGGTGCGCTTTGAACGGAACGGGGCCGATCTGGTGCTGGGCGGCACGCTGGCCGAATTTCCCTATATCGCGATGAGCGACGTGCCCACGAGGGCCGTTCGCTTCGACCCCGTGCAGGGCTTGTTCGGGCTGGTCCTGTCGTCCCGCAATCCGATATTCGATGACGCCCCGGTGCGTGAAGCGCTGTCGATGGCGGTCGATCGGCAGGCGATCATCAGCTATTTCGACATGAGCCGGTGGAAGATTGCCGAACGAATCTTGCCGCAGCAGCTTAACCTTCCCCATCCGCCGACCCAGCCGGGCTGGGCGGGGCGGAGCATGGAGGAACGGCGCAATTTCGCGATCGGGGTGATCGCCCGCTGGCAGGCGCAACATGAAGGCAAGCCGGTGGAACTGACGATCGCCCTGCCGCCGGGGCCGGGCATGGACCTGCTGTTCCTCGCGCTGAAGCTGCAATATCGGGCGATCGGCGTGTCGGTCAAACAGGTGGAAAAAGACGCGGACCTGACCTTCATCGACGAAGTGGCGCCTTATGACAGCGTCGCCTGGTATCTGGGCCGGCTGAGTTGCGCGCGCAAGGTGCATTGCAACAAGGAAGCCGAGGAGATGCTGAAGCAATCCGCCAAGACCGAAAACATGACGGATCGGCTGCTGCTGCTGGGGCAGGCGGAGCCGCTGATACAGGGGCATAACGGCTATATTCCGCTCGCCATGCCGGTGCGCTGGTCGCTGGCGGCCTCGCGGCTCAACGGGTTCGTGCCCTCGCCACGGGGGGATCGCAGCCTGCGCGGCCTCATCAAATAAGGGGCGGCATTCCCGGTCGGCGGGGCTTCGTCAACCGCTCCAGGACCGTTCACGGAACCATTTGGTGATGATATATTTGGTGCCGCTGCGCACCTTCATCCCCTGATGGATGCTGTCGGGATTGAGGGCGCCATCCTCGCGCCGGTTGCTCCACAGCAGCATCTTGCCGGTTTGCGGCTGGATTGTTTTCCCTATCTTCGTAAAGCGTGTCGCGCCGCCTGCCGCCGGTTCGTTGAGATAGATCATCGCCGTCCAGTTCCGGTTTCCGGCAACGGAGCAATAGCGGGCGTAATCTGGGCCGTCCGGCTCAAAATAATCGGTATGCGCCTTGAATTGCTGCCCCACCGCATAGCGCTGGCCCTGTATCGGCTCGCCATGAAGGGGATTGATGCCGAGATAGCCGGCGATGCGGGCGTCTATGCCCGCGATGAAGGGATCGGCGCTGTCGAGATCGCATGTCTCGCTGGTTCGGAAACTCTCGTCGCCATTGGCATCGGCAAGGGTGGAGGGCCGCCGCCGGGCATCGATGCAGGCGATCAATCCGGCGCATTCTTCCGCCGAAAGGAAATTTTTCTGTTGAAAGAGGATCAGCGCACGGCCGGGAAAACGCTGGACCGTCGGGTGACGGGCGATCAGCGCCGGGTCGGCGGTGGCGGCGGGGGGAAGTATCTGCCAGTTGCTCATGTCGAGTCCCTGTGGATTTTCCGCCGCATACACGCCGCGGGGCCGTGCTGGCAAAATGAAATATTTTCGTAATATAGTTGTCATTCGTTCGTCATGAACGGCTTCTAGCGCGTCCCTGCCGCCGCTAGAGGGGAATGGACGTTGAAACGGTTCGTAAGGGTCGACGCAAGGGTAGACAGCGCGCGCCGTCTGGCCGCCGATGCATGGATGCATTGGCCGCGCTTGCTGGAACTGGCGTTGGTGCTTATCCTGATGCTGCAAGCGGTGCGGTTGTTCTGGGCGGTCGCCACGCCGGTCGGCCCGTTGGGGGACTGGCGCGGGCGGCAGGCGAATATCCCCGGCGCGGCGGAACGGGCCGCCCTGTTCCGTAGCTTCGACCCCTTCTACCCCGCCGCCGCGTCGAGCGCGCCCGGCACGCAGAATGTGACGTCGCTGGCGCTGACGCTGTTCGGCGTGCGGATCAACGAGGGGTCCGGCCTCGGCTCGGCCATCCTCGCGGACGGGGACGGGGTGCAGAACAGCTATGCCGTGGGCGATGAGATCATGCCGGGCGTCCTGTTGAAGGCGGTGCTGTTCGACCATGTGGTGATCGACCGCAACGGGGCGGAAGAAAGCGTTTTCCTCGATCAGTCCTCCACGGTTCAGCCACCAGCCCAGCCCGTACAGGACGGCGGGGCAGAGGAAGGGAGCGAGAATTCGGCGGGGCGGGCGGCAGCGCCGGGCGCTCCGCCTGAAAAGCCGCTGCCCGGCCGGTTGACCGTCGATGCGCTGAAGGCCGGGGTCGGCTTTGGCCCGCGCATGAGCAATGGCCGTATCACCGGCATCGTCCTGACGCAGAAGGGGCCGGGTTTTGCCGCCGCCGGTTTCCGTCCGGGCGATATCGTCACGCAGATCAACGGCAGGCCGATCGGCTCGGCAGATGATCTTCCCGGCCTGCAACAGGCCTTCACGCCCGGCGCGCGCGTCAGCCTGATGGTTGAACGCGGCGCGGAGGTCGTGCCCATCGCAATATTGGTGCAAGGACAATGACAAAGACGCTGTTTCGGCTTTCCACCGCGCTGGCCCTGTGCTGCGCGCCGCTTTCCATGGCCCCGTTGCCGGTGCACGCGCAGCAGACGCTGAACGTGCGCGATGCCGACATTCGCGCCTTCATTCAGGATGCCGCCCGCGTGACGGGGCGGACCTTCATCATCGACAACCGGGTGCAGGGCAAGGTTTCGGTGGTGACGGACCGGCCCTTGTCGCGATCGGAATATTTCGAGATTTTCCTCTCGACCCTGCGCGCCAATGGGCTGATCGCCGTGCCCGCGCCGGGGGGCGCCTACCGGGTCCAGCCCGCCGATGGCGCGGCGAGCCAGCCCGGAAATGTCGGGCAGGCCACCAATCGCAACCAGTTCGTGACGGAGATTTTCCGGCTGCGCTCCACCGATTCGGCGTCCGCGCTGGAAACCTTGCGGCCGCTGGTCAGCAAGGATGGGTCCGTGACCGCGAACAAGGCGGGGAACAGCGTCGTCGTCGTCGATTATGCCGATAATGTCGCGCGCATCCGCCGGATATTGCAGCAGATCGACCGGGACAGCGCGGCGACGGAGATGGTCGCGCTCAAAAATGCGGGCGCGCGGGAAATCGCGACCTCGCTTCAATCGCTGATGGCTGGCGGCGGAGAAGGCAATGTCGCGTCGGCCACCGTCGCGGCGATCGATTCGAGCAACAGCATCGTGCTGCGCGGCCAGCCCGGCGCGGTGGCGCGGTTGGCGCAAATGGCGCGGGATCTGGATCGGCAGGCGGCGAGCGGCACGGAAATCCGCGTCTACTGGCTGGAACATGCAGATGCCGAAAAGCTGATGCCGGTGTTGCAGCAATTGCTGGGGCAGGGCGGCAGCAGCGTTGCGTCGGCCTCTTCCTCCGGCGGGGATTCCGGGTCGAGCGGGGCCGGTTCCGCCGCTACGCCCGCCCCGGCCCCGGCGGCGGTCGCCAGTTCCGGCGGGTCGGGCACCGGCATCGCCACGCGCGGCCCGGCGGTCGTCACCCATTATGAGGGTGCCAATGCGATCATCGTCGCGGCCAATGGCGATATTCAGCGGATGCTCGGCGAAACCATCCGCCAGATCGACACCCGGCGCGAACAGGTGTTGGTGGAAGCGATCATCGTCGAGATCAGCGACAATGCCGCGAAGAAACTGGGCGTGCAATTTCTGCTCGGCAGCACGAAAACGGGCTTTGCCGCGACCAATTACAGCAACGCCTCGCCCAATATCCTGACGTTGGGCGGCGCCTATGCCGCGACGCAGCTCGGCACCACGAAAACGACCGTGGTGGCCGCCGACGGCACCACGACGACCACCGAAACGACCGAAAACAGTGGGCTTGCCACCAGCCTGCAACAGGCGGCGGTGGATTCGCTGGCGGCGGCGACGGGCGGCTTTGGCGGCATCGCGACGCAGATCGGCAATAACGGCTTTTTCGGGGCGATCATCAACGCCGTCAAATCCGATACGGACAGCAACCTGCTTTCGACGCCATCGGTGATGACGCTCGACAATCAGAAGGCGTCGATCCTGGTCGGGCAGGAGGTGCCGATCACCACCGGCGAAGCGCTCAGCCAGAATTTCGACAATCAGTTCCGCACGGTGCAGCGCGAAAATGTCGGCATCCAGCTGGAGGTGCGGCCGCAGGTCAATGCGGGCGGGGAAATCAAGCTGTTCCTGCGGCAGGAAGTCTCCAGCATCGCCGGGCCGGTTTCCAATAACAGCAGCGACCTCATCATCAACAAGCGCGAGATCGAAACCACCGTTACCGTGGATGATGGCGAGATATTGGCGCTGGGCGGCCTGCTCGACGATAATGAACGCCGGACGATCGAGCGCATCCCGCTGCTTTCCGACATTCCGGGGCTGGGCGAATTGTTCAAGTCGCGCAGCCGCAGCCGCACCAAGACCAATTTGATGGTGTTCATCCGTCCGACCATCCTGCGCAGCAAGGCGGACGCGGCGCGCCTGACCGCGCAGCGCTATGGCTATATCCGGGGCCAGCAATTGCTGCGCAACCCCGAAGCGGAGCCGAGCATCGATGAGTTGATCCGCGATTATATGGGCGCGGTTCCGCCCGGAACGGTCGCGCCGGTCCGGCAGGGCGACGAGATTATTCAGGGGGGCGTGGAAGCGCCGCAGGTGCGCGAAAGCTCGACCGTGGTGCGCCCGGTCGATCTGCCGCCGAGCAAGGCAGAATAGCGATGAACCATAATGAACAGGATGAAGCGGGCGGCACCCTTCCGTTGCCGCAGGGGGTAACGGGAAACGATGCGCCGGGAAGCGCGGTATCGGAAAGCGCCGCATCGGAAAACCCTGTGCCGGAAAACCCTACGCCGGGAAATCATGGCGAGGAAGGCCCCGCGCTTGTCACTCCGCTGCCGCTGCCGCGCGTGGTGGACATTCCCTATGCCTATGCCCGCGCTCATGGCGTGGTGCTGACCGGTCAATCGGAAAATGGCCGCGCGCGCATCGCTTTCCGGCAGGGCGGCGATATTGCGAGCCTGCTGGAGGTCCGCCGCTATCTGGCCGACAGTTTCGACGTGGACTGCGTCGATGCGCCGACCTTCGACCGGCACCTGTCCGATCATTATGCGATGGAAGGCAGCGCGGCGGCCATGGCCGGGTCGATGCAGGTGGGCGAGGATGAACTGGATCTGATCGCCGGCGATCTGCCCACCGCTGAAGACCTGCTCGACAGCGCGGACGATGCGCCGGCCATCCGCCTCATCAACGGCATCATTGCCGAGGCGGCGCGGCAGGGCGTGTCCGATATCCATATCGAACCTTATGAGACGGGCCTTGTCGTGCGGATGCGCATCGATGGCGTGCTGCGCGAAACCTTGCGGATGCCGCCCCATGTCGCGGCGGTGCTGGTCAGCCGCATCAAGGTGATGGCGCGGCTCGACATTGCCGAACGCCGCGTGCCGCAGGATGGCCGCATCGGCCTGACGCTGGGGGGCAAGCTGCTCGACGTGCGTGTTTCCACCCTGCCGAGCCGGGCCGGGGAACGGGTGGTGATGCGTATCCTCGACAAGGACAAGGCGGGGATTTCGCTCGACGTGCTGGGCATGACGGGAATGGCTGACCGCATGTTTCGCGAGGCGCTGCATGAACCCAATGGCATCATCCTCGTCACCGGGCCGACAGGGTCGGGCAAGACGACGACGCTTTATGCGGGGCTGCGGGAACTCAATGACGGCAGCCGCAATATACTGACGGTCGAAGACCCGGTCGAATATGCGATGGATGGCGTCGGCCAGACGCAGGTGAACCCGAAAGTGGGCCTCAGCTTCGCGGCGGGCCTGCGCGCTATATTGCGGCAAGACCCCGATGTGGTGATGGTCGGCGAAATCCGCGACCGGGAAACCGCCGATATTGCGGTGCAGGCGTCGCTGACGGGGCATCTCGTGCTTTCCACCGTCCACACCAATGATGCGGTGGGCGCGATCACCCGCCTGCGCGACATGAAGATAGAGCCGTTCCTGCTGGCCTCCACCCTGCGCGCGGTCATCGCCCAGCGGTTGGTGCGGCGGCTCTGTCAGGATTGCCGCAAGCCGGTGCAGGCGGATAAATCGGCCTGCGCGCTGCTCGGCCTCGATCTCGGCACGGTGATCTATCATGCCGCCGGTTGTTCCGAATGTAGCCATAGCGGCTATAAGGGGCGGATCGGCGTGTTCGAGTGCGTGCGGGTGGACGATACGATCCGCCGCCTTATCAACGAAGGGTGCGACGAGACGCTGATTGCGCGCCACGCTTTCCTCAATGCGCCCAATCTGGGGTCGGCGGCGCGGATGCTGGTGTGCGCGGGTGAAACCTCCGCGGAAGAGGCGATCCGCATTTCCCGACGCGAGGATATCGATGGCTGAATTCGCCTATCTGGCTGTCGATCCGCACGGGCGGGAGAAATCGGGGCGGCTGCGCGCCGAAACGATCGACCGCGCGCGGGCGCAACTGGATAGCAAGGGCCTGTTCGTCCTGAAACTGGAACCGGGCCGCGATCATGAAGCGGGCAAGACGGAAGGGAAGGGGCGTCCGCTTTTTTCCCTTCGCAAACGGCGCCTGTCGCCAAAGGAACTGACGCTCTTCACCCGCCAGCTTTCCACTCTGGCGCAGGTCAGCCCGCTGGAAGAGGCGCTGCGCACCATTTCCCGGCAGACAGAGGCGGATGATGTCCGCGCCGTCCTTGCCAACACGCATCTGGGCGTGATGGAGGGCCGCCGCCTTGCCGATGCGATGGGCGCGGAGCCGCGCAGCTTCCCGCCGCTTTATCGCGCGATGATCGCGGCGGGCGAAAATTCGGGCGCCCTGCCGGTGATCCTCGAACGCCTGTCGCGCCTGCTGGAACGGCAGGCGGCGATCCGGTCGAAGGTCATCACCGCCATCGCCTATCCCTCTGTGCTGGCGGGCTTTGCTGTATGCGTGGTTATCGCGCTGATGGTGCTGGTGGTGCCAAGGGTGGTGGAACAGTTCGACACGGTGGGCCAGACGTTGCCGCTGCTCACCCGCATCGTCATCGGCGTTTCGGACCTGCTCGCCCATTGGTGGTGGCTGATCGCGCTGGTGATGGTGCTCGCGGGGGCGGGGTTCTGGCAGATATTGCGCCATGAAGGGCCGCGCACGCGGTTCGATGGATGGATGCTGCGCCTGCCGGTGCTGGGCCGCCTGATCCGAGATCTTCACGCCGCCCGCATGGCGCGCACGCTGGCGACGATGGTGGCGAGCCGTTTGCCGTTGATGGATGGCCTCGCGCTGACCGTGCAGACGGTGCACAACCGCGTGCTGCGCCGGGCGAGCGAGGATATTGTCGAGGCGATCCGCGGCGGCGGCAGCCTGTCGGCGGCGCTGCGCCGGGCGGGCGTGTTCCCGCCGCTGTTGGTCTATCTGGCCGCCAGCGGCGAGAGCGCTGGCCGCCTCGACGAGATGCTGGAGCGCGCCGCCGATTATCTGGAGCAGGAATTCGACACCTTCACCTCCACCGCGCTGGCGATGCTGGAGCCTCTCATCATCATCGCGATGGGCGGGATCGTCGCGGTCATCATCCTCGCGATCCTGCTGCCTATCCTGCAATTACAAAGCCTTTCGGGGCTGTAGGGAGATTGAATATGAGCTTTTTCCGCAAGAAGCATCCCGCCCGGCAGGGCTTCGGGTCTTTGAAGCGTTCCGCCCAACAGGGCTTCACGTCTTTGAGGCGTTCCGCCGAACACGGCTTCGGGTCTTTGAGGCGTTCCGCCCAACAGGGCTTCACTTTTGCAAGACGTTCCGCTCAACAGGGCTTCACGTCCTTGAAGCGTTCCGCCGAACACGGCTTCACGCTGGTCGAACTGATGGTCGTCATCGTCATCATCGGTCTGCTGGCGACGATCGTGGCGATCAACGTCATCCCCGCGACCGACACCGCCCGCGTCGAAAAGGCAAAGGCCGATATCGCCGTGATCGAGCAGGCGCTGGAACAATATCGGCTCGATAATCTGGGTTATCCGACGCAGATGCAGGGCCTTGCCGCGCTGCTGAACGCGCCTGCGGGCCTGCCTCAGCCGGAGCGCTATCGTCGCGGCGGCTATATCCGCAAGCTGCCGGATGATCCCTGGGGCCGCGCCTATCAATATAAGGTGCCGGGCGAGAAGGGGGCGTTCGACATCATCTCTCTGGGGGCCGATGGTCAGCCGGGCGGGACAGAGGATAATGCGGATATTCATTCCAGCGGCCTTTGACCCGGACAGGCGGCGCGACGGGACGAGGCTTCGCCGCGCGATTGACGCGGGAGGCCGGGTCCAGCCGCGCCTTTGGCGGGGTGCCGGGGCTTTGTCGGGTTTCGTCCAGCGGGGCTTCGGGTTTTGGAGGCGCTCTGCCCAACAGGGCTTCATTCTTAGGAAGCGTTCCGCCCAACAGGGCTTCACGCTGGTCGAACTGATGGTGGTGATCACGATCATAGGATTTGCCTCTGCGGCGGTGATGCTCGCCCTTCCCGATCCGCGTGGGCGGCTGGTCGATGATGCCGATCGGTTTGCCGTGCGGCTGGCGGCGGCGCGCGATCATGCGGTGATCGCGGCCGAGCCTGTCGCCGTCTGGGTGTCTCCTTCCGCCTATGGGTTCGAAACCCGCGAGGCGGGCGAGTGGACGGAGGGGACCGCCGCGCCCTTTCGCACCACCAACTGGCGGACGGGAACCCGCGCCATGATCGGGCAGGATGAAAAGGGCAGCAGTCGCCTGATGCTCGGCTTCGACAGCACCGGCCTGCCCAGTCAAGGCGCGCGGATCATTCTGGCGCGCGATGATGAGCGGGTTTCCGTCACCCTCGATGGCGCGGGCCGGGTGCGGGTCGGTGACTGAACCCGCAGGCCCCCGGAAAGAGGCAGGCTTCACCCTGCTGGAAATGCTCGTCGCGCTGGCGGTGTTCAGCCTTGCGGCGCTGGCGATGGTCCGCTTGCAGGCGGTCGCCGTGCGCACCACGGCCGATCTCGATCAGCGGCAAATGGCGCGTCTTGTCGCGCATAATGAGATGGTGGATCTGCTGACCTCGCCCGATGTGCTGGCGACCGGCGAGCAACAGGGCAAAGTGACCAATGGCGGACGCGACTGGCATTGGGAACGCAAGGTGAGCAAGACCGGCGATCAGGATGTGGTGCGCATCGATCTGCGCGTGACGGGCGCGGCCGATGCCTCGCCCGCAGTGCTGACTTTCCTGCGGGCGCAGCCATCATGAGCGGGGGGGCGGCCTCTTCCTACACGCCGTTTTCGGGCCAACAGGGCATCGGGTATTCTGAACGTTCCGGCCAGCGAGGTTTCACGTCTTTGCGAGGTTCCGCCCAACAGGGCTTCACGCCTTTTGGACGTTCCGCCCAACAGGGCTTCGAGTCTTTTGAACGTTCCGCCGAAAACGGCTTCACGTCTTTTGAAGGTTCCGCCCAACAGGGCTTCACTTTGATCGAACTTCTCGTCGCGCTGATGATCTTCGCGATGCTGGCGGCGGCGGGGGTGTTGCTGCTCGGCAATGCGGTGTCGGCGCAGGGGGCGGTGGCCCGCCATCTCGATGAGCAAGGCGCGATGACCCGGATCGTCGCCCTGCTGGATCAGGACATGGCGCGAGCGGTCCCCCGGATCAGCCGCACCGAAACTGGCCTGCTCGCGCCCGCCTTTTTCTCCCGCGCCCCTTCCGATCGGGAGCCTTTCCTGCAATTTGTGCGCGGCGGCTGGAGCAATATGGATGATGCGCCGCGCCCGTCCGTGCAGAAGGTCGAATATTGGCTGCGCGAAGGCCGGCTGGAACGGCGGGGCTATCCCATGGTGGATGGCGCGCAAGGTGATGAGCCGGTGATGTTGCTGGAGGATGTGCGCGCGCTGTCCCTCGCCTTTCGCGACCGCAATGGGGAATGGGTGGAGGAATGGCAGCAGACGCGGCCCCTCGCCATGCCCACGGCCATGCGCATGGTCATGACTCGCGCCGATCGGCCGCCGCTGACCCTGTTGTTTCGGGTGAGCGGCGGAATACAGGCCGAGGAAGAGGGGCAGGGGGATGCCGGTGGCTGATCGCCCTGAACATAGGGGCCTCCCCGAAAAGAGAGGCCGCGCTGGCGAACGCGGCACGGCGCTGCTCACCGTGTTGCTGCTGGTCGCGGTGATGGCGGTGATATCGGCCGCCGCGCTGGAGCGGTTGACACTCGCGACCCGCCTGTCGGCCAATAGCGGGTTCATGGATCAGGCCCATGCTTATGCGGACAGCGCGGGCCTGCTGCTGGAGCGGCGACTGGGCGATCTGGTCTCGGCGGAACCGGGCAAGCTGACGCTGGAACGCGGCAGGTTCGGCCAGCCTTACCCGGTCGCGGTGCCGGGCGGGAGCGTTTCCGTCACCTTGCAGGACGGCGGCAATTGCTTCAACCTCAACAGTCTGGTGGCGGGAAAGGGCGATGCCGATCTGAAACAGCGCCCGATCGCCATCAGCCAGTTCACCGCGCTGATGCAGGTGTTGGGCATCCGGCCCGCCGATGCGCAGGGCATCGCGCTGGCCGCCGCCGACTGGATCGACAGCGACAGTGTCGCGGTGCGGGGCGGCGCGGAGGATGAAAGCTATATGGCGGGGGATATCCCCTATCGCACCGCAAACCGGATGATGATCGACCGCAGTGAGTTGCGCGCGGTGGCGGGGGTGACGCCGGCTATTTACAATCTGGTGCGTCCATGGATATGCGCATTGCCCGTGGCTGACCTTTCGCCGATCAATGTGAACACGCTGATGCCGCAGCAGGCGCCGCTGCTCGCCATGCTGGCGCCGGGCAAATTGTCGCTCGACATGGCGCGGGCGATGATCGCCCAGCGGCCGAATGGGGGCTATGACAGCAGCGTCGCCTTCTGGGCCGCGCCCGCGCTGCGAGGGATCACGCCGCCTGCGGAAACCGCCGCACAGGTGCAATTGATGACGAGATGGTTTCAGGCGGAACTGGAAGTGACTATGGGGGACAGCATCATGCGTCAGGGCGCGCTTTACGATGGGCAGAGCGCACCGGTGCGGCTGGTCCGCAAATCCTGGGGAGAAGAAGGGTGAATGCTGCCAAGGGGCTGATTGCCCTGTTGTCCCCGGATGGTGAGGCGACGCCTTCATGGTGGACGATCGCCGAAGGGCGCATCCTGTCCCGGTCCGGCCAGATCGGGCCGGAGGCAGCGAGGGATCGCGGCCCGGTGATGCTGGTCCTGCCGCCATCGGTCGCGACGTTGCGCCGGGTTGAGCTGGATGCGGAAATGCCGCCAGCGCAGGCCCGTGTCGTCGCGGTCCGCAAGGCGCTGGAGGCGAGCCTTTCCGACGCGGCCGCCATGCATGCCGTGGCGCTCGACCGGGATGAGGACACGCCGCCCGGCGTCTGGCATGTGGCGATGATCGCCCGTGCCGACCTTGGCCATTGCATCGGCTGGGCGCAGCTTCAGGGGGTGGAGCCGGATATCATCCTGCCCCTTGGTGCGATCCTGCCGCCGCCGGAACAGGGCTATATCCGCGCCGGGGCGGGCGGCATCGACGTGCTGCGCGGGCCGGATGTCGCTGTCCCCGCTGATGAGCCGTGGGTGCAGGCGGCTATCGATCAGTCGCCCGATGACAGCGATATCGAGGCATGGCCGCCGGGCCGGACAGAAGGCGCGTTGATCGCGGCGCTGGAACGGCCGCCGGTCAATCTGCGCAGCGGAGCCTTCGCGATCCGGCGGCGCAGTGGCGCGGATGCCGGGTGGCTGAAACGGATCAGCCTGCTGGCCGGGGCGATCGTGCTGATATCTCTGGGTATCGGCATTGCTCTCATCGCCCGCTATGCGTGGAGCGCGTCGAGCCTCGATGCGCGGACGGTGGAACTGGCGAAGCCCTTCGCGCCATCGGCGGCGGATGCGCCATCCGCCCTGGCGCAGGTCGATCGGCGGATTGCGGAGCAGGGCGGGGCCTATGCCTTCACCGGGCCGCTGGCTGGGCTGATGAACGCGATGCGGCCCGTGCCGGGAGTGAGCCTGAGCGCGCTCAGCCTGAACGAGGACGGCTTGCTGCATGCCACGCTGGCGTCGGCGCGGGCCGAGGATATCAACACGGTGCTGCTCGCCGTTCAGGGGGCGGGCTACAGGATCACGGCAACATCCTCGACCGATCCGGGCGGGCGGGTGCTGGCCGAAATCACGGTGAAACCATGATGGAAACTTTCAAACTCTGGTGGAACGCCCGCGCGCCGAGGGAGCGCGTGCTGCTGGCCGTCATGATCGCGCTGCTGGCCATCGTCATCGCCTGGCTGGGGGTCTATCGGCCGATGGAGAACGGCCTGCGCGGCGCGGCGCTGGCCAATCAGGAAGCGGCCGATCGCTATGCCGACATGGCGCGCAAGGTCGAATGGCTGAAGGGCGCGGAAAAGCGGGCGGCGGGTTCATCCTCCACCCTGCCGGTCGAACAGATTATCGGCCAGAGCGCGGGGGAGGCGGGCTTCACCCTCGATCGGGTGCAGGCGCAGGGCAGCGACCGGGTCGATATCGCCATTGCGAGCGCCCGATCCACCGCGCTGCTCGGCTGGATACAGGTGTTGGAAGGGCAGGGCATGGCGGTGGACAAGGCGATGATAACCCCGTCCGGGACAACCGGAACGGTGAGCGCGCAGATCAGTTTCCGGCGTTCCGGGGCGGGATCATGAGCGCGTGGGCCGCTTTGCCGCGCTGGGGCAGGATCGCGCTGGTGCTGATCGGCCTGCTGCTGGTGCTGGTGCTGTTTCCGTTGCGGATCGCGCTCGATCTGGCCGGGGTCGGCGGAGAGAAGGTGACGGCGCGGCAGGTGCGCGGGAGCCTCTGGAATGGGCGTATCGATGGCCTGATGCTCGGGCCGGTCGGGCTGGGCGATGTGAAGGCGGCGGTTGCGCCGGGGCCGTTGCTGCTGGGGCGGGTCCGGCTGGACCTTTGGCGCTCGGAAGGCGGCGATGCGCTGCGCGGCGCATGGATCAGCGGGTTCAATCGCCGGGGCATTGCCGATGTGACCGGCAGCATGGCGGCGGGGGGCGCCTTTGGCCCGCTTCCCATCGGCATGCTGGAATGGGATGACGTGACGGTGCAGTTCGCGGGGGAGACATGCTCCCGCGCGGAAGGCCGGTTGCGGGTGCGGCTGAACGGGCAATATGCGGGCCTCGCCCTGTCGCAGGGATTGAGCGGGGCGGCGACCTGCGATGGGGTGGCGGTGCTGTTCCCGCTGGTGAGCCAGACGGGCATGGAGCGGCTGTCGCTGCGCGTCCGCCGGGATGGGCGCTATACCGCGCAAATCGCCGTCAAGGCCGCGAAAGACAGCGACAGCGCGGCGCTGGCCGCCGCCGGGCTGAAGCAACAGGGCGGCGATTATGTGCTGGCGCTGGAAGGGAAAATGTGACGGGGGCGATATCATTGCCCCTACCCGTGCCGTTGCCGCTGCTGATACCGCTGGCGGCGGTGCTGGGCCTGATCTTCGGCAGCTTCCTTGCGGCGCTGGCGATGCGCTGGCCGGAGGGGCGTTCGATATTGTCGGGCCGGTCCTGCTGCGATGGATGCGGGCGGACCTTGCGGGCGATCGAACTGGTCCCGGTGGTGAGCGCGCTCGCCAGCCGGGGGCGATGCCGCGGGTGCGGCGCGCGCATCGATCCGCTGCATATGGGGATGGAACTGGGCTGCGCGATCATCGCGATGGCGGCGGTGCTGGCCGCGCCCTTGCCGCAGGCGTTGGGCTGGATGCTGCTGGGCTGGGGGCTGCTGACGCTCGCCGTGCTGGATGCGCGGCATTATTGGCTGCCCGATGCGCTGACGCTGCCGCTGATATTTCTGGGCCTCACCATCGGGCCATGGGTGACAGGGGTATCGCTGCGCGATGCGGTGATCGGCGCGGCGGTGGGATATGGCGCGCTGCTGGCGATCGCCCTGACCTACCGGGCGCTGCGCGGGCGCGACGGGCTGGGGCTGGGCGACGCGAAGCTGCTGGGCGCGCTGGGCGCGTGGTTCGGCTGGCAGGCGTTGCCGTTTATCCTGCTGGCGTCATCGGTGCTGGCGCTGATCTGGGTGGCGCTGCGGGCGGTGACAGGCGGGCAGATCGACCGGACGACGAGAATAGCCTTCGGCGCCTTCCTGTGCGCCGCCGCCATCCCGGCGGGGATCATGGCGCGGGGTTTGCTCTTGCCGTAACAGGCTATTAGCTGACGGCCTGCCCCTGTTAAGGCAAGGCATTGGGCTTGCCTGATTTTCGCGTCCGGTCGCCAAAGCCGGGAATGGCTTTATGGCAAAGCCGTCAGCGTATAGGGGGCTGGCCCGCATCCGCTTCTCTCTGACTGAACGGGGCGCCCACCCGCATCGGGTGGGGTCGCAATCCTGACGCCTGCCGAAACCGCAGCCTATAGCGCTCAATCGTCCTTTTTCATCTCCGCGATCAGGGCTCCGTCGATTTCTTTCGCCCGCTTATAGGCGGGGCGTTCCCGCAAGGGCGCGACATAATCGAGGAAGGCCGCCCGTTCCGTTATCGTGCCGAATTGCAGGCCCCAGTCGATTTGCGAGCCAAGATAGACATCGGCCGCCGTGAAATAGTCCGCCGCCACGAAATTCTTGCCCGCGACCGCCTTTTCCAGCGCGTTCATCACATCGTCATAGCTGCCATAGCCGACGGTCATCTGCTGTTTCTGCGTGGGGTTCCATTGCATCGCATGATTGGTGACGGCCTGTTCCACCGGCCCGGCGGCGAAGAACAGCCAGCGATAATAATCCGCCCGTTCGGCAGGGGGCGGGGCCAGCTTTTGCGCCGGGAAGGCATCTGCCAGATAGGCGCAGATCGCCGCGCCTTCGGTGATGACGCTTCCCTTGTGAACAATGGCGGGCACCTTGCCCATCGGGTTGATCGCCAGATAATCGGCGGCCTTCATCGTCGTGCCGTAATCGAGCAGGCGCTGTTCATAAGGCTCGCCCACCTCTTCCAGCATCCAGCGGATGATCTGCCCGCGGGACATGGGGTTGGTGTAGAAGATCAGGTCGCTCATTCCGTCCGTCTCCTGTGCGTCTATGGCATGGGGAAGGCCGACCGTAACCGCGTGGATGGAAGAGTCCAGTTGTCAGAGGCGAGGGGAGCCAAATGAGGAACGGGCGGAGGATGCCTCCGCCCGTTCGGACTTTTCGCAAGGCCGGCTGGCCTGCTTATTCGCTGTCGCCCGCCTTGGCCTTGGGCTTGCCGTTCGCCTTGGGCTTGGTCTTGCCTTTGCCCTTGGGCGCGGCGGGCGTGACCTGGAAGGTCAGCGCATTGTCCTTCAGCCCGACGACGACCTCGCCGCCATGGACCAGCTTGCCGAACAGCAGTTCCTCGGCCAGCGGTTGCTTGATCTTCTCCTGCATCAGGCGGCCCATCGGGCGGGCGCCGTACAGCTTGTCATAGCCCTTGTCGGTCAGCCATTTGCGGGCCTCGTCGCTCAGCGTGATATGCACGTCGCGGTCGGCCAGTTGCAGTTCGAGTTGCAGCACGAACTTGTCGACCACGCGGGCGACGACTTCGGGCGGCAGATAGCCGAACGGCACGATCGCATCGAGACGGTTGCGGAATTCCGGCGTGAAAAGCTTCTTCACCGCCTCTTCGCCCGCATCCTCCTTGCTGATGACATTGCCGAAGCCGATGCCTTCGCGCGCCATGTCGGATGCGCCCGCATTGGTCGTCATGATGAGGATGACGTTGCGGAAATCCACCGTCTTGCCGTGGTGATCGGTCAGGCGGCCATTGTCCATCACCTGCAACAATATGTTGAACAGGTCCGGATGGGCCTTTTCGATCTCATCGAGCAGCAGCACGCAATGCGGGTTCTGATCGATGGCGTCGGTCAGCAGCCCGCCCTGATCGTAGCCGACATAGCCCGGAGGCGCGCCGATCAGGC
The DNA here is from genome assembly GCA_050252755.1 of Sphingobium sp. Taxonomy (GTDB): domain Bacteria; phylum Pseudomonadota; class Alphaproteobacteria; order Sphingomonadales; family Sphingomonadaceae; genus Sphingobium. The sequence continues at coordinate 17,852 of JBFWKI010000034.1, forward strand.
GACTGACCGAGTGGCGCTCCATATATTCCGACATATCAAAGCGTTGCAGCGGTATGCCGAGCAGCGAAGCAAGCTGGCGCGCCACCTCTGTCTTGCCGACGCCGGTGGGGCCGGAGAAGAGATAATTGCCGATCGGCTTGTCGGGATCGCGCAGGCCCGCGCGGGACAGCTTGATCGCGCTCGACAGCACGCCGATCGCCTCGTCCTGCCCGAACACGACCCGTTTCAAATCCTGCTCCAGCGAGACGAGAACGGTCTTGTCGTCGCTCGACACGGTCTTGGGCGGGATGCGCGCCATGGTCGAGATGACCGCCTCGATCTCCCTGGGCGTGATGATCTTCTTCCGCTTGGACGGAGCGACCAGCATCTGCATCGCGCCCACCTCGTCGATCACGTCGATCGCCTTGTCGGGCAGCTTGCGATCATTGATGTAGCGGGCGGAAAGCTCCACCGCCGCCTTGATCGCGTCCGCCGTGTAGCGGACATGGTGATGTTCCTCGAAATTCGGGCGCAGACCGGCGAGAATCTTGATCGTGTCCTCGATGGTGGGTTCGTTCACGTCGATTTTCTGGAACCGGCGCAGCAGCGCGCGATCCTTTTCGAAATGATTGCGGAATTCCTTATAGGTGGTCGAACCGATGCAGCGGATCGTCCCGCCGGACAGGGCGGGCTTCAGCAGGTTGGAGGCGTCCATCGCGCCGCCGCTGGTCGCGCCCGCGCCGATCACCGTATGAATCTCGTCGATGAAGAGCACCGCGTCGGGCATTTTTTCCAGTTCGTTGACGACCGCCTTCAGCCGCTCCTCGAAATCGCCGCGATAGCGGGTTCCGGCGAGCAGCGCGCCCATGTCGAGCGAATAGATGACCGCGTCCTTCAGCACATCGGGGACGTTGCCCTCGATGATCTTGCGCGCCAGACCTTCCGCGATGGCGGTCTTGCCCACGCCGGGGTCGCCCACATAAAGCGGGTTGTTCTTCGACCGGCGGCACAGGATCTGGATGGTCCGGTCCACCTCGGCGCTGCGGCCGATCAGCGGATCGACCTTGCCGTCCATCGCCTTTTCATTGAGGTTGACCGTGAACTGATCGAGCGCGGTTTCCTTCTTTTCCTTGGTCTGCGCCTTCTTTTCCTGCTCGCCCGGCTTGGCTTCGGGCTGGGCGGGCTGGGCCGTCGCCTTGCCGACGCCGTGCGAGATATAGGATACCGCGTCGAGGCGGCTCATATCCTGTTGTTGCAGGAAATAGACGGCATAGCTTTCCCGTTCGGAAAACAGCGCGACCAGCACATTCGCGCCGGTCACTTCATCCTTGCCGGAGGACTGGACGTGCAGGATCGCCCGCTGCACCACCCGCTGAAAACCGCTGGTGGGGGAAGGGTCGGTATCGCTGTCCACCTTCAGGCTGTCCAGTTCGGTATCGAGATATTGAGTTACCGAATCCGTCAACTCGCCCAGGTCGACGCCGCATGCCTGCATCACCCTGGAGGCATGTTCGTCCTCGATCAGGGCGAGGAGCAGATGTTCCAGCGTCGCATATTCATGGTGCCGCTCCGATGCGTGCGTCAGCGCATTGTGCAGCGTGGTTTCGAGAGCGGAGGCAAAAGACGGCATTTCAGTTCTCCCGGCGCCCGATGGGGACGCCACTTTCCACAATGTCGGCATGCCCTGCCTTCCGGTCAAGGGTGCCGCCCCAAATCCCCTCGCTTCGCCTGTCCGGTCCGGCCTGCGAACCGGCCGTGGCGAAGGGCGGGAACATGCTCATTTTCGAAATAGCGCGTCGGCGCTGGCCCGGTGTCCGACCGATTGACCGATTTTTTCCCGCACGCGCGCAATCTCCCCTTCCAGCGCGGAAATGCGGGCGCGCAGCTCGTCCACGGACAAAGGGTCGAGATCCTGCTGGATCAGCAGATTAAGCGGGTCATCCGCCCGCTTCGGCAGATAGTCGTCCATATCCATCGCTGGAATGTTGACCCTATCAAGTGCGCTGTCAATATGGCATGGCAAGGTCATGATGCGCCCGTGGCCTATGGGGGGATCGGCGGGCGCGCCAATGGTGGGGGATCGACAGGCATGGCGTTGGAAGTGATATCCAAGGAAATGCGCGCGGTCGGCTTTGATCAGCCGGGCGGGCCGGAGGTGCTGGCGGAACGGGTCATGCCCATTCCCGTCCCGCGCAAGGGCGATGTGCTGATCCGCGTCCACGCCGCGGGCGTGAACCGGCCCGACCTGCTGCAACGCGCGGGCGATTATCCTCCGCCGGCCGGGGCGTCCCCGTTGCTGGGGCTGGAGGTATCCGGCACCGTGGTTCAAACGGGCGGAGAGGTGGACGAGGCGCTGCTGGGGCAAAAGGTCTGCGCGCTCACCAATGGCGGGGGCTATGCCGAATATGTCGCTGTCCCGGCCGGGCAATGCCTGCCGGTTCCCGATGGCTATGACATGGTGGAGGCCGCCGCGCTGCCCGAAACGCTCTTCACCGTATGGACCAACCTGTTCGAGCGCGCCTATGCGGTGCAGGGCGAAACCGTGCTGGTCCATGGCGGCACCAGCGGCATCGGGACCATGGCGATTTCGCTGTGCAGGCTGTTCGGCGTGGAGATCATCGTCACCTGCGGCAGCGATGAAAAATGCCGGGATGCTCTCGATTGGGGGGCGAACCACGCGATCAACTATCGTACGCAGGATTTTGTGGAGGAGGTCCGTTCCCTTACCGATGGCCGCCGCTGTCATGCCGTGCTCGACATGGTGGGCGGCGATTATGTGACGCGCAACCTCAAATGCCTGGCCGATGACGGGCGGCATGTGTCGATCGCCGTGCTGGGCGGCAGCAAGGCGCAGATCTCCATGGCCGAGGTGATGATGCGGCGGCTGACACTGACCGGTTCGACGTTGCGGGCGCGATCCGACACGTTCAAGTCGCTGGTCGCGGACGAGATCGTCAATCATGTCTGGCCCTTTGCGCAAAAGGGGGAATTGCGGCCCGCGATGGACCTTGTTTTCCCGCTGGCGCAGGCGGCGCAGGCCCATGCGCGCATGCAGGCGGGCGAGCATTTCGGCAAGATCGTGTTGCAGGTGGAATGACGTGAAAGAGCATTTTACTTGCTCTTGAACGCGCTTTGCCATATTCTCATATGGTTCAGAGGCCACCCTGCTTGGGTGGCCCTTATTATTTGTGACATTGTTCTAGACTGGAGCGCACGCCTTGTCTCAGCCGCTTATGCCTCACGCCACTGCTTGCTGGCTGATTGAGAATACCGCCCTCGGCTTTTCGCAGATCGCTGATTTCTGCGGCCTTCACATGCTGGAGGTTCAGGCCATTGCCGACGATACCACCAGCATCAAATATACGCCGCGCGATCCGGTGCGGGCGCATGAACTGACGCTGGAGGAAATCCGCAAGGGGGAGGCCGACCCCGATTACACGCCGATGATTTCGCGGGGCAGCGAGCCTGTCCGCCGTACCAAGGGGCCGCGTTATACGCCGGTTTCCAAGCGGCAGGACAAGCCGGACGGCATCGCATGGATATTGCGCAACCACCCGGAAATTTCCGATGGCGCGATCGGCCGCCTGATCGGCACGACCCGCACCACCATCGCGGCAATCCGGGATCGCAGCCATTGGAACATCTCCAATATCGTGCCCAAAGACCCGGTGACGCTGGGCCTGTGCTCGCAGCGCGAACTGGATGCAGAGGTCGGCAAGGCCGCCAAGAAGGCAGGCATAGAGGTGCCGACCGATACGCGTCTGGATGGCGCCAAGGCCGCCCTGATCGAGGAATTGCGCCGGGAGCGTGACGATGCGGGCCGGGTCGAGGAAGAGGGCGAATTCACCGCCGCGCCGCCACCCCCGCCGCCGCCCGCGTCCAACCCGTTGCGCGACGAAGCCGAGCGCTTGTTCGGCCGTCCCAGCGAAGAGGACTGAGCAGGGAGCAGGGCTTTCCCTCATCGGCAGAAATAGAGAAGGGCGGGAGGATGTTCCCGCCCTTTCTTTTTGGGCCGCCCGTGTCGAGGGCATGGGTTGGCCTTGATCGTCGCCGGTGAAGGACTGGCATTTGCGGTAATCGCAGGGCGGCGGTCAGAGCATCTTGTGGAAAGGTGGAAGCAGGCGGAGGCGGATTTTCCGCGAAAAACGATGCGATGGCAAAAATCCAAAGCACTCGGCCTGCATCAGATTATACGCGGCACGCTCTGGATGCGGTCGGAAAAAGGCTGATCAAATGGTTGGAGATGCCCGCCGGTTCACGACCGGAACGGGGCCGCTTCTTTCGCGGGGAGGGGCGGGGATGCCTCCGCCCTCCGCGATTCCGACAGGCCGGGAAGAGAGGAAAGGGTCGTTCCTTGCCGTTACTCCGATCCTCTCCGGCCACGGGCCATCCTGTTACCCGATCCAGCCCAGCGACCTGATGATGCCATACGCCGATGTCATCGTCAGGACGATGCCGACCAGCAGCAGCAGGCGATTGGGGGCGATATGCTTGGCGAGCAGGGCGCCCAGCGGGGCAGCCGTGACGCCGCCGATCAGCAATCCGGCCGTGGCGGTGGTGAAGCTCTCCCACCCTAGATGGATCAGGAAGGTGATGCTGACCGACAGGGTCAGCAGAAATTCCGAGGCATTGACGGTGCCGATGGTCGTGCGCGGGTCGCTGCCCTGCAACAGCAGGTTGGACGTCACCACCGGTCCCCAGCCGCCGCCGCCGCTCGCGTCCAGAAAGCCGCCGATAAGGCCCAGCGGCGCGACCACCCGGGGGTTGCGGGCGCGATGGATGACATGGGTGCTGCGCCAGATCAGCCAGAGGCCGATCGCGGTCAGATAGATCAGGACCAGCGGCTTGATGAGGCCGCTATCCAGATTCGACAGGAGATACGCCCCGGCGACCCCGCCGATCACCCCCGGCACCGCGAGCCGGCGGAACAGCCGCCAGTCGATATTGCGATGATAGATATGGCTGATGCCCGATACCGCCGTGGTGAAGGTTTCGGCGGCGTGAACGCCCGCCGAGGCATGTTTGGGCGATACCCCCATCGCGATCAGCAAGGTGCTGGATATGACGCCATAGGCCATGCCCAACGCGCCATCGACCAACTGGGCCGCAAAGCCGATCAAGATGAAGGGAAGCAGCGCAGGCAGTATATCCCTTACCATATCAATCATGTGATTCTCCAACTCTCGGCTTCTTCCATAGGAAATAGCGGGAGCGAAGGATTGCAATTTTTTCTATCAAAAAGGTAGGCAATGTCTTTTCCAGCAATAACTATCTGAAAATATGGAATAATATTTTGTCGTCATTGAAAATAAAGGCGTACGGCCTGTGCGCTATATCAAAGGAAATTATAGGGGTCGATATCGACTGTCACGCGCACGGCCGCTGGCCACTGCGCGCTGTCCAGCCAGTGGGCGATCGCTTCCTGAACGTTGAGCGCACGGGATGCGTGGACAAGCAGGCGATGGCGATGGCGCCCGCGCAACTGGGCGAGCGGCGCGGGGGCGGGGCCATAGACATGCAGGCCGTCCATCTCCGGCGCGCTGCGCCCGAGGCGCCGGGCGATCTCGGCGGCGAGGGGGGCGTCCTCGCTCGACACGATGATGGCGGCATAGCGGCCAAAGGGCGGGGCGTTGGCGATGCGGCGATTTTCCGTTTCCGTCCGGTAAAAGCGTTCGGCGTCGCCCGATAGCAGCGCCTTGATGACGGGGGCCTCCATCATGCGCGTTTGCAGGAGGACGCGGCCCGGCTTCCGGCCCCGCCCGGCCCGGCCCGCAACCTGGCTGATCTGCTGAAAGCAGCGCTCGGCGGCGCGCAGATCTCCGCCCTCCAGCCCCAGGTCCGCATCGATCACGCCGACAAGGGTGAGGTTGGGAAAATGATAGCCCTTGGTGATGAGCTGCGTTCCCACGATGATGTCGATCGCGCCATTTTCCACGCCCGCGACGAACTCGCCGACCTTTTCCGGCGACCACAGGGTATCTGACGTGACGATGGCGGTGCGGGCCTGCGGAAAGAGCAGGGCGACTTCATCGGCAATGCGCTCGACACCGGGGCCGCAGGCGACCAGCGTGTCTTCCTCATGACATTCCGGGCATTCGCGCGGCGTTGGCATCATATGGCCGCAATGATGGCAGGCGAGGCGGCGGGTCAGCTTGTGTTCGACCATCCATGCGGTGCAATTGGGGCATTGAAAGCGATAGCCGCAATGGCGGCACAAGGTCAGCGGCGCATAGCCGCGCCGGTTGAGGAACAGCAACGCCTGTTCGCCCTTTTCCAGCGTTTCCCGCATCGCGTCGACCAGCGGCGGGGCGATCCAGCGCTGGCGGTCGGGCGGGTCTTGCAACAGGTCGATGCCCTCTATATCCGGCATCTGCGCCCCGCCGAAACGGGCGGGCAGGCGGATTTCCCGATAGCGGCCCAGCGTCACCTGATGCCGGGTTTCGATCGCGGGGGTGGCCGACGCGAGCAGCACCGGGCATTTTTCCATCACGCCGCGCATCACCGCCACGTCGCGGGCATGATAATGGACGCCGTCCTCCTGCTTGAAACTGGTCTCATGCGCTTCATCGATGACGATCAGGCCCAGATCGGGAAAGGGCAGGAACAGGGCGGAGCGCGCCCCCACCACCACGCTGGCCTGTCCGCGCGCCACCGCCAGCCATGCGCGGCGGCGCTCGCTCTGGCGCAGGCCGCTGTGCCAGGATATGGGCGCCACGCCGAAACGCGCCTCGAACCGCTTGAGGAAAGGCTCCGTCAGCGCGATTTCGGGCAGCAGCACCAGCACTTGCCGCCGGTCCCCTATGGCGCGGGCAATGGCCTCGAAATAGACTTCGGTCTTGCCCGATCCGGTCACGCCGTCGAGCAGGAAGGCGTGGAACCCGCCCGCGTCGATGGCCTCGGTCAACATGTCGGCGGCGGCCTGCTGCGCGTCGTTGAGGATCGGCGCCGCATGGCCGGGGTCGGGCGCGGGATAGGGCGTCCCGGCCTCCACCTCCACCGCCTCCAGCGCGCCTGTCTTGATGAGGCCGCGAATGACGGCGGCCGATACATCGGCCTTTTCCGCCAATTCCCTCGGCAAGCCCTGAAAAGCGCCGATCCGGTCGAGCGCCTGTTCGCGCTGCGGCGTCAGCCTGTCGGGGACGAGGCCGCTGGCGCGATATTCGATGACGGTGCGCTGATCGGTCAGCGCCGCGCCGGAGGACAGCGCCATGCGCAGCACGGCGGCAGGCGGCGCCATATAATAATCGGCGGTCCATTCGATCAGGCGGCGCAGCGGAGCGGGCAGCGGCGGCGCGGGCGAGGCCCAGAGGAGCGGGCGCAGGCGGTTGTCGCCCACGCTCTCGACGCCGGGAAAGCGATCTTCCTCCCACACCACCCCGGCGATGCGGCGCGGGCCGAGTGGCGCCTCCACGATGGTCCCCGGCTCCACCGTCATGCCGTGCGGCACGCGATAGTCGAGCGGCCCAAGGGCGCTGTTGAGGATGAGGACGCGGGCGCGAGTCATGGTGCCGTCATAGCCATTCGGAGAATGCGGTCCACCCCCGGCGCCCCGGCGCGAGGCTGGCCAGCGGACCGATGGGGATCGCCGCCATGCCGGTCCGGTCCTCTATCGCAGCCTTATCTCGCCGGTCATATGGCGGTATAGGGACGGACGAATCAGCGCTGGCACAAGGAACCTGCCCCATGAAATTTTTCGTCGATACCGCCGATACCGATGCGATCCGTGATCTGGCAGCCACCGGCCTGCTGGATGGCGTGACGACCAACCCGTCGCTTATCCACAAATCGGGCCGCAAATTCACCGAGGTGATCGCGGAAATCTGCAAGATCGTCGATGGCCCGGTGTCGGCCGAAGTCGTCGCGCTCGACCATGAAACGATGATGAAGGAAGCGGAAATCCTGCGCAAGATCGCGGATAATGTCTGCATCAAGGTGCCGCTGACGGTCGATGGCCTCAAGACGTGCAAGGCGCTTTCCAGCGATGGCACGCAGGTCAATGTGACGCTGTGCTTCTCCGCCAATCAGGCGTTGCTGGCGGCCAAGGCGGGCGCGTCTTTCATCTCTCCTTTCGTCGGCCGTCATGATGATAACGGCTTTGACGGCATGAAGATGATCGAGGACATCCGCCTCATCTACGATAATTATACCTTCGCGACGGAAATCCTCGTCGCCAGCGTCCGCACCCCGATCCATGTGCTCGAATCGGCGAAGATCGGCGCGGATGTGATGACCGCGCCGCCCGCCGTCATCCTGTCGCTGTTCAACCATGTGCTGACGGACAAGGGCATTGCGGCCTTCATGGCGGATTGGGAAAAGACCGGCCAGACGATTGGCTGAGGCCAGGCGGCTGATTTCAGGCCGCTGAAGCCGAGGGATTGAAGCTGGCGGGTCAGGTTTGACCTTCCGGCTCCGCTATCGAAAAAAAAGGGGCGGCTCCGCGATGGGCCGCCCCTTTTTCATGTCTCTATGGCCATGTCCCTATGGCCATGTCCCTATGGCGCTTGGCCGGGTCAGAACCCTCTGGGCGCGGCGTCGATGACGGTATATTTGCCCGTGTCGATCTGCTGGACCTCCAGCGCGCGGTCGGCCACGCCGTCGCGACCGAAACGGAACGCGCCGTCAATGCCGGAAAAGCCGCCCTTGTCGTTGAGGCTGGCCACCGGGAAGGGCGCGCCTTCCTTCCAGTTCTGGGCAATTCGCACCGTCAGCAGCACCGCGTCATAGCCCAGCGCGGAAAGGCGATAGGGCGCGGACTTGAAGCGCGCGCGATATTTGGTCGCAAGCTGGCGGTAATAGGCGTCCGACACGCTGGCGAACCATGCGCCGCGCAGGGCGGAAGAGGCCGCGATGGTGCCTTCCTCCGTATTCCATAGCTCGGTGCCGAGGATGCGGGCCTCCGCGCCGCCGCTCTGGCGGATGACGGGCGCGGCCTGAAGGGCGATGCGCCCGCTGTCGGCGATCAGCACCGCGTCATAGCCTGCCGGTATTTTCTTGATCGCCGCCGTGATGGAGCCGGAACTGCGCTGAAAGCTTTCCATCGCCACCACCGTGCCGCCCGCCTGTTCGACCGCGCGCAGCATCGCCGTGCCCGCCCGCTCGCCATAGACGCCCGCCGGGACCAGCGCGGCAAAATTGCTCATGCCCCGCGACCGCGCATAGCCGACGATGCGCTCGACCGACTGGGCGGGGGAATAGCCCAGAATATAGACGCCGTTTCCGGCCACGCTCGCATCGTTGGAAAAGCTGATGATCGGCACATTGGCCTTGCGCGCGGCGGGCGCGGTGGCCTTTACCTCGTCGCTGGTCAGCGGGCCGAGAATGAGGCGGTTGCCATCCGCGATCGCCTGACTGGCGGCGGCCCCGGCGCCCTTGCCCGTGTCATAGGTGGTGATGCGGATATTCTTCGCCGATGTATCCAGCAGGGCGAGGGTGGTCGCATTGGCGATCGACTGGCCCACCCCGGCATTGGGTCCGGTCGTGGGGACGAGCAGGGCGATTCGGTGGCGCTGCACATCGGTCGGCAGGCCCGGCTGGACCGTGGACGGCGGCGGCGGCGCGGGCTGCTCCGGCCCGGTGCCTTTGGGCACAATCGTCTGACAAGCGGCGAGGAACAGCCCGCCAGCGAGAACAAGGCCCCGGCCCAGACCGCGCAGGCGGCCCCATATGTTTGCTTGCCCAAGGGCATCCGTCTCTGCCATGGAAACTCCTTATGGTGGATGCTTTAACTCCCGGTCTTTATATCGTTGCGGGGCCGATCGGCAACTTGTCTGACCTCTCCCCCCGCGCGGCGGACATATTATGCCGCGCCGACGTGGTCGCGGTGGAGGATAGCCGGGTCAGCGCGAAGCTGTTGCGCCATGCCGGATCGGACCGGCCGATGGTCGCCTATCATGACCATAGCGATGAGGGTGTGCGGGCGCGGCTGGTCGGGCGCATGGGGGCGCAAGCGGTTGCGCTGCTCAGCGATGCGGGGACGCCGCTCATCTCCGACCCCGGTTACAAGCTGGTGCGCGACGCGCGGGCGGCGGGCCATGCGATCACGACCATTCCCGGCCCTTGCGCGGCGATTGCGGCGCTGACGCTGTCGGCCTTGCCCACCGATCGGTTCCTGTTCATGGGCTTCCTGCCCGCCAAGTCCAAGGCGCGGGGCGACACGCTGGCCGAGGTGGCGCAGCTGCGCGCCACGTTGGTCTTTTATGAGAGCGGCCCGCGCCTCGCCGCCTCGCTTTCCGACATGGCGCTGGCGCTGGGGGATCGCGAGGCCGCCGTCTGCCGGGAAATCAGCAAGAGTTTCGAGGAAGCGCGGACAGGCACGCTCATCGAACTGGCTGCCGCTTATCAGGACCATGCGCCCAGAGGAGAGATCGTCGTCGTCGTCGGCCCGCCCGGCGAGAAGGAAGCCGCGAGTGCCGAGGAGGCCGACATGCTGTTGCAAGAGGCCCTGACGCGCCTGCCTGTCGGCAAGGCGGCGAGCGAGGTGGCCAGAGCGACCGGGCTGGACCGTCGCGCCCTCTATGCTCGCGCATTGGAGATGAAGGGCGGATGAGTTCCCCGGTGCGCCTGAAGGCGGAACAACGCGGGCGGCAGGCCGAGCGGCTGTGCGCATGGTGGCTGCGCCTCAGGGGGTGGACCATCCTCGACCGGCGGGTTCGCTGCCGGGCCGGGGAAATCGATCTTGTCGCCCGGCGCGGCGCGCTGGTCGCCTTTGTCGAGGTGAAGGCGCGGGGCAGGGAGGCGGATCTGGACTTCGCCATCGACGAAAGGCGCCTGATGCGGGTCGCGGCGGCGGCGGAAAGCCTCGCCCATCGCTATCTGCAACCGGGCGACGACATGCAAATCGACGTGATGCTGCTTGCGCCGGGGCGTCCCCCGCGCCATTTGAGCAATGTCTGGCACGGTGGCTGACGCCACTATTCTTTACACGCGGCTGAGTCCGCCCTTTTTTAAACGTGGCTGCATCCGCCGTTCTTCATCAGGGAAACATGCATATGTCAATCAAGGCCGCCGTTCAGATGGACCCGATGGAAGGGATCAGGATTGGCGGGGATTCGACCTTCGCGCTGATGCTTTCCGCGCAGGAACGCGGCTATGCGCTGTTTCATTATCAGGCCCCCGATCTCACGCTGCGCGACGGGCGCCTGATCGCGCAGGCCCGGGCCGTGACCGTGCAGAAAGTGGAGGGCGATCATTTCCGCTTTGGCGAATCGGTGGCGCTGGATCTGGGGCGCGACGTCGATGTGGTGCTGATGCGGCAAGACCCGCCCTTCGACCTCAGTTACATCACCGCGACCCATTTGCTGGAGCGGATCGAGGACGAAACTCTGGTGGTCAACAATCCCGCCGCTGTCCGCAACGCGCCGGAAAAGCTGTTCGTGCTGGATTATGCACGCTTCATGCCGCCGACGATGATTACCCGCAGCCTTGACGAGGTGCGTTCCTTTCTGGCCGAACATGGCGATATCGTGGTCAAGCCGCTCTATGGCAATGCGGGCAGCGCGGTGTTTCGCGTCGGGCCGGACGGGGCGAACCTTTCCGCGCTGGTGGAACTCTTCAACGCCTCATGGGTCGAACCCTTCATGGTGCAGGCATTCATCCCGGCGGTCAAAGAAGGCGACAAGCGCATCGTGCTGGTCGATGGAGAGGTTGCGGGCGCGGTCAACCGCGTGCCCGGCGCGGGGGAAATCCGCTCCAACCTCGCGGTGGGCGGCTCGGCGGTGAAGGCCGGGCTGACCGTGAAGGAGCAGGAAATCTGCGAGGCGCTCGGCCCGGAACTGAAAAAGCGCGGCCTGCTGTTCGTCGGCATCGACGTGATCGGCGGGGAGTGGCTGACGGAAATCAACGTGACATCGCCCACCGGCATCGTGTCCATCGACGATTTCAACGGCAGCGACACCGGCGGCATGATCTGGGACGCGATCGCGCGCCGCCTTGCGCGGGCGCGGGGCTGAACGGCCCGCCATGATCGATCCTGACCGGCTGGATTGGATGACGGATTGGTTATCATGACGGATTGGCCATTATGACGGACTGGGTCGTCAATCTCATCGATGCGGGGGGATATTGGGGCATCGCCCTGTTGATGGCGCTGGAGAATATTTTCCCGCCCATTCCTTCCGAACTCATCATGGGCATTGGCGGCATCCGCGTCGGGCAGGGGCGGATGGAGATGCTGCCGCTGTTGTTCGCCGGGACGGTGGGCACGGTCGTGGGCAATTATTTCTGGTACTGGCTCGGCTGGAAATTGGGGGTGGAGCGGCTGCGGCCGCTGGTCCGCCGCTTTGGCCGCATCATGACGATCGAGTGGAAAGAGATAGAGGCGCTGAACCGCCTCTTTAACCGCCATGGCGAAAAGATCGTCTTTTTCTTCCGCTTCATGCCCGCCTTTCGCACGATCGTTTCCCTGCCCGCCGGATTGTTCCGCATGGGGCATGTGCGCTTCCTCGTCTGGACGGCGGCGGGCGCGCTGATCTGGAACATCATTCTGGCGGGGGGAGGCGTGGTGCTGGGCACGCATTTCCGGCAGATCGATGATTATCTGGGACCGATGACGACCGGGGCGGTCGTGCTGATGATCCTGTTCTATATCTGGCGGCTGATCAGTTGGCGGCCCAGCGAAAATGGAGAAGCCTGACCGGGCGCGCCCAAGCTAGGACCGATCGACATTCAGAAGATGACGAGTCGGAGTCGCAGACGGCCATGGGCCAATGTCGATTGGTCCTAAGCCCGTGGATGGGCGTTGCGATAAATGTCGAGCAGATGGGCGGCATCCACCTGCGTATAGATTTGCGTTGAACTCAGGCTCGCATGGCCGAGCAATTCCTGAAGCGCGCGCAAATCCGCGCCGCGCCCCAGCAAATGGGTGGCGAAGCTGTGGCGCAGGGCGTGGGGGCTGGTCCGTTCGGGCAGCAGCAGGCGGCGGCGCGCTTCCCTCACCGCCTTGCGGATGATCGCCGGGTCGAGCGGCCCGCCGCGCGCGCCGCGAAACAATGCTTCGTCGGGCGACAGCGCAAAGGGGCAGCTCTCGGCGCAGGCCGCCAGCGCCTCGCGCACCTGCGGCAGGACCGGGACGATGCGGGTCTTGCCGCGCTTGCCGGTGACGCGGAGCGTCTCGCCCACGGGCACGTCCCGCCACCGCAGGGACAGGGCCTCCGATATGCGCAGGCCCGATCCGTAGAGCAGCAGCAGTACCGCCCAGTCGCGCGCGGCGATCCACGGTTCGCGCGCATTTTCCGACACATCCTCGGCCAGCGCGATCACATCATCGGGCGAGACGGGGCGGGGCAGGCCCTTTTTGACGCGAGGCCCCTGCAAGGCGGGAACCTGCCCATCCTCGCCGCCGATGAAGGCAAGGAAGGTGCGCAACGCGGAAAGTTCCCTCGCCGCCGATGCATTGCCGATGCCCTGCGCCCGTCGCTGCGCCAGAAATGCCCGCAGATCGGCGGCGGGCAGGGCTGAGAGCATCCTGTCATCGGGCGCCGCGCCATGATGATCGGTCAGGAAATCGAGCAGCCGTTCCGCGCTGGCGACATAAGCGCGCACCGTATGGGGGGAGCGCCGCCGCTCGGTCGCGAGGTGCCGGTGCCAGCGGGCCAGCCTGTCCTGATGCGCAAGGCTCATGACCGCCGCTATAGCACGATTTCGGCAAGGATGGCATCGAGCAGCAGCGCGCCTTCCCCGGTGACGCGCAGCCGCGTGCCGTCGCGGGCGACAAGCCCGTGACCGGCGAGGCGCGCAAGGGCCGGTGCGTCGATCAGCCGGTCCTCGTCCAGCCCCGTCCGCCCGGCGATGGCGGCGATATCCACCCCTTCGGCCAGACGCAGCCCCATGAGCAGCGCTTCGCGACCCCTGTCTTCGGGAGACAGGGGCGTTTCATGCTGTAGGCCATGGCCGTTGCGGGCAATCGCGCCCAGCCAGTTTTCCGGCTTGCGGTGGCGCTGCGTGGCGTGGGGAACGCCCCGGCTGTCCCCACGGCGACCATGGGCGCCGGGGCCGATCCCGGCATAATCGCCATAGCGCCAATAGGTGAGGTTATGGCGGCTTTCCTGCCCGATGCGCGCATGATTGCTCGTTTCATAGGCGGGCAACCCGGCCATAGCGGTGAGGCGCTGCGTCAGGTCATAAAGATCGGCGCCATGGTCGGCATCGGCGGGGGTGAAGCGTCCCTGCCGCACCAGCGTTTCAAAGCGCGTCCCCGGCTCGATCGTCAATTGATAGAGCGAGAGATGATCCGTGCCGAAGGACAGCGCATGGGCAAGCTGGCGTTCCCATTGCACGATCGACTGATCGGGCAGCGCGTAGATGAGGTCGAAGCTGACGCGGCGGAAATGGCGCTGGGCGACTTCGATGGCCCGCACCGCTTCGCCGGCATCATGGGCGCGACCAAGGAAGCGCAGCGCGTGGCCCTCAAAAGACTGCACGCCCAGCGACACGCGGTTGACGCCCGCCTGCGCCAGATCGGCGAAGCGTGCCACCTCCACGCTGTTGGGGTTGGCCTCCAGCGTGATTTCCGTGTCGGGAGTCAAGGCCCAGTGCCGCCCCGCCGCCGCGATCAGATCGGCCACCAGCGTCGGGGGCATCAGGGACGGGGTGCCCCCGCCGAAAAAGATCGACCCCAATGCCCGCCCACCGGTCAGCGATGCTTCATGCGTCATGTCGGCCAGCAGCGATTGCCGCCATGAATCCATGTCGATATCATCGCGCACATGGCTGTTGAAATCGCAATAGGGGCATTTGGAAACGCAGAAGGGCCAATGGACATACAGCGCCAGCGGGGGAGGCGTCGCGTCGGCTTGCGCGTCATTAACCGTCCGGCTTGGGAACTCTTTAACGGCCTGTGGATTAAAAGCGCTGGTCATGATCGGGATGGCTTATATGCATGTTCGGGGCGTCGCGCTATTGTCGTTCCTCTTTTGGGGGTTTTCGGCCCTTCTTCCTGTCCCGGCACAGGCGGACAGTTCGCTTCCTTCCTATTCCGAACAATGGATTTATTATCCCGATCACACGCAGCCTTCCTCTCGCGAGACGATGGCCGAAACCATCATGGCCGCCCATAATAGCGAGCGCGAGCGCTGGAACGTGCCGCCCTTGTCATGGGATGAGGGGCTGGCCGCCGATGCGCGTTCCCATGCGCGGCTGCTCGCGCATAAGGGATATCTGCAACATGCCAGCATGACGGGCCGGTCCGAACCGCAGGGTGAAAATCTGTGGATGGGGACGCGCGACGCCTTTGGCTATGAACAGATGATGGCGGGCTTTCTGGACGAACGCCGCCTGTATCGCCACCGGCCGATCCCCGATATCAGCAAGACCGGCAACTGGCTCGACACCGGCCATTACAGCCAGATCATATGGCGGACGACCACTTCGGTCGGCTGCGCGCTGGCGTCCAACGCGGATTTCGATTTTCTGGTGTGCCGTTACAGCCCGGCGGGCAATATCTGGGGGATGCGGGCCGATGAAGGCGGCCCGACCATGACGGCGCGCAACACGCCCGCCGGTTCTTCCGCCCGGTCCGTTTCCGACTGGGGCAGGCGGCGGGCCTCCTTCTTCCCCGGCCGGAACTGAGGGGCGATCGGCATCGGGCGATGCCGCCTCGGGCCTCAGCCCTTCCAGACCCCTTTGCCCTTAAAGACCCTGAACGCCGTTGCCCTTAAAAGGAGGCGTCCACCAATTGACGGAAGGCGTCGGCGCGGTGGCTCATCGCATGTTTGGCGGCCGGTTCCATTTCCGCGAAACTGATGTCATGTCCCAATGGCTGAAAGATGGGATCATAGCCGAAGCCCTTGTCCCCGCGCGGTGGCCAGATGATGGTGCCATCGACGCGGCCTTCAAACGCCTCCACATGCCCATCAGGCCATGCAAGGGCGAGGGCGCAGACGAAATGCGCGCCATGGCCCGCATCCGGCCCCTTTTCCCCGATCGCGTCCCACACCAGACGCATGGCGAGGTTGAAATCCTTGTCCGGCCCGGCCCAGCGGGCGGAGAAGATGCCGGGATCGCCGTTCAGCGCCTCCACGCACAGGCCGCTGTCGTCGGCCAGCGCGGGCAGGCCGGAAAGATCGGCGGCGGCCAGCGCCTTGAGTTCCGCATTGGCGATGAAGGTGGTGCCGGTTTCCTCCGGCTCCGGCAGGCCGAGCGCGCCCGCCGATACCGGCTCTATGCCATAAGGCCCCAGCAGATCGGCGATTTCGCGCACCTTGCCCGCATTATGGCTGGCGATGACGAGCTTGCCGGGTTGCAATTTGCGGATGGCTTGCGGGGCGGGCGGACCTTCTTCGAAAGCGTCGGTCGCGTCGGTCATCGTCCGGTTGCCTTCCGCTGGGCTGCGAAAATCTCTCCGCAACCGATGCGCGCCAGACGCAACAGGCGCAACAATTCCTCCTCGTCAAAGGTCGCCCCTTCGGCGGTGGCCTGCACCTCGGCCAGCTTGCCGTCGCCGGTCAGTACGAAATTCGCGTCGGCCTCGGCGGAACTGTCCTCGATATAATCGAGATCGAGGACCGGCGTGCCGTTGCTGATGCCGCAGGAAATGGCGGCGACCTGCTGACGGATCGGGTCCACGGAGAGGATGCCGTTCGCCATCAACTTGTCCACCGCGATGCGCAGGGCGACCCACGCGCCGGAGATGGAGGCCGTGCGGGTGCCGCCATCGGCCTGAATGACGTCGCAATCGATGGTGATCTGCCGTTCGCCAAGGGCCTTCAGATCCATGATGGAGCGCAGCGAGCGCCCGATCAGGCGTTGAATTTCCTGCGTGCGGCCCGATTGCTTGCCCTTGGCGGCCTCCCGGCTGCCGCGCGTATGGGTGGCGCGGGGCAGCATGCCATATTCCGCCGTGACCCAGCCTTCGCCCTTGCCGCGCAGGAACGGGGGAATCCGCTCTTCGATGCTGGCGGTGCACAGCACCCGCGTATCCCCGAAGCTGACGAGGCAGCTTCCCTCGGCATGGAGGGTGAAGCCCGGCTCCATGGTGATGACGCGCATTTGATCGGGGGTACGGCCGGATGGACGCATGGGGCAGGGGCCTTTCGCTGGTTCGGAAACAAGGTGATGGTGCGATGCGGATTATGCGTCCCCGGCGTCCGGCACAAGCCCATGAGGCAGAAAATTGGCCAACGGTTCGTCGACGGGATCGCACGACTCCATCGCTTTGCCGGAAAGTCGGCTCTTTTGGTCGTCGCGGCGGGCAATGGCGGCGAACCTGCGCGCTGCTTGCGGGTTTTAAGAGGCATGAGTGAGATGCATACCCCCCTGAACCCGGCCCGGACCGCGATTGCCGCTGTTCTCGCCCTGTCTTCCATTTCGCTGGTTGCCAGCCCCGCCGTGGCGCAGAGCGCCGACCCGGTGACGGCACCCCCGGCAGTGACCGCTCCCCCGGCTGCCACGCAGCCTGTGGCGCCGACCACAGCGCCCGTCGCTCCGGCAACGGCCACTCCGGCTCCCGTCACTCCGGCCCCGGCTACCCAGGCTCCGGCGGCTCCGGCCACCAGCGCCCCGGCTCCCGGCATGCCTGCCACCGCGGCGCCCACGACAGCCGTGACGCCTCCGGCGGCGGCCCCGGCGGGTGCGCAGTCGCCCACCATCGTCTTTACGCCGGGGCAGCCTGTCGTTCAGCAATTGCCTGAAAAGCCGGTGGCGGCCCCTGCTGAGGAAAGCAGCGCCACGGCCGAACCTGCGGCCCCCGCCGCCCGTCGCGCCGCGCCGGTTCCTGCGCCGGTAGCGCGGGATGAAGCGCGCCCCGCTGCCGCTCAGCGTGAAGAACGCCCGGCTGAGGCTGCCCCCGCCACGGCGGCGGAAAGCCCGATGAGCGAGAGCGACGCTTCCACAGACGCTTCCACAATGGCCACGCCCGCTGGGCAGGAGCCGGTGATGGAAACCTCTTCGGCTCTGGAAGGTGCGCCTGCGCCGGTCGCCACGGAGCCGGTCGCGAATGAACCGGCCAGTAATGAACCGGCCAGTGGAGATGCCGAAGCATGGTTGGGCGGAGGCGCGCTGCTGTTGCTGCTCGGCGGGGCAGGGGCTTTTCTGCTGAGCCGTCGCCGCAAGACGGGCGAGCGTGAAGCCCCGGTAGAAATGCGTGAAGTGGAAATGCGTGAACCCCCGCTCGCGGCCGCGCCGATGGCCCCGCCGGTGACGCCTGCCATTGCCCCCAAGAAGGTGGAGGCCCGTCCGGTGACGGCCCCGGTGGCGGCCACGCCTGCCGCCGCGACCTTCTCGCCCGCCAGCACGCCTGTTGCCGCCATGGCGCATGGCGATATGGACCAGCAGCGCGAACAGATGGTGGCCGAGCGGCCCAGTGCGGAAAATCCGTTCCTCACCCGCCGCAACCGCCTGCGCCGCGCCACTTTCCTGCTGGAAAAGGGCCATGGCATGAACGCTCCGGCGGCTCAGCAGGGCACTCCTGCCCGCCGCGTGCGGGAAACCTCCGCCCAGCCCGCTGTCGGCGGGACGCAGATCAGCTATCGCTTCGGCAAGGGTTCGCCCCCCAAGCCCGCCCTGAAGCCGAAGCTGTCGCGGTCCTGATCGCAGCATCGACGCTGCGCTGACAAGGACTGGGTAAGGAAGATGGGCGCCTCTGGTTTCAGGGGCGCCCATTTTATCGCGGCATGATGATTGAGATCGTCCGGCCTATTGCCTAGATTGGACCCATGAACCGCCCCTCCATCACCGAAATGCCCATCAGCGAGATGAGCGAACGTGCCCGCGGCATTTTCCGGCTGGTGGTCGAAAATTATCTCGGCACTGGCGTCCCGGTGGGATCGCGCACGATCAGCCAGTTGCCGGGCCTCAACCTGTCCTCTGCCTCCATCCGCCATGTGATGCAGGAATTGGAGGAAATGGGGCTGCTCGCTGCGCCTCATGTTTCGGCGGGGCGGATGCCGACCGAACATGGCCTGCGGATTTTCGTCGATGGCATGATGCAGATGGCCGAACCTTCGGCGGAGGAACGCCGCGCGATCGAGCGGCAGCTGGTCGAAAGCGGCCCGATCGAGGATGCGCTGGTGGCCGTCAGTTCCGCGCTGTCGGGCCTTTCCGCCTGCGCCGGCATGGTGCTGGTGCCGCGTCAGGAGACGATATTGCGGCAGTTCAGTTTCGTGCCGCTCGGGCCGGACAGGGGCGCGAGCGGCCCCGCGCAGGCGTTGGCGGTGCTGGTAGGGGCGGACAACAGCATCGAAAACCGCATCGTCGATCTGCCGCCGGGCATCAACCCTTCCGCGCTGGTCGAGGCGGGCAATTATATCTCCGCCCGGCTATCCGGCCTGACGTTGAGAGAGGCGCAGGAAAGGCTGGCGCAGGAATTGCAGGGCGACCGGCAGGCGCTGGACGACGCGGCGCGGGGGCTTGTCGAACGGGGCCTTGCAAGCTGGAGCAATGACGCGGCCGATCGCCCGGTGCTGATCGTCCGGGGGCAGGCGAACCTGATCGACGATCATGCCTCGGATGATCTGGAACGGGTGCGCCGGTTGCTGGAGGATCTGGAGGGAAAGCAGGAAATTTCCCGCCTGATGGAGGGCGCGCTGGCCGCGTCGGCGACCAAAATCTTCATCGGTTCGGAAAACAAGCTCTTTTCCTTGTCGGGTTCTTCGGTCATAGCCGCCCCTTATCATAATGGGGATGGGCGCGTGGTCGGTGTCGTGGGCGTGATCGGCCCGACCCGCTTGAACTATGCCCGCGTGATCCCCATGGTGGATTTCACCGCACAAACGCTGTCGAGATTGATGAGATGAGTGACGAGAAAATGGAAGCAGACTCCCCGTTGGAAGAAGACAAGATCGCGGCCGCCGAAACGGGTGCCGCCGATGCTGCCGATACCGCCGATGCGAATGCCGCCGCCGATGGCGCGGCAGGCCCGGAAGAACAGGTGCGCGCGCTGGAAAATGAACTGGCGACCGCGCGGCAGGACGTGCTTTACGCCCATGCCGAAACGCAGAATTTGCGCCGCCGGATGGAAAAGGAACTGGCCGATGCGCGTTCCTATTCCACGACGGCCTTTGCCCGCGACATCCTTTCGGTAGCCGATAATCTGGGCCGCGCGCTGGCCTCCATCCCGCAAGAGCAACGGGATGATGAGAGGCTGAAAAATCTTGTCGTCGGGATCGAGGCGACGGAACGGGAACTGGTAAACGCCTTTGGCCGCCATGGCATCGAGAAGATCGAGGCGATGGGGCAGATGCTCGATCCCAATCTGCATCAGGCGATGCTCGAAGTGCCGAGCGACGCCGCGCCGGGCACGATCATTCAGGAAATGCAGTCCGGCTATCGCATCAAGGACCGCCTGTTGCGCCCGGCGCTGGTCGGCGTGGCGAAAAAGCCGGATTGAACCGGAAAAGCACTGTTTTTCAGTCTTTTAAATGGAAACGAAAGGGCGGGGCCGGGATCGGTCGCCGCCCTTTTTCCTGCCTTCTGCGCATGAAAATATAATTAAGATATATTTTAATCTTGAAACTGTGGGATTTTAAGATATATCTCCGATCTATCAAGATAGATG
>JBFWKI010000035.1:0-38299 GCA_050252755.1 Sphingobium sp.
TCAATAATGCCATGTCTAACACTCTCAATGACCCCCAGCCTGCAAAGCCAGAGGTGAGTTCAACATGGGTCAACTCTCAGTGGAAATTTATACCCCTCCCGGGTCACTTCTCAGCGGCAATCAACACAACGCAGACAAGCCCGGGCGGTTTGACATGATCCGACAGCAGGTGAAGGCCAGCCAGGCCGTGATCGCGATGACCAGCACCATCAACAGGCGAGCTGCGATCAGCGAAGGGCCAAAAACGCCCATCCAGCCTGTCACGATCAGAAAACCGAGCGGCGGATGAAATTCAAAAAAGTCGCGATATAAAACTTGCCCGTCGAGCATACGCTGAGCAGCATGCAGCCATATGCCCTCATCAGCCAACAACCAGACCGATCTAACGAACGGCAGGCACAGGAGGGCTGCGGCCAACGCTACCAGCAGACCGGCGTGTCGATCCAGCATCGGAGCGGGACTGGCGGGTCCGCTCGGTTCATGGTTGGGGTGTTGTGCGGGTGTCAGCATCGAGCCGCTCTAGGATATGACTGGGCAGGCAGGGTCATGCGCTGGTCTGACTTCCTTGACGCGACGGTATAGATAAAGGGATCGCGTAGGTGTGATCTCGCGGTAATTCTCGTTCAAAAAGGTGCGGATATCCGGTTTCCTCATGAAGAACCCGCGCACATCGAAGGAGGCCGGCTGATAGATGTAATTGCGCCGACGCTCGAATATGATGAGCGCTGGTGGTGCACAACGCAGCTCCAGAGCCGCCTCGTCCTGGACCTGCTTTGCCAGTGAGCGCAGCGGCTCCGGGTTAGGGCCGATGATTTCGCCATGAGCAATGGCCGGGATCATCCAGTAGGCATAAAGCCGCGAAGGCCAAACGAGGCGATGATCTTCCAGGACTGGCCATCCCCACATCGGATCTGCGGCGGCGATGAAGACCGGCTCGCCCGCTGGTATCCTTGCCAGGATCGGGTCAATCTCGGCACGAAGATAATTGGAATATTGGCCCGTCAGGAAGGGCAGTGTCACCGGCAGCGCCAATAACACCAGCCCCATGCCCAGCGGGATCACCCGCCGCAAGTCGGCCATGCCGAGCCGAACCCCCAACGCCAAGGCGATGGCCCCAGTAACCGGAGCGCTATGATAGAGCCATCCCTTGCGCTGCAGGAAATAGGCGATTGCAAAACTGAGGGCGACAATCAGAAATGCCGAGACCATCGGCTCCGCCTGTGACCTAAAGGCACGGCAATAGACCAGGAAATAGGCAGCGATACAGACCCAGATGACCACCCATGGTCGGGCCAGCAACATGGCCCATGAGGATTCATAGCCATGATAGGCGGCCTGCACCATCGGCACTATATTGGTGAAAAAGGCGGGCGCGAATAACAGGATGCTGACGGCATAGGCCAGCGCGCAAACTGCAAGAATCACGGTCTCAGGACGGATTGGCCGCCATTCACGCCGGACGCGCAGAAATAACCACAGTTCCAGCAGCACCGGAATCAGCGCGAAATAATGCTTCAGCGCAAATCCATATGCGGCGAGCATGCCCACAAGGGCAGCCAGCGCCATTGGAACGGCCAGCCCGGCATATCGTCTGGCGATCAGGGCCGCATAGGGCAGCGCACATATCAGTGCCAGCTGCTCGCGCTGGCCGAAATCATAGATTGGCAGGATAACGGTCAGCCAGAAGGCCAGCTGCATCATCGCAGCTCGCCGGACCGGTGAGAAGCCGCTCGCGAGGTGCCCGACGAGAAACGAGGACACCGCGCCGCTGCCGATGACGACCAGGATCAGGAGCCGGAACGGGGGCAGGTGAAACAGTTCAGTCGCATATTGAATCGGAACCGCCGACCAGAACCACAGCGGCGGATTGATTTCCCAGATGTCTTTATACAATATCGCCCCGCCCAAAAGCTGGCGGGCAATCCAATATTGCCACACGACATCATGCGTGATGGGGATGTTCCGCAATATCAGAAATGCGAGGCCAGCCGTCAGGCCGAGGAGTAGCTCAGGGGTATGACGCAACATCGATCGTGGAGTGGTGCTCGGCCAATGCCGGGGCGCAACGCCAAAGACGCAAAATCGCGTCAGGCAGTAGAACAGCATCGAGTATAGAGCCAATCCGGCCAGATGCACGAGCGGTTGTTCAATCAATCCCGCCCCTCGACAAACCGCCAGCACCAGCAGGTTCGCGGCGTAGGCGATGACGAAAGCGGCGATAAACCTTAATATCTCTGTCGGTGAGACCGGCCCCCTGACTGCGAACGTCCAATGACGGTTAAGGACGTAGGATATGGTCAGACCTGCGCCATAGCCAAGCGCGTTCGCGGCATAATCACCAATCCCGACGGCAAGCGCAACCATGATGATGCTGAAGCCGATGGCCGTATTGAGAAGGCCAACCAAGCCGAACTTTAGGATACTCATGCGCGCGCGCCGACTAGTGTGGTGGATTTGAAATACGCCACATTATGGCGGCTAGGGGTGGAGCGTATTTCAAATCCATAAACCACACTAGAATCCTATATTTTCTAGTGACCCTGATGAATCTGAAGTTCGTGCAACGCCAGCCAAACAGTGTGACGAACTTCGGATTCGGGTCACTAGCATGCCGTCAGGGAATATTGCGCGCCCATCGGCACGCGCACCAGAGCAGGCTCAAAAATGCGCAAGGCCGACAAGGGGCCGGGGAAAAACACCCTATAATCGATCCGAACCTGTCGGAAGCCAGCGGCCAACAGCCGTCGACGCATTTCCGGAGCGGAAATGAGGACCGCATGTTCGTCAAAGGGACAGTTTTTGACGGCATGGCGCGTTAACGGGTTCCAGGGATTATGCTCGAATAGCAGGAAAATTCCATCGGGCGTGAGGCGGTCACGAATTTGGGAGAGGAGCGAAATATGGGTGGTCGCCGGGATATGGTGGAAAACGCAGGCCGTGAAGATGAGGTCGAATGAGCCGAGATCCCCCGGGATCTGGACACCGTCATAGACGCGAAAATCGACCCCGCCGGAAAGCTCGCTACGACACAGGTCGAGCGACTGGTCGGACACATCGAGGCAGGCGATATGCGCATCGGGAAATTGCGCCCGCATCGGCTGGAGGGAATTGCCGATGCCTGCACCGAAATCCATGATCCTCTGAACCGTCAAGTTCCGCCGATCGGCGATTTTGCGCGCGTCGGCTATCTTGTAGTGCGCGAAATATCCGACATCTTCACCACTCAGCCGGATCGAGCGCGCGTGCTGAGCGGTATAATCGGACGCGACCGCGTCAAATTCGGCCTCAACCATGGATGGCTTGCTTCAGATGTCGACTGATCCGATGCACCGGGTTTTCGGTCTCGTGCCGTGCCTGATTTCCTCGGACTTCGTTGATGATGAAAAGCGGGCGATGCTTTGATTCCATATACATCCGTCCCAGATATTCGCCAAAAATGCCCAGCATCAATAGTTGCAGGCTGCCCATTATGAGCACCAGGCCCGCGATGCTGGTCCAACCCGTCAACGCGTTGCCCATCAGGTAGGAAATGAACACCCAGGCCAGCGTCACGAGGCCCATGGCGCCTGCGATAAGGCCCAGATGAGCGGTGAAGCGCAAAGGAAGCGTTGAAAAGCTGGTGACGGCATCCAGGGCGAACGCGATCATTTTGGTAAGCGGATAGTTGCTCTGGCCGGAAAAGCGCGCCTTGCGCTCATAAGGCAATGCTACCTGATTGAAGCCGATCCAGCTCACCATGCCGCGCACGAAACGATAACGTTCCGGCATTGCATTGAGGTGATCGACAATCCGTCGGCTCATCACACGAAAGTCGCCTGTGTCGCGGGGAACCTCGACATCCACCAGTCGCTGGAGGACGCGATAGAACAAACCGGCCGAAGCGCGCTTGAACATTGTCTCCCCGGCTCGACTGATGCGCTGTCCATAGACGACGTCATAGCCTTCCGCCATTTTGGCCAGAAAATCAGGCAGCAGTTCAGGCGGATCCTGGAGATCCGCATCCATGACCATCACAATGTCGCCCCGGCAGATTTGCAGGCCGGCGCTGAGCGCGAGTTGATGGCCGTAGTTGCGTGCCAGATTGACGCCGACGATATGGGAAGAGGTATCAGCCAGTTGAGCGATGAACGGCCAACTTCGATCGCGTGATCCATCATTAACCAAAATGATTTCGTAGCTATCGGAAACCGTGCTGGTGCAAACGGCTTTCACCCGGCTGACGAGCGTCTCCAGGTTACTCTCTTCGTTGAAACATGGAATGACGACCGAAATAGCTGGATCAAGGCCGGTTTGAAGCTGACTCATACATGACCCTCCTTCCCCTAGCGACTTAAAGGCCTGTCATTTACAAACCGTAAAGAACGTTTGGTAAGGATGAACGCGGTGGTAGGCCGGGGCTTTGCGCGTGTCACATCGATGAACGACCGTAGCTCGAGCCTGTGCCTGTCAGAAGCTGGCTGGGCGCCGAAGTAGCGGGCAATGTGCCGCGCACGCCCTTGGTACGAATGCTCTGGATCGTGGCGCCGTCGGTCGCCACCTGATAACCCGATTGCGCCGAGAACAGCACCAGTGCATCCGAAAGCGTTGCGCCGGAATATCAAACTGACGCTCGGCTCTCGCTTGCGCCCGCGCGGGTTCCGCGATGGCAAGCGCTCCTGCCACCATCATCAACATCGCCGATATCTCTATGCGCCTCATAGAGCGCGGAGGACGACAGGTCCGATGACGGCGGCACCGACTGCGGCAAACTCCTGACAAGATCAACCCACCCCGATACGGCAAGCAGCGGGAAGCGCGCCGGGGCTGAATTGCAAGTGATTCTCATTCCCCTCTATCGCCCGCAACGCGGATGCACAACCGTGCACTATGCATGGCGCCGTCATGTCGCGCATGGGCATAAGGGATATATTGGCGCGCAATCTCAAGCGTATCCGGCTTGAACGGGGATGGTCGCAGGAGGAGCTTGGCTACCGCGCCGAGATCGACCGCACCTGTGTCAACGCGCTTGAGCGCCCCGTCGATGCCCCCGGAATCGACGTTCCGGGGAGAGGCATCGCCAAAATACTGGACATGGAACCCGCCACATCGTCAGCCATGCGGGACGACAAGCGCAAAAAAAATCGCCATTTGCAAACCATCAGGGCTGAATGTCGATCCGCTCCAGCCCCCGTTGCCGCCGTGACGCGATGAGGCAGGCGGCGACGATTACCGCCGCGCCCGCCACCACGCGGGCCGACAAGGTTTCACCGAATACCAGCCAGCCCAACAGGGCCGCCCAGATAAAGGCGCTATATTCCAACGGGATAAGGCGAGAGGCAGGCGCCCGTGCATAGGCCCAGCCAAGGCTGAGCTGAGAGGCCACCACCAGTCCCGTCGCCAGCAGCACCAGCTTCCATTCCGTGGGCGAGGGCCATGCCGCCAGAAAGGGCGCGAGCGGCGTGAAAAGCAACAGCATCACGCCATTCTGGCAAAAACTCATCTCGATCGCCCCGGCCCGCTGGGCCAATTGCCGCTGAAGCACCAGATTATAGGCGAACAGCACCGCCGAAATAAGGATGCCCGCCGCCCCTTCCAGCGCCCGCCCGTCATAATCGCCGCTCAACCGGCCGGACAGCACGATGCCGATCCCCGCCAGCCCCAGCAGGGCGGAGAGGATGGCGGTGCGGCCCACCCGCTCCTTCAGCAGCAAGGCCGCGAGATAGAGCGCGATGATCGGCGCGATGAAGGACAGCGCGATGGCTTCGGCCAGCGGCAATCGGGTGAGCGACCAGAAAAAGGTCCAGCTCATGCCCGTAATGACGATACCGCGGCGGACATGCAGCGCCAGCGTCGATCGGTCCGGCCAGCGTGTCCGTGTCGCCAGCATCGCGCCGCCGCCCAGTATCGCGCCCAGCAGGCTGCGGAACAACAGCGCACTATAGGCCCCGACGCCCAGCGCCAGTTCCTTCATCGTCGCATCCATGATGGAGAATGTCGCCACGCCCAGCAGGCAGGCCAGCGGGGCGAGCAGGCCCGCCCTCCCCTCGCCCGGCAAGTCCTCGCCCGGCCAGTTCTCACCGGGCCAGTCGTCACCGGGCAAGTCCCTGTTCATCGCACGGCGGGCGCGTCATCCCCTCGGCGCGCCAAAATGCTTTCGATAAGGGTGATGTCATCCGGCTTGTCGGCGTCGATGCAAGCCTCCGCCACCGGCAGCGCGACGACCCGCGCCGCGCCGACGCCCAGCCGCCGCCCCGCGCCCGCAATCGCCTGATGCACGCTCAACAGCCGCAAGCCCGCGCCCAGCAACAGCAGCGGCCCGAAGGCGGAAATAATCTTCCACCCCTTTTTGCGATCCTGCTCGATCTCGCGCCATTTGCGCAGCGCAGGGGCGGCCTTTTCCCCGCCCAGCCAGAACAGGTTCGCGCCCGACCACGCGCCGCCCCGGAACCGCAGCCAGGTCCGCCGCGATTGCGGATAGGCCTGCATCAGCACCGCGCGCTCCACCATCGCCGCCGCGATATCGGCCCCCTGCGCCCCGGCCAGAAAGGCATCGAGAATCGCACCGTTCAGCAGCACATTGTCCGCCGTGGTGACGAGCGCGGGCAGGCGCGCATCCTCGCCCGCCATCCAGTCGAGCAACGACTGGCTGATCCCGTCCCCGCTATCGGCAAAGCGGATGCGCGGTTCCTCCCGCAGCCATGCCGTCTGCGGATGGGCGGCGATCTCTTCGGCCCGCTGCGCCATGATGATGACCTCGCCGATGCGCGGATGGGCCAGCAGCGCGCGCGCCACATGGTCGATCATCGGCCGCCCGGCGATCGGCACCAGCGCCTTGGTCGCCACGCCTGCGGCCTGCGCCAGCGGATCGACGCCCGGACGGCTGCCCGCAAGGATGATCGCGGACACGGATGGGGCAGGCGAGGCAGGCGGGAAAGACCGGGGCGAAAACGGGCGCTGGGACATGCGCGATCCTTAGCCGGGAAAAAGGCGGGACGCACGGCACTTTTTCGATTCCCGGAGGTTTGAAGCGGTGATGAAAACCGTCTGGCTGATCGCGAATAGCAGAAGCGGCTCCACCGATGAGGGGAGCATTGAGGAAGTGCAGGGCAGGATCGGGGCGCTGGGCGCCACGCTCACCCGCTTCATCGACCTGGCCGGGGAGGACCTTCCCGACCCCGGAGAGGCCCCGCCCGATATCGTCGCCGCGCTGGGTGGGGATGGCACCGCCCATGCCGTGATCGATCATTATGGCGCGGATGAACGGCTCGCCCTGCTGGTCCTGCCGGGCGGCACGATGAACCTGCTGGCGCGGAAACTGCATGGGCAGGAGGCGGACACGGCCGCCGTGCTGGAACGATCGCTGGGCAGCGCGGCGCGGGAATGCCGGATGCCGCTGTTGAAAGGGCCGGATTTCGATTCGCTGGTGGGCGTGATCGCCGGCCCCGCGACCGCCTGGGGCGATGTGCGGGAAAATATGCGCGGCGGCGGCATCACCACGATCATCGACAAGGTGCAGACCGCGATCAGCCAGACATTTGACGGCCATCCCATCCGCCTCGCCGGGGTGGAGGGGGAGCATAGCGCGCTGTTCGTTGAGCCTCATGCCGATGGCCTGCACGTCTGGGCGGTGCAGACCGAGGGGCTGGGCGATCTCGCTGCCCATGGCTGGGCGTGGCTCAACCGCGATTTTCTGGGCGGGCCGACCGAGAAGCTGACGCAGGGCAAGGCGCTGACGCTGGAAAGCGGGCGGGGACGGATCGGCCTGCTGGTCGATGGCGAGCGGATGAAGGCCACAGCGCCGCTTGCGCTCGAATGGACGCATTGCCCCGCGCGCTTTATCGCGACGGCCTGCGATTGAAGGATGGCAGGCGGAAGCATGGTAGGCGGAATGATCGGGCGCAGTTGATCCGCGCGCGCGAAAAGGCTAGGCGCTTTATCCCATGACGCAGACCGATACGCCCGAACAGAATGCCGCCCCCGCTGGCGGCTCCACCCCGCCCGACCATCTGTCGACCAATCCGCGCAGCCCCCATTTCGATATGGAGATATTGCGGCGCGGCGTCGGCATCCGTTTCAAGGGCCGGGTGCGCACCGATATCGAGGAATATTGCATTTCCGAAGGCTGGGTACGCGTCGCGGCGGGCAAGACCCGCGACCGCCATGGCCAGCCGTTGACCATCAAGCTGTCCGGTCCGGTCGAAGCCTGGTTCGAGGATCAGCCGCAAGAGGATTGAACGCGCACGCGGGCGCAGGCGCGGGATAGTTCCCTCGCCGTTCAGGCGGCCTGCATCACCTGCCCGTCCGCGACATGCAGGCGCGTCGCGTCCCCCACGCCGTCGAACAGGGCCGATTCGGTGCCGGTCATCCAGATCTGGCTGCCCGTCGCGGCCAGCCGATCGAACAGCGCGACCCGGCGGCCGGGGTCGAGATGCGCCGCCACCTCGTCTAGCAGCAGCACCGGTGCCTGCCCCCTCGCCTGCCCCACCAGCGCGGCATGCCCCAGGATGATCGAGAGCAGCAGCGCCTTTTGCTCGCCCGTCGAACAGAGCGCGGCGGGCTGATCCTTCGCGGCATGGCGCACGGCAAGATCGGCCCGGTGCGGACCTGACAGGGTGCGCCCCGCCGCCGCATCGCGCCTGCGCCCATCGCGCAGCCGCCTCAGCAGCGCCTCTGCATGATGATCGCCGCCCTCTTCCTCCGGCGCGTCGAGCGCCAGCACGGGGCAAGCGAACGGCCCTTCCCCCGCCTGCGCCAGCACCCCGTTGAGGCGCGCCACCATGTCATCGCGCGCCTCTGCCATGGCCGCGCCATGATCGGCCATCTGCGCCTCCAGCGCGGAGAGCCACTGTTCGTCCCAGCCGCGCGCGGTGTCGGCCAGCAGCTTGTTGCGCGCCCGCATCGCCGCCTCATAGCGGGTGGCGTGCGTCGCATGGGCGGGACGCAGCGCCAGCGTCAGCCGGTCGAGAAAGCGCCGCCGCCCGCCCGCGCTTTCGGTGAACAGCCGGTCCATCGCGGGGGTCAGCCACAGGATAGAGAGATATTCGGCCAGCGCGCTGGTGGCATGGGCGACGCCGCCGATCCGCGCCTGCCGCCGGTCGGGCTTATCGGGGGTGGCGCCGGTGCCCAGCGTGACGCCATCGACCTGCGCCGCCACGCCGAAACCGCCGCGCCCGCCCTGCCGCGCCATCTGGGAAAGCGCCGCCCCGCGCAATCCGCGCCCCGGCGTCAGCAGCGAAACCGCCTCCAATATGTTCGTCTTGCCCGCGCCATTTTCACCGGTCAGCACGACAAAGGGATGGCGCGGCACGATGAGCGCATCCTCATGATTGCGAAAATCGCTCAGGGTCAGGCGGTCCAGCATCGGTCAGGCCGGACGGATGCCGATCACGCCGTCAGGCCTCACCAACTGCCATAGCCCGGCGCTTCGCCATTGGCGTCACGGAACCAGCGGCGCGGGCGTTTCCAGCCGATCGCCGGGCGCTTGCGGAAGCGCAGCGTCGGCCATTGGTCGCCGTCCATCCGATCCACCAGCCGCATCCCCTGCGCGCGATAGGCGGCGATCACCCGATCGGCCTGATCGGACAGCAGGCCCGCGAGGATCAGCGTGCCGCCTTCCTCCATCACCGCGCACAGGGAAGGCGCCAGTTCGATCAGCGGCCCGGCAAGGATATTGGCGATGACCAGATCATAGGGCGCGCGAATATGCAGCGCGGCATGATCGACGCCCGCCGCGACGTGCAGCGACACTTCGCCCCGCCAGCCACCGGTCGCCACGCCGTTGATCGCCGCATTGTCCGCCGACACCTCTACCGCGGCGGGGTCGATATCCGACGCCGTGGCGAAAGCGCGGGGCCACAAGTGCAGCGCCGCGAAGGCCAGCAGCCCGGTGCCGGTGCCGATATCCGCGAGATTGTTGAACCGCTCGCCCAGCACCCGGCACCGGTCGAGCATCCGCAGGCAGCCCGCGGTCGTTTCATGCTGGCCCGTGCCGAACGCCCGGCCCGCCGGAATGAGCAGGGGCACGACCCCCGACGGCACCGCGTCCTCCGCATGATTGCGGACATGAAAGCGCCCGGCGACGATCGGCTCCAGCCCTTGCTGGCTCAACGTCACCCAGTCCTCATCCGGCAGTTTTTCCAGCACCGGCTTCACGCCCATGCTGCTGGGGATCATCGCCTGCAACAGGGCGATCGTCGCCCTGGGGGGCCTCCCCTCGAAATAGGCGTCGATCTGCCACTTCTCCGGATCATCCTCCTCGATCTCGCTCGTCATCAGCGCGGGCGGCGGCGTCAGATCGGCAAGAGCGCCCATATCCTCGCTCAGCGCCTCGGCCTCGGCGCGGGTACAGGGCAATGTGAGTTTCCAGCTTTGCGTCATGCCTTCGCTTTCCACGCCCGCGCCTTCCCCGTCAAGCCCGCGCCTGCCCCGCCGCCCGGCGCCCTTCGCGACAGGAACGCCCCGGATTGAGACGAGCCGCTGCCCGGTCAGGCAAAAATCATCACCGGGAGCTATGGCGCGCCGCCCGTCTGTCGGCTAAGGGAACGCCAAAGGGGGGACAGGGCGATTCCGTTCGGCCCGCCTTGTTCAGTTGAGTTAAACCGGATCGCAAGAATGAATTCCACCCTGCCCTATCGCCCCTGTGCCGGCATGATGCTGGTCAACATGGAGGGGAAGGTTTTCGTCGGCCAGAGACTCGATAACGAGGTCGAGGCCTGGCAAATGCCGCAAGGCGGCATCGACAAGGGCGAAGACCCGCGCGACACCGCCCTGCGGGAACTGGGCGAGGAAACCGGCATTGCGCCCGATCTCGTCAACATCATCGCCAAGGCGCGGGAAGAAATGTTCTACGACCTGCCCGACGACCTGATCGGCAAGGTGTGGGGCGGCAAATATCGCGGCCAGCGGCAGACATGGTTCCTGATGCGGTTTCTGGGCACCGATGCGGATGTGAACATAAGGACAGACCATCAGGAATTTCGCGACTGGCGCTGGGTTCTGCCCGAAGAATTGCCGGAACTGATCGTGCCGTTCAAGAAGAAGCTGTACCGCGATCTGGTGCAGGAATTCCAACATCTCATCTGATTTCCGGGCCTGCGCCCTTGTCTCCCGGTGCGCCGCAGCGCTAGACATGCGCCCGATGCTCAATTGGATATTGCCCCTTGCCGGCCTGACGATGGCAGGAACATCGGCTGTCGCCCATGCCGCGCCCGGCGAAGAACCGGCCCCGCAATCCCTGCCCGCCTCATCCCCTGCCTCTGCTCCGGCTCCGGCCCCTTCCCCGGCTTCCTCCCCTGCTTCCGCCCCCACCCCGCCGCCCGCTCTTGCGGATGGGGCGATATCGCCCGGCATGGCGGAGGCCAGAGAGGGGCGGCCGCCCGTCCTGACCCAGCCCGCCCTGCCCGATGCGGTGCGGCGGATGCTGGAACAAGCGCTGCTCAGCGGCAATAGCGGCGACGTCGCCACCATCTCCCGCTATGCGATCAGCGCCAACCCCCACGCCGCGCCGGAAATTCAGGCGATGGTCGATACCCATCGCGCCCATGCCGAAGAGGAACTGCGGGAGGAGATAGAGCAGGCGGGCCTGTTCGATCTGTGGGACGGCAAGATCGAACTGGGCGGGTTCCGGTCAACCGGTTCGTCCAGCGAATTCGGCATCAACACCGCCCTTGCCGCCACCCGCAAGGGGCTGCACTGGACGCATGCGATCGTCATCAACGCCGATTATCGCGAGGCCAATGGCGCGCGATCGCAGGAACGATTCCTCGCGTCCTATAACCCGACCTATAATTTCGATCCGCGCAATTTCCTCTACGGCCTGCTGCAATATGAGCGCGATCCGGTGATCGGTTATAATTATCGCTATACCGGGTCGACGGGCATCGGGTTCACCCTGCTCGCCAATGACAACATGGATCTGGCCGTGACGCTCGGCCCGTCGCTGCGCCAGATAGATTATACGGATGACGGCAAGGAAACGAAGTTCGGCGGACGGTCCTCGTTCAACTTCAAATGGAAGCTGAACCCCACCTTGTCGCTGCAACAGTCCGCTTCGGCCTATGCCGAAACCGACACCGCCAGCGTCACCAGCCTGACCGCGCTGGATGCCCGCATCATCTCCAAATTATCGGCGCGCATGTCCTATAATATGCGCTATGAATCCGGGTCGAAGCTGACCGACCGGGCCTTCGACACTACCAGCCGCGTCACCCTGATCTACGATTTCTGATCGGGCGCGCTGCGGCCCGTCCCGCCTTCCGCCGCATGGGCTTGGCAGGGACGCCGCGCTGGTCCATGATGCCCGGCATGGCCAGTCTTTCCCTCGATGAAAGAACGCTGCTCGACGCCGCCGGCGCCGCGCCCATGCTCGATCAGGTCCGGCAATGGGCCGCCGTCAACAGCGGGTCGCACAACCTCGCGGGGCTGGACAGCATGGCGGCGATGCTGGCCGACGCCTTTGCCATCCTGCCCGGCAATCTGCGCCTGACGGAGGGCGACCCGGTCGAAAGCATCGATGGGGCGGGGCAGGTCGTCCGGCGGGCGACAGGCCGCCATCTGGTGCTGGAAGTGCGTCCCGACGCCCCCCGGCGCCTTTTGCTCACCGGCCATATGGATACGGTGTTCGGTGCCGATCACCCGTTCCAGACATTGGCATGGCTGGAAGAGGGGCGGCTGAACGGCCCCGGCGTCGCCGACATGAAAGGCGGCCTCGCCATCATGCTCGCCGCGCTGGCCGCGTTCGAGCGCAGCCCCCTTGCGCCTCTGCTCGGCTATGACGTGCTCATCAACAGCGATGAGGAAATCGGCAGCCCGTCCTCCGCCGCGCTGATCGCGCGG
Organism: Sphingobium sp.; assembly: GCA_050252755.1. GTDB lineage: Bacteria > Pseudomonadota > Alphaproteobacteria > Sphingomonadales > Sphingomonadaceae > Sphingobium. The sequence goes on from JBFWKI010000035.1 coordinate 12,814, forward strand.
GTGGCCGCGGGGAAGCACGCCGCCCTCACCTATGAACCGGCGCTTGCCGATGGCACCATGGCCGGGGCGCGGGCGGGCAGCGGCAATTTTTCGATCATCGTCACCGGCGTCAGCGCCCATGCGGGGCGCAATCCGCAGGATGGCCGCAATGCGCTGCTCGCCGCCGCCGACATTGCGATGCGCCTTGCCGAGGGCGCGAAGGCGATCGGCCTGCCCTGCAACCCGGCGAAGATCGACGGCGGCGGCCCCAATAATATCGTGCCGGACAAGGCCATATTGCGCGTCAATTTCCGCCCGCGCGATGCGGCGATGCAGGCCGGGGCGCTGGCGCTGATCGAACGCGCCACAACGCAGGCCGCCGCGCTCCACGATGTCGCCGCCCATGTCCGTGGCGGCTTCAACCGCCCACCCAAGCCGATGAACGGCAAGGCATTGCGCCTCTTCGCGCTGGTGAAGCAGGCGGGGGAGGATCTTGGCCTGCCGATCGGCTGGCGCGACACGGGCGGGGTGTGCGACGGCAATAATATCGCGGCCTGCGGCATTCCCGTGGTCGATACGATGGGCGCGCGGGGCGGCGCGATCCACAGCAGCGACGAATTTCTGCTGACCGACAGCCTGCCCGAACGCGCCCGCCTGTCCGCACTGGTGCTGGCGCGGCTGGCGCTGGGCGGCGGCTTGGAGGCAATCGGGAAGGAAGAAGTCCGAAGGGAGGGGCCATGAACTTCATCATCCGTCCGGCACGGCCGGGGGATCTTCAGGCCCTTTACGAAATGGCCAAGGTGACGGGCGGCGGCTTCACCAACCTGCCAGCCGACCGGGACGCCCTGTCCGCCAAGCTGCGCCGCAGCGCCGCCGCCCTTGCGCGCGAGGAAGAGGAGATTGCCGACGATCTCATCCTCTTCGTGCTGGAAAACCGGGATACCGGGCAGATACGCGGCACCTGCCAGATTTTCAGCCAGATCGGGCTGACCACCCCCTTTTATTCCTATCGCCTCGGCACGTTGACCCAGCATAGCCGCGAACTCAACCGCACCTTTCGCGCCCAGATGCTATCCCTCACCACCGATCTGGAGGGCGCGACGGAGGTGGGCGGGCTGTTCCTCCACCCGCGCGAACGGGCCGAAGGGCTGGGCCTGCTGCTCGCCCGCAGCCGCTATCTCTATATCCGCCAGCATCGCGCCCGTTTCGGTGAACGCATTCTGGCCGAACTGCGCGGGGTCATCGACGAAGGGGGAGGATCGCCCTTTTGGGACGGCCTTGCCGGGCGCTTTTTCGGCATGAGCTTTCAGGAGGCCGACGGCTTCAACGCGCTTCACGGCAACCAGTTCATCGCCGACCTGATGCCCAAGACGCCGATCTATGTCGATATGCTGTCCGATCCCGCCCGCGCCGTCATCGGCCGCCCCCACCCCAATGGCCGCGCGGCGATGCGGATGCTGGAAACCGAGGGGTTCAAATATAATGGCTATGTCGACATATTCGACGGCGGCCCCACCATGCTCGGCAAGATCGACAATCTGAAAAGCGTCGCGCAGGCGCGGGAGGTTCGCTTTGCCGGAATTCACGGCGCCGGAACCCATGGCCCCGGAACCCAGGGCGAAAACGGGGTGAAGGTCGTGGCCGCCACGGGCCGCCTCGGCGATTTCCGCTGCGCCTATGCGCAGGCGGTCTTCGATGAGGGGGACGGGGTGCGCCTCGATGAAGCGGCGGCGGAACGGCTCGGCCTGCTGAGCGAGGATCGGTTGCTGGTGATGGAGCGCTGAACGGGTCATGACGCTGCATGAAATCAATTTCGACGGACTGGTCGGGCCGAGCCATAATTATGCGGGCCTCAGCCCCGGCAATCTGGCCTCCACCGCCCATGCGGGCGCGGTGTCCCACCCCCGCGCCGCCGCGCTTCAGGGGATAGCCAAGATGCGCGCCACTATCGCGCTGGGCCTGCATCAAGGGCTGTTCCTGCCGCAGCCCCGGCCCGATCATCTCTGGCTGGAAAGCCTTTACACCAATGTGGCGACGGCGCAGGCGCATATCCGCGCGGCGGCGCTGTCGGCCTCCTCCATGTGGGCGGCCAATGCGGCGACCGTTTCCCCCGCGCCCGACACGGCGGACGGGCGCTGCCATCTTACCGTCGCCAATCTGATGACGATGCCCCATCGCAGCCATGAATGGCCCCATATGCTGCGCCAGTTGCGGGTCGCCTTCGCGGACAGTAGCGCCTTTGCCGTCCATGGCCCGGTGCCGCCACCCTATGGCGACGAGGGCGCGGCCAATCATATGCGCCTTGCCCCGTCCCATGGCGCGCCGGGCGTGGAGATTTTCGTCCATGGCCGCGCCGGAGGGCCTTTCCCCGCCCGCCAGCATGTCGAAGCGGGCATGGCCATCGCCCGCGCCCATGGCCTCGACCCCGCCCGCACCCTGTTCGTCGAGCAATCGGAAACCGCCATCGCGGCGGGGGCCTTTCACAATGATGTGGTCGCGGTGGCCAATGAGCATGTCCTCTTCGCGCATGAACTGGCCTTTGCCGATCGCGATGGTTTCTACGCGGACCTTCGGGACCGCCTGCCCGAAGCCGTCATCATCGAGGTGCCCGACAGCGAAGTGCCGCTGGCCGACGCCATAGCGGGCTATCTCTTCAATGCGCAGCTTGTCACCCTGCCCGATGGCGCAGGCATGGCGCTGATCGTGCCGGCGGAATGCATCGCCATGGCCAGCAGCGCGGCCTATCTGGAGCGGCTGGTCGCGGGCAATGGCCCGATCCGGCGGGTGATCCCGGTCGATGTGAAGGAATCCATGGCCAATGGCGGCGGCCCTGCCTGCCTGCGCCTGCGCGTCGTCGCGGACCCGGCCACCATCGACCCGCGCTTTCTGGTCGATGCGGCGCGGCTGGACAGCATCGCCGCGATCGTCACGCGCCACTGGCCCGAAAGCATCGCCCCTGCCGATCTCGCCAGCCCCGCGCTGATCGCGGATATAGAGCGGGCGCGGGCCGTGCTGATGGACCATATCGGCCTGCCGGCCCCGATCTGACACCCCTGATCTGACACGCGCCCTTTTCCGGCCCTTTCGGGGAACCATCCGCCCCTGTGCGGGATTGAATCCCTATACCCCCGCCAAAACAGCGGATTCATGGTTAACCGGTTTGCAGGAGAGCGGCTGGCGCTGCTAATTTAAGGAAATGCTAACCAAGACCGCCCGCAAGATTGGCCGCCTTTTCGTCATCAAGACGAAGTTCGAGGCGTTTGCCGTCATCTACGCGCTGGCATTGGGTGCGGTGGACAGGGGCATGGTCTATCTCGATCAATATCCCGGCTGGCCGGGCAAGATGCTGGCGCTATGCTGCACCGCCGCCGTATTCATGGGCGGCGGCAGGATCATCGACGCGATAGATATGCGCGCGCAGCTTGGATATGACGACTAGGACCGACCGGCATTGGCCTATGGCCATCCGCCACTCCATCCTATCATCTTCTGACTATCGGCCTCTCCCCGATCACCCCTGACCGATCGCCGCCTCCGCCTCGGCCAGCGCTTCGGGCGTGTTGATGTTGAATATCTCGCGGCCCAGCGGCACGGCTTGGGCATGGGCCTGCCGCATCCAGCCGCGCAGGGAACGGCCCGGCTGATCGGCCAGCCAGCGATCAAGATCCTCCGCCAGCGCCGTCGGCCACAGGCCCATCAACCAATGCCCGTCGATCACCGCCGGGCCGGGCGTCAGCAGGGCGGCGAGGTCATCGGGCACCGGAAGGCTGTCGCATCCGGCGCACAGCACCGCTTCATGCCCCTGCCGCCGCCCATGATGCAGCGCGGCGTTGAGGCCGCCCAGCGGCCCTTCGCCCGCATGGGGCCTGTCCTCTATCCGCGGAAAGTTGCGCCAGGATCGCCCGACGATCACCAGTTCATCGCATTGGGAACGCAGCGCATCAAGGACATGATCCATCAGCGCAACACCGCCCAACATGGCCGCGCCCTTGTCCGCGCCGAAGCGGCGGGCCTGCCCCCCGGCGATGATGGCGCCCAGCACGGTCATGCGCCGGGAAGCGCCACGGCAGGCCCGGACGAGTCGTCACGTTCCGAAGAGCAGGCAAAACCGGACGGGCCGCCAAACAGCGTCCCGCCGGGCCATAAGGTCTGCGCCTTATCCGTCGATGGGGGCATCCGGCCCGTTTTTCTTGATCGATTCGATCGCATTCATCGCCGACGCCTTGCTCTTATAGCCTTCGGTCCAGAAGATGATTTCGGCGTTATATTTGAATTTGGCGACATATTCGCCCGCCTTGTTCTGCTCGATCACGAATTTATGGGCCATGGGGCATTCTCCATCCGATGGGAACGGGACGCAGCCTATCCCGCGCCCGGCGGATTGGAAAGGGCCGATGCGCGAAAACGATCGGGGGCGTAGGCCCGCGCCTCTATCCCGCGCACCATGGGGTCCGCCTCCCCCCCGACAAGCAGGCCGCAGGCAAGGCGCGCGGCGGCGGGCGCGGTCTGGATGCCGAAGCCGCCCTGCCCCGCGAACCAGAAGAAACCGGGCGCATCGGGGTCGCGGCCATAGACCGGCCTGCGATCCGGGGCGAAGCTGCGCAGCCCGGCCCAGCGGCGTTCCACCGCCTCGACCCGCCAGTCCATCGCCGATTGCAGCCGGTCGATCGCGATGGCGATATCCACCTCCTCCGGCGCGGCGTCGATCGCCAGCGAGGGGTGCTCGTCGTGGGGTGTCAGCCAGATGCGCCCGCCGCCCACCGGCTTGAAATAGAAACGCTGCGCCAGATCGAGGATCAGCGGCATCGCGTCCGGCGCGGGCGGATCGACCCGCACCTGCGCCACCGTGCGCCGCAACGGGCGTATCCCCAGCGGCGCCACGCCCGCCGCCCGCGCCACATCGTCGGCCCATGCGCCCGCCGCGTTGATGAGCACACCCGCGCGCACGGTTTGCCCGGTCGAAAGGCGTATCTCCCACCCTTCCGCCACGCCGAGCCTCCGCGCGCCTTCATACCGGCAGCCCGACAATATGCCGCCGCCGCGTCCGCGCAGGCGGGAAAGATAGGCGCCATGCAGGGCCGCAACGTCGATATCGCGCAGCGAGGCTTCCTCCAGCCCGATCGTCCAGCTTTCGCGCAAATGGGGAAGCCGGGCGCGCATCTCCCCCTGCTCCAGTCGCCGGAACAGGCCGTCATCGCCATGGTCGGCCACCAGCGCCTCGCGCCGCCCCGCGTCTTCGGCCTGCCCGATATGGATGCCGCCGCGCGCCGACAAAAAGCCCTGCGCCGCAAAATCCGCCGGGGGATGCTCCAGAAACGGCCCGGAAGCCCGTGTCAGCGGCCGGATATCCGGGCCGCCATAGCTTTCCGACCAGAAGGCGACCGAGCGGCCCGTCGCATGATAGCCCGGCTGATCTTCCATCTCGACCAGCAGCACGGACCCATGACCGGCCAGTTCCGCCCCCAGACTCGCACCGGCCATGCCCGCGCCGACGATCACCACGTCATACATGCCCGCGCGCGCGTTCATTCCCGCGCTTCTGCCTGTCCTGACGTCCGTTCCGGCGCCAGTTCGGTCGAGGTCGGGGCCGGGGCTAGGGCCGGGGCCTTGTCGTCCAGAAACGCCGCGATCCGCGCCAGCGCATCATCGCGCACCGGGTCGGCCTCCCGCAATATTTCATGCGCGGCCTCCGCCCCGTAAACATGCAATTGCGCATCGGGCAAACGCCGCGCCAGCGCCTCGATCGCGGCGACGGAGACGAGCCGGTCCACCCGGCTCGCCAACAGGAGGATCGGCGTGGCGACCTGCTCGACCAGCCCCGGCGTCTCCAGCCGGTCGATCGAGCGATAGGCAGCCCGCAGCCAGCCCCAGCTCGGCGCATCCAGCGCCAGTTCGGGCGAGGCGCGCCGCGCCTGCTGTTCCTGCTCGAACCGTTCGAGGCTGTGGGTCAGGCGCCCGCGCAGCGCGGCTTCCCGCTCCGGCGTGCGGCTGCGTTCGGGCCAGAGCGGCCGTTCGACCAGCCCCAGCGCGCAGACCGCCTCGCTGATCCGCCGCGCCACCGCAGGCGGCACGCCGCCCCCGACAATGCCGAGCATCGGCGCGACGAGCACCGCCGCATCGGCCTGCACGCGCTGTTCCGCCAGTGCGCGCAACAATAAATGCCCGCCCATCGAATGACCGATGATGACATGCGGCCCTTCCGTACGGGATCGCCACTGCGCGCCATAGGCCTCCAGATCGCCCAGCCACAGTTCGAAATCCTCCACATGGCCGAGCATCGGCGCATGGGCCGCCAGCCGCCCCGATCCGCCCTGCCCGCGCCAGTCGAAACTATCGACGTTCCAGCCCTCGGCGGCCCATTGATTCACGGCCTCGGCATATTTTTCCAGATTGTCGCCCCGACCATTCAGGAACAACAACGACCCCCGCGCCCGGCCCGCCGCCCTGTCGGCGGCAAGGCGGGCCACGCGAATCGGCCAGCCGTCGCGCGCGTTCCAATGGTAAATGGCATCATCCGGCAAGAAGGAAGGAAATGGCTTTGTCATCACTGGAACCGGTTTACGGAATGGTAAAGCATTCCGTCTAGACCTCCTGAACATGAGTGGGGAATTTATCAGAATCGCATTGCTGTGCCTGCTGGCCGGCTTGTTGGCAATGGCTGCCGTCACCGATATCCGGTCGCGCATCATCTCCAACCGACTCAATATCGTCATCGCGCTGAGCGCGCCGCTCTACTGGCTGGCGAGCGGCCTGCCCGCATGGCCGGACATGGCGCTGCAAATCGCTATGGGGATCGGCGTGTTCGGCCTGTTCGCGGCGCTGTTCGCGCTCGGCATGATGGGCGGCGGCGACGTGAAGCTGCTGGCGGCCATCGCCCTGTGGTTTCCGTGGCAGGCGCTCAGCCTGCTGCTCGTCCTCATGGCCATATTGGGCGGCGTCATCACCCTGATTACGGTCATCGACCACCGCCTGCGCAAAAGAGAGGGGCAACCGGAGGTTCCTTACGGCGTCGCCATCTCCCTCGCCGGGATGTGGTTGATCGGTGAACGGATTATTTACCAATTTGGATAATAGTCGGCTGCGTAAAGCCCGATTTTCCTGTTTCGGAGAACGAGATTCGTCATGGATGTGAGAAAAGCAGCACTGCTGGCGGGTGCCCTTGTCATCGCCATCGCCACCGCGCTGATGGCCCGCTCGATGTTCAGTTCGAACAACGGCGCGCCGCAAGCCGCGGCATCCTCCGTTCCCCATCAGGAGAATGGACCGCTCGTACTGGTCGCGACCAAGGCCCTGCCGGTCGGCACCATCATCACGGAAGACGCCTTCCGGTTTCAGCCCTGGCCCAAGGAACTGGTCGAGGAGGCCTATTATCTGAAGGACAAGGCCGATCCCAAGGCCCTTCAGGGCGCGGTCGTCCGCAACCCGATCACCGCCGGTCAGCCGATCACGCTGGGCGCGCTGATCCAGCCGGGCGAACGCGGCTTCCTTGCCGCAGCGCTGGGGCCGGGCATGCGGGCCGTCACCGTGCCGGTATCGGTGCAGAACTCCGTCGCGGGCTTCATCTTCCCCGGCGATCGCGTCGATGTGCTCGTCACCCAGACCATCGCGGGGCAGGAGGACGATAATTCACTGAAGGTCGCCCAGACCATGGTGCGCAACCTGCGCGTGCTCGCCACCGATCAGCGCACCAATGTGATGAACGAAGAGGGCAAGCCCGAAGTTCGTACCTATTCCAACGTCACGCTGGAAGTGACGCCGAAGATCGCGGAGAAAATCTCCGTCGCCCAGTCGGTCGGCGCGCTGTCGCTGGCGCTGCGTTCCATAGCGGACACCGCTCAGGAACTCGACGCCGCCATCGCCAATGGCGATGTCGCCCTGCCGGACGGCGATGACCCGGCGGCGGAAAAGCAGGCCTTGGCCCGCATCGCCGCGCGGCCGGAAGATGGACGTATCACTTTCTCGACCGGCGCGGACGTGTCGCGTTTCGAACGCCGCACCATGCCGCAGCGCAAGCAACCCGAAGGCGTGCCGCAAGGCCCGATCGTCAAGGTTGCGCGCGGCGACTCTGTCCAGACCGTCGAGCTGAAAGGGAAATAAGATGAAGCGCACCTCATCCCTGTTGCGTCACGCGGTCTTCGCCCTCGGCGCGACCGCCCTGACCGCCGGATCGCTCCTGCTGCCCGAAAAGGCGGTCATCGCGGCCCCCGCGCAGGACAGCAATATCATCCTGATGTCGGTCGGCGCGAGCCGGGTCGTCAACCTGCCCGGACAGATGAGCGACGTGGTGATCGCCGATCCCAATGTCGTGGACGTCTATGTCCGGTCGCAGAACCAGCTCTACATCCTTGCCAAGGGGCCGGGCGAAACCGCCGTCACGGTAACGTCGGCCAGCGGCAAGTCGCTCTATTCCGCGACCGTGCGGGTGGGCAACAACCTGACCAGCATCGACCAGATGCTGAAGCTGGCCATGCCGGAAGCCGAGATCATGGTGTCCACCATGAACGGTCTCTATCTGCTGACCGGCACCGTCAAGTCGCCGGAGGACGCCGCCGAGGCGGAACGGCTGGTCAAGGCCTTTGCCGACAATCCCGGCAAGGAAGTGACCGTCGTGAGCCGCCTGCGCACCGCCACGCCGCTTCAGGTCAACCTTCAGGTGAAATTCGCCGAGGTCAGCCGCAATCTGGTGCATGAAATCGGCACCAACATCACTGGCCTCGGTACGGGTTCGGGCAGCTTTTCCGGCTATATCGGCCGCAGCACCCGCAACGCCATTACCGACACCGGCTTTATCGGCGGCGCGGCCGGCGGCATCACCCGCGGCTTTGAATTCACCCAGCCCTCGGACAGCCGCACGACCCTCGGCTTCGTCGCCAAGATGTTCGGCATGGACGTGGCGGGCGCGCTCGATCTGGCGGAAACCAGCGGGCTTGCCAGCACGCTGGCCCAGCCGAACCTGACCTCCCTGTCCGGGGAAACGGCCAGCTTCCTTGCTGGCGGGGAATATCCCTATACCGTGTCCAACGGCACGCAGGGCAACAGCATCGAATTCAAGCAATATGGCGTGCAACTGGCCTTCACCCCCACGGTGCTGGCCGACGGGCGCATTTCGCTGCGCGTCCGGCCGACCGTGTCCTCGCTGGACTTCTCGATCAATTCCGAAGTGCCCGCGCTCAAGAGCCGCAGCGCCGAAACCACGGTGGAACTGGGGTCCGGGCAGGCCTTCATGATCGCGGGCCTGCTCAACAACGGCACGTCCAACGTCATCGACAAGGTTCCCGGACTGGGCGATCTGCCGATCCTCGGCAGCCTGTTCAAATCGCGCAAATATCAGCGGGATGAAACCGAACTGGTGATCGTCGTCACCCCCTATCTGGTGAAGCCGATGAACGCCAATCAGGTGCATCTGCCGACCGATGGCTATCGCAACGCAACGCCGTTGCAAGGCCTGTTGCTGCAACAGGGCGCCAACGGGGTCAGCGGGCAGAAAGGCTATGCGCCCTCCGTCGCGCCGACCGCCCCGGTGGAAAATCCCGCGGACGGCGCCACGCTGCCGCCGCAGGCCGCCACGCAGGACCGGCGTACCGATCGCAAGACCAAGCGCGCCCAATCGGCTGACGCCAGCAGCGTCGGCCCGGGCTTCACATTCTGATGGGGAAGACAGCCGCCATGAGCCATGAGTTTTTCAGCATCGGCACCCGCGCCGCCCTTCACGGGATCACCCTCCACGGGACTATCCTGCGCAGGACCACCCTTCGCAAGGCCCTGCGCTTCGGCCTGCTGGCCGCCGCCCTGCCGCTCGCCGCATGCGGCGGGGAAAGCAGCTACAACACCAGCGTCGAATCGGTGCGTCAGCCGGTCGTCAGCTACGCCACCTATGTCTATGACGTGCGCATGGACGGTGTCGGCCTGTCGGCGGCGGAACATAGCCGCCTTTCCGGCTGGCTGGATTCGCTCGATGTCGGCTATGGCGACTCGGTCGCGATCGCCACGGATGGCGCGGTCGTTCCGTTCGATCTGCAAAAGGACATCGCCGCGCTGGTCGGCCATCGCGGCATGATGATCGGGGAGGACAGATCGGCGCAGGCGGGCACCCCGCCGCCCGGCTCCCTGCGCCTGATCCTGCGCCGGGCCAGCGCTTCGGTGCCGGGATGCCCCGACTGGAGCACCCGTCAGGAAAGCGACATGGTCGGCGGCACGTCCTCCAATTTCGGCTGCGGCGTGAACAGCAACCTTGCCGCCATGGTCGCCAACCCGGAAGATCTGGTGCGCGGCGAAAACAGCAACAGCGCCCTGCGGACCGACACGTCCAACCGCGCGATCGAAAGCTATCGCAAGCAGACCCCGACCGGCGAGGGCGGCCTGAAGAACATCACCGCGGGAGGCAATTGACCATGAACGTTCCCTGGAAACCCGGCATGGGCGGCAACCGCGACATTTTTCAGGCCTATGCCTGCGACGACGCCAGCATCGCCACGCTTCAGTCGGTCGCGGTCGAACTGGGCTGGTCCGGCGAGCGCGTCTACAAGGGCGGCTTGCGCAACGCCATCCAGTCCTTGTCGGTCAGCGCCAGCCCGCAGATATTGTTCGTGGACATGGCGGAATCCATCGATCCGCTGGAGGACATCAAGAGTCTGGCCGAAGTCTGCGAGCCGGGCACCATCGTCATCGCCGCCGGGCAGATCAATGACGTGCGCCTCTATCGCGACCTTATCGGCAGCGGTATTCAGGATTATCTGCTCAAACCCCTCAATATCGACCATGTGCGCGATGCGCTCGTCAATGCGCAGGCGGCTTTCATGACGCCGCGGACCGAAGGCAGCGAAACCCGCCCGCATGTCGCCACCGCCGTCATCGGCACGCGGGGCGGCGTGGGCGCGTCTTCCTTCGCGACCTCCCTCGCCTGGCTGATGAGCGACAAGGCATCGCGCTCGACCGCGCTGCTCGATCTCGACCTGCATTTCGGCACCAATGCGCTGACGCTCGATCTGGAGCCGGGCCGGGGCCTGATCGACGCGATCGAAAATCCCGCCCGCATCGACGGCCTGTTCATCGAACGGGCCATGGTGCGCGCCTCCGACAAGCTGGCGATCCTTTCGGCCGAAGCGCCGATCAGCCAGTCGATGCTGACCGATGGCGGGGCCTTCCATCATCTGCTGGAAGAATTCCGCACCGCCTTCGAATGCAGCATCGTCGACATGCCGCGCCACATGCTGATCCAGTTCCCGCAACTGATGGCGGACATTCAGGTCGCGGTGATCGTCACCGAAATCACGCTGGCCGCCGCGCGCGACACCATCCGCACCCTTTCCTGGCTGCGGTCCAACGCGCCGCATGTGAAGCTGCTGATCGTCGCGAACAAGGTGCAGGCGAACATGCTCGAAATTTCCCGCAAGGATTTCGAGCAATCGATCGAACAGAAGATCGACGTCCTGCTGCCCTATGACATGCGCACCGCCGCGCAGGCCGCAAAGCTGGGCAAATCGCTCGCCGAAGTCGCCAAAACTACCAAGCTGGGGCAGGTGTATGGCACGGTGACGGGGCAGATCCTCGATCTGGGCGACCATGACGATGGCGACTCCGGCAAAAAGGGCGCCTCGCTGCTCGGCAAGATCGGCGATTTCAAGGCCCTGCTGCCCAAGCTGCCCGGCAAGGACGGGAAGACCGCGAAGGCGGCCGGGAAACCCGTCAGGGAAAAGCTGTAAGCGCGCAAAAAGGCGACTGATCGATGGACCTGAAGCTCCTTCTTCTGATGCTCATGGCCGGTGGTACGCTGATGCTGCTGGTGCTGGCCTTTTCCGGCCCGTCCACCAGCAAGGCGCAGACCCGGCGCCTTGCCGCCGCCATTGCGCGCCACAATGTGTCGAGCGAAAACCAGATCGAAGCGCGCATGCGCAAGGCGATCGCCACCGCCCGGCCACAGGCCAATGCGCTGGCGTCGCTGATTCCCAACCCGGAAAATCTGGTCAAGCGCCTGCGCATGACCGGCAAGAAATGGACGCTGAACCAATATATGATGGCCAGCGGGGGCATCGCCGTGACGGTGGCCGCGCTGGGCCTGATGCGCGGCTGGGCGCCGCTGACCGCGCTGTTCCTCGGCACGGCGCTGGGCCTTGGCCTGCCGCACAAATATGTCAGCATGCTGATCGCGCGGCGTATCCAGAAATTCACCACCAATTTTCCCGACGCGCTGGAACTGATGGTGCGCGGTCTGCGATCCGGCCTGCCGATCGCGGAAACGCTGACCGTCGTATCCACCGAGGTTCCGGGGCCGGTGGGCGAGGAATTCCGGCTGGTGACAGAGCGCATCAAGATCGGCCGCACCATGGATCAGGCCTTGTCGGAAACGGCCGAGCGGCTGGGGACGGCGGAAATCCAGTTTTTCTGCATCACCCTCAATATTCAGCGCGAAACGGGCGGCAATCTGGCCGAAACGCTGGCCAATCTCGCCAATGTCCTGCGCCAGCGCGCGCAGATGAAGCTGAAAATCCGCGCCATGTCGTCCGAAGCCAAGGCATCGGCATGGATATTGGGCTGCCTGCCCTTTGTCGTGTTCGCGCTGATTAGCTGGGTCAATTTCGGCTATATGGAATCATTCTACACGCCCGACCCCAACGGCCTGTTCGGCCTGAGCCTGATGCAGATCATCGCCATTGGCGGCCTGTGCTGGATAAGCATCGGCGTGTTCATCATGGCGCAGATGATAAACTTCGAGATTTGAACCGATGACAGCTTCCTCCGGATCGACCCTCTTCGGCCTCACCGCTGCCGATCTCGCCACGCTGATGGCCGCGCTCGCGACCTTCGCGGTGCTGGTGGCGATCTATGCGGCGGCCACCGTCCGCAATCCGATGGGCAAGCGGGTCAAGGCGCTGAACGAACGGCGCGAACAGTTGAAGGCGGGCATCACCGTCGCCGCCACCAAACGCCGCGCGAAGCTGGTTCATCAGCGCGAGAGCACCGACCTGATGCGCACCCTGCTGCAAAAGCTGAAGGTGCTTCAGGACGACCAGCTTCAAATCGCGCAGCGGAAGCTGGCGCAGGCGGGCATCCGGTCGAAAGACCTTGCCATCGCCGTCATTTTCGGCCGCCTGATCCTGCCTATCGTCGGCGGCCTGTCGGCGGCGCTGCTGATCTATGTGGTCGATATCTTCCCGGAATGGTCCGACCTCAAGCGCTTCATCGCCTTCGCCGTCGCGCTGCTCGGCAGCTACAAGGCGCCGGACATCTATCTGCAAAACAAGATCGGCAAGCGCACGGCGGCGATCCGCAAGGGCCTGCCCGACGCGCTCGACCTGCTGGTCATCTGCGCCGAAGCGGGCCTGACCGTCGATGCCGCCTTCGCTCGCGTGGCACGGGAACTGGGCCGCGCCTATCCCGAACTGGGCGATGAGTTCCAGTTGACGTCCATTGAGCTGTCCTTCCTGACGGAACGGCGGCAGGCCTTTGAGAATCTGGCCAATCGCGTGGATCTGGAGGCGCTGAAAGGCGTCGTCACCACCATGGTCCAGACCGAGAAATATGGCACGCCGCTGGCCTCGGCCCTGCGCGTATTATCGGCCGAATTTCGCCATGAACGCATGATGAGGGCAGAAGAAAAAGCCGCCCGCCTGCCCGCGATCATGACCGTGCCGCTGATCCTGTTCATCCTGCCGACGCTGTTCATCGTCATCCTCGGCCCGGCGGCCTGTTCGATCAAGGCGTCGCTGACCTGACATCGCGCTTCGCAGGCCCGCAGGGGCCGGAAGCGTCGGTGTCCGCAGGCCATGGCGAACGGCCCCCGGGCTTTCGCTGATGGCGTGCCGGACCACCCCGGATAAAAGGGCCTATCCGCCTGTTCGAGGCGAGCGCGGTTCGCTTCAACGCTATCGACACGCCATCTCAGGCAAAGCGCAAGCGGCGACCCTCCCCCGCCAGCCAGCCCTATGACCGGTCCACCGCGCAGGTTGCTATGTCCGAGGGGTCCGGGCGCGCGCCCGTCGGGCGGAACCGGGCGAAATAGCCCCCGGCGGCGGGGCGCGGCACCAGATCGACCAGTTGATAGCCGACCGCGGAAAATTCGCAGATCAGCAATTTGGGCGGCGTCCCATGCTGTTCGGTCGGGCGCATCGAATCGACGACGATCACCTCGCCATCCTGTTTCAGCGCGGGGCGCATATGCCAGAGAAACGCATAAGGCTCCTCTATCTCATGATACATATGCACCATCATGATGCGGTCGAAGCTGTCGGCGGGCAGGCCCGGATCGTCGGGCGTGCCCAACTTCACGCTGACATTGTCCCAATGTTCGCGGGTGATGCGATGGCCCAGCGCCTCGATCACCTCGGCCAGAATATCCTGCGCCAGCACCCGTCCCATCGGGCCGACGCGCGCGGCAAGGCGGACGGTGTAATAGCCCTCGCCCGCCCCGATATCCGCGACCGTCATGCCGGGCCGGATGCCCGCACGATCCATGATGTCATTGGCCTCGTTGACGCGGTCACGCGCCTCTTCGCTGGCATAGCGGGTGGAAACCACCGGCGCCACGGGCCGATCCGCCTTCGGAAAGGCGGCGGCGCTGGCCCGCCTGCCGTCCCCCTTGTCCCCGGTGTCGCCGCCCAGCACATCGCAGCCCGGCAGCAGCACCAGCACGGCCGCCCCGGCCAGCGCGAACGCCCCGGCACGCGACCGCAGGGCCATCAGTCGACGTCCTCCACCTCGATTTTCTCGCCGGTCACGCGCTGCGACAAGGCCGCGGCCATATAGGGATCGAGCGCGCCGTCGAGCACATCATCGGGCGAGGAGGAAACGACGCCGGTGCGCAGATCCTTCACCATCTGATAGGGCTGCAACACATAGGACCGGATCTGGTGGCCCCAGCCGATTTCCGTCTTGGCCTGATATTCGCCGCTCGCCTCCGCCTCGCGCCGCTGCAACTCCGCCTCATACAGGCGCGCCTTCAGCATGTTCATGGCCGTGGCGCGGTTCTTGTGCTGCGATCGGTCATTCTGGCAGGCGACGATGATGCCGGAGGGCACATGGGTGATGCGCACCGCCGAATCGGTGGTGTTGACGTGCTGCCCGCCCGCGCCCGATGCGCGATAGGTATCGACCTTGAGGTCCGCCGGGTTGATCTCGATATCGATATTGTCGTCGATCACCGGATAGACCCAGACCGACGAAAAGCTGGTGTGCCGCCGTGCCGAACTGTCATAGGGCGAAATGCGCACGAGGCGATGCACGCCGCTTTCGGTCTTGGCGAAGCCATAGGCGTTTTCGCCCTTTATCAGCAGCGTGGCGGACTTGATGCCCGCCTGCTCGCCCGCCTGATAATCGACCATCTCGACCTTGTAACCGCGCTTTTCCGCCCAGCGCTGATACATGCGCTGAAGCATTTCGGCCCAGTCCTGGCTTTCCGTGCCGCCCGCGCCGGCATGGATTTCGAGATAGGTGTCGTTGCCGTCCGCTTCCCCGGCCAGCAGCGCCTTCACCTTCGCCTCATCGGCCTTGTCGGCAAGCTGCGCGAGCGCGACGACGGCCTCGTCCCCAAGGGCCGCATCCCCTTCCGCATCGGCCATTTCGATGAGTTCGGCGGTGTCGTTCTTTTCATTTTCGATCGCGCGGGTCGCGGAAATGGCGGTGTCGAGATGGGTGCGTTCGCGCATCACCTCCTGCGCCTTTTTCTGGTCGTCCCACAGCGTCGGGTCTTCGACGCGGGCGTTCAGTTCATCGAGCCGCCGCAGCGCGCGGTCCCAATCGAGGAAACGGCGCAGCAGGCCGAGCGCTGCGTCAATACGATCAATATAGGCTTGCGCTTCTGCGCGCATGTCTCTTCTCCAAAAATTCCCGCGCCGTGACGGCGATATTTTCCGTTTTCCGATCGCCCGGCCCGATCGCCGTCCGCCCCCCTCGCGATGGAATCAGGGGCGGGACGGTTCCGGCCGGCGCGTGGCAGAGCCAACGCATTCGACCCGCCTAATATATTCCGCCCTCGCGCTGCAAGAAATCGCTGTCGCGGCTGGCCGCCGGGTCGGTATTGCCCCGCGAGGCGGCGGCCTTTTCCTGCGCCTCCACCTCTTCCTTGCGGATGGTACGGCGCGGTTCGGTTTCCGGCTTGAACGCTTCCCAGATGATCGCGGGTTTCGCGTCATTGCTGGTCGGCCACGCGCCATAGACGCGCTTGCCCGACCGGCGATCGACGCGCACCATGCGGATGCCCGGCGGCGCGACGAACGGCGTCTTGGGCATGTCGGCGAGGATCGGCGCCATCGCCTGTTTCCAGATCGGCGCGGCGATCCGCCCGCCCTGCGCATAGCCGCCCATCGATCGCGGCGTATCGAAGCCCAGATAGACCCCGGCCACCAGATCGGGCGATCCGCCGACGAACCATACGTCGGTCGGGCCGTTGGTGGTGCCGGTCTTGCCGAACAGCGGCCGTTTCAGGTCGGCAAGGAGGGTCGCGGTGCCGCGCTGGATCACCCCTTCGGCGATGTGGACGACCTGATAGGCGGTCATCGCGTCCATGGCCTGCCGCCCCTCGGCGCCGAAGCGGGGCATCGCCTTGCCATCCCAATCGGGCGCGTTGCAGCCGCCGCAGGCGCGCCAGTCCTTCGGCCAGATGACCTTGCCGTGGCGGTCCTGCACGAAATCGACGACCTTGGGCGTCATCAGGCGGCCATGATTGGCCAGCCCGGCATAAGCGTTCACCAGTTTTTCCACCGTGGTTTCGCCCGCGCCCAGCGCGAAGGAGAGATAGGGCTGATAATCGCCGATGCCCATCGACTTGATAGTGCGCACGACGCGATCCATGCCGGTCTGAGAGGCGGCGCGCACCGTCATCAGGTTACGCGATTGCTCGACGCCCCAGCGCATGGTCTGCGCGCCCGCCCCGCCGCCGCCGAAATTGCGGAAGCATTTCTGGCCCAGCCGCGCCGATTGCCACACGCAGAACGGCCCATCGACGATGATCGTCGCAGGCGTCATCCCATTGTCGAGCGCGGCAGCATAGACGAAGGGCTTGATCGTGGAACCGGGCTGCCGCTGCGCCTGCGTCGCCCGGTTATAGGAGGACAGCCGCGAATCGAACCCGCCCTGCATCGCGAAGATGCGCCCGGTACGGACGCCCTCCACCACCATGCCGCCCGATATTTCGGGCACGTTGCGCAGGGCATAGCTGTCACCGCCGGTCGATTTGACGAGGATCAGATCGCCCGGCTTCATCCCGTTGAACGCCGGGCCGCCGATCTTGCGATACGGCAATTGCGCGGCCGAAGCGGCCAGCGTGCCCGTCTTTCCGCCCGCAAGGCCGATCTGCGCGCTGCCGCCCTGTTTCGACAGCACGACCGCGACCTGCCAGTCCTCATAATCGACCTTGACCGCAGACCCGGCAAGCCGCTGCGCCCATTTATCATCCATTTCGATCGTGCCGACCGGCCCGGACCAGCCCCGCCCGGCGCCATAGCGCATCAGGCCCGCCCGCAGCGCGTCCGTCACCGATGTCTGGATACGCGCATCATAGGGCGACCGCACCCACAGGCCGCCCGCATAGACGCTGTTGGCGCCATCCTTTTCCGTTTCGCCGAATTCAGCGATCAGGCGGCGTCGGATTTCTTCCATATAATAGCCGCCCGAGGCGCCCTCGCCGCGATCGAACAGCTGCCCGCGCTGGCTGATCGTGCCGAGCGGCTGCGCCCTGGCCTCGTCATATTGGGCTTGGGTGATCCAGCCATTGCTGCGCATTTCCCCCAGCGCCCAGTTGCGGCGATCGATCGCGCGGTCATAGCCGGTCTTGCTTTCGGGACGATAATTGGACGGCCCCTTGGGCAGGATGGCCAGATAGGCGAATTCATGCAGTTTCAGATCGCCCACATCCTTGCCATAATAGGCGCGCGCGGCGGCCTGCACGCCATAGGCGTTGCGGCCAAGGAATATCTGGTTGAGATAGAGTTCCAGAATCTGCTGCTTCGTCATCGCATTTTCCATGCGATAGGCGACGATCATCTCGCGGATCTTGCGGGTGGGGGAATAGGCATCCCCGATCAGCAGGTTTTTCGCCACCTGCTGGGTGATGGTGGAGCCGCCTCTCGCCCGCTCGCCCGACCCGATCTTGCTGACATAATCGAACACCGCGCCCGCCAGCCCGGTGATATCCACGCCATGATGGGAGAAGAAGGTCTTGTCCTCCGCCGCCAGATAGGCGCGGATGAGCAGCGGCGGATAATCATCATATTGCAATTGCACCCGCCGTTCGCGGGCATAGCTGTGGATCGGCTGACCATCGATGTCGCGTACCACGCTGGGCAGCGCCGGTTCATAATCGGCCAGCGCCGCCGCATCGGGCAGATCGCGCGCGAAAAGGAACCAGAACGCCCCGATCGCCACCAGAAATATGCCCAGCACATAGCTGGCGCGCCTTACCCATGGCTTGCCCCACAGGCGCGCAAAACGGCCACCGGTGCCCCCGGTTTCCCGCGTTGCGCGATAGGTGAACTCGTCCTGCCCGGCCGATCCGCTGTCGTTCTGCTCCATCACGGCAACGCTCTAGGAGAATATGAGGCGGTTGACCAGTGCTTCCGCGACGGACGCGCCGACTCTCCGGGCCGCCTTCGGGTTCGGCCTTGCAGGCGGGTCATGGGCCATGGACGATCAGGGCGGCCATGGGCGATTAGGGCTGGCCGGACCGGCGGGCGAAATAGACGCCCACCGCCTGCGCTATCCCCTGCGCCACGCGATCGCGCCCTTCCTGAGAGGCCAGTTGCTCCGCATCGCCCGCGCTGGTGATATAGCCCGCCTCGAACAGGATGGAGGGTATGTCCGGCGCCTTCAGCACGACCAGCGAGGCAAGGCGGTGATAGGGGGTACGAAAACGCATGAAGGGCGCGCCCTCCCGGAACAGCAATTCGGCAAAGCTGCTCGAAAGGGTCATCGCCTGCCGCTGCGACAGGTCGATCAGGATGGAAGATACCGACCCGCTCTGATCGCTGATCGGCACGCCGTTGATGACGTCGGACCGGTTTTCCCGCGCGGCGAGGCGCGCGGCCTCCCGGTCGGACGCGGTTTCGGACAGGGTATAGATGGTCGCGCCCTGCGCCCCGGCATTGTCGGCGGCGTCGGCATGCAGCGAAATGAACAGGTCCGCCCCCATTTTCCGCGCCAGTTCATAGCGTTCCTGCAAGCTGAGATAGCTGTCGCCATCGCGCGTCAGGGCGACGCGGACGCGCCCCGGCGCGGCGATCCGGTCGCGCACCGCGCGCGCCAGCGCCAGCGTCACATCCTTTTCCCGCAGGTTCATATCCTGGTTGATCGCGCCGGGATCATGCCCGCCATGGCCGGGATCGATCACCACCAGCGGGCGCGAGGGATCGGACGGCCCATATATCGCGGGCAGCTTCACCCCCTTGGCCGGCGGCGGGATCGGCACGGTGATGCTGTGCGATTGCCGGGGCGGAGGCGTATAGGCCGCCGCGCCGCCATATATTCCGCCGTCCCGTCCGGCATGACCCGCCGCGATCAACGCCGGTATGAGAGCAATCAAAGACAGCATTCGCCCGTTTCGGCCCAGAAGTTTGAAGGGGACACGCCTGTTGAATAGCCGGATTTTTCTTAAAGAGAAGAACTTACGACCGAAAATGACCGGAAGGAGCCAACAAAAAATATCGCCGCCTGTTGCCCCCCATCGTTACAGGTGCTAGCCAAGTAAGGCGCAATATTGTCCCCCTGCGGGAAAGCACGATAGGCGCAATCCCCGTCGCGAGGGGTTCGGCCTGCCGAAAACTCGCTTATTTCAACAGGTTGACGTTGCATGAGGCATTTTTCCCAATCACTTCAAGGCCCGACAGTCGGCCTTGACGCGTGGTTGGCGCACAGCGGTTCCGGCATGATGGCCGGGCATGCCCATGCAGCAGACACGAATATTTCCTTATCTTTCAACCCAATCCGTCTTAACCGGGCCGATCACCCGCCCGCGCCGATAGCGCGGCGGATGCTTGCGCCCCCTGACAATAGCGTGGACCGCCGCCGCCATGGCTGGCCGATCCGCGCCCGGAGTATAATGAATGACCATGCGTATGCTGATAGATGCGCGTCACCGGGAAGAAACCCGGGTCGCCGTCGTCAAGGGAAACCGAATCGAGGAATTTGACTTCGAATCCGCTGAGCATAAACAGCTCAAGGGCAATATTTATCTGGCCAAGGTAACGCGGGTGGAACCCTCGTTGCAGGCGGCGTTCGTCGATTATGGCGGCAATCGTCACGGCTTTCTGGCCTTTTCCGAAATCCACCCGGATTATTACCAGATCCCGCGCGAGGATCGCGAGGCTCTGCTGCGCGAAGAGGCGGAACATGCCGCGGAAGAAGCCGCCCTGCGGGAAGAGGCCGCCGACGAACATGCCACCGATGACGCCGTATCCGACGACAATGTCGAGGATGTGCCCGCCGTGGGCGAGGACGGCGAGGAAGAGGAGCAGCCCCGGTCGGGCCGCCGCCGCAACAGCGCCAATGACGATCAGGCCGACGAACTGCGCCGCCAGCGCATGTCGCTGCGCCGCCGTTACAAGATCCAGGATGTCATCAAGCGCCGTCAGGTGTTGCTGATCCAGGTCGTGAAGGAAGAGCGCGGCAACAAGGGCGCGGCGCTGACCACCTATCTCAGCCTTGCGGGCCGCTATTGCGTGCTGATGCCCAACACGTCGCATGGCGGCGGCATTTCGCGCAAGATTTCCAATGTGGCGGATCGCAAGCGGCTGAAATCGATCATCGCCGACATGAATCTGCCCGCCACCATGGGCTGCATCGTCCGCACGGCGGGCCTGTCGCGCACGCGCACCGAAATCAAGCGCGATTTCGATTATCTCGCCCGGCTGTGGGATGAAATCCGCGAAAAGACGCTCCACAGTTCCGCCCCCGCGCTGATCCACAATGACAGCGACCTCATCAAGCGCGCCATCCGCGACATCTATAATCGCGAGATCGAGGAAGTGCTGGTCGAGGGCGAGGACGGCTATCGCGCCGCCAAGGATTTCATGAAGCTGCTGATGCCCAGCCATGCGCGGCGGGTGAAGCAATATGCCGACACGGTATCGCTGTTCCAGCGGTTCAGCGTAGAGGATCAGCTTGCCGCCATGTATCATCCGGTGGTGCAGCTCAAATCCGGCGGCTATCTCGTCATCAACCCGACCGAGGCGCTGGTGTCGATCGACATCAACTCCGGCCGTTCCACCCGCGAACATGGCATCGAGCAAACCGCCGTCGCCACCAATCTGGAGGCGGCGCGGGAAATTGCGCGGCAGTTGCGCCTGCGCGACATGGCGGGCCTTGTCGTCATCGACTTTATCGACATGGAGAACAACTCCAACATCCGTAAGGTCGAAAAGGCCGTGAAGGAAGCGCTGAAGGATGATCGCGCCCGCATTCAGGTGGGGCGCATCTCCGGCTTCGGCCTGATGGAGATGAGCCGCCAGCGCCTGCGCACCGGCGTGCTGGAGGCATCCACCAAGGTCTGCCCGCATTGCGAGGGCACGGGCCTTGTCCGCACCGCCTCGTCCGCGGGGCTTTCCGCGCTGCGCATGCTGGAGGAAGAGGCCGCGCGCGGCAAGGGCAGCGTCATCACCCTGCGCGCCAGCCAGGAAGCGGCCTTCTACGTCCTCAACAACAAGCGCCGCGAAATCGACGAGATCGAGCAGCGCTATGGCGTCACCATCTCCATCCTGCCCGATGGCGAGATCGAGGGCGCGCGCATGTCCGTCGAGGCGGGCGGCCCGCGTCCGACCCGCGTGGTCGAATATGCGCCGATCATCGAGGAAGAGGACGACAGCGATCTCCCCGCCGAGGATCTGGACGAAGAGGATATCGAAGCCGAGGATCGCCACGGTGAGGAACGCAATGGCGAGGATCGCGAAGGCGGTCGCCGCCGCCGCCGCCGTCGCCGTCGCCGGGGTGGCCGCCGTGAAGACGGCGAAGCCCATGGCGCGCAGGACGAGGCCGGAGACGACAATGGCGCCGCCCCGGATCTTGACGGCGAAAGCGACGACGAAAGCGAAGATGGCGACGACGCCGGCACGCGGGTCAGCGCGGACGCGGGCGACGAGGAAAATGCCGAGAACAGGCGCCGCAGCCGTCGCGGTCGCCGGGGCGGCCGTCGTCGGCGTGGCGAGGCGGCAGAAGGCAGCGACGCGATAGAAGGCGAAGCCGCGCCGGATGCAGCCGATGCAGAGGCGGCCAATGCAGAGCCGGGCGACGCAGAGGCAGGCGAAGCACAAGCGGCGGAAATCGTCGAGGCTCCTGCCCCCGCAGCAGAGGCTTCGGCAGCGGAACCGGCGGTTGCGGAGGTCGCGGAAGAAGCGGCCCCCAAGACCCGCAGACGCCCCCGCGCCCGCAAGGCCCCGGCCAGCAAGGCCGGTGACGAAAGCGCGAGCGAAGCCGCTTCCACCCCCGCCCCGGCGCCTGAAGCCGCATCGGCTCCTGCCGCAGAGGTACAGGCAGAGGCAGAAGAAGCCGCCCCCGCCAAGCCCAGGCGCACCCGCCGCAAAAAGGCGGATGTGGCGGCCGAAACGGCGACCGAGGCCACTCCGGCCCCGGCTGCTGCGGAACCGGTAGCCGAAGCGGAGGCCACAGCCGAAGCGCCCCCCGCCAAGCCCAAGCGGACCCGGCGCAAAAAGGCTGATATCGTGGCGGCGGAACAGGCTGCCGCGCAGGAGGCCGACGCCGCCGCAAGCACGCCCGCGCTGCAAGAACCGGTAGCCACGCAGGCTCCGGCAGAGGCATCGCAAGCAGAGGCGGAGGCGTCGCAGGCCGTGGCCGGGACGACATCCCCGGCCGAACCTGCCGCCGAACCGGCCCTCTCCGCTCCGTCCGCCGAGGCGGCCTCTTCAGGCGCAAGCCAGACGGAGGAAAGCACCGCGAACGGCGCCGAAACCGAAACGGAAGAGAGCGATGGCCAGCCGCGCCGTGGATGGTGGCAACGCACTTTCGGGGCCTGATGCCCGCGGCATCACCCCTTGACCTCATTGTCCGTCCCCTGCGCCCGGCGCGGGGGACGGATCGGATGACCGGCGCGTCATCTTCTCTATCTTCCGTTCCGCCACGATCAGGCCCTGTTCAGCCATGACCGGGCATTTTCCCACCATGCGCCTTTCGAGCCTCTCTCTTTCTCCCGCTTCCGGGCAAGGGCGGCATCGCCCTCTTCTCACCGTCTCGCTCCATCGGGTCGCGATCGCGATCGCCCTTTGCCTCGCGCTGCTGGTGCGCCCGGCCATCGCGCAGCAAATCCTGCGCGACGCCGAAACCGAAGCCTTCCTCAACGATATATCCGCCCCGCTCATCAAGGCGGCGGGGCTGGACCCGCGCAATGCGCAAGTGCTGTTGATCAACGATCCCGAAATCAACGCCTTCGTCGCGGGCGGGCAGATCGTCTGGATTCATTCCGGCCTGTTCACCTCTGCCGACAATCTGAACCAGATACAGGGCGTTATCGCGCATGAACTGGGCCATATCGAGGGCGGCCACATCATCCGTTCGTCCGAAGGCATCAAGACCGCCACCGGCATCACGCTCGTTTCCCTGCTGCTGGGCGCGGCGGCGATGGCGGCGGGCGGGGGCGAGGCCGGAATGGGCATCATGGCGGCGGGGCAACAGGCCGCCATGGGCAAGTTCCTCGCCTTTTCGCGGACGCAGGAAAGCAGCGCCGACCTTGCCGGCGCGCGCTATCTCAGCAAGGCCGGGATCAGCGGCCGGGGTAGCCTCGAATTTTTCAAGAAGCTGCAAAATCAGGAATATCGCCTCGCCATCCCGCAGGATGACAGCTATGGTCGCACCCACCCGCTATCGGGGGAGCGCATCGCCGTGCTGCGCGACGTCTATGAACCCGATCCGGCGTGGGACGCCAAGACCCCGCCCGATCTGGAGGCCCGGTTTCAGCGGATAAAGGCCAAGCTGTTCGGCTTCGTCGCCGATCCGCCCCAGACGATGCGCACCTATCCCGAAAGCGACCAGTCGATCCCGGCGCATTATGCCCGCGCCTATGCCTGGCACAAGGGGGCCTATCCCGACAAGGCGACGGCGGAGGTCAACGCGCTGTTGAAGGCGGCGCCGCACGACCCCTATTTTCTGGAACTGGACGGCCAGATTTTGCTGGAAAACGGGCATGCGGCCGAAGCCATCGCGCCGCTGCGCGAGGCCGTGCGCCTGACCAATAACCAACCGCTGATCGCCGTGATGCTCGGCCATGCGCTGATCGCGACCGAGGACAACGCCCATTTCGCCGAGGCCGAGCAGGTGTTGCGCTCCGCCGTGGCGAAAGATCGCGACAATCCCTTCGCCTGGTATCAGCTTGGCGTCGTCTATGAACGGCGCGGCGATCAGGCACGCGCCGCGCTGGCCACGGCGGAACGCTATTCCCTGCAACGGCAGGACGAACTGGCCCTGCGCAGCGCCGAAGCGGCGATGGCGGGCATTCCCGAAGGCACCAGCGATTATCTGCGCGCGCAGGACATAGCCATGGCCGCGCGCGGCACGTTGAGCAGGAAAAAGAAACGATGACGTCCCCGCCTTCCCCCGATACACCTCCTTCCTTCACGGCGGCCATCAAGAACAGGAAAATCCAGATGCTTCTCGGACTATTCGTCGCGGCCACGGCGGCGGCATCGGCGGCGCTCGCCACGCAGGCGGCCGAACCGGCGATCACCAGCCGCGCCCAGATCGAGCAGATCGTCCATGATTATATTCTGGAACATCCCGAAATCCTGCCGCAGGCGATGGAGCGGCTTCAGGCCAAGCAGGTCAGCGCCACCATAGACAGCAAGCGCGGCGATCTCGAAACGCCCTTTGCCGGGGCGTGGGAAGGCGCGAAGGATGGCGATATCGTGCTGGTCGAATTTTTCGATTATGCCTGCGGCTATTGCCGCGCCTCCCTGTCCGATCTCGCGAAGCTGGCGGGCGAGGACAAGAGGCTGAAGATTGTCTATCGCGAACTGCCGATCCTGTCGGAGGCCAGCACGGCGGCGGCCCATGTCTCCCTGCT
Source organism: Sphingobium sp. (assembly GCA_050252755.1). GTDB lineage: Bacteria > Pseudomonadota > Alphaproteobacteria > Sphingomonadales > Sphingomonadaceae > Sphingobium. The sequence goes on from JBFWKI010000035.1 coordinate 37,784, forward strand.
CGCGGCGGAACGCGGGCATTATATGGCGTTCCACAAGGCGCTTTACGATGAAGGGCAGGTGACGCAGGAGGCCATATTGAAAGCCGCCGCCAGCGTCGGCATCGACCGCAAGGCCGCCGAAGCCGCCATCGCGGACAAACGCTATGATACGGAAATCGAAAAAAATCTCCGCCTCGCGCAGGCTTTGGGGGCCAGCGGGACGCCCAGTTTCATCATTGGCGGGCAATTGCTGGCCGGGGCCGTGGGCTATGACAAGCTGAAAAGCGCCATCGCCGAAGAACGGGAAAAGCGCAAATAGCCCAGACCCACCGTCCGCATCTCCGTCCCAACACCGACAGGAAACCCGCGCCCCGGAAAGCGCGCTTTGCCTGATGCATCATCATGGGCGAGACTAAGGCGTGTGGACATTTAAGGGATTCCTTTTTCCGCGCGGATCGGATTCAAGACTGGCGAAGGGAGCGCCATCTTGGATCGACACGGATTAAGCGACGAGCAGTGGGAGCGGGTTCGCCCCGT
>JBFWKI010000036.1:0-35461 GCA_050252755.1 Sphingobium sp.
ACTGTTCGAGGTCCCGCCGCCAATCCTCTTCCATCGCCAGCCTCCACAAAAGCTGGCTCCCTATGAATCACGCATTCCTCCGAAGGGGAATCCCAAAAATTACACTTCTGCCAAAGTAGTGCTAGGTGTTGCCGCTGGACCGCGATCTCTGAATAGCTATACTCTGCGCCGCTCCAACATCCTGACGCTGCAAGTTGCCGCTGGACCGCGATCTCTGAATAGCTATACTCCCCGAACCGCGTATTCAGCCACGCGGTGAGTTGCCGCTGGACCGCGATCTCTGAATAGCTATACTGTCCCGGGCAGCGTTCAACCTTTGGGCGTTGTTGCCGCTGGACCGCGATCTCTGAATAGCTATACTAGAGGAAATGGGCGGTAGCGTCGAAGTTGAGTTGCCGCTGGACCGCGATCTCTGAATAGCTATACTTGCGTGCGGGAATGACCGCATCGTCAGCTCGTTGCCGCTGGACCGCGATCTCTGAATAGCTATACTCTTTCAGGCCGAGGGCAACCGCAATGGCGTGTTGCCGCTGGACCGCGATCTCTGAATAGCTATACTGACGATCTCGTCATAGTCGATGATGTTACCGTTGCCGCTGGACCGCGATCTCTGAATAGCTATACTACCTTGTGAATATGTCGCCCGAGGAACGCAGTTGCCGCTGGACCGCGATCTCTGAATAGCTATACTGCGGCGGCCGCGTCACAGGAAAGAGATGCGGTTGCCGCTGGACCGCGATCTCTGAATAGCTATACTCGGCTTCAATCATTTCATCGATTTTGCGCAGTTGCCGCTGGACCGCGATCTCTGAATAGCTATACTGCTGGACATCAATGGCACGGTCTACACGATGTTGCCGCTGGACCGCGATCTCTGAATAGCTATACTCCATCCCAATGTCGTCAATGCGGTGAAGGGGTTGCCGCTGGACCGCGATCTCTGAATAGCTATACTCTCTGCAGCGTCACATCGTGCCGATGGCGCGTTGCCGCTGGACCGCGATCTCTGAATAGCTATACTTCCGCGCGCATCTGCGATCGGGGCGGATGCGTTGCCGCTGGACCGCGATCTCTGAATAGCTATACTCACGGATCTGTTGGGCATAGGCCAGCGCGTGTTGCCGCTGGACCGCGATCTCTGAATAGCTATACTGCGGCACCCGATCATCGCGCCGGTCATGGTGTTGCCGCTGGACCGCGATCTCTGAATAGCTATACTCATTCGAGCCAAGAATGCTAATGTTCATGAGTTGCCGCTGGACCGCGATCTCTGAATAGCTATACTTTTCGGGCGCGTAATGCAGCGCGGCGATGCGTTGCCGCTGGACCGCGATCTCTGAATAGCTATACTCGGGGTGGGTGGGCTTCAGGCCCGATAGGAGTTGCCGCTGGACCGCGATCTCTGAATAGCTATACTACGGATGTCTGACCGCGCAAGCCGCGCGGGGGTTGCCGCTGGACCGCGATCTCTGAATAGCTATACTGATCGTCGAGCTGACGCACGGCCACCCGGTGTTGCCGCTGGACCGCGATCTCTGAATAGCTATACTCCGTCATTATTCGCTCGCGCAGGCGAGGGTGTTGCCGCTGGACCGCGATCTCTGAATAGCTATACTACGCACCCCGCAGCTTTCCCATCATCTCGGGTTGCCGCTGGACCGCGATCTCTGAATAGCTATACTCTTGGTTTCGGGCGGTAGATCGGCATCGGCGTTGCCGCTGGACCGCGATCTCTGAATAGCTATACTCATTTTGGCGTCGACCACAGCCTTCATGAGTTGCCGCTGGACCGCGATCTCTGAATAGCTATACTATAATGGCGCGGATTGTCGGCGTCGTTTCGGTTGCCGCTGGACCGCGATCTCTGAATAGCTATACTGTTCCATGACATAGTTCCGGGCACCGCCACGTTGCCGCTGGACCGCGATCTCTGAATAGCTATACTACTGGCGAACTCGTGGGAGGATCGCTTTTGGTTGCCGCTGGACCGCGATCTCTGAATAGCTATACTGTTGGTCCACCATACAAATGGCCGGTCATCGTTGCCGCTGGACCGCGATCTCTGAATAGCTATACTATGGCTCAGACGCAATCGCCGCCTTCAATTGTTGCCGCTGGACCGCGATCTCTGAATAGCTATACTGCTTGCCGCGCGAGGCTGAAACCTCCTTGAGTTGCCGCTGGACCGCGATCTCTGAATAGCTATACTAGCGAGGATTTGCGGAGAGACTATGAACGGGTTGCCGCTGGACCGCGATCTCTGAATAGCTATACTGAAGCGCGGCTTCGCGTCGGTTGCAGGTTAGTTGCCGCTGGACCGCGATCTCTGAATAGCTATACTGGTCGGTGCTTATGTGGGCTCCACTCTTTCGTTGCCGCTGGACCGCGATCTCTGAATAGCTATACTTAGGCTTGCCGACGAATGACTGCGCGGCGGGTTGCCGCTGGACCGCGATCTCTGAATAGCTATACTATCGAACGGATAGCTCACCCCAGCAGGTGCGTTGCCGCTGGACCGCGATCTCTGAATAGCTATACTCATTCTGGCGTCCAAGCGGATGACTGACACGTTGCCGCTGGACCGCGATCTCTGAATAGCTATACTGGTCTTCCCACGCCCTCCGCGTCGCTGAGGGTTGCCGCTGGACCGCGATCTCTGAATAGCTATACTTACATGATCCCGCCTTTAAGGCCGCGCGCAGTTGCCGCTGGACCGCGATCTCTGAATAGCTATACTTCCCAACCTTCGGGGAAGAGCGTGGCGGCGGTTGCCGCTGGACCGCGATCTCTGAATAGCTATACTCTAACCTCATGGCCATGGTCGATATTGACCGTTGCCGCTGGACCGCGATCTCTGAATAGCTATACTAGACCGGCGGGACATTGCCAGCCTTAAGGCGTTGCCGCTGGACCGCGATCTCTGAATAGCTATACTCCGGGCGGCGGAGAGACGGGGCGACTCGCAGTTGCCGCTGGACCGCGATCTCTGAATAGCTATACTGCAGGGGCACAAGCTCCGCCCGCGCCTCTAGTTGCCGCTGGACCGCGATCTCTGAATAGCTATACTGGCATGGATTGAGCGTGAAACCCGGAATTTGTTGCCGCTGGACCGCGATCTCTGAATAGCTATACTGCTTGATCGACTCCACCATGGCGCGGACTCGTTGCCGCTGGACCGCGATCTCTGAATAGCTATACTCAATCCAGACCCGGCTCGACGCGGCGCGCAGTTGCCGCTGGACCGCGATCTCTGAATAGCTATACTACAAAGGTTAATCATTCGGCGTATTATGGAGTTGCCGCTGGACCGCGATCTCTGAATAGCTATACTGGATGGGCTGCTATCTTCCTGAAAGAAAAGGAAATAACAGCCCATCCAATATCCCGGAAACGAAGCGAATCGTCAAAATAGCGCAAGCTGGTCCGGGTTTTTTCGTTGCCGCCGCCGGCTCTGGCCGGAAAATCGCACGATGTTTTCATATTGTCGGTCCGTAAAGCTCAGGATGTGAATGTCGCCGCGTTCGGGCAGATTGGCCTCGACCCGTCGCATATAGGTTTCGAACTGCTCTTTCCCGTTGCAGAATCTGGCATACACGGAAAACTGGCTTTTTTCAAAACCTTCATCCAGCAGAAACTCCCGGAATTTGGTGGCCGCGCGGGATTGCTCCTTGGTGGTCACGGGCAGGTCGAACATTACGAAAATCCACATGAGCCTGTATCCGCTCAATTGGGTGGCGCTCATGATATCAGGCTGTCCAGCCCCGCCAGTTCAAGGGCGGAGGGCGGGGTGGGCAGCGTGATATCGGTGGCCTTGCCGGTTTCAAAAGCACGGGCAAGGGATTGGGCGGCCCGGTTGGCGGCGCCCGATACGGTGGTCGTGCCGTCCGGCCCCGGCAGGTCCAGCGCGATCAGACCCGCAAAGGCGCGCTTGGCCTCCGGCGTAACGGTGTCGATGCCACGGGCGACCAGCCGCAGCGCCAGCGCGTCCACCAAAGGACGGAAAGGCTCGATCAGATCATCGGCCAGGGCAAAGGCATTGGCGCGGTTGGCGTGATGAACGCCGATGGACGGGTGCAGGCCCGATGCGACCACCGCCCGCGCGCACAGGGACCGCATGATCGTATAGCCATAGTTCAGCAGCGCATTCACGTCGTCGGCATCGCGATTGCGCCGGAACGCCTCGCCCATCAATAGAGGCCAGTATCGCCGCGCGGCCTGCGCCTCGACATTGTCGGGATCGCCAGACCCCACGCGGCGGGCCAGCAGATCGAAGGCCGACGCCGATATGCCATTGGCCTCCAGCACGGCCGCCTGCCAACGGATTTTCGCAACGATGATGCGCCGCCAGAGCTGTTTGGAGAGGGGCTTGCCCGCTTCCCATTGCGCCCTCATCCGGGCATTTTGCGCATGATGGCCGTCGAGCGGCAGGCAGAGGGCGACCGGCGCATGGTTGCTGCCGCACAGCAGCATGACGGCGCCGCGCTGCGCCAGCGCCACGACCAGATTGGTGGACCAGGTGATGCCATGGGCATGGACGATGACCGCCGCGACATCATCGAGCGGAATGCGGCCCACCTCCGCGCGATCCTCCGAAACGATAAGGAAACCGCGATAGGCGGAGAGATGGCGGCCATCGGTGGCGATATCGACAATGCGCTCCATTTCTCCGCCCTTCCTTTCGCGTCAGGCCTTTTTGCGCGTCTTGCGCCGGGCGGTGCGGGGCGGAAAGCCGGGGTCCAGCACGCGGCCGAGTTCGTCGACGCGCACCTGACGGGCCTTCACCTTTTTGAGGCCGCCGCAAGTCGGAGCGAAATATTTGAACGGATCATTGTCATTGGACGCGGCATCGCGCCTCTTGAGATCTCCGCTCTCTCGATGGGCGGCGAGCGTGATCTGGCCGCTTTGCCCGAATTTGACGATACGCATCAGGGTGCGTTCCTCGCCTTCCCGTTCGATTGCTACCAGATCATCCTGATGCAGGCTCAACATCTTGCGGGCCGTGGGATGATTGGCCCGAACCGCCGACGTCCAGCCCGGCTGATGCGCTTCGAACATGGAGACTACTTCGCTCACCCATTTCCCATCGGGCAGTTCCCACACATCATAGCGATAGTTGGAATCCCCCTTATAGCCCTTATATGTCCGGCCTTCGCGATCGCGGATGGGGATGACGGTCAGCGGTTCGACCATGCGGACGCGGCGGATATTGGGATAGGGGTGCCATTCCCGCTTTGGAAATGCGGCGAGCGCCTGTTCGAAGGCCTTGCCTTCCAGCCCTTCCAGATGGCGGTAGAGCGCGGCCTTTAGGGTCGCGTCCCGTACCCGGTCGAGATCGGCCAGCTTCTTTATGCCCGAAAGCGGCACGCGGCGCACGACGATGCTGTTGCCCTTTGCATCCGTCTCGCCGGTCAGGCCATAGGCGGTGTCATTGTGTAGCCGCCCCGCGGTCTGATCCATGCCCTTGGCAAGGCCGGTCTTGACCGCCGTTCCATGATCGGGGCGGTGGCTGACGGTGATGGCGTTGACGGCCTTGCGCAGATCCTCGCGAAAGCCTTCCCACGGCGCGGGGATTTCGATCTTTTCCCGCCCTTCGATGCCCTCGGTGCCGGATATGCGGGCGATTTTCTGCAACAAGGCCCGATCGACGATCGCCACCACCACCGCGTCGATGGCATGATGGCGGTGATCGAGCCGGTTCTTGGGCTGATCCGCCCCGCCGCCGAAATTATGGTCGGGCAGCAGGTCGTTCAGGCCCAGCTTGCGCCGCACCATTTCCGTCAGGCGGCCGGGCGATACCCATATATGGCCGCTGTCCTCGCCTTTTTCGGGATAGAGACAGGCCAGATATTCGCGCGCCAGCCGGCCCAGATATTGCGTATCGACCAGATGCCGGGCGAGAAAGCCGCTTTCATCGCGAAACTTGTCCGCCGCATCGGGTTCGAACCGCCAGCGCTTGTTGCGGGGCAGGTGCGCGGCGCGGGAGGCGATTTCCTCCCAATCGCCGATCGCCCCGAAACGCGCCTGAAAATCCAGTCGGGCTTCATAGGGGCTGCGCTTGCGTTTGACGCGATTGGCCTCGCGGATACAGACGATCTTGTTCGCGTTGCTGTCATCCAACGTGGCGGAAAAGGGCAGGATATGGTCGATTTCCACCGCATCGGAAAACAGCTTGCTGATGCCGATCATCTCGCCGGAATAGATGCAGGCGCGGCCCAGCACATTATCGCCGTTCAGTTCCTCCCACAGGCGCAGCCGCGCCCGATTGGCGCCGGTGTTGGGAATGCCGTTTTCGTCCAGCAGACGGCCTCGCCGTTCGGCTTCGCGCTGGTTTTCGGCATTTTCCCGCTTGAGCCGCTTTTTGTCCTCATCATTCAGTTTGAGCTCGCGGGCGAGTTCGATGGCGATTTCCGCTGGCGGCCCATAAGCGCGGATCAGGCGATTCATGATGCGGCGCAACTGGTTGAGGCCGATATGCACGGTCGGGTTGGTCAACCGGCCGATGCGCATTTCCTCCGGATCGGATGAATTTCCGGTGCCCGGCATGATGTGCCGTTCCAGCGCCACGCCATAATAGGGCAGGTGGGGCACGCCCTTTTCATCCTCGAATATTTCCCCGGTGCGCAGGTCGCTATGATGGCCAAGATCGGCGTGGACCACGGCTTCGCTATAGACGATGACGCGGCCCGGCTCGATCGGCGCGGCTTTTTCCGTGCGCCCTTCCGGCGTCACGCCGTCGCGCAGGGCCTCGATCAGGCGGGTGGTTGCGGTCTGCCCCACCCGGCCATATCCCTGCGGCAAGCGGGCATTGGCGATGGCGCGGGAATGTTCTGCATCAAGTTCATAACTATCGCCCAGCCAGTCGAGCAGGTCGGCATAGTCCTGATCGCTCTGGACGGCGATGATGCGTTGCAGAATATCCCATTGCTCTTCTACCGGAAGATGCGCCCAGCGCGTGCCGAAACGGGTCTTTGCACCCATGATGGCGGTGACTTCATCGCCCAATATGCCCTTGCGGTTTTCGCTCTCCTTGTTGAAGCGCGCTTCCTCATCCAGCTTCAGCGCCTTGCGCATATTGTCGAAGGTGATGAGGCCGGTGGCGAGCTGTCTGGTCAGCAACAGCGTGTTGCGTTCCTCATGCGTCAGGCGTTGCGCCTTTTCGCCGGGGCGGACGATCATCAACGCGTTGATCTCTTCCAGCAGGCGGCGGCGCTGGAACAGGGGATGCGCCTTGGGCAGGCGGTCCTCGCCATCGACCAGCATGCATTTGCCGATCTGGGGCGGCTTGAGCGGGCGCTGGTGAAAGATGATCTCGAACAGGCGCGCATGAACCTCATCGGTCAGCGCATCGGGATGATGCGGCGCCTGCGCTTCCCATATTTCGCGAAACTCGTCTTCCAGCAAGGCGCGGGAAGGGTAGAAATCATAACCCCCACCGGTGGCGCCGTCGCCGCTTTCCGGGCGCATGCGGGCGCGGACGGAGGGGATCGCATTGGGATCGGTCGCCGCTTTCCGGCGCAGATGCAGCCATTCGCCATAGGTGTGCGCCTCGGCTTCGCGCATGATGGCCACCAGCCGTTCGACGCCGATGGCGATCTTGCCGTTTTCCGCGTCATCCGCGCGGTCGGTCTTGCGATTGGATTTGAAACCGCGCCGCTGGTTCAGGTGGAAAAGGGCGCGGCCCAGATGAGGGAGCGGCAAGGCTTCATCAAGGGCGCGGGCGCGCAGTTCATAGGGGTCGAGCGCGGCCAGCGCCTTGCGCTGCGCCGGGTCGGCGGGGAAGAGACCGTCTGCGACCAGATATTTCATCAAGGCCCGTTGACGCTGCTGGAAGCGATCGCGGCGGCGGCGCATGGCGCGGGCATCGCGGCGGTCGACCGCAAGCGAGGCGCCGGACTTGGGATCCCTGCCGTCGCTGAAGATGCGTGAACCGGCCGAGAGGATGGATATCGGCAGGCCCCGGTCATCGAGTTCCACGGCGGCCCAGCCCAAGGAATTGGTGCCAAGGTCGCCGCCGAATCGCCAGCGAATCTGCTTCTTCATTTTGACATGTCCCCCAATAGACGGCAGAAAATGCAGCCCGCGTCCCCCGGATGCAGGCCATCGGCCATGATTGCGTGAATTGGCCAGCCTAATCGTCACCAGAATGAAAGCAATTCCTTGTTGCAGGATGGAAGGAAATGGCGCCGGCGAGAAAAGAAGGGGAAAGCAATCGATTGCCCCCTCTTGACTGGCCCCTTTCTTTTGATAGAAGGCTTTATTCAGAGATCGCGGTCTGGCAGTTAACAAGTGTCAGTACGCACCAGATAAGGGCAGCGCTCCGGCGCTGCCTTTTTATTTGGGGATATTGCGCGCAAGGATCGCGGTTATTGCGGCGCGGCGGCTCTGTCGGGCGGCCGGTGCGGCACGAATCCCTGTTGGTAAAGGGGGGTGATTTCTGCCGTCGTCTACCATATATAGTAGCCATGGTTGACAGGATTTCGAGAAGATCCCTGCTTGTTGGCGCCATGGCTGCGGGTTTGCTGCCTTCGTTCGCCGCCCAGGGGTCAACGGGCCATTCGGGTAGCATAGAAATGTTGATCGCGCGGGCCAGGGCCGGGCTGGAGCGCCATGGCAGGCGCGTCGCCATGCGTGATCGCATCGGCGTTGTCGATTTCGCATTGCCGTCGCGCCAGCCGCGTTTCCATATCGTCGATATGGAGGCGGGCAGGATAGAGACGTTGCTGGTGGCCCATGGGCGCGGGTCCGACCCGGATCATAGCGGCTGGCTGGAACATTTCTCCAATGAGCCGGGATCGCTCGCCACCTCTGCCGGGGCCTATTTGACGGGCGCCTTTTATGTCGGGAAACATGGCCGGTCGCGCCGCCTGATCGGCCTCGATCCCGGCAACAACAATGCCGAATCGCGGGCGATCGTCATTCATGGCGCATGGTATGTCAGCCCCGGCATGATACGCGATCATGGCAAGCTGGGCCGCAGCGAGGGGTGTCTGGCCGTCGAAGATTGCGAAATCGAAAAGGTTCTGGATCGGCTGGGCGAGGGTCGGTTGATCTATGCGGGCAAGGCATAGCCCCGACGGGCGGCGGCATCTGGCGTCGTTTGCCCCATCATGGGGCTGAGCCTGCCACCGCCTGCCGGGATGCAGCGGGACGATCAGGCCGCCGCCTGATTTTCCTCCCGCGTGGACAGGATGCCGTTCCGTTCCTGCTGAAGGTCGTGGGCGACCTCTATCGCGCCTTGCGAGCCGATTTCGGCGGCCTTGCTGGCATGGGCGGCATATTGCGTTGCCATATCCTTGCAGAAACCGAGGCTGGCGGACATGATGTCGCCGATACAGGTTGCAGAACCCATTTCCTCAGCGAATTTCATGTCTTCATCGCAACGCTTTTGCAAAAAGCCGAACATCTCCCGCTGCTGATCGATCATCGCCTTCAACATCGTGGCCTGCAAATGCGGGCCGATCATCAGCCATTTCTGCGTATCGGGCAGGGGCGCCATATCCCCTTCCGGGCGGAAGGGAAGGAATCTGTCCCAGAAAGCTTTGCTATCCGTATTGCCTGCGCCATTCTGAACCATGGTCGAATCTCCGTTTGTCGAAACAGGGAAGGGGCCAGCCGATTCTTTCGGCCTGATTCTGGTCGCTACCTTATATACACGATGTTACATCTCTGATGCACGGGCATTTTGGGGCAAGGCGGCCATGCGCCCTGCCGATGCGGCCACGCGAAGGGGCGCGGCGGGACTGGTCAGATGAGGAGTGGGGGATATCCTTCCCGCCCCGGTTTTCCTGTTCCCGCCGCCGTCGATCGATACCCCCGCCGATCAATGCCCCAGCAGCAGCGGCAGGGGGCTGGCCCCCAGCATGCGCTTGGTCACGCCGCCAAATGTCTCGCGCAGGCGGCCCCGCCCATAGGCGCCCATCAGCACATAATCGGCCTGCCAGTCTTGCGCCGCCTCGCTGATTTTCTGATCCACGTTGACCGACCCGCGCTCTGCGGTTTCGATTTCCGCGCCGATCCCGTGGCGGGCCAGATATCGCGCCGCTGCCGCCGGGTTGGCTCGCGTTGATTTGTCGGTGGCGGTAAAGAGGCGCACATCCCGCGCCAGCTTCAGCAGGGGGACGCAGGCGCGCATGGTCGCGGCGCAGGTTTCGCTGCCATCCCATGCGATGAACGCGCGATCCATGGCGAAGCGATTTTGCTTTTCCGGCATCGCCAGCACCGGGACGCGGGCCTTCATCAACACGCTGCTGGTGATTTCGCGCATGTCCAGAAAGGAAGGCTCGTCCAACTGGCGGTTGAGGACGAGGATATCGGCCAGCGACGAGGCATCGACCATGGCCTGCGCCATGCCGCCGATCACGTCGGTCCAGTCCCACGCCACGCCTTCATGGTCGAGGCGTTCCTCCAGCCGGACCCGGTTCGCCTTTTCGCGGTCGCGTTCATCATTCAGCAGCATCGCCTGTTCGGCGCCGCCATTGATGTCGGCCGCCACCATGGGCACCATCGCGACATCGATGCAGCTCAAATGCCCTTCAAAGGCGCGCGTCAGGTCCAGTGCAGCCTGAAGGCGCGCTTCCTGACCGGCATCTTCGTGAACCAGCAGCAGAATATTTTTCATGGCACGATTCTCCTTCTTGGTCGAAACGCCAGACAGGCCGCCGTTGATCGGCGGATATCGGGCCGGCGCACCGGCTTTCCCATGGATAGGCTATACGTGAATGGGGCCATGTTACTTGATCCATGTCAAGGCGGACTTGCCGATTCGGCGTGCATGGATCAGCATCGGCAGGATGGATGAAATGGCTGACAATTCCGATATGCTATCGCCCGTTGCGGGGCGGGTTGCAGGCTGGATCGAAAGCGGCGCGCCCTTTGGCGGGCAAGCGGTGCGCCGGGTCGAAACCCATGCGGCGTTCATCTTCCTGTGCGGCGACCGGGCATGGAAGCTGAAAAAGCCGGTGCGTTTCGGCTATCTCGATTTTTCGACGGTGGAGAAGCGGCGGGAGGCGCTGGCCGCCGAATTGCGGCTGAACAGGCGCACGGCTCCGCAGCTTTATCTGGGATTGCATCGGGTGACATGCGGGGATGAGGCGCGCGCATTTTCCCTCGATGGCGATGGGCAGGTGGTCGATTGGCTGCTGGAAATGCGGCGTTTCCCCGATGATGCCTTGCTGGCCGACAGGGCGGGGAAGGGGTTGATCGACGATGCGCTGATGCGGGATCTGGCCGATCATGTCGTCGCGCTGCATGATGGTGCGCCGGTGGTCCGCTGTTCCGATGGCGCGGCGCGGTTGCGGCGCGTCGTGGAGGGGAATGCGGCGTCCATGGCGGCGTTCCCCGCGCTGCTGGAGGAAGGCAAGGCGCGCCGGTTGACGGAGCGCCTGCTCACCCTGATCGACCGCCATGCCGCGCTGCTCGACCGGCGCGGGCGGCAGGGACAGGTGCGTCATGGCCATGGCGACCTGCATCTGGGCAATATCGCGCTGGTGGATGGGCGCCCGGTCGCGTTCGATTGTCTGGAATTCGACGCCGCGCTGGCGACGGCGGATGTGCTGTACGATCTGTGCTTCCTGATGATGGATCTTTGCGAGCGGGGGCTGATCCATGCCGCCAATCTGCTGTTCAACCGTTATTTCGACCTGTCGCCGGAACAGGAGGGGGCGGTGGGGTTGCTGCCCCTGTTCATGGCGGTTCGCGCATCGATCCGCGCCCATGTGCTGGCCGCTCAGGCGGGGCAGGGCGGGCAGGCAGGGGACGATCGCGCAGAAATCGCCCATCATGCGCGCCATTATCTCGATTTTGCCCTGCTGCTGCTGGAAGGTGCGGAGGACGGGACGGAAGGCGGAGCAACCCTGCGCCTGATCGCCATTGGCGGGCTGTCCGGCACCGGCAAGTCCACGCTGGCCCGCGCTTTGGGCGGGGAGATCGGGCCGCCGCCCGGCGCGCGCATCCTGCGCAGCGATATTCTGCGCAAGCGTCTGGCCGGTGTGGCCCCCGAAGAGCGCCTGCCCCCCGAAACCTATACGCAGGAAGCGAGCCGCAAGGTTTATGCCGGGCTGGACCATCTGGCGAAGCAGGCATTGCAGGCAGGCTGGCCGGTGCTCGCAGATGCGGTTTTCGCCATGGCGGAGGAGCGGGAAGGAATAGCCGGGATCGCCAAGGCGCAAGGCGCGCGCTTCGATGGGCTGTGGCTCACCCTTTGCGAGGAAGAGCGCGTCACGCGCATCGAAGCGCGACAGGGGGAAGCGCGGCAGGGGGATGCCTCCGACGCCGATGCCGACGTGGCGCGCATGCAGACGAAATGGCGCCATGACCAACCGGAGAACTGGGCGATATTGAAAGCCGGCGGCGATTTTTCCGGCCTTGCCGCACGGGCGCGCCGGGCGTTGGAGGTGTAGCAAGGGGCTGATCTATATCCCCTTGGGGGTTGCAGACGGCAATCAATATCCCAATTATGCAAATAATTATTGCCAAATGCGCTAAGCGTAGCATTGGACGTAAGGCCACGATGACGGTAAAGGGTCGCGGGCGATGCCGCATGGCGGCGGTTCCGTCATATAGGGACGGATAGAGGAAAGGAAAATAACGAATGCCTCAGTTGGTTGTGGTGACACGGGAAGGGGAAGAAAAAACGGTCGATGTGGAAAGCGGCCACAATGCCATGGAGGCGATTCGCGACGCCGGTATTGATGAGTTGCTTGCGCTTTGCGGCGGCTGTTGTTCCTGCGCGACGTGCCATGTCTATGTCGATCCCGCTTTTGCTGACATTCTTCCCGCCATGAGCGAAGATGAGAATGATCTGCTCGACAGTTCCGACCACCGGCAGGAAAATTCCCGCCTGTCCTGCCAGATCATCGTTTCCGATGAATTGCAGGGGCTGCGCGTCACCATCGCGCCGGAAGACTGAACGGGAAACTCCGGGGGAGGATTTTTGTGAATCGATATGATGTCCTGATCGTAGGGGGCGGGCACGGCGGCGCGCAGGCTGCCATCGCCTTGCGGCAAGAAAAATTCGAAGGCACCATCGCGATTGTCGGTGATGAGCCGGAATTGCCCTATGAGCGTCCGCCCTTGTCGAAAGAATATCTGTCGGGCGACAAGACCTTCGACCGCATCATGATCCGCCCGGAAAAATTCTGGGAGGAAAGGGCCGTGACGATGCTGCTGGGGCAGCGGGTCACGGCTGTCGATCCCGCCGCGCATCAGGTGACGCTGGCCGATGGATCGACGCTGGGCTATGGCCGGATGATCTGGGCCGCTGGCGGCGACCCCCGGCGGCTGACGCTGGACGGTCATGATCTGGCGGGCATCCATGCGGTGCGGACCCGCGCCCATGTCGACCAGATGATGCAGGAACTGGACGGCGTTCAGGATGTCGTCGTGATCGGCGGCGGTTATATCGGGCTGGAAGCGGCGGCCGTGCTGACGAAATTCGGCAAGAAGGTGACGCTGCTGGAAGCGCTGGAGCGCGTGTTGGCGCGCGTGGCGGGGGAACCGCTGTCGCGCTTTTACGAGGCGGAGCATCGCGCCCATGGCGTCGATGTGCGGCTGGGCGCGGGGGTCAATGCGCTGGAAGGCGCGGACGGCAAAGTCACCGGCGTTCGGATGGTCGATGGATCGGTCCTGCCCGCGCAGATGGTGATTGTCGGCATCGGCATCATCCCTTCGGTCGCCCCGCTGCTGGAAGCGGGCGCGAAAGGCGCCAACGGCGTCGAGGTCGATGGGCAGTGCCGCACCAGCCTGCCGGATATCTATGCGATCGGCGATTGCGCGCTGCATGTGAACCGCTATGCGGACGGCGCGGAAATCCGGCTGGAATCAGTCCAGAACGCGAATGATCAGGCGAAAGTGACCGCGCGGACGATCATGGGCGTGGAAGATCATTATGACGCGGTGCCGTGGTTCTGGTCGAACCAATATGATCTGCGCCTGCAAACCGTGGGGCTTTCTTCGGGGCATGATCAGGTCGTGGTGCGCGGCGATCCGGCGGCGCGGGCGTTCACCGTCCTTTATCTGCGCGCCGGGCGCGTGATCGCCCTCGATTGCGTGAACACGGTCAAGGATTATGTGCAGGGCAAGGCGCTGGTGGTGAACGGGGCGGTCATCGATCCGGCCCAACTGGCGGATGCGTCGGTTCCGCTGAAGGAACTGGCCGCAGCCTGAACAGGCCGAGGCAGGCCGGGAGAGGGCGTATCATCCCGGCCATGCCGCCTCTCCGGCCAATCCGGGGAATGGGCCATCCGGGAACTGGCCATCCGGGAACTGGCTGGAACGCATGACAGGGACCGGCGCGCCTCCCTGCCCGTGGCGCGCTGGCCGTTGCCCGCTGGTCATTGCGCCAGTCCGGCCTGCGTACCGGGGCGGGGCCGGATCAGTCAGAGGCTTCTGGAGACAGGCCGATCATGAACAAGTTGCGAATGCTGCTCGACCCCTTCATTCTGATGCTGGTCGGGACGGTGGTTCTGGCGTCGGTCCTGCCCGCGCGCGGCGGATTCGTGCCGGTGGTGGGGGCGGTGTCCACCATCGGCATCGTCCTTTTGTTCTTCTTTCACGGGGCCAAGCTGTCGCGCGCGGCCATCATCGCCGGGGCGAGCAACTGGCGGCTGCACCTCGCCATATTGGCGGCGACCTATGGGCTATTCCCGCTGCTGGGCCTTGCGGTCGCGCAGGTGCCGGTGGCGCCGCCCCTGCTGGCGTCGGGCCTGCTCTACCTGACATTGCTGCCGTCCACCGCCATGTCGTCGGTCGCGCTGACCGCGATGGCGCGGGGCAATGTCGCGGCGGCGCTGTGCGGCGCGTCCTTTTCCAACCTCGCCGGGATTTTCCTGACGCCGATGCTGGTTCTGCTCACCATGGGGGGCAAGGGCAATGCGGTGTCATGGCAGACCATCGAGGAAATCGGGTTGCAAATGCTGCTGCCCTTCGCGCTGGGGCATATGCTGCGCCCGTGGATCGGCGACTTCGTGCAGCGTCAGCGCACACTGGTGACGGCGGTGGATCGCGGGGCGGTGCTGATGGTCGTATACAGCGCATTCGGCGCGGCGGTCGTCGCGGGCCTGTGGCACCATCTTTCGATCGAGGCGCTGCTGATCGTGACGCTGATCTGCTGCCTGTTGCTGGCCGTGGTGCTGGGCGCGACCGCCCTTGCCGGGCGGGCGATGGGGCTGGCGCGGGAGGATAGGATCGTGCTGCTCTTCTGCGGGTCCAAGAAAAGCCTTGCGACCGGCGCGCCGATGGCGAGCATATTATTCGCCCGTGCCGATCTGGGCTTCATCCTTCTGCCGATCATGCTGTTTCACCAGATTCAGTTGATCGTCTGCGCGCTGATTGCCCAGCATTATGCGAATGAGGCGGATAGCCGACAGGGCAGCGCCACGGTAAGCAAAGCCTGATATTCAGGAAGGCCGGGGCAACGCAACGCCGCCCCGACCCCTGTTCTGTTCTCATCGATGCGCGATCAATACCGCACGCGCAGGCTGAGCGTCAGCGTCCGGCCCTGTTCGGGATAGCCATCGGCGGTGCTGTAGTTCAGGTCGAACAGATTGCGTCCGTTCACGCCGATATCGACGCCGGGCATGACGCCATATTCGATGCCGAGATTGGCCAATATATAATCGCCGCTGCGATAATATATCTCCGCCGGAGTGGATATCCAGCGATCGGAGGCGATGTCGGCATTGGGCCGGATATGCAGCCCCGGCAACGGCGCCCAGTCTGCATAGAGGAGGGCCTTGTGCGTCGGTACGCCGGTGGGGTGAAACGCCGGAGTGCCGGGATCTTCCAGATCGCGCTTGATCCAGCTATAATTGCCGCCCAGCATCAGTGTGGGCGTCACCTCTGCCGAAAGGCTCAGTTCCGCGCCATAATAATCGCCCGTGCCGACATTGCGGCTCTGCGAGGTCTGTTCGCCTTCATAGATGAAGTCGAACGACATGATCGCGTCCTTCATCCGCGCATACCAGATGGCGGCCTCCGCCCGGATCGGGCCAAAGCCGTATGTGCCGCCGATTTCGGCCTGCGTGGCCCGCTCCGCCTTCAGGCCGGGGTTGGATACCGCGCCGCCGAACCGGGTGCTGAACCGCTCCGCCAGCGTCGGGAACCGCGCGCGGGAGGAGACGGAAAGATGGACGCTGCTGTTCGCATCCGGGGTCCAGCGCAGGGCGCCCTGCGCGTTCCAGCTATCATTGTTGCGGATCGGATAATGAATGAACACGCGATTGTCCGCGTCATAATCATCGGCCTGCCGCAACTGGCGCCAGTCATAACCGAAGCCCGCCACGAAGGTCAGCGCCGGGGAAAGCGCAAGGCTGTTTTCGATCGCCGCGCTGTAGGTTTCCTCGCGGTTGGTCTGCCAGGGTTCGACGAAATGGGTGGGGAAGAAACTTTCCTGCTGTTCGCGGTGCCGGTCATTGCGGTAATGGAACGCGATGCTCAACCGGTCTGCGGCGGACGCTTGGAGATCGAGCTGCACCGACCCGCCATAGGCGCGATCCTCATAGGGGCTGTTGAAGGCGCTGCGTTTCGTCTGCGCCGTCAGCGTTTCATCATCATAGCTGCTGAGGCCGTTCGAAAATTCATTATAATAGAATTTGGTTTTCAGCGACGCGCTGTCGCCCAGCTGCGTGGTGGACAGGAAATAAATATTCTGGATGTTCCAGTAAGGCCAGTCCCAAAACCGGGGGCGGGTGTCGGTGACGTGGAGCGGCGCGTGTTTCTTGCCCTCCTGCCGGATATAGGTCAGCGCATATTCGTCGGTTGCGTTGGGGGTGAAGCCCACGCGGGCATTCACCCGCCAGTCGCGGCTGCCGGAACGATCGCGCTCCCCGCCATCTTCATAAAAGGTGGGGGTGAAATCCTTCGACAGGTTCCAGTGATCGACAAAGCTGTGGGTATAGCTGGCCTGCGCATACCATGTGTCCTGCTTCGTGCCGATCAGGCCGAAAGCGGTGTAGCCCGCATAATCGGTGTCATTGTCGAGATTGAGCAGGGCGCGTCCCTCGATCTCCAGTTCCTTCGATGGCTTGCGGGTGACGAGGTTGACCGCGCCGCCCATCGCGCCGGGGCCATCCAGCACCGAGGCATAGCCCTTGGCGACCTGAATCTCGGCAATGTCGGCGGTGAGGAAGCGGCCATAATCCAGCCTGCCGTCGGCGGGCAGATAGACGCGGATGCCGTCGATCGACAACGGCACCTGATAGCGGTTGAAACCGCGCACGCTCAGTTCGCGCTCATTGCGCGAATTGCCGCCCGTGGCCACCGTCACGCCGGGGATGAGTTGCGCCGCATCGTCAAGGCTGGTGCGGTTGAAGGCGTGGATGGCCTCTGAAGAGAGGGTGGATGCGCCCACGGCGACATCATCCTGCCTTTGCCCGGTGACGATGATCTCACCCAGACGGAAGCGGCTGTCCTGCGCGGCGTCGATTTCATCGGCCCATGCCGCGCCCCCCAGTGCGGAGGACAGGATCGTCCCCGCAAGGGCACAGCAAAAGACGCCGGAATGGCGGTGTCGCATGATATTTTCCCCTTATTATGCCGTTGGAATATCGTAATTGCTTTATCGGCAAGCCGCTATATACGGTGATATATAGTGATTGCCAGAGGGAATATGGGGTTATGATTGGCGCGCATTGGGCGGGGATTGCCGGGGCGGCTCTTTTATCGGTGACGGCGGCATCGGCATCGGCATCGCCGGCGACATCGCCCGTTCAGGGGCATGATCATGCGACCATGACGGAGCAGGCCGGAATGGAGGCCGCGCCGGAAACAGGGGCGCAAACAGGGGCGCAGAACTGCGCCGCCTTGCCGCCCGAACTGGCCGGATGGGCCGGGAAAAGGGCGCGGGTCAAGGCTGTCGCCTCATCGGGCAAACTGGCCGGCGCCACGCTTCCACTGGGGCAGGCGGTGGACGCCGCGCTGCTGCCGACATCTAAAATGGCCTTTGCGTTGCGGCCCGAAAAGCCCGGCGGTTCCGTCAGCAAGAGCGGGATGTTCAGGTTCGATATACCGGAAGCGGGGCGCTATCGCGTTGCGCTGGGCGCGGGGCCGTGGGTCGATATCGTCCGCGATGGCGCGGCGGTGGCGTCGGTGGCCCATGGCCATGGGCCGGACTGTTCGGGCATCCGCAAGATGGTCGATTTCGATCTGGAGGCCGGATCGCACATCCTCCAGATTGCAGGCAATGGCGATGCGGCCCTTTCGCTGATGGTGGTCAGGCTCCGCTGATGCCGCTTGCCGGGGCGGGGTGGCGAGGGGTGCTCGCCGCCGCTTTTCTCCTGTTATTGACCGGCGCGTCGGTGGACCGGCGCTGGCAATGGGGGCTGCCCGACGGCATGGCGCCGCCGCCGGTTCCCGCCGATAATCCGATGAGCGCGGCGAAGGTCGCGCTGGGCCGCCGCCTGTTCTATGAGGCGGACCTGTCGATCGACGGCACCATGTCCTGCGCCACCTGTCATGGCCAGCGCAGCGGCTTCACCGATGGCGCGACGACCCATGCGGGCGTTCATGGCGATCCGGGTTTGCGCAATGTGCCCTCGCTGATCAATGTCGCGTGGAAAAATCCGCTCAATCTGGCTGATCCGCACATGATCTTGCTGGAGCAACAGGCGATGGTGCCGATCCTTGGCGACGATCCGGTCGAGATGGGCATGAAGGGCCAAGAGCGGGGGGCGGCCCGCCGCCTGAAGCGCAACCCCTGCTACCGCCGCCTGTTCCGCGCCGCTTTCCCGCAGGAAAAAGGGCGGATCGCCATGGAAACCATCGGCAAGGCGCTGGCGGCCTATCAACGCACGATCATCAGCTTCGACACGCCATGGGACCGGGCGCGGGCTGGCGGCGCGCCCCTACCGGAGGCCGCGCGGCGCGGGGAAGCGCTGTTCAACGGCAAGGCGGGGTGCGTGTCCTGCCACGGCGGGGTGAATTTCACCGATAACCGCCTGCATCCCGCCCTTTCGAGCGAGCGGGACAGCGGCGTGATGCGCGCGACCGGGCGGCCGCAGGACAAGGGGCTGTTCCGTACGCCGGGGCTACGCCATGTCGCGCTGACCGCGCCCTATTGGCATGACGGCCATATCCGCACGCTGGACGGCGCGATCGCCGCCCATGACTTGCCGCCTGATATTGCGCCTGACGCGGAGGAGCGGGCCGATATCATCGCCTTTCTCGGCCAGTTGTCGGACCCGGCCATCACCCGCGATCCGCGCTTTGCCGTGCCGCCGGAACAGTGTGAGATCAACGCCTAACCCAGGGCGATGACCGTGGTGGCGAGCCGTTCTATCTCTTGCCGGTCATGGCTCACATAAAGAATGGGCAGGCGCAGTTCGGTGGCGATGCGTTCGATCACCCGCATGATCTCCTCTCGCCGCGGCAGGTCCAGCGAGGTGAGCGGCTCATCCATCAGCAGGAAGCGCGGGGCGGAGAGCAGCGCCCGGCCGATGGCGACCCGCTGCGCCTCTCCGCCCGAAAGGGAGCGCGGCCAGCGATCGAGCAAATGGCCGATGCCTAGGAAATCACAGGCGTCCTCAAGGGCCATCCAGCGTTCGTCCGCCGGGGCGAGATGATGGCCATAGAGCAGATTGGCCCGGACGCGCCGATGGGGGAACAGGCGCGCATCCTGAAACACATAGCCCAACCGGCGGCGTTCGGGGGGCAGGTCGATCCGCGCCGCCGCATCGAACAGCACATCGCCGTTCACCGCGATGCGCCCGGCATCCGGCCGGATCAGGCCTGCGATCATGTTGAGCAGGCTGCTTTTGCCGATGCCGGACGGGCCGAAGAGCGCGGTGACGCCGCCGCCTGCCGTGAACCGGGCGGCGATGGTGCGCCCTGCGATGCGCTTGCTGATATCGACATCAAAGGACATGGCCGATCCGTTCGCTGGTCCGGCTGCGCCGGGCGAGGGCTTCCGACAGGATCACCGCGCCCAGCGACAGCGCGACGGAGATCAGCGCCAGCCGCGTCACGGCCGCCTCGCTGCCGGGGATTTGCAGCGCCGAATAAATGGCGAGCGGCAGGGTGCGCGTTTCATCGGGGATGCTGGAAACAAAGGTGATGGTCGCGCCGAATTCCCCGATGGAGCGGGCAAAACCCAGCACCGCGCCCGCCAGAACGCCCGGCAGGCTGAGCGGCAGGGTGATCGTCAAAAAGACATGGGCGGGCGATGCGCCGAGCGTGCGCGCCGCGCCTTCCAGCCGGTGATCGACCGCCTCTATGGACAGGCGAATGGCGCGCACCATCAGCGGCAGGGCCATGATGGCGGCGGCCAGCGCGGCCCCGGTCCAGCGGAACATCAGGCTGATCCCCAGCGCCTTGTCGAGGAAGCGCCCGGCCGGTCCTTCCGGCCCGAAGGCGAGCAGCAGCAGCCAGCCGGTCACGACCGGGGGCAGGACGAGCGGCAGATAGACGATGCCGTCGAGCAGGAAACGGCCGGGAAAGCGCGTGCGCGCCAGCACCCATGCCAGCGCGAAGGCGATCGGCAGGGCGCAGGTGATCGCGACGCTGCTGACTTTCAGCGACAACAGCATGATGCCCCATTCCTGCGGCGTCAGCATCGCGGCCGCCTATCGTGGGGCAAAGCCGTAGCGCGCAAAGATCGCCTTGCCCTCCCGTGAGATCAGGAAGCGGCGAAAGCCCTCTGCCTCCGGGCTGGTGGAGGCGGCGAGGCGGGCGACCGGATAGCTGATCGGCGGATGGCTGGTGGCCGGGAAAGTGCCGACAACGCGCACTTTGGCGGAGGCGCGGGCGTCGGTGGCGTAGACGATGCCGAGCGGCGCGGCGCCGCGTTCCACCAGCGCCATGGCGGCACGGACATTTTCCGCGCTGGCGATTCTGGTTTCGACCGAGGACCAGACGCCAAGCTTCTGCAAGGCCGCCTTGCCATATTTCCCCGCAGGCACGGCGGCGGGATCGGCCATGGCGAGCCGCCCCCGACCAAGGGCGCGGGCGAGCGGGAAGCGGGGGGCGATCGTCAGGCGGACGGAACTGGCCACAGGGGCGATCAGCACCAGCCGGTTGTGCAGAAAGGACAGCCGCGTCCCCGCGACGATGCGCTTGCGCGCCGCGACATAATCCATCCATGCCTCATCGGCGGACAGGAACAGGTCGGCGGGCGCGCCCGCGTCGATCTGGCGGGCGAGGGCGGAAGAGGCGGCGAAGGAAAGGACAGGGCGCGCATGGCCTTTCGCCGCCCATGACGATGCTGCGGCCTCCAGCGATTCCTGAAGGCTGGCGGCGGCCAGAACCAGCGGGGGTTTCGTCCCGGCGGCCTGCGCCGCCCCCGGCAACAACAGGGCCGTTGTGAAGAGGAGAAGCCAGAGCCGGAAAAGATAGTGCCGCACGTCAGGCCCGATCCTTATGTCCACGAAAATATAACGTTGCGCCCTATCATGATTCGCCGCTTGCGCGCCAGAGTGCGTGGGACTGGGCAGGTAAAGGCGGGGGCAGGTAAGGGCGAGCGGACAAAGATGAGGCGGCAGGGGAAGGAGCGCGCGCCCGTCAGGCCGTTTTCCGCGCCGCCTTGGGCTGTTCGCGCATCAGGGCGCGCAGGGCCGACCAGTCATCCCCTGCGGTTGCCCCCGATACGGCCTGTTGCAGGGCGCGATAATGGGCGAGCACCTGCCTGCCCCTGTTCGTCACCCGCGCGCCGCCGCCATGGCTGCCCCCTGCGGCGGTTTCGACCAGCGGTTGATCCCAGCAACGGTTCATCACATCGACCAGCATCCATGTGCGGCGATAGCTCATGCCCAGCGCGCGCCCCGCCGCCGAAATCGAGCCATGCATGTCGATCGCGTCGAGCAGGTCGGCCTTGCCCGGCCCCATGGCGATTTCTTCCCCGCAATGGAGGCGGATTTTGATCTGGAGCGCAGGGCCGGTCATGGCGGTATCCAACTCGGGGAAAAGGCGGCCCGCCATCAAGGCGCGAGGCGGGCCGCTGACGGGGACGTCAGGACGGGATCGTCAAGGCAGGATGGGGCATGCCTCAGTGATGCTTCGCCAGTTCCCGGTTCAGCCACAGCGCCGCCATCGTGCCGACCGCGCCCGACAGCAGATAGATGCCCGACGCCAGCAGGCCGAAATGGATCGTCAGCCACAGCGCCACCAACGGGGCGAAGCCCGCGCCGAACATCCATGCCAGATCGCTCGTCAGGGCCGATCCCGTATAGCGATACTGGGTCTGGAAGCCGGAGGCGACCACGCCCGACGACTGGCCGAAGGACAGGCCCAGCAGGATGAAGCCGAAGAACATGAACACCATCTCGCCATTGGTCCCGCCATCCAGCACGAACGGCGCGAACACGCTGAAAATGGCAATCGCCACTGCGCACACGCCCAGCAGCGAGCGGCGGCCGATCCGGTCAGCGATGATCCCCGACGCGACGATCGCGGCAACCCCGACGGCCCCGGCGGCGGCTTCGATCAGCAGGAAGCGGACAGGGCTCTCCTGCGTGAACAGGAACACCCAGGAGAGCGGGAACACCGTCACCATGTGGAACAGCGCAAAGCTTGCCAGCGGGGCGAACGCGCCCAGAATGATCGTGCGCCAATGGGTCGAGAGAGTGTCCCGAAAGGTCGTGGGTTGCAGGTCGCGGCTGTCGTACAGGCGCTCATATTCCGGCGAGGCGACGATGCGCAGGCGGGCAAAGAGCGCGACGACGTTGATCGCGAAGGCGCAATAAAAGGGATAGCGCCAGCCCCAGTCGAAAAAGTCCTTCGCCTCCAGCGAACTGGCGAAATAGGCGAACAACAGGCTCGCGACGATCAGGCCGAGGGGCGCGCCCAGTTGGGGGATCATCGCATACCAGCCGCGCCGCCCCGTCGGGGCGTTGAGGGCGAGCAGGGAGGCAAGGCCGTCCCATGCGCCGCCCAGCGCCATGCCCTGACCGATGCGGAATATCGCCAGCGCCAGCGCGGCGCTGTGCCCGATGCTGTCATAGCCGGGCAGGAAGGCGATGGCCGCCGTCGAACTGCCGAGCAGGAACAGCGCGGCCATCAGCTTCGCGCTGCGCCCATAATGGCGATCGAGCGTCATGAACAGGAAGGTGCCCAGCGGCCGGGCGATGAAGGCGAGCGCAAACAGCGCGAAGGAATAGAGGGTGCCGGTCAGCGGATCGACATAGGGAAAGATGAAGCGGGGGAAAACCAGTACGGAGGCGATGGCATAGACGAAAAAGTCGAAAAATTCCGAAGTGCGCCCGATGACGACGCCGATCGCGATATCGGCGGGGTCGATGCCATGATGTATTTTCTGTTCGCGCAGTTCCTCTTCGCCGAAAGGTTGGCTGGCTGCCGCTGTCGTCATGATTTCAGCCTCTTTCCATTATGGTGTCGCGGGCATAGACTGCGCCGCACCTCTCCTTTGTAACGTCACGATACCGCAATTGATCCGGGCCGAACAAGGAGAAAGGCGGGACTGCGGATCTCTGCGCCAAAATTGTTGGACAAAATGTCCTATGTTCGCACTTGCAACAAAGGGAAAGGCGGCCATCATGCTTTCACTTCGTTCTCGTCATGGCGCGAAAATACGCGCTTTTTCACGGCTTCTGGCGGCAGCGGCGATTCTTCCGCTCGGCGCCTGCAACGCCATTGTGCTGGACCCGGCCGGGGACATCGCGCGGCAGGAGGCCAATCTCATGCTGGTGGCCACCGGGCTGATGCTCATCATCATCATCCCCGTGATGCTGCTGACGGTGTTCTTCGCCTGGAAATATCGCCATTCGAACACCAAGGCCGAATATGAGCCGGATTGGGACCATAGCACGAAGATCGAACTGGTGGTCTGGGCCGCGCCGCTGCTTATCATCATCTGCCTGGGGTCGGTGACGTGGATCGGCACGCATCTGCTCGATCCCTATCGGCCGATCTCCCGCATTTCCAAGGGGCAGCCGGTGACGGCGGAGCATAAGCCGCTGGAGGTGAATGTCGTCGGCATGAACTGGAAATGGCTGTTCATCTACCCCGAACAGGGCATCGCGACCGTCAATGAACTGGTGGTGCCGACCGATCGCCCACTCAATTTCCGCCTGACCTCCACCAGCATGATGAACAGCTTTTACGTGCCTGCCATGGCCGGGCAGATCTACGCGATGGCGGGGATGGAGACGAAGCTGCATGCGGTGATGAACGAAGTGCACAAGTCGGTCGGTTTCTCCGCCAATTACAGCGGCCCCGGCTTTTCCAACATGCGCTTTGCCTTTCAGGGCGTGACGCCGGGGGATTTCGACAAATGGGTCGATAACGTGAAGGCGGGCAAGGATGGCGCGCTGGATCGCGCGGCCTATCTGAAGCTGGAACAGCCGAGCGAGAAGGAACCGGTCCGCCATTATGCGACCGTGGCCGACGACCTGTTCGATGCCGTCGTCAATATGTGCGTGCAGCCGGGCAAGATGTGCGTCAGTGAAATGGCGATGATCGACAAGCGCGGCGGCCTTGGCATGGCGGGCATCCACAATGTCGCGATGCTGACCTATGACAAGCAGGGCCGCGCGGCCAGCTATACCGCGAAGGACCGCAGCGACAAGGCGCTGAGCATTTCCTATGTGAAGGCGCTCTGTTCCGACCCGGCGCTGCTGGAAAGCCTGCGCGCGCAACAGGCGAAACTCTCGTCTGTCGATCGCGAGGATGAGGCGGAACTGCTGGTGACGAAGAAGCCTTCGGTCATTTCGTCCACCGCCGTTCCGCCTTCCGCCACCATTTCCATGGCCGACCCGGCCAACCCCGCTTCCTGACGATCTGGAACCCTATATGACTTCCGAACCGCAACATTGGTCCTTCCTGCTCGGCAAGCTGGGGCCTGACGCCATTCCGGGCGACCCGATCATCTGGGCCACCTTCGCCGTGGTGGCGCTGGGCGGCATCGCCCTGCTCGGCGCGCTCAGCTATTTCCGCCTCTGGGGCTATCTCTGGAAGGAATGGTTCACGACCGTGGACCATAAGAAGATCGGGATCATGTATATGATCCTCGGCCTTGTCATGTTCGTGCGCGGTTTTGCCGATGCGGTCATGATGCGCATTCAGCAGGTGATGGCGTTCGGCGGGTCGGAAGGCTATCTGAACTCCCATCATTATGACCAGATTTTCACCGCGCACGGGGTCATCATGATCTTCTTCGCGGCGATGCCGTTCGTCACCGGGCTGATGAACTATATCGTGCCGTTGCAGATCGGCGCGCGCGACGTCAGCTTCCCGTTCCTCAACAATTTCAGCTTCTGGATGACGACCGCGGGCGCGGTTCTCGTCATGGCGTCGCTGTTCATCGGGGAATTTGCGCAGACCGGATGGCTCGCCTATCCGCCGCTGTCGGGCATCGCCTACAGCCCGAATGTCGGCGTCGATTATTATATCTGGTCGTTGCAGATCGCCGGGGTGGGGACGACCCTGTCCGGTATCAACCTGGTCGTGACCATCGTGAAGATGCGCGCGCAGGGCATGGGCTGGATGAAGATGCCGGTATTCACCTGGACATCGCTGTGCACCAACATCCTGATCGTGGCGTCCTTTCCGGTTTTGACCGCCGTGCTCGCGCTGCTGTCGCTGGACCGCTATGTCGGCACCAATTTCTTCACCAATGATTTCGGCGGCAGCCCGATGATGTATGTCAACCTCATCTGGATATGGGGCCATCCCGAAGTCTATATCCTCATCCTGCCGCTCTTCGGCGTCTTTTCCGAAGTCACCTCCACTTTCTCCGGCAAGCGGCTGTTCGGTTATACGTCGATGGTCTATGCGACGGCGGCGATCATGATCCTGTCCTACCTCGTGTGGCTGCACCATTTCTTCACCATGGGGGCAGGCGCCAGCGTCAACAGCTTCTTCGGCATCACGACGATGATCATTTCCATCCCGACCGGGGCCAAGCTGTTCAACTGGCTGTTCACCATGTATAAGGGGCGCATCCGCTTTGAGCTGCCGATGATGTGGACAATCGCGTTCATGCTGACCTTCGTGGTCGGCGGCATGACCGGCGTGATGCTGGCGGTTCCGCCCGCCGACTTCGTGCTGCACAACTCGCTGTTCCTGATCGCGCATTTCCATAATGTCATCATCGGCGGCGTGGTGTTCGGCGTGTTCGCGGCAATCAACTTCTGGTGGCCCAAGGCCTTCGGCTTCCGGCTCGACGTCTTTTGGGGCAAGGTCAGCTTCTGGTGCTGGGTGGTCGGCTTCTGGTTCGCCTTCATGCCGCTCTACATCCTCGGCCTGATGGGCGTGACCCGCCGGATGCGCGTGTTCGATGACCCCAGCCTGCAAATCCTGTTCGGCATCGCGGCGTTCGGCGCGTTCCTGATCGGTGCGGGCATCCTTGCGATGATCGTGCAGTTCGCGGTCAGCATCCGCGACCGAGAGCGGCTGCGCGTGGGCGGCGATCCGTGGAACGGTCGCACGCTGGAATGGGCGACCACCTCGCCGCCGCCCGACTATAATTTCGCTTTCGCGCCGGTCGTGCATGGCCTCGATGCGTGGGACGAGATGAAGCGCAAGGGCGTGACGCTGCCTGCCGAAGGCTTCCGGCCGATCCACATGCCGAGCAATACGGGCGCGGGCATCATCCTCGCCGGTATCGCCACGGTCGGCGGCTTTGCGCTGGTGTGGCATATCTGGTGGCTGGCGGTGGCAAGCTTCGTGGGCCTGATTGGCACCGCGATCGTCCACACCTTCAACTATAAGCGCGATTTTCATATCCCGGCGGAAACCGTGGCGGCTGTCGAAGCCGAACGCATCCGCCTGGCCGCGCAGGGAGCCTGAACCATGAGTCAGACTATTACGGCCGATGGCATGGGCGTGGGCGGCGGCACGGGCGGCGGCGCGGGCGACCTGAAGGCCCGCTATTTCGATCTGAATGAACATGACCATCCGGAAGGCGGCAGCACCATGCTGGGCTTCTGGATCTACCTGATGAGCGATTGCCTCATCTTCGCGATGCTGTTCGCGACCTATGGCGTGCTGGGCGGCAATTATGCCGCGGGGCCGTCGCCCAAGGATCTGTTCGACCTGAAGCTGATCGCGCTCAACACCGCGATGCTGCTGTTCTCGTCGATCACCTATGGTTTTGCGATGCTGGAAATGGCGAAGGGCAAGGTCGCCTCGACGCAGATATGGCTGGCCATTACCGGCCTGTTCGGCGCGGCGTTCCTCTGCATCGAGCTGTACGAGTTCGCGCACCTCATCCATGTGGGCGCGACGCCGCAGCGCAGCGCGTTCCTTTCCTCCTTCTTCACGCTGGTCGGCACCCACGGCCTGCACGTCACCTTCGGCATTATCTGGCTGATCACGCTGATGGTGCAGGTCGCGAAAAAGGGGCTGATCCCCGCCAATCGCCGCCGCCTGATGTGCCTGAGCCTGTTCTGGCACTTCCTCGACGTGATCTGGATCGGCGTCTTTACCTTTGTCTATCTGATGGGAATGCTGCGATGAGCGCTGCACAGGAACAGCATGGCCATGACGGCCATCACGACGCGGGCGCGGCCCATGGTTCGATGAAGGATTATCTGATCGGTTTCTTCCTGTCGGTACTCCTGACCGCCATTCCGTTCTGGCTGGTGATGAACGGCGTGATCGCGAACAATGTCGTCACCGCGATCGTCATCATGGGCTTTGCCGTGGCGCAGGTGCTCGTCCATATGGTCTTTTTCCTCCATATGAACGGGCGATCCGAAGGGGGCTGGAACCTGATGGCGCTGCTCTTCACGGTTCTGCTCGTGGTGATCGTGCTCGCCGGTTCGATGTGGGTGATGTATCATCTGCATACCAACATGATGCCGGTTCATGATATGAGCCAATTGCCGTAGCGCAGGCTGCGTCGAATCCGACGCAGGCTACATGCATTGGATTTTGGATATCGCATCCTTTGTTGCGGGAAACCGGTTCCCATTTTTCCGCGCGATGCCTTGAACAGGACAGCATGACGATGAAGGAGGACGCAGGGCAGGCCGGAACATCTCGTCTGGCGGCGCCGGTCCTGCTTCTGCTGGTGGCCGCCGCGCTGTTCACGGCGCTGGGCGTCTGGCAGGTCGAGCGCCTCGCGTGGAAGGAGGCGCTGATCGCCCGCGTGGAAAGCCGCGTCGATGCGCCGCCGGTCGCCTTGCCGGATGAGGCGGCGGCGCGGGCGTCCTCCCTGCCGGATCGCGAATATCTGCGCGTGCGCATGGCGGGCGAATATCTCGCGTCCGGCACCGCGCTGGTGCGGGCGGTGACGGTGCAGGGGGCGGGCTATTGGGTGATGACGCCGCTCAGGACAGCGGATGGCCGCCTGATTTATGTCAATCGCGGTTATGTGCCGGTCGGCAGCAAGCTGGACGCGGCGCGGGCGCAAACGCCCTCCGGCCCGGTGGAGATCATCGGCCTGCTGCGCCTGAGCGAACCCAAGGGTGGCTTTCTGCGCAGCAACGATCCGGCCCGTGACGCCTGGTATTCCAGAGACGTGGCGGCGCTGGCGCAGGCGCGGGGGCTGGCCCATGTCGCGCCTTTCTTCGTCGATGCGCAGACGCAGACGCCCACAGCGCCGGGCGATCCCGTCGCCGGGCTGACGGTGATCCGCTTTCCCAACAGCCATCTTTCCTATGCGCTGACATGGTTCGCCATGGCGGCCCTGTCGGCGGGGCTGGCGGGGTGGCTCTGGCGACGGGGCGCAGCGGCATGACCCCCGCCAAGGCAGGCCAGCGCATCGCGGCGAGCCGCCGCAACATGGCGCTGTTGATGCAGTTGCGCTGGATCGCGGTCGCGGGGCAGATAGTGACCATCGCGGTGGTGCAATGGTGGCTGCGGATCGACTTGCCGCTGGCCAATCTGATGACGGTGCCGCTGCTGCTGGTGCTGGTCAATGTCGCCAGCCATGGGGTGATGCGCCGCCGCCGCAGCTTCACCAATGTAGAGATGTTCGCGGTCGTCCTGCTGGATGTCGCCGCGCTCGCCTGGCAGCTTTACCATAGCGGCGGCGCGCGCAATCCCTTCGCCTTCCTGTTCCTGTTGCAGATCGTGATCGGCGCGGTTCTGCTCGACCCGCGCTGGAGCTGGCTGGTGGCGGCGGTCGCCGGGCTGTTCATGCTGTTCCTGACCTTTCGCTATCAGCCGCTTGCCCTGCCGCCGCATTATCAGGGGGATATGCAATATCTCTATCTGCCGGGCAGCCTCATCTGCTTTTTCCTGATGGCGATCTTGCTGATGTTCTTCGTGGTGCGGCTGGATCGCAACCGGCGCGAGAGCGATGCCGCGCTCGCCGCCCTGCGGCAACAGGCGGCGGAGGAGGACCATATCGTGCGCATGGGCCTGCTGGCGTCGGGCGCGGCCCATGAACTGGGGACGCCGCTTTCCTCGCTCTCGGTCATTCTGGGCGATTGGGTGCATATGCCCGAAATCGCCGAAAACCCCGATCTGGCCGAGGATGTGCGCGACATACAAACGGAATTGCAGCGCTGCAAAACCATCGTCAGCGGCATATTGATGTCGGCGGGCGAGATACGCGGGGAAAGGCCGACCGTCACGACGATGTGCGACTTTCTCGATCAGATCGCGGAGGAATGGCGGCGGCGGATACCGGGCGAACTGCGCTTTGAAAATCTCTTCGGGGAGGACATGCCGATCGTGTCCGACCCCGCGCTCAAACAGGTGATCGGCAATGTCATCGATAATGCGGTGGAGGTTTCGCCCGCCCGCGTGCTGATGTCGGCCTCCCGCGTCGGGCAATCGCTGGTGCTGGACATACGCGACCATGGCCCCGGCTTCACGCCGGAGATGTTGCAGGGGTTCGGACGCCCCTATGCATCGACCAAGGGCCGGGCCGGGGGCGGGCTGGGACTGTTTCTGGTGGTCAATGTGATGCGCAAGCTGGGGGGCAGGGCGGATGTCGCCAACCTGCCCGACGGCGGGGCGAGCGTGCGGCTGACCATCCCGCTCGCATCGCTGGCCTATGACAAGGGAGGACAGGCATGAGCATCGCGATATCGGGGGCTGCGTCCGGCGCGGGCGATGGTGGCCCGTCGCTGCTGATCGTCGAGGATGATGTGGCGCTGGCCCGCACCCTGAAACGATCGTTCGAGCGGCGGGGCTATGATGTGGCGACCGCTTCGTCGCCCCGCGATGTAGAGATGGTGTTGCAGGATCATAGCTTTGCCTATGCCGTGGTGGATTTGAAGCTGGGCGGCGCGTCCGGGCTTTCCTGCGTGCAGATGCTACATGAAAAAAATGCCGATACCCGCATTGTCGTGCTGACCGGCTTTGCCAGCATCGCGACGGCGGTGGAGGCGATCAAGCTGGGTGCGGCCCATTATCTCGCCAAGCCCTCCAACACCGACGATATAGAAGAGGCATTCGGCAAGCGCGACGGCGATATCGCCGTGCCGGTCGAAGGGCGCAAGACCTCCATCAAGACGCTGGAATGGGAATATATCCATCAGACATTGGTGGAGAGCGACTTCAACATATCCGAGGCCGCGCGGCGGCTGGGGATGCACCGGCGCACGCTGGCGCGCAAGCTGGAGAAGCGGCAGATACGATAGGGCGCGGGTCGGATGCTGGCCGGGTGCGGGTTGGGCGAGGCGATGAGCGGGCCGGGTTTCGCTGGGCGGAAAGGCGGGCGGTTAGGGCCTCTGTTGGCCGCCGCCTTTGGTCGTCGCCTTGGCCAGTCGGCCCCCTGCCGGTCACTCCCCTGCCAGCGTAGCGGCCACCTGCCTGCGATGGCGTGATGCTGGGAGGAACTGGCCCGGCGCAGATGGCTTCACAGGTCATGCGCCCGATCGCCTTGCCCCGCCCGCCAGCTACGCACGCCGCTCGCCTTGCCTCCGATCGTCTCCCTCCAATCTCCCCGTCAATGCCGCAAAAAAGGGGCAGCGGCCGATGGCGGCGCTGCCCCTTTTTGCATGGAAAAGCGAACTCGGCCTCAGCCGACGCCCCGCCTCAGTCTATGCCCGCCTCAGTCCACGAATGCGCGTTCGATGACGAACTGGCCGGGGGAGGCGTTCGATCCTTCGATAAAGCCCATGCCGAGGAATTTTTCTTCCAGATCCTTGATCATCGCCATGCTGCCGCACATCATGATGCGGTCGGTTTCCGGGTCGAAATTATCGGCCCCGCCCAGCGGATGCCGGAACATCGTGCCATTGTCGATCAGCACATTGATGCGGCCCATGGTGTGAAATTCTTCGCGGGTCACGGTCGGGATATAGTGGAACCGCTCGCGCGCCTCATCCTCGACCAGCGGATCGCCCGCCAGATTATTTTCCAGCAGCTCGCGATAGGCCAGCTCGCTGATGTGGCGGACGCCATGCACCAGAATCACCTGATCGAACCGGTCATAGATTTCCGGGTCGCGCACGATGCTGAGGAACGGGGCCAGACCGGTGCCGGTCGACAGCATGAACAGCCGTTTGCCCGGCAGCAGCGCGTCGGCGACCAGCGTGCCGACCGGCTTCTTGCCCAGATAGATATGGTCGCCCGGCTGGATTTTTTGCAGGCGAGAGGTCAGCGGGCCATCCTGCACCTTGATCGACAGGAATTCCAGTTCCTCGGCATAGGCCGGGCAGGCGATGGAATAGGCGCGCAGCAACGGGCGATCATTATCGCCCTGAAGGCCGATCATCACGAATTCGCCGGAGCGGAACCGCAGCGATGCGGGGCGGGTGATCTTGAAACTGAACAGATGTTCGTTCCAGTGATGAACCGAAAGCACTTCCTCGACCGACAGGGCCGAGGTCGGGTTGAGGGTCTGGGTGGCAGCGGCCAGACTGTTGCTCATCGTCTAAATTCCTTCATTCACAAGGGATAGGGGAGCAAATGCCATTCTTGCCGCGCCCCTTGATTTCCCGATCGGTATGGCGAAAACTGCGCCGGTCAGCGACTTGCGCGATGCGTTAGCCCAGCCGCGCACCGCCCACAACAGGAAAGACATCCTGAGGCAGGGGCATTGGGCGCTGTGATGGGCCGGTACATGCATGGCGACTCCCTATACTCAGTTGTCGCGGACATAATTGCTAATGATAATAACAATCAACTTTTTTGGTGAGATAAATTGTTTTAGGGATAATAGGGCTGGTTTCAGCCTGTCTCGCGGCCTGCCATGTCCAGCGGGCGCGGGGCAGGATGCCGCAGCGGAAAAGGGATATGGCAATGAGCAGGAGATATTCTTCCACAGGGGCGGCGATGGCGGCAATGGTCGCTATGGCGGCCTGCGCGGGGACGATCGGCGCGGGGGCAGCGCAAGCCCTGACCCTCACCAGCCTGAAAGGCCAAGGGCTGGACGCCGACTATGGCAGCTATGCGCCGGGCGGCGATTGCGGCAAGGAACCGCGCATTGCCATCGGGGATGCCGGTTTGACCTTCCATGCCAATGGCCAGACGGTGAAACCCGCCCGGTTCGAACATGCCCTGACCTATATGGGCCAGAGTTATGACGGCATCGGCCAGTGGTTCTTTCCGTTTCCGATCAATGACGGGGATTATGGCCCGGTGCTGATGACGGTGAATGCGGACGAGAAACGGGGGGTCGTCACGCTGGAGGCCGATCTCGCGCCGGGCAAGAGCCTGGCGCCCTTTCAGGCGGCGCTGGTGCGCGCTTCTCCCTTCCTGCGGTGTAAATGAGAGGCGGGCGGGGGCCGGCGCGCGTCCCTCCGCGCCTTTCCGGCGGCCCCGATCAGCCCTGCCTGATCTGCCCGCATAGGCCGAGCATCCGCGTGGCGACTTCCCGGTCGGCCAGAATCACGTCGGTCACGCCGAGGCGCTGGAGATGCTCCGCCTCCGCATGGCTGTTGGCGCGGGCGATGACGCGGATGCCGGGGTTGAGGGACCGGGCGCGCTCGAATATCGCGCCGCCCTCAAAGCCTTCGGGAACGGCCAGCAGCAACTTGCTGGCCCGCGCGATTCCCGCCTTTTCCAGCGTGCTTTGTTCCAGCGCATTGGCGGCGAGCACGATCATGCCGTCGGCCTCGGCCCGCTGGGCGATGTCGGGCTGATCCTCGATCACGATGAAGGGCCGCCCGCTCTGCTTCAACTCTTTCGCGATCAGCCTGCCGATCCGGCCATATCCCGCAAGGATGATGTGGCCGGAGGGCGCGCGCGGTCCGGGCGGCGGGGGCTTCTTCGCCTGTTCCTCGCTCGCCTCGGCGGCCCTGTCGCTCGCTTTTTCCCGCGACAGAATGATCGAAAAGACAAAGGGGTTGAGGAAGATGGAGATGATCGCGCCCGCCAGAATCAGATCGCGCGCTTGCGGTGGCAACATGCCCAACTGGGTGCCCAACACGGCCAGAATGAAGGAAAATTCCCCGATCTGGGCAAGGCTGGCGGCGATGGTCAGCGCCTTGATGCTGGAATAGCCGAAGGCGCGGACGATCAGATAGGCCGCCACCGACTTGCCGATCACGATGATGGCGATAGTGGCGGCGAGGGACAGCGGTTGTTCGACGACGACGCGGGGATCGAACAGCATCCCCACCGAAACGAAGAACAGGACGGCAAAGGCGTCGCGCAGCGGCAGCGTCTCTTCCGTGGCGCGGCGGCTCAGCGGGGTTTCGCCCAATATCATGCCCGCGAAAAAGGCGCCGAGCGCGAAGGATACATCGAACAGCAGCGCTGCGCCGAAGGCGACGCCCAGCGCGATCGCCAGCACGGCAAGGCGGAACAGTTCCCGCGATCCGGTATGGGCGACCCAGTGCAGCGCGGCGGGAATGACGCGCCGCCCGACGATCAGCATCAGGCCGATGAACGCCGCGACCTTCAGGAAGGTGCCGCCGATGGGCAGGATCAGGCTGGATGGCCCGCCCGCCCCATGGACGATGCGCGCCATCACCGGCAGCAGCACCAGCGCCAGCACCATCACGAGATCCTCGACGATCAGCCAGCCGACCGCGATGCGCCCGCGCTCCGTCTGCACGAGATCGCGGCTTTGC
Source organism: Sphingobium sp. (assembly GCA_050252755.1). Classification (GTDB taxonomy): domain Bacteria; phylum Pseudomonadota; class Alphaproteobacteria; order Sphingomonadales; family Sphingomonadaceae; genus Sphingobium. The sequence continues at coordinate 33,864 of JBFWKI010000036.1, forward strand.
AAGGCGCGCAGCAGCACCACGGTGCTCGCCACCGACAGGGCCAGCCCAAAGACGAATCCCGACACCAGCCCCCAGCCCATCAGCCATGCCAGCGCCATGCCGAGCAACGTCGCCGCCGCGATCTGGACGATGGCCCCCGGCACCGCGATTTTTCGGACGGAGAGCAGATCCTTCAGCGAAAAATGCAGGCCGACGCCGAACATCAGCAGGATAACGCCGATTTCCGCCAGTTCATTGGCGAGGCCGGCATCCGCGACATAGCCCGGCGTGAACGGGCCGACCATGACCCCCGCCAGCAGATAACCGGCGATGGGGGAAACTTTCAGGCGATGGGCCAGCGCGCCCATCAGGAAGGCGACGACGAGGCCTCCCACGATAGTACCGATCAGGGGGTAGTGATGTTCCATCCACGTTCCAACATGCGGGCATACCGGGGGCAGGGGCGGTATGGTCCTCGTTTCTCATCCGATTATGTCAAATCCGCTACTGCGGTTTTCCCGCGCTCCCTTGGCTGCGGGGGAAGGGGCCTGTCCGGGTGGCAGCGCCAGCGTCCGATGTCAGGGTGCGGGCGGCGCGCGGGCGTGGAGGACGCCGATGCCCCGGCCCCAAAGCCGGGCGGCGGAGCGAGGGACGGGCGGGCGAGGGCCATGGGCCGCAAGCATGAGGAAGGACCGCGCCGCCGCAAACAGGGCGATTCCCGCCCCGGCCTGCTGCGGGCCGACCGCGGAGAAAAGCGGCTTGTTGGCGGGACTGGCGCCGGGATGCCGGGTTCTTTGATGGCGATGGGGACGATGTTTGAGCGCGACGGTCTGGGTCGATGGATCGAAGGCCGATCCCGCCGCCTGCGTGCGGGGTGCGCCCGTGGGCATCAGTGCGAAGGCCAGCACCACCATCAGCGACATCCACGCCGCCGATACCCATGCCGGGCCATGGAGGGGTGCGGGGCCGTGGAGGCCGCGAGGAGGTCTGTTCACCTGCACGAGCCGCGCCGATACTCCATCTTCGGGTCTGGAAACCGCAGAAAGAGTAACAGGCCGACGTCATGCTGTAAACGCGGCGGCTGCGGGGGATGATATCAGGCCGGGCGTCGGGTGGGCGGCATATCCATATTGCATGGGATTCGTGAAAACCGCTACCCCGCCTTTATTCTGCCTTATCGAGCGGAAAAAGGCGCGCATACCCTTTTCGGGGGATGGCAAGGGCCGATGATATCGATTATCACTCTCCCCGCGACCCGAGGGTTCCTTTGAACCCTTTCTTCTGCCCGGCTTCCGCATTGCGTGGAGGCCGGGTTTTTCTGGTCTATTTTCAGTTGCCGGAGTTTGCTGCTGCCTGATTTTGCAAGGCCGCGTCCCTTCGCTTATATCCCTCGCCCAGATGATCGTTCAGGATGAGATGCCTGTCGCGGCGCTGTCGAGCAGCCTGCCTGCCTTATATAAAGACGAGATTTCAAGGGGGAACGAGAAAGGGTTGGCGGAGACGGAGGGATTCGAACCCTCGGTAGCCCATTCAGGCTACGACGGTTTAGCAAACCGCTGGTTTCAGCCACTCACCCACGTCTCCGCACCGGTAAAACATTGGCCCCGAAAAGGCCCATG
>JBFWKI010000037.1:0-30872 GCA_050252755.1 Sphingobium sp.
CTTCTGTAGCCTCAAAACATTCCGGCGCATCGCTACCCGATACGAGAAAACTGATCAGAGCTACCGCGCCATGATCAACCTTGCGGCCCTGAAGATCGCTATGCGCTAAATGTCCACACGCCTTAGGGAATTTTGGCGTGATTCGGATAAATTTATCGGTATTTTCGGTTGGGATTATGTACAAAGAGACCAAGTTTTGCGAATTTTCCCTGAAAATTCCTTGTTAAGCTGGGAATTAGGCGCGACACCCAGTCAATTCTCCTTTCCTTATAAATGGAGAGCAGAGCGGCACCCGCTCCGGACTGCGTCGCGCACCACAGAGTCCGGCATGGGCCGGACGATGTTTTCCCGATAAAGCAAAAGCATGAAGAACCGCGCGGTTCTGCGGGGTTTTGGGATATGCAAGGCACGATTTGAGGCGAAAAATGTTTCTGTTAGGGTGCGCTTGGGCTGCTTTTAAAGGAAGAGTCTCCGGCGCCACTTCTCCAGACCTCATCGTGTCAGGATATAATGTCAGGATGAAACCTTGAGACTTCGCCCGGTCTGCATGGCGGGCACCGATCCCCATGGGCAGAGGGCAAAGACAAAGATGGCATCCTCCGTGACGTCGCCCCGCCGGATAAGATATGTAGTTCAAGCGAAGCCGAGGGTCGCTTTATGCTTTTCCCATTCCATCGGGAAGTCGATAGTCATCTTCCCGGATATTTTCGGAGCAGATTGAACGGGTTTTTGCACAGGCCTGACCGCTCAGGCGGAACCGCGCATCCTCTGTTGCGAATGTAGCAATCCGGGGCGGCCGCATGGCGCGGCCCCGGATCGTTTCGTGCGCGGTGGCTCGGGTGTTCCCGCGTGCAAGCGTTTAGCTGATATGGCGCGGGCAACAGTGGCGCCGCGTCCTGCGAACGGGCAAACATCCGTATAATTCCCGGTCTGGCCGTTGAGAGGGGCGACGATGACCATGGTGCCGTCAGCACAAGCAGCATCAGCCAGAACCGCTTCGCCCGACGCATCTCCGGCACCCTCTCGTCCGGCACCCTCTCGTCCGGCAGGAGATCGACGACAATTTCCAGAATTTCCAGTTATTTGGAGTGGTCAACACCATGTTCCATGTCCCGCCGCCTCAATACGCTATCATCGCAATGACGATCGGGCGCCGGGCGCTGAATTACGACCTTATCGGCCGCATCTTCCAGATCGGCGCGGAAGTCATATTCTGACCATGTTGCAGGAGAAGTTTGTGAAATGACCGAAACCTTCCGATCGACCCGCCGCGCGGCGCTTGCGCTTGCTGGTTTCGTCGCTGCCGGCGGGGTAGCCCCTGCCCTGACGGCGGCGGGCAAGGCAGCCCGGCCGCGTGAGCGCTTCCTCGCCGGCCGGGATCCATCGCTGATCGGGCCGCCGCCGCCTCAGGCTCCGGCCGCCAAAGGCTATTTCGCGGTTCCCGGCGGTCGTCTGTGGTATTGGGACACGGGAGGAAGCGGGACGCCGGTAGTGCTGATGCACCCGATGACCGGTAGCGCGCAGTCGTGGGTCTACCAGCAACCGGCATTGGCAAAGGCGGGCCATCGTGTGCTGGCCTTTTCGCGGCGCGGCGCTTTTGGATCGCAGGTTGACCCCAAGGTGAAAGAGGCGTCGCCGGGTGACGATCTCGTGCTCTTCGCCGATGCCCTGAAGCTGTCGCGTTTTCATCTGGTGGGGGCCGCTGCCGGGGCCTTCGCAGCGATTCGTTATGCGCAAGGCCATCAGGAGAGGCTGTTGTCGTTGACGCTGGCAGGCAGCCTTCTGGGCTTGAGCGAACCGGTACACGTCGCGCGGAGCAAGGCGTTGATGCCGCCGCAGTTCCAGCAGTTGCCCGCCGCGTTCCGCGAATTGTCGCCCAGCTATCGGGTGGGTAATCCCGAAGGGGTCAAGCGTTGGTTGCAGATAGAGGAATCCGCGCTCAGCGCCAAGGTAGACAAGGCGGAACCCGCAATTCAGGCTAAAGCAGCGGCGGCCGCGACACCCGGCCCCACTTATGCGGACTTACGCAGGATCGAGGTGCCCACGCACCTCATCTTCGGCGATGCGGACCTTTATTCTCCGCCGTCGCTGGCCCGGCCTCTGCTGGATATATTCCCAAATGCAAGGCTGAGCGTGATAGGCGAAGCGGGGCATGCGACCTTTTGGGAACAGCCCGAGGCCTTCAACGCGGCGCTGCTGCCGTTGGATTGAGGCGGACCACATGGCCTGCCTGTCTTGTTTCTGGAGCGTGCTGCGTTGAACGTGACTCAAGTGGCGCGCTCCCGCTTTTTCGCACGATGCCCCAAGTTCGTCACTTGCGCGGCGAGAGAACCGGTTTTTGCGCCTTCGGTCGTTTCAGGTTTGCGGTCGAGGGAATCAGCGCGGTGATCGGGTGGTTGGAATCAGGCGGTGTCGACCTGAAGTGAATGTGGGCGGTGTGGGCGCGATACCAGTTTGGATAGATTGCGCGCAACATCACCGTCCCGTGGCTTTGCGTGATTTGTGGGCCGCACAGGAATGTCTCGCCGAGAGTAGATGCCGCCCACGCCTGCCGTTCTCCGTAACCCGCTTCTGGAGATGGGCATTTTGGTCCTGCCGTCGCTATCCTGTCCAGAGCCGTCAGCGCGTGCCCGTCGTTGTCAGGAACGACAGGAAGCGCCCCTTGGGGTCGTGCCTGGCGCGCAGTTCTTCCAGTTTCGCCGCGACTTCTGCCGTCAGATAGTTCTGGGGATGGGCCTCCATATTCTCGTCGTTCATCTGGCCTTCGCCATTGGCGATCGGATCGAGCATGTGCATCGTGTCCACCACCCACTTCTGCATGCGCGCGTCCTGCGCGGGGTCTTGCCAGAGGGGATAGGCGGCGAAGAACGTGTCGCCCCAGCCCGACAGCGCCATGCCGCTGAAGTCCGGGCGCGGACCGTTATATTGCCAGAAGATGTGAGTGCGAGGGGTCGGCATGGTTTCGACCATAGCCCGGATCAGCGGCACGATCTCGTCCGCCCCCTTGTCGGTATAGACATTGTCTGCGGCGAAGCGGAAGCCCGGCGGATCAGCCATCGTCGCGGCGGCATAGCGCTCCTCCAGCGTTGTCGGCTCATTGCGGCGGCGCATGACGGCCTTGTCCTTGACCGGGCAGGTATCGAACAGCCCGGCGATGGCGTCGGCCTCTTCCTCATTGTCCGCGAACATCAGGCCGCTGAGCGCGAAGCGCAGCGGCGCCCAGTCTCCCGTCTCGGGATCCCAGCTGGTCCAGGATCCGACGAATTCGCAGTTGGTCGGCAGCTTCTCCCGGACCTCGTAGGCCCAGCGTAGCGCCTCTTCCATCGCGTCTTCGTGGAAGATATAGCCATTGGCCCGCAGGCACTTGGGGCGGGGATAGGCCTTGACCCGAAAGCGCGTCACGACGCCGAAAAAGCCCGCGCCGCCGCCCCGCGCCGCCCAGAAATAATCCTGATTTTGGTGCTCGTTGGCGATCAGCAGTTCGCCTTGCGCATTGACCAGTTCGATCTCGACGACATTACGACAGCCATTGCCCCAGTGGCGAAAGTTCCAGCCGAAGCCGCCGCACATCAGGAACCCGCCGCAGGCCACGGTGTCATGATGGCCTGTCGGCGCCATCAACCCATATTTGCCGAGCGCGTCGTTGAGGTGACGTCCCTTGACCGAGGGGTGAACCCAGGCGGTGCGGCTTTCGGGGTCGATCTCGATTTCGCGCATGGCATCGAGGTCGATCAGCACCGATTTGTCGCGCAAGTGCGGGGATGTCCAGCTGTGGCCGCCTGAGCGCACGCCGATCGGCAGGTCTTCCGTCTCGGCCAGCTTGACGGCGGCGATCACGTCCTCGACGCATTCGGCTTTCACGATCGCCGAGGGGAAGCGCAGCGGCGTGTTCTCGCGCCAGACGGTGGCATGGCGGGCTTTCTCGTAATCGACATGGCCCTGGCGCAGAACGGCGCCTGTGAAACCCTGAGACGACATTCAACTCTCCTGAACGATGGTCTGTTTGAATATTCGCGCAAAGCTGCTTTCGGCCAGCAGCCATTGGCGATCGATGCCCGGCACCAGCCTGTCGACGACGTCGCCCAGCGTCATCGTGCGCGCAGTGCCCCTATCGTCGCCGTGCCAGGCGGTCGCGATGTAGCGCAAGGTCGCGCTCGTCCTGTCCCCGGCCATGACGACGCGCAGGTTGTTCCAGACGTGGCGCACGACTTGATCGGGACGGCGGCCGATCACCCAGGCGTCGATCGCCTCGATCCCTTCCAGCACATCGCCGGAAGAGGCCAGCCGCGCGCCGGGCGCCAGCATGTCGGCAAGACTCTCCGCGGCGTCCAGGCGGCGTTGGAATTCGGTGACGAAGGCGGCGAAATCATTGTCCATGCCGGTCAGTAAATACTGCCGGCATCGCCTGAGGGCGTCTTGCCGAAATTGCGGTATTCCTCAAGCGAGGCTTCGTCGGGGTCCATCTTGACGTCCCAGGTGATGCCGCGCTGGCCGAAGAAGCCGGGCGAGTCCGTCTGCCACAGCGCACCGCCGAACGCCATTTCCCAGACGCGCGGAATCCAGCCGTCATCCAGATAGTCGGTATCGGCATGATATTCCGCATCGCCCCCGGCCGGGCATGGGAAGTAGTAGTACATTGCCGAGGAAATCCGGTGCCGGTTGAGCGCAGCGGCGAACGGGCGTTCGTGTGACCATCCCTTGTCCTGCATGTAGTTGGCGCCGACCATTACTTCGTCGATGTCCTCCAGCCCGAAGGCGATGTGGGCATAGCCGCGCTTGCCCTTTGTGCCCTTGTGCTGGGTGGTCAGCCAGAAGATCGTGTGATGCTCATGCGTGCCGTCGGCGCGGGCGAAGATGCCGTTCGCCTTGCTGTGGTCCGCCATGCGGAAGCCCAGGCGATCGCGGTAGAATTCATAAGTGGCCACATAGTCGTCGGAAAAATAGACGATGTGGTTGATCGTCTTGGGCCGCGCTCGCGTGCGCCACTTGCGATGCTGGTTGAGGCGCTGGATGAAGTCGGGCGCATTGACCGGGTCGGGGCGGCACAGCACGGGCCGCTTGTTCCAGACGCGCAGGGCCATGGGATTGCTGTCGGGGTCGATGAAGTGGGCGGTGCCGTCGGCATCGCGGCGTATCTCGCGGTCCACCTCCAGGCGGCGGACGAGGATTTCGAGGTTCTCGGCCGTGTCCACGCCCAGAACCGTCTCGCGCACGCCTGAGCCGGGGAAATAGGCGGGCGGCAGCGCGGGATCGTCGATCGGCCGCATGATGAGGCGCGAGCCGCTGGGGAAGCCCCAGATGCTGCCGTCATCGGGGCCGTCCAGCCGCGTCAGCCCGTAGTCGTCCCAGAAGCGGTTGCACAGGGCCATGTCCTCGACCCCGTAGACCACGCTTTCAATTCCCAGGATCGCCATGCAATGCCCCTCTTCGCCAATCGGATTCTGCCCGTAGATCGTCCGGACTATCGCCTCAGATGACCAGACCGGGTGACTTTCGCAAGAAATAATTAGCGCATTCGATAATTTTTCAGATATGCATCGGATGTACTAGCTCGCTACCCGGCTGTGTGGCAGGCATGGGGCCAAGATGGACCCGATATGAGGCTTGGGCCGAGAGGTGTGGGAAAGGTATTAGATGAAGAGCGAATTTAATCGCGCGTCCATTTCGGCTGCGCTTGGTGTGTGGATCGGCTTCATTGTCGGTCCCAATGCCATGATCGCGGCGACGAACAGCAACTTTCTCAATGTTCTTCCCGACGCGCTGCATACCAGCCGGACGAGCATCGCCTTCGTGTTTGCCATGGCCTTGTGGCTGAATGCCGCGATGGTGCCCTTCGCGGGCAAGGCGATGGACCGGTTCGGTGTGCGGCAGGTCATCCTTCCGGGCATATTGATCTTCGCGCTGGCTTTTTTCCTGCTCAGCCGAATGAGCGTGCTGTGGCACTTTGTGCTGTTGCAAGCGCTGCTGACGCTCGGCGCGACGCTCACCAGTTCGGTCGGCTATGCCAAGGTTATCGCCATGTGGTTCGACCGTCATCGGGGCTTTGTGCTGGGCCTGTGCGTGGCGCTGGGCGCCGGTGCGGCGCAGACGGTCATGCCCAAGGTTTCCTCCTGGCTCATCACCGATCACGGCTGGCGCGGCGGCTATATGGGGCTTTCGGCCATCGTGCTGTGTCTGGGCTTCCCGCTGGTCTACCTGCTCGTCCGCGCGCCGCGCGACCATGCTTCGAGCGTCGCGAGTCTGGACGCCGGGGGCAATCCCGAAGGCATGGAGCGCGTGCCCGAACTGCTCGGCGTGACGCGCGGCCAGGCGCTGCGCCAGCCGGTGTTCTACCTCGTGTTCTTCGCGATCATGTGCGGTTCGATGGCGCTGTTGGGCACCATGCAGCACGTCGTTCCGATGTTGCTGGAGCGTGGCCTGACGCTGGGGACGGCCACGACGATCATGAGCTGTGCCTTCGCCGGTGTTGTCGCGGGCGAATTCTCCTCGGGCTTCCTCGTCGATCGCTTCAACACGCCGCGCGTGATCCTGCCTTACTTCGTCTGCGCTGCAATCGGCGTGATGGCCGTGCATACCCAGAATGATATGTTCCTGCTGCTGCCCGGTGCGTTTCTGATGGGTCTGGGCCTGGGAGGCGAGGTAGGCCAAAATGCCTATTTGGTATCGCGCTATTTTGGGCTGAAGGCGTTCGGGGCGATTTATGGCATGACATTCGCAGCCTCGGCCGTGGGCAACGGCACCGGGCTGATTCTGCTGGGTGTCATCCGCGACCAGACCGGCAGCTACGAGATGGGCCGCTATCTTGTCGGCGCGGCGATTGCCGTTTCGATCCTGTGCATCGCCAGCCTGAAGCCTTTCGTCTACGCCAGCCGCCGCGACCACTGAATGCCGGACGTTTCCGCCGATCCGGCTTTTGCCATCGCGGATGTCCGTGCTGTCAGGTGCGCGACGGCTGTTCCGACAATGATGAAGTCTCTTTCGAACTGAAATATTGCGCCATGCGCGAATTTATCGCATAAATCCCGGACGGGATAGATAAGACCGGTCGCGGAGAGGCATAAGGTCATGGATTTTGAACGATGGAAGCTGTTCCTGCTCGTCAATGAAATGGGCAGCCTGTCGAAGGCGGCGGTCGTGCTCAATCGGCCGCAGCCTATAATCAGTCGCCATATCAATGCGCTGGAGACGCAGTGCGGCTGCAACCTGTTCTACCGCACCGGGCGCGGCGTCGCGTTGACCGAAGTCGGAGAGGCGATGCTGCCGCGGGTGCAGGCGATGATCTCCGAGGCCGAGCAGATCATGCTCGACATCAGGGGGCAGGCGGGCGTTCCGGTCGGCCGGGTTAGTGTGGGCATGCTCCCATCCCTGCGGATCTCGGCCGAGTTCGTCGCGCAGGCGCGCGAGCTCTATCCTGAAGTCGAACTGCACCTGACCGAGGCGAGCGGCGGCCAATTGGCGGAGCAGGTGGCCACCGGGCGCATCGATCTCGCCTTCGTCCTGCGTGAGCCCGGCACCGTCACCAGTACCGAGGAAGCGCTGGTGCGCCTGCCGATGTGCCTGGCTGGCCCGGCGGGTGATCCCGTCTCCGGCCGCGATCATGCGCCGTTTGCGGCGCTCGCGGGCCTGCCGCTCATCATGGCCAAGCCGCCAAACGCCCTGCGCATGCTGGTGGAAGTTACCGCGCGCAAACTCGAAGTGCCACTCACCTTTTCCACTCAGGTCGATCCCCTGACTACCCAGAAAGCGCTGGTCTGCGCGGGGATGGGCTGGACCGTCACCAGTCGCATGGCGGTGCGTGAGGAAGTCATGGCCGGGCGCATGACCGCAGCCAGCATCGTCGATCCCAATATGGACCTGCTGCTGGTGCTGGTGCGCTCCAACCAGCGGCCGGCGACGCTGGCGATCCGCAAGATCGCGCGGCTGTTGTGCGACATTGCGCGCAAGCTTCCCGAGGTCCATCGCGCCGATCCGGTGCCCGCCTACCTGCCGATCTGATATTGTCGCGCAGTATAGGGCAAGGCTGATATACGATCCCGGTGACTGGCCGAAACCCACCCGCTTGATACTCCTCGATCCAACTGGCCGACAGTGCGGCCTGACAGTTGGATGTGGGCGAGAATGCAGCAAAATCGGAATGTTTTGATCGTGGGCGGCGGCATGGGCGGGATGGCCTGCGCGCTGGCGCTGCACGGCGCGGGCCTGACGCCGGAAATCGTCGAGATCGATCCCTCGTGGAACGCGTTGGGCGCCGGACTGACGTTGAACGGGGGCGCGCTGCGCGCCTTCGCGAAATTGGGTCTGCTCGATGCGGTTAGGGAAGCGGGGTTCGCCTCGGTCGGCCCGGTGCGGGCCTGCGATGCGCAAGGCAATGTACTCGGCGAAGGGCCGACCGAACCGATGTTCGGCCCGGGCATACCCAATATGGGCGGCATTCTGCGCCCGCGCCTCCATGAGGTGATGCGCGCTGCCGTCGAATCGGCCGGGATCGCCGTGCGCACCGGGGTTTCGATCACCGTACTCGAGGAATTGGAGGATGCCATACGCGCCACCGGCAGCGACGGCGCGGTCGGGGATTTTCGTTTCGTCGTCGGTGCCGATGGGTTGTTTTCCGCCACGCGCGCGCTGGTCTTTCCCGATGCACCCAAGCCGCGCTTTACCGGGCAGGGATGCTGGCGCGCAGTGGTTCCTCGCCCCGCCGACGTCACCGCCACCTGGGTTTATTCGGGGGAGGGATGCAAGGCCGGGTTCAACCCGATTTCGCAGGATCTGATGTATGTCTACCTGCTCGAGTCCGCGCCCGGCAATCCGTGGATCGACCAAGCCGACTGGCTGGAATTGCTTCGCGAGCGGCTCTCGCGCTTCGGCGGCCATATCAAGGCGATCGCTAAAGGGTTGAACGCGGATTCACTCATAAACTACCGCCCGCTGGAGGTTGTCCTGCTCCCGCCGCCCTGGCACAATGGGCGGGTGCTGCTGGTCGGGGATGCCGTCCACGCGACGACGCCGCACGTTGGTTATGGCGCGGGTCTGGCGATCGAGGATGCGGCGGTGCTGGGCGAACTGGCGAGGGAAATCGATGACGTCGAAACCCTCTTCACGACTTTCACCATGCGTCGCTATGACCGTTGCAGGACAATTCTGGAAGGCTCGGTGGCGATCGGCGAACTGGAAATGGCGGAGGCCCCCGTCAGTGAGCAGCGCGCGCTCAGCGCGCGGATTTCCAAGCTGATCCAGGAACCGATCTGAGGTGAACGGGAAAGGCGGACGTTTGGATAATCAGGAAATCTGGTTCCATCATCTGGGCGTAAGCGTGCGTGACATGGACGGCTCGATCGGCTGGTGGCGGCGCATGCTCGGCTTCACGCTGGAACGCCGTTACTGGCTGGATTCGATCCCGGCAGAGATCGCCATGCTGGCGAACGGGGCGCTGCATGTCGAATTGCTGTGTCGGCCGGACTCGAAGCCGGCCGATGCCGAACGGCGGGTGCCGGACGACGACCTGCGCACTTGCGGCAACAAGCACATGGCCCTGTCGGTCGCCGACGTGCGGGGGATGGTGGAGGCGCTGCAAGCCAAGGGCGTCGATCTGGTGTGGGTGAAGGATCTGCCCAACGGCTGTTCGGCCGCCTTTATTCGCGACAACGAAGGCAATCTGATCGAACTGGTGGAGTTCCCCAAGGTCGCCGACCCCGTCGCGGTGGTGCCTGCGGCGGCGGCGCCGGACGCCTGAGAGGCTCAATCCGGCAAGCGGAAGCAGGTCGGCGAGGGGGTGCGCGCCACGTTCAACACCATTGCCAGCATGGCGTAATAGCCGCAGATCCCGGTCAGTTCCATCACCCCGCGCTCGCCCAGCAGCGCCAGCGCACGGGCGTAGAGCGCATCGTCCACGCCATGATCGCGATGCACTGCCAGACAAAAATCGTGGACCGTGGCCTCGTCCTCCTGCGCGGAGGACGCGGGTGCGCCTTCCAGCAGCGCGGCGATCGCTTCGCGCGATATCCCGGCCTTGCGCGCGAGCGGAGCGTGGACGTGCCATTCATAGGGCTGGCTCCAGTGGCGGGCGGCGACGATAATCGCCCATTCGCGCAGCCGCTGGGGGATCGAACAGTGGTAGCGCAGGAACTCACCCAGCTTCTGCACCCGGTCCATGAACAGCGGGCTGCGCATCATCGGCACGAAGGGGCCGCGCAATTCGCCGCGTGGGCTGGCGATCAACGCGTCGGCGGCGGAGCGCTGCTCGGCGTCGTAGTCGGCGGGATCCTGCTTGGGCAGGCGGTCAGGCCCGACGGGCGGGCTTAGAGGCAGATGGACGGCTTGCATGTGCACTCCTTTATTTCACAATTCGACTAATATCCTATTGTGGGTTGGGGCCAAGCATCGCTAGGGCTGTATATCGGCTATGAGGACGAGCATGGATAACGAAAACGAGCCGGCGAAAATCAAGGCCCCCGCGCGTAGCCGGGGGCGTCCGCGTTCCGGGGCGGACGGCGCGGCGCCGGATGCCGGGGTCGGGCGCGACGCGCTCATCGACGCGACGATCGAACTGCTCAAGAGCAATCCGCCCTCCAGGATCACGCCGGTTGTGGTGGCGCGCTATACCGGCGTTCACCCTTCGCTGATTCGCTACTATTTCAAGACTCGCGCGGCGCTGTTGGTCGCGGTGGCGGAACGGGTGACGGAGCGGTTCAGCGAGCAGGTCGACGCGGCGACGCAGGATGCCGCCAGTACCCCGCAGAGCCGTCTGTGCGCCCGCATCGGCGCGTTGATCGATCTGAATTCGTCCTACCCCTTCTTCCACCAGCTGATCGTCTCGGAAATCGCCATGTCCGATGATCCGGCGGCGCACGAGATGATTGCGAAGTTCACGAATCGCGGGCAGGCGGCCTATGGCCAGATCCTGCGCTCGGGGCTGGTGGACGGCAGTTTCCGGGGCATGGACCCCGGCCTGCTCTATGTCGTGGTGATCGGCATGTCGGAGTTCTTCGTCTCCGCCCGCCGCCAGCTGGAAATCGCGCAAGGGGTGGAGATCGACGAGGCTGAGATGCGTGCGGCCTATAAGGCCTTCGTTTGCGATCTCGTCCTGAACGGGGTGGCGAAGAAAGACTGAGTCCGGTTCAGTCCGGCACCGCCAGTGGCCGGAACACACCGCGCCCTGCGGCAAGGAACCAGGGTTCCTTCTCCAGTTCGGCGCGCCAGGAGGTGGAGCGGGCGAAGGCGCGCTCTGGCGAGGCCATCACCGAAATGTCGCGCAATTCGTGGAACGCCATGCTCGTCCAGCGTGGCCCGCCCTCGTGCGCGAGCACGCGGTAACGGCGCGCGCGCAACCAGCCGTCGGCCTTCATGAGCAGGCCGATATGCTCCTCGTCATACCAGCGATCGACTTCGGCGGTGCGCTCGGGCGGCACGTCAAAGGCGACCATCATGATGATTCCGAACGGTTCCTCGGTCGGCCCGGTGTCGCTGACCTGCTCTAGCTGGTATTGTGCGGCATCGGCAATCCCGACCAGCGCCGCCGCGTTGCGCGCGCCGTGGGTGAGCAGCGCCGCTTCCGCCGGGCCTTCCGCAGAAAGCATGCGCCAGCCGGGAACCGGCACGTGGAAAAGCGGCCCTGCGCCGTCGTCGGGCGCGCCGCCGGGCAGGGCGCGGCGGGCGAAGGCAGCGTCAGCCATGGGCCGTGTCCGTGCCGGGGATGGCCCGGGGGACAGCGCCGTCAGTCGGCGCCGCATCGGGCCGGTTGCGCTTTACCGCTTCGTGATTGGTCGAGCCTTCGCCCATGTAGACGCCACGCTCCCACTCGCGCTTGAGGGGGTCGCGGACGTTGACCTCGAAGGCGCCGATGCCGTGAATCTCGATCTTCAGCGTCTCGCCGTCCTGCACGAAGCCGAGGCCTTCATGATTGGTGCCGCAAGCGACGACGTCGCCGCTGTTCATGGTCATGATCGTGGTCACGAACTCGACGATCTCGGGCACCGGATGCTCCATATCGTCGGTCAGGTAGTTGTGGCGCAACTGGCCGTCGTTCCAGAACTGGACCCACAAATCATTGGGATTTTTGATTTCATCGGCCGTGACGATGCAGGGACCGAGCGGCGCGAACGTGTCGAAGCTCTTGCCCATCCAAGAATTGTTGCGCCAGGTGCGTCGTCCGCTTTCGCGCGCGGTGATGTCCATGAAGCAAGTGTAGCCGAAGATCGCATCGCGCCAGTTTTCTTGCGCGATTCGCTTCGCCGGACCCTTGAATACGAGTGCCAGTTCGGCCTCATGCATGAAGGCGTAAGGTTCCGTAAAATCGGGTAGTTCTATCGTGTCGCCCGGGCCGATCACGGCGTCGGCGTTCTTCAGGAACATATTGAGCGGCCGTGCTTCGCGCTGGGCGTGCTCCCAGTAATTGGCGAGGCAGTTGGCGATCTTGCCGGGACGCGGCAGCGGCGGCAGCAGCCGTACCGCGTCGAGTGGCAAGGCCGGGCCGCTGTGCGCCAGCTGCTCGAGCGCGGGTTTCAGCGAATCGTAGCGGTCGATGAGGTCGGTCATCACCCGCTGCGCCTCCATGGCACTGGTCGGCGCAAAGGCGGGGTCCAGCATTACCGGGGAAGCGTCGACGACGCCGGAATCGGTCAGAATCCCGGGCTTTGCGGCCCAGCGCGACGTCGCTTCCGCTGGCGTGAACAGGACTATTTTCAAGCGATCCTCCCTCGAATGTGACCGGGGTTGCTCCGGAATCCAATATTTAGCGCATATGAGAATTATGCTTGATTGGTCAATTGACAATTATCGAAGGCGCTAATATTTCGAAGTGACCAGGCGGCTGCGGCCGCACCCAGCAAAGACAGAGGATCTGATGGCCGAGACTCCCGCTTATCGCAGCGTTTCCTTGATGATTGACGGCGTCTGGTCGCCCGCCGCCAGCGGCGCGACGATGCCGGTGGTCAACCCCGGCACCGGAGAGACGATCGGCGCCGTCGCCCACGCCGGTATCGACGATCTCGACCGCGCGCTGGCTGCGGCCGAAAAGGGCCTCGCCATCTGGCGCAAGGTGCCCCCTCTGGAGCGTGCCAAAGTGCTGAACGGGGCGGCTCGCCTGCTGCGTGAGCGTGCCGAAGACATCGCCACGCAGATGGTGCTCGAACAGGGCAAGATGATCGGCGAGGCGCGTGGCGAAGTCGAGCGCGCGGCCGAGGCCTGCGACTGGATGGCCGGCGAGACGCAACGCATCTACGGCCGCGTCATCCCCGGCCGCGCGGGCAATATCACGAACCTCGTTCTGCGCGAGCCGGTGGGCGTGGTCGCGGCCTTCACGCCGTGGAACTTTCCGGTCAACCAGATCGTGCGCAAGGTCGCGGGCGCGCTGGCGGCGGGCTGCTCGCTGGTGGTCAAGGGGCCGGAGGAGGCGCCAGGCTCCTGCGCCGAACTGGTCCGCGCTTTCGTCGATGCGGGCGCGCCGGCGGGGTCAGTGAACCTCGTCTATGGCACGCCTGCCGAGATTTCCGAATATCTCGTGCCGCATCCGCTGGTGCGCAAAATCAGCTTCACCGGATCGACCACCGTGGGCAAGCAACTCGCTGCGCTGGCCGGGCAGCACATGAAGCTGACGACGATGGAACTGGGCGGCCACGCCCCGGTGCTCGTCTTCGCTGACACCGATCCGGTCGCCGCCGCAAGGGCGCTCGCTGGCAACAAGTTTCGCAATGCCGGGCAGAGCTGCGTCAACCCGACGCGCTTTCTGGTCGAAGGTGACAGTTTCGAACCCTTCGCCGAGGCCTTCACGCAGGCTGCTGCTGCCCTGAAGCCGGGCACCGGACTCGATCCGGCCACCACCACCGGCCCGCTCGCCAATGTGCGGCGGGTCGAGGCGATGGAGCGTCTCACCGCCGACGCGCTCGCCAGAGGGGCCACCTTGCGAACCGGCGGCAAGCGGATCGGCAATGCGGGCTTCTTCTTCGAGCCGACCGTGTTCACCGACGTGCCGGTCGATGCGGCGCTGATGAACGAGGAGCCGTTCGGCCCGATCGCGATGATAAACCGCTTCGATAGCCGCGAAGAGGTCTACGCAGAGGCCAACCGCCTGAACTATGGGCTGGCCGCCTATGCCTTCACCACCTCCTCCCAGACGGCGAAGGAGGTGATGGAGAATGTCGAGAGCGCGATGATTTCGTTCAACCATTTCGGGCTTGGTCATCCTGAGACGCCGTTCGGCGGAATGAAGGATTCGGGTTATGGTTTCGAGGGTGGATCGGAAGCGATCGAACCTTATTTGCAGACCCGTTTCATGACGATGGCGGACCTCTGACAGGATTGGGAGGGATGATCCGGTCGGGGCAGGTGCCTGACCGGTGACATTAGATGTGGCGCGCCGTCGCAGGCGCAGCGCGACAAGTTGAAGTGGAGAAACCAATGGCAGGCCGTCTCGAAGGTAAGATCGCGCTCGTTACGGGTATCGGCGCGGGTATCGGACAAGGCATCGCCCTGCGCTTTGCCCGCGAAGGCGCCACCGTGATCGGTTGCGACATTTCGGCCGAATGGGCCGAGGCGACGGTGGCGCAGGGTCGCGAGGAGCGCCTCGCGCTCTCCAGCGTCCATCCGGTAGACCTGACGAAGCCCGGCGATGTGCAGCGCTGCGTCGATCACGCGGGCGAGGCGCATGGGCGGATCGACGTGCTCGTCAATGCCGCTGCCATCGCCCCGCACATGGCGCCGGTGGCCAGCATGGATTATGAGCGCGAATGGATGCCGACAATGGCGGGCGAGGTCGATCTCGTGTTTCTCGCGGTCAAGGCGGCCTGGCCGTGGATGACCAAGGTGGGTGGCGGTTCGATCGTCAATTTCGCCTCGGTCAATGCGTTTCGGGGTTCCATCAACACCGGCATGGTCGCGCATTGCGCGGGCAAGGCGGCGGTCATGGCGATGAGCCGCCAGATCGCGATCGAGGGCGGCCCGCACGGCATCCGCTGCAACACCATCGCCCCCGGCATGGTGCGGACCGCCGCCACGGCGGCGGCAGGCACCAGCACCGGCGAGATTGCCGAGCGCATCAAGGCGCGTCTGCTCATCAAGCGCCTCGGTGAGGCCGAGGACATCGCCAATGCCGCGCTGTTCCTCGCTTCGGACGAGTCCACCTGGATCACCGGCACGAACCTGTCGGTGGACGGCGGCGTCACGGCGGTCTGAGGCGATGGCGCTCACCCCTTTGCCGCCGCCGCATCCCGCTCCCCATGGGGCGAGCGGGTGGACGGTGCCTGCCGGGGCCTGCGACGCGCATTGCCATATATTCGGGCCGGAGGATCGCTTTCCGTATCTGCCGGGCCGCGCCTACCAGCCTGCCGAGACGTCGCTGGAGCGTTATCGGCAGATGGCGACAGCATTGGGGCTGACACGGGCGGTTTTCGTGCAACCGGCCGTCTATGGCACCGACCATGCGGCGATGCTCGACGCGCTGGAGCGGGGGGAGGGCGCCTATGCGGGTGTCGGCATTCTCGACGCCTCGGTGAGCGGGGCACAATTGGCGCGCATGCATGAAGCGGGGGTCCGGGGCGCGCGGTTCAATTATGTCGGCCACCTCGGTGCGCGGCCTTCGCGCGACGATGTGCGCGCGGTGATGGACCGGGTCGCGGGGTTGGGCTGGCATCTGGTGTTCCACGTCGACGCGGCGGCGTTGGCAGATGAGGCGGGGTTTCTTGCCGCCTTGCCGTGTCCCTTGGTGATCGACCATATGGCGCGGGTCGACGCGGCGGCGGGCGTGGGACAGCCAGGGTTCCGCGCGCTGCTCCGACTTGCCGCGCTGCCGCATGTCTGGACCAAGATTTCCGCCGCCGACCGGATGACCGACACCCTTGCTGACGCGATACCCTTCATGGCAGCGCTGGCCGGGGTGGCGCCCGAACGGACCTTGTGGGGCACCGACTGGCCCCATCCCAACAGCCGCTGGATGCCCGACGACGGCGATCTGCTCGACCTTCTCGCCCATGCGGTGCCCGACGAGGCGGCGCGCGATGCGATCCTCGTCGGCAACCCGGCGCGGCTTTACGCCTTTACCTGATTTCGGAGACAGCCAGATGCCCAGAGAAGCCCGCCGCGTCGTCACCGGCCACGATGAGAACGGCAAGTCCATCGTTCTGTCCGACGGTCCCCCGCCCAATATCCGCGATCGCGGCACCGGCGTGGACTTCATCGAGATCTGGAACACCCCCACGGTCCCCGCGATCATCACCGCCACCGAACCCGAGCCGACCGACGGTCCGCTGGTAACGCCGCCGCCCGCCGGCGGCACCAAGATCCGTTTCAACGATTTCTTTCCCGGCCACATCGACAAGCTCCCGCCCCGGGCGGACGGCCGCCACAAGATGATGCACCGCACCAGGTCGATCGACTATGGCATCGTCCTCGAAGGTGAAATCTGGATGATCCTCGACGATTCCGAAGTGCTGCTGACGCCCGGCACCGTCGTCATCCAGCGCGGAACCGACCATGCGTGGGAGAACCGCTCGGAACAGGTGTGCCGCATGGCCTTCATCCTCGTCTCGGGCGAGTTCAGCGAGGATTTGCGCGCGGCGCTGCCCGAGCAGCTCGAAATCCGTACCGGCGCCGTCTTCAACGATGCGCCCGGTGCTGCCTGACATCACGAACATATTGAGAGGACCGATCCCATGAGTTTCCCCCGCGAACCGGGTAAATTTTACCGCATGCCGATCTTCTTCGGCCCCAACCCCTGCCCGCGCTGGACCCCGGAGGGCGTGCCGCAGGACTTCGCCCGCGAACCGGTGCGCACGACGCTCGGCACCCGCTATCGCACCGACGGCGCGGCGCTGGAGGCGGTGCTGCCCGAAGGCTTCTCGGTCTGGGGCGATCCGGTGGTGACGCTGGAGGCGATCTACATGACCGGCTTTTCGTGGCTGGCGGGTGGCGGTTATGCGATGTTCGACGTCAAGGTGCCGGTGGTATACGCCTCGCAGACCGAAGGCGACGTTCACGGCACCTTGCTGATGGCGCGCTGGGAAAGTCTTGCCGATCCGATCCTGACGGGGCGCGAGGAACTCGGCCACAACAAGCTGTTCTGCGACATCGCCCCGATCAGCGATTTCAACGGCCGCCATCACGCCAGCATGTCGTGGCGCGGCTATTCTTTCGCGAAGCTGTGGGCCGATGATCTGGTCGAGGTGGACCCGCCGAAGGGTAACCCGCAGAACCGGGGTCTGCTTTCGTGGAAGTACATGCCCGCGACGCCGCGCCCGGGGAAGAAGTGGGGCGAGGAGTTCGACGCCAACTACGCCACGCTCACCCCGCCCGCCTGGAGCGGCGTCAAGACCACCCGCTATCTTGCGGGCAAGGGCGGCATCGAATGGGCCGCGCCCAGCTTTGAGGATATGCCGACGCAGTACACCATGGTCAATGGCTTCGCCTCGTTCCCGTTACTCGAGAGCCTGGGCGGCTATGTCTTCGACATGGTCGGCGGGGCATCGGGCGACGACACCTACCGGCTGGACTGAGGCGCATGTCCGGCCCCGGCCCCGGCGACGTGCCCGCCTCGCTCCCGTCTCCGCCTGTTCTCGGCGGGGACGGCAAGCCGCTGCTGACAATCGACATCCATGCCCATGCGATGTTTCCGGAGGTGGAGAAACGCACCGCCGGGCGTCCCGAACGCGCGGGCGAGGAGGACTTCCGCGTCCGCACGATGGGGCGCGAGACGGTGGACTATAACCGCGACGTCATGGTCCCCGGATGCTTCCCGCGTCTGACCCGGGTGGAGCAACGGCTGACGGACATGGACGCGATGGGCGTCGACGTGCAGGTCGTCAGCCCTTCAC
Source organism: Sphingobium sp. (assembly GCA_050252755.1). Lineage (GTDB taxonomy): Bacteria > Pseudomonadota > Alphaproteobacteria > Sphingomonadales > Sphingomonadaceae > Sphingobium. Next base: position 17,799 of record JBFWKI010000037.1, read on the forward strand.
CCAATCAGTATCATTATTGGGCGCCGGAGGATCTGGCGGCCGATCTTGTGCGCATCCAGAACGAGGCGCTGGCCGAACTGTGCGCCGCCGCGCCCGACCGCCTGCTGGCGCTGGGCGCGGTCTCCCCGCAGCATCCCGAGCTCGCGGCGGCGCAGCTGCGCCATGCGGTCGAGGGACTGGGTTTCCGGGGCGTCGAGATCAGTTCGGTGATCGGCGACATGGACTTGTCCGACCGTCGGCTCGACCCGTTCTGGCAGGCGGCCGAGGATAGCGGCGCGCTGGTGTTCATCCACCCGATGGGGTGCTCGCTCGACGAAAGGCTGGCCCCCGCCTATCTTTCGAACCATGTCGGGCAGCCCGTGGAACATGCCGTCGCGCTTTCGCATCTGATCTTCGGCGGGGTGCTGGACCGGCACCAGGGGCTCAAGGTGGTGGCGGCGCACGGCGGCGGCTACCTGCCCGCGCATATGGGCCGCGCCGACCATGCATGGGCGCAGCGGCAGGATGCATGCACCTGCCGCCACCGTCCGAGCAGCTACCTGAAACGTCTGCACTTCGACAGCCTTGTGTTCGAGGCGCAGGATCTAGCGCTGCTGATCGAGCGGGTGGGTATCGACAATGTTGTGATCGGGACCGATTATCCCTTCGACATGGGACATTATGATATTCACGGACTGGTCGCCCGGCTGTCGGATTTCGCGCCGGAACTGGGCGATGTCGAGAAGGCGGCGTTGCTCGGCGGCAATCTGCTGCGATTGATGGGGCTGGATGAGGGGCGGTTGCGGCGGAGGGCGCAGAAGAGGGCATGAAGGGAGCAATGCGGACCCTTTCACAGGGTAAGCCTTGATATGATAGCACGCCACTGTCGCTCCTTTTTTCCGAAGGCGCTGGTGGATATTTGCATTGCGCGGTGCTGCCCGGCGCGCCCTCAAACAGCAGGCTGTTATTCGGTTTACGACATAGCAGCCCCAAAATCCGGTCGTTAAAAGAAGAAATCAGAACTTGAAAACTGCGCTACGCCTGAATGGACACCGCCATGCGGCCCGTCGTGACGGCATATAAGGCGCAACAAGAATGAGGGGGGAGTCTACATGGTTGTCGTAAGCCGTTCCGTTTTTCGTCGTCGCGTCGGTTGGTTGGGATGTTCGGTATCCTCGCTCGCATTATTCCTGCTGGGCGGCGGTGCGGCCTGCGCTCAGGATGCGGGCCAGCAAGGTTCCGCCACGGCCGATACCGGTGGCGTGCAGGAAATCGTTGTCACCGCTGAACGCAGGGCGAATACGGCGCAGAGAACAGCGCTGGCGATCACGGCGCTTGCCGGTGATCAGCTTCAGAAGCAATCCATCACCGCCGTCAATGACGCGCTGCGATCCACGATGGGAACCGTGGTGCAGAGCACCGCCAATGGCGGCGGCGTCTACATCCGTGGCATCGGCTCGGCGCAAGACCCCAATATCGGCGGTCCGTCCGTCAATCTGAACGTCGACGGCATCTATCAGCAACAGCCCGATGCGCCGCTGGGCGCGATTTACGACGTCCAGCGCATCGAGGTTCTGCGCGGCCCCCAAGGCACGCTTTACGGCCGCAATGCGAATGCCGGTTCGGTGAATATCATTTCGAACGATCCGAACTTTGACGGGCCATCCGGCCGCGTCCGGCTGTCATATGGCAATTATGACGCGGTTCAGGCCGAAGCAGCAGTCAATGTCCCCCTCGGCGAAGCATTGGCGGTGCGCGTGTCGGCCTATTCCAACCTTCGGGACGGCTACCTCCATCCCAGCGGCTACAACGATGCCAATGAGAAGGCTATTCGCGGCAAGCTTCTGTTCAGCCCCAACGACGACGTGCGCATCCTGATGGGTCTGGAATATGTCGACATCGACAGGAATGGGGACAGCGCCGTGCAGCCGTCCGAGGCGCTTGCCCGGAATGATGATTATTATGCCGCGCAGGCCACCGGCATGTTCCGCGTCAAGCAGAAGCGCGCCTATCTGCAAGGGGATTTCACAGTGGGGCCGGGTGTACTGACAGTCATCCCCGCCGTTCAGCGCTACACGAAATATGATGATCGGATCGTCATCGCGGCGAACCCGGTCGCCTCGGTCAATCTCGTCAATGAAACCCAGATTTCGCTTGAAACGCGTTATGCCTCCTTGCCGTCGGCGCCGGTCAAATGGGTCGTCGGCGCCTTTTATCTGAACGCAGACACGGACAATCCGCTGGTGTTGACCAGTTTTACAGGCCGTCCCGTGGCCTTCGGTTCCGTGGCGGGTTCCGGCGTGGAGACGCTGGCCGGCTTCGGGCAAGTCACCATTCCCCTGTTCGATCGATTCCGCGTAACATTGGGAGGGCGCTACACCCATGACAGAAAATCGCTGACCAGCCGGCCGGCTCCCTATGGCATTGGCATCGAGGACAAGGCTTCCTTCGATTCCTTCACCTACAAGGCGGGCTTCGAATATGATGTCACGCCGCGCTCACTTTTTTACGGAAATGTCACAACCGGCTTCAAGGCTGGCGGGCTCGACGAAAGATTCGATGCCTACAAGCCCGAGAAGATTCGCTCGCTCGCTCTGGGATTGAAGAACCGCTTCTTCAACAACCGGTTGCAGGTGAACATCGAAGGTTTCGACTATCATTACACGGATTATCAGGCGACCTACTCGGCGCGCTGCCAGAACGCCGCCGCTTGTTCGCCGATCCTGTCCTTCGCCAATGCCATCTCGAACGCCGGCCGCGCCAATGTCTACGGTTTCGAAGGCGAGGTAGTGACGCGTCCCTGGTACGGCGCGACGCTCAGCGCCGGCGTGGGCTATACGCATAGCAAATTGTCGGCGCTGACAGTCAACGAAGGGACGGCGCAGGATCTGACCGGCACCGCGACGCAGGGCTGCTCGATCACGCTGACCTGCCCGGTGCTGGGCATAACCACGCTGACCGACCGCAGCCTCGCCAATGCGCCCAAATGGACCGTGCAACTGGCGGCGGAGCAGAGCGTCGAGATCGGCTCGCTCGGTACGTTGACGCTGGCCGCAGACACGAAATATTCGAGCAGCTACATCACGTCGTACAGCTATCCGTTGATCTCCGCGCAATCCGCTTTCTGGCGCAGCAATGCGCGCATCGATTTCTCGCCCGCAGGAAGTGACATCACGATCTCAGGATTTATCAAGAACATCGAGAACAACGCGATTCTGACCGGCGTGGTGTCGCGTGCCGGCGCGCGGATGCTGATGCCTCCCCGCACCTACGGGGTTCAGGTTTCGGCATCGTTCTGAGCCTGAAAGACGGTTGCGGCGATCGGGGGCGGTGATGGTTATCGGAGAAAAGTTCCGGCGAACGATGTTCGGACGACTATTCCTTCACCCCGCTTGCGCAGGAAATGGCCGGATGCCCCGGCCCTGTTTCCGCGGAAAATTTTCACTGCTTTGTCTGGGCGCGCTGTTGGGCAGCGCGGCGGCCCCGGCCGCGCCGCACAGTGCAAGCGCGGAGGATTATCTGTTCCTGGTTTTCAGCAATCCGGCGGCCGGGATGGAGGATATATATCAGAAATGGTATAGCGACACGCATCTGCCGGATGTCGTCTCTGTTGCAGGCTTCGTAAGCGCCCAGCGTTTCGAACTGGCCGATGTTCAGCTACGCCTGCCCGATCGTCTCGTGCCTCGTTATCTCGCCCTTTATCGCGTGAGGACCGACGACCTTCGCGGTGTGCGGGAGGCCATGTCGAGAAGCGCTCGCTGCGGCAGGATCGGTGCCAGTGCGGCGATGGGGCCGGATGTCCAGATGTATACATTCAAACTTATGGGGCGAGCGCAGGCGGGGACGCGGGAAACCGCCCGGCCCGGGCAACGGGATTATATCCAGATCGTGCTGGGGGACGCCACCCATGGTCAGGATGCCGCTTTCAACCGATGGTATGATCAGGTTCACCAGCCACAGCTTTTGCAGGTGCCCGGTTTCATCGAGGGCCAGCGCGGGATTGCTGGCCCCGCGACCCTGGCGCCGCAATATGGAACGTCGCGATATCTCGCGCTGTTCCGGATTCGCACGGCTGACCTGCGGGAGGTGTTCGATCGAACGAAGGGGCTGGATGTTCCTCCTCCTTCCTTCGATCGGAGCCGGACATATGGGTACACGTTCCGTGCGATCGGACCTGAACTTTCGGGCGCTGCCGCGCGGTTGCGGCAAGATCGGGGCGCGTCGGATGTCCGGTGCGATCCCCACCCATGATCCGCACATCGGGAAACATGAACGCTGCCGACATTCTTCAAGGGAGAAACACATGATCGCTTCACGTATTGACATCGCCCGGCTCGCCCGCCGACATTATGGTTACATCGGCGGCGCGCTTCTGGCGGGATCGGCGGTTCTCGCGGGGCCGGCACTTGCGGCGCCCGCAACGCCGGCGTCCACAAATACGCAGTCCGCCTGCGATCGGGCCTGCCTGAAGGCCATCACCAACACCTTCTTCGACGCAATCGTGCACAAGCGCGAAGGAGAGGTTCCGCTCAGCCATATCTATCAGGCCACCGAAAACGGCGTTGCCTCCAGCCCGTCTTCGATGACGATATGGCGGACGGTGGATGCGATCCGGAGCCGCTTCCTGATCGTTGATCCCGTCTCGTCGCAGGTCTATGCCATCACCACAGTGGACGAAGGTGGCAAGGAAAACATCCTGTTCGGCCGCCTCAAGGTCGAGAATCGTCAGATCAGCGAAATCGAACTCTACACGAACCGCACGCGAGGCCAGGACGGCGTCACCTATACGCAGGGCGGAAGTCCGACCCCGCTACCGGTCGAATGGACTCAAACGGTGGCGAAGAACCGTCTTCCCTCGCGCGACGAACTGCTCACTGCCGGGCGGAGCAAATTCGACAATTCCTTCTCGCCGCCGCCGGGATCCCCCGACTGTATGCTCATGGAACAGGGTAAATTCGTTGCCGAACATCCCAAGGTCTGGGCCGCGATCGGCCCGGCCGTCGTGCCTGGCAAGCCGACGCCGCAGAAGGCCGGCAAGGCCTATGTGCGCAACGCTGATGGCACTGTTCCGATCCCCTGTAGCGGAGGAAGCCCGAAGCGCCCGCAAGACCCCAACGCGCGCGTGGACATCATCGACGAAGAGCAGGGTATCGTCGTCACGCGCGGGACCATTCATCAGGCGCATGTCTTGCCCTACCACGTGACGAATCCCACGGAATCCGTGGAAGTGCCGGATTCTCTCACCGATGATGCTCCGGCTCTCGAGAGCCTCAAAGGCTCTGGCGGCACGGCATTGCCTTCGCTCCGGCCGACCCCTGTCACCAGTTTCAGTTCGGCGGTGTATCGCATCTATGATGGAAAGATTCAGGGCATGATGCTGATGTTCTATCTGGTGCCGGCAGGCTCTCAAAACCCTTTCATGGCCCCCAGGATTTCCGACAGCCAGAAATAGTGCGAGTTCGCCCGGCGCTCAGGTGAGCTTCACGGGAAGGGGCGGACGCCGGGAATACTCCGGCGCCCGCCCCTCGCTATGTCGGGAATGCCGTCAGAAATGCCGTGAAAGGCTGATCATGAACGTGCGCGGTTCGCCCGGCGTGGTGCGGGTGAGGGAGGCGGTCGGGAAATAGCGCTCGTTGAACAGGTTGCGGATATTGGCCTGCGCCGACCAGTCGCCGAAACGATAATAAAGCGCGGCGTCGGCCAATGTGTAGCTGTCGAGATAGAAGGGCATCGATGTAGCGCTCGCCGTGCTGGCCGGGCGGTTGCTCTCATGATGCAGCCCCAGCCCCGCGCCCAGATTGGCGAGCGGCCCGTTCTGGATGGTATAGCGCCCCCAGAGGTTGACGATATGGTGCGGCACGCTCGACAGGCGCGCGCCGACGAGCAGGTGGCTGTCCGCCGTCACCTTCGCGTCGAGATAGGTATAGGCCATGGTCAGTTCCAGACCGGGCAGCGGATGCCATGCGCCTTCCAGTTCGACGCCCCGCGTGCGCTGTTCGCCGGTCAGCACATAGGTATAGGGCGGCGCGGTCGGGGAAAGATCGGCGGTGGCGACATTGGTGCGGGTCAACTCGAACAGGGTCGCCATGCCGGTCAACGTGCCGTCCGCCCGCGCGATCTTGACGCCGCCTTCATAATTGACGCCGCGTTCGGGCGGCAGGGTGGAGCCATCCGCCGACCTGTAGGAACCTTGCGGATTGAACGACTTGGCATAGTTGAAATAGAGCGAAACCGCATCGCTGAGGCCGAAGGTCATGCCGGCGCGCGGGCTGAAGGCGGTATCCGTCACCTTGGGGCCGGCGATGCCGTTATTGGTCGGCGCGGACGACGCCTTGTCCCAGCGCCCGCCGACGGTCAGCGTCAGCCATTTGCCGATCTTGACGTGATCCTGCACATAGAAACCGCGTTGCTTGTTGAGCGAGGCCGCCGTGGTCGGCGCGACCGCCGGGTCGGGGCCGCTCACCGTGCCATAGACCGGGTCGTACAGGTCGACAAAATAGGGGCCGGGGTCGAAGAGATTGGAATTATGGCTCTTTTTGCGCCCATAATCGATGCCTGCCAGCACATAATGGTTGAGCGGCCCGGTGTCGAAGCGGGCGCTCAAATTGCTGTCCACCCGGAAATAGGTGCCATTTTCATTGAAAGGACCATAATAAAAACGGCCGACCGAACGATAATCGGCAGACGTGCTCGACACGAATAGCCAGTGATCCCAGCTATTATGGAAATCCTGATAGCGCAGCGATTGGTGGAAGGAAATCGCTTCGCTGAATTTATGATCCACGACATAGCCCAGATTCCAGTAATCATTATTCTGGATCGCCGGATATTCGGTGTCGTTGATCGATAGTTTGATCGAGATCGGCCCATTGAGGTTGGGAAGCGCGGTGCCATAGGCGGTGGTCGGCGACCAGGGGTTGATCTTGTCGTCGACATAACGGCCCAGCAGCGTGAGCGTGGTGTCATCAGTGGGCTTCCACGTCAGCGCCGGGGCGATGAAGATACGCCGCTGGCCGGAGGCATCCACGAAGAAATCCTGATCGCGGAAGACCCCGCTGACGCGCGCGAGCAGCGTGCCGTCCGCGTTGAGCGGCGCGTTGGCATCGACCTGCATCTCGAACAGATTATAGGAGCCGCCCGCCGCCGAGATGTCGAGGAAGGCATTTTCCTTCGGCCGCTTGCTGACGAGGTTGACGATGCCGGACAGCGGCCCTTGCCCGAACAGGCCGGACGCAGGCCCCTTCACCACCTCCAGCCGTTCCAGCCCGGCCAGTTCGGTCGTGGCATAGGCGACGCCGGGATCATCCAGCAGCCCATCGAGATAGGTCGCTCCTGCCGAGGCGCTGAATCCGCGTATGTTGAAGCCGTCGAAAAAGCCGTAATTATTGTTGCGTGAAACCCCGGCGACATTGAACAACGCCTCACCCAGCCGACGCACCCCTTGCGCGTCGAGCCGTTCTTTCGAGACGATCGAAATCGCCTGACTGTTTTCGAGGATGGGAATGTCGGCCTTGGCGGCCATAGCGGCGTCGTGGGCGAGTTGGCCGGTGACGATGATTTCAGAACGTCTGTCGCGCGCCTGATCGTCGTCATTTTCCGCAGCGGCCGCCATGCCGGGCAGGGCGGCCAGCGCCAGACAGGCGGCAAGCGACGTGGTTGAAGGATGAAGCATCTGAAATCCCCTGTTTATGATGGGGGCGAACTAGATGATTCGATAATAATTCGCAATATCATTCTCATTGGAGGGGCACGATCAGGCATGTCCGCAGGACGAGGGCGTCGACATCCGCGTCGCCCACCAAATGGATCCGCTCTATCCCCAATGTGAGCGCGGTCGTTTACGCGCGCGCAGGTTCCCGCTTACCGGGCGGCCTCCCCCATAGTAGCATCGGGGCGCCATGGCCGTCTGTCAGGGAGCGCCTCGGCGGCTGCGATGGCGCCATGCATCATGGCGGCGCCTCGCCCGGCGATGAAAAATGCAAGGTTGCACCATTCAATCGCGGCGCGCGGCACGGTTTCGTAAAGCGCTGCGGTGTATGCGCTGCTCATCACCAGCTTCAACGCATTATACGCATCGAAGTAGCGCAAACGCTCCTCTGAAATCGGAGCAGGGGCAGTTTCATGATACCAGGACAAGAGCTGGCTGCGGTCTGCGCGGGCGCCAAGGCACATCAAAAGATAAGAAACATCTTCCGCCGGATCACCGATGCGGCAGCTTTCCCAATCCAGGACCGCCATCACTTTGCCTTCATCGCCAACGAGAATATTGTGAGGGCCGTAATCGACGTGAACAAATGCCATGGGGGCATCCTCCGCCGGTATATTGCGCCGCAGCCAGTTCAGCAGCCTGATTGCGCTGGGAGAAGCCCCGATTTCATTGGAGAAGCGTTGTTCGGTCCAGGATTCGACGGCCTTCAAGGTGTTTTCCGGCAGGTTTCTGACGTCCAGCCAATGACCGATGGCCGTATCCCGGAACAGCTTTACGGTTGGCAGGGCGTGTAGTTTCCCAAGCGTCCGAGCGAAGGATTTGAGGGCGTGCTGCTCAAATCGACTATCCTCTCCTTTCGCCGTGCTGCCGGCGACCTCGGATGTAATTCCCTCAACACGAGATGTCACCAGAAACGGCTGCCCAAGCTGGGCAGGGTCGCTCTCAAGCCATGCCGGGATTGCGGTTGGAATTCCCGCGTCGTGCAATCGTTGGAGCAGGTCATATTCGACGGTCACATGTTCCGCATCGAATGTAATATGTCGATCCGGCTTTTCGGCCCGCATGACGAGCGGTTTTGCCGGTCGGTTCTCTTCGAGCAGATCGAAGAAGATCGTCGTTTTCTGAAAACCGCCGATGATCCGTCTGAACCCGGCGATCGACAGGGCGCGACCCGGGAAGCGGCGTCGGATATAGTCCTGCAACGCCTCCGGCGTTATTTCACGCCGGTCGGACATATCCGTGATGCCGTCGGAAAGCGCGTCCTGACCACGCTGACGAAAATAGGCAAGTTCAAAATCAAGCACGCGTTCGATGAAATCCTGTGCGGGCGCATGCTCATCCAACGCATCGACCAATTGCGAGAGAATCGAAAGAAGCTGCTCGAGGCGGGATGCGATCACATCAAAAGCAATGGCGGCATCGAGCATCGCGGGCAGACCCGCAAGTTGCGCCTCGATCGCGCCGGAGCCATTATCCGTATTGCCAAGAAGGGCGACGCCTTCATCCGCAAGACGACGCGCGGCGCCATAGCTGTGGGCATAGTCTTTCGTGCCAAGCCGCAACATCAATTGGTTGATAACCGCATCGGCGGAAGCAAGACGGTTCCGGGCATCGATGCTGAGAGATTCGGTGGCGACAAGATATGCCAGTTCGGCGCGAAGACCTGCCATCAGCCGATGATTACTGGGAAGCAATGTCTCAGCGGGCATCATTCTTCTCCGGTTGAAATGGAATTGGCGGCGGAGGTTCGAAACGATCGCTGTAGATAGCCGGGAATGGTCACATCATCATTTTCGAACAATATGGGCTGATCGATGCAGACGAAGTCCGCCCGTGACGAGGCGCCCGAATAGAAATCGAACTTTCTGGTGAACGAACTGGGCATATTGGCAAGGGGTTTGCCTGTCAGGGACAGGCGCCGATCGCCTACCGTCAGGTCCAGATGCACGGCGTCATCGATATTCGCCAGCGATGACAGCCGGACCGAGCGATTGAAGGCCGCTGGTCCGAAATCCGTCGAACCGATGCCAAAGGCCTTATCAAGTATCTGTGCGGACTGGCCGTTCTGGATACTCCACATCTGGTAGCCCGAAAATCGAGCCGTTTCGGGGGAGAAGAGTTGCAGCCAGACATGTCCGTCATAATCCACCAGATGACGGGGGCCGCGGCTGTGATCCCGATAGCCGGGACCGGAAAAGGGCAGGTTTTCGCCGTTGAATTTTACGGCGCCGCTCACGTCGATCATCTGTTCGAAATGGAACTTGCCGTAGCTCATATTGTCCGTCACCGGCATCATGGCTACCGGCAGCGTACAATCGACATCCACGTTCAGTTCCACCAGATGCGGCGCACCTTCGGGGATCGGCTCTGTAATGAGCGCGGATGTCGTGTCATGGCGCATCGCGCCCTTGAATCCGATGCGCCAATGTCGGCCCGGCTTTATGCAACGCAATTTTACGCATCCGGCGGAAATATCCGGGCCTTCAGCTTGTGGGCCGATGGTTCGATAGGAAAGAATGCTGCCGTCGGGCAGATAAATATATAATTGCTCTCGCCATAATGAGGGATCGCGCACCCATCTGCCGACATAGACGACGAAACCGATCCGCCGCTCAAAATCATAGCCATAGAAAGCGAAGTTTTCGCTCCAATACTCTATGGCGGGAATGGTTTCGACCGGAAGCTCGTCTTCAACGGTCAATATATGGGTTTCCATGATTGTCCCCGGCCTTTTATCTATTTATCTATTGTCGCCCGAACCGGACACCGAACTTGATGCCATATGTTCGGGGCGGCGCCGGGGAACCGTGATCGCCCAGCCCTTCTTCGAGCGCGATGCTGTAATATTGCTCGTTGAGAAGATTCTGGGTCCAGAGCCGTGCATAAAGCTGCCTGTCGGACGATTCCCATCCAATCGACGCATTCAGAATATTATAGGATTTCTGCCGCAAACGATTGTCCGGATCCCATTTGAATCCGCCATTATGATAGAAATTGGCGTTCGCTTCGATCAGGCCGATCGGCGTTTCCGTTTTATAGTCCAGCGCAACGTTGAACGTCACCTTTGGCGAACGGGGCAACCTGTTGCCGGAAGCATCGCAACCCCCGCCCGTGAACGGAGCGTCGGTGGGGCAGGTGCCGGCGCCCGCGACAATATTGCCGCCGGTGCCGTCCGGATTGGCGATATAATAAGGAGCATCCCGGAAGTTGCGATAGGTGCCGTCGATATACGCGCCGCCGCCCGATAGCGTGACATTGGGGGATATATCGAAGGCGAAATCCGCTTCGCCGCCTTTAACCCGGGCCGTCGCTGCGTTCAGCAACAGCACGCGGCCTGCCGATATCTGTGAATTAACCTGGATGTCCTTGTAATCATAATAGAAAGCGGAGAGATTCAGGCGTACCCGACGATCGAACAACTCCTGTTTGAGGCCGATTTCATAGGCATCCAGCACCTCCGGTTTAACAGCAGGGTCAGCAGCGCTCAGCGTATTGAAGACACCGCTTTTGAAGCCGCGGTTATAGGTGGCATAGGCCATGATGTTCTTGCTGAAATGGTGATCGAGGCCGACCCGCCAGGTCAACTTGTCGAAGCTTGCCTTTTGTCGGACTGGATCACCTGCGGCGCCGTTCACATCGGTCCGCCCATTCACTTCGCGATCGTCCTTTGAATAGCGCAGGCCCAGGGTAAGCCCTGTATCTTCGAAAATATCTGTCGATGCCTGCCCAAAAGCGGAATAGGATCTGGTCGTCTGGCGGCCATACACGTCAACTATGGCGCCAAAGCTGGAGCCTTGAAGGCTTATCGGGCGATAGGCAGCGGCATCGTCGAGATAATAGCCGCCTATGATCCAGGCAATGGGGCTGGATGCTGGTGACTGAAGCTGTATTTCCTGGGTGAACGTCTTCACCTGACCGTTGAGATAGGCTTCGGCTATCAGGTCGCCCGTGGCGTCGGCGTCTTCCCAGAAATCGCCATCGGCGTGACGATAGGCGGTGATGCTCACCAATTGTCCCCAGCCGAGATTATGCTCTACCTTGCCCGATACGCCCCATTGCTTGGTTAAAATCTTGTCCTGTGGATCGACATATGTGTTGTAAAAACCGCCATAAGTCGTTCCGTTCGGGCCGAAGCTTCCCGGCAGGATGTGATAGTTCAGGCCGATCGATGTGCGCAGATAGCTATATTCGCCCGCCAATGTGATCGTAGTGTCGTCTCCCGCTTCCCAAAGCAGCTTGGAACGGAATGAGTAACTGCGTTCCTTGAAGGCATCTTTCCCGCTGGTCAGCAATTTGCCCCAGCCATCACGCTGATCCGACCCAATGGCCGCAAAGTCGATTGCCAGCCCCTCAGCCAGCCCCGTGGTCGCATAAAGCGAGCCTGAAAAAGTGTCGTAATTCCCGTATCCGACGGATGCGTCGACATAGGGGTCGGCCGAAGGCTTGCGCGTGATGATCTGAATGACGCCGCCTGTCGCGTTGCGCCCGAACAAAGTCCCCTGCGGTCCTTTGAGAACCTCGATGCGTTCAATGTTGTTGAAGTTGAAAAGGCCTGCAATCGGTGTGCTGATATAAACGCCGTCGATATAGGTCGCAACTGTGGCTTCCTGACCAAGCTGGCCGCTTGAATTGCCGATGCCGCGCACGAACGGCGTCGCGCCATTTCCCTGGCGGGTATAGACAAGGCTCGGGACGCCTGCGGTCAAGGCTTCCGTGTTGTTCAATCCGCGCTGAAGAACGGAGTTTCCCGAAATGGCTGTAATGGAGATCGGCACATCCTGGAGTCGTTCTTCCCGCCGTTGTGCGGTGACGACGATATCGGTGTCGGGGGTGGCCGGAGAGGTTGCGGCGTGATTTGATTGTGCATGCAGCGCGGTAGTGGAGCAGAGCATGGTGCTGCCGAGCAGCAATATATGGCTTGTTTTCCCCTTCATGGCTTCGCCTCCTGTTATTATTTATGGATATTATTTTATGTGGATTATATTCGGGAATCATCTTTTCTAGGATGAGATGAAATCCGTTGTGTAGCAGTCGAAATTATAGATGATTTTTCCATCTTTTATTCGGCCTATGCTGGCGCCTCGACCCTTATAAGGCTTACCCGTGGCCGCTATGCCCGGCACATCTCCGGTGTGCGTGCCTTTCATGTTCCAGATGATGGCATAGCTGTCGGGTGTAGTATGGATTTCTTCGATGATATTGAACGGATTCAAACCGGGCACGAAATCCATGTAGAATTTGGTCACGGCCTGCTTGCCCGATGTCCGTGAGTTGAGCGCCTGATCATCATAGACAATGTCGTCATGATAGAAGCCGATGGCGCGTTCATGATCTTCGGTATTCATCGCGTCGAAGTAATCACGGATCAATTTCTCGATATTCGGATC
>JBFWKI010000038.1:0-29996 GCA_050252755.1 Sphingobium sp.
AAGGGCTGCCCCGGAAAGGCCAGCGCGCCGATGAACAGGCTCATCGTGAACCCGATGCCGCACAGCAGCGCAAGGCCATACACCTGCAACCACGTCGCACCACGCGGCATCGGCGCAAAACCGGTTTGCGTTCCATAACCGGTTTCGATCCCGGCGGCGGCGCGCGGGCCATCGCGGCAAATGCGCCGTCGCCGGGTGGGTCATCGCATGGTTTTGGAGCCTGTCTCAGGCGGCGGGGGCCTCCAGCGACGCCATGTCGATCACGAAGCGATAGCGGACGTCCGATCGCTCCATCCGCTCGAACGCATCGTTGATCTGGTCCATGCGGATCATCTCGACATCGGGCAGGACATTTTTTCTGGCGCAGAAATCCAGCAATTCCTGCGTCTCGGCTATGCCGCCGACCAGCGATCCCGCCACGCTGCGCCGGCCCAGAACGACCGGTCTGGTGTGCGGCTCGTCGATCGGGCCGAGTTGCCCGACGATCACCAGCGTGCCGTCAACGTCCAGCAACGGGATATAGGGGTTGATGTCATGCTGGACCGGCACCGTGTCGATGATGAGGTCGAAGCTGTTGGCGGCCTGCTCCATCGCTGCCTCGTCGCTGGAAATCAGCATGGCGCTGGCCCCCAGTTTCAGCGCGTCGGCTTCCTTGCCGGGGGAACGGCTGAGCACCGTGACATGGGCGCCCAGCGCATCAGCCAGCTTGACGGCCATATGGCCGAGGCCGCCAAGGCCGATCACGCCGACCCGGCTGCCCGGCCCCACGCCCCATGTTCGCAAGGGTGAATAGGTGGTGATGCCCGCGCACAGCAACGGGGCCGCCTTTTCCAGATCCAGCGTTTCCGGTACGCGCAGCACAAATTCCTCCCGCACGACGAGATGCTTGGAATAGCCGCCATAATTATTGTCGCCGCTCACGCGGTCGGGGGCATTATAGGTGCCGGTGAAACCATCGCGGCAGAATTGCTCCTCCCCCTTGTGGCACTGGTCGCATTGCTGACAACTGTCGACCAGACAGCCCACGGCAACGGCATCGCCGGGCTTGAAACCCTCCACATCCGGGCCGACTTCGATGACCCGGCCGATGATTTCATGGCCCGGAACGGCGGGATAGACGGCGCCTTCCCAATCATTCCGGGTCGTGTGAAGGTCGGAATGGCAGACGCCGCAATAGAGGATTTCCATCGCCACATCGTTGGAGCGGAGGGCGCGCCGTTCAAAATGGAAAGGGGCGAGGCCGGATTGCTCGGATTGCGCGGCATATCCAATGGTTTTCATGATTTTCCTTTCGGTTTGGGCGGGCAGAGTGCCAGCGGCGGAGCGCAGTTAGAAAATTGCCGCCGAAAATGTCGGGGATATGACGATCGGGCGGCCGTTCGGCCACGACGCCATTGATGACCGGATATCATATCCTGCATGAATTTATAAACGGCATTCATCGATGGCAAGGACGGGAAAGAGCAAGGATAGAGAAATTTCAGACATAGTCTAAGATATATCTTGATATACGATATATCTTAGACTATGTCGCGATATATGGCAGAGCAACATGACAACAAGGCAACAGGGTGCGCCGATGACATTTCCGATCGGGATGAGGAAATCATACGTTCCTTTCGTTCCGCCGGACGTCGCGGCAAGCGCCTGTTCGATCATGGGGAACTGCGCGTGCTGCTCCTCGCGATGATCGCGGAGCAACCGCGCCACGGTTATGAACTTATCAAGGCGATCGAGGAACGGATGGGCGGCAGCTACAGCCCCAGCCCCGGCGTTATCTATCCGACCCTCGCCTGGCTCGATGACATGGGATATGTCCGCATCGACGCCGAAGAGGGCAATCGCAAGCGCTACCGGATAGAGGCGGAAGGGAAGGCGTTTCTCACCGCCAACCGGACTGCGGCCGAGAATTTGCTCTCCCGCGCCGGGCGGGGCGGACCGCAAGGACGCGATGCCGCGCCCGCCTCTCTGATCCGGGCGATGGAGAATCTCAAGCTGGCGCTGCGCTTGCGCCTGCGTGGCGGGCCGGTGGACCCGGATATAGCCGATCGCATGGCTGCCGCCATCGACGAGGCCGCCCGCACCGTGGAGCGCTGCTGAACCGCGCCGCATGGGCAGATATTCTACAGGCAATCTATAAAACCGGCCCCATCCCTCGCTTCGCCTCGTGATCGGAGGAAGATGGCGGGGGAGGAGGGCCGGGCAAGAGGAAACGGCACCGGCGCGGGATGGCTCACCCCTTCCCGTCGCTCCCCCGAATGAAGCTATTGGAGGAAATATGGACCATCAGATTATCCGGCACCGGCATGAAATCAAGCGCCGCAGCCTGACCGTGAAGGACAAGGGCAATGTCACGCCGGGCATGATCCGCATCACGTTGGAAGGCGGCGATCTGGCGGATTTCACCAGCCTGTCGCCCGACGACCATGTGAAGCTGTTCATCCCGTCGGGCGCGGGAGAACCCGATCGCCGCGATTATACGCCCCGGTCGTTCGATCGGGAGGCGGGGACGCTGACGCTCGATTTCGCGGTGCATGATGCCGGTCCCGCGACCCGCTGGGCGATCGATGCCGCGGTGGGCGATGTGCTGGACATTGCCGGTCCCCGTGGCTCGGTCACGGTGTCGCCGACCTTCGATTGGTGGCTGCTGGTGGGCGATGAAACCGCGCTCCCGGCCATGGGCCGCCGTCTGGAGGAACTGCCTGCGGGCGTGCGCGTGATTACCGTCGCCGCCGTCGCCGGGGCAGAGGAAGAGCAGCGCTTTTCCACGCAGACCGATCATCAGGCGATCTGGGTGCATCGCCCGCTTGCCGATGCGGCGGACCCTGCGCCGGTGCTCGATGCGCTGAAAGCCCTTGCCCTGCCCGAAGGCGACGGGTTCGTCTGGGTCGCCAGCGAAGCGCAGGTCGCCCGCGCCGTCCGCGATTATGTCAGCAGCGAATGGAACCATCCCAAGGGCTGGCTGAAAGCTGCGGGCTATTGGAAGCAGGGCGTGGCCGATGCCCATGAGAAGCTGGAAGATTGAAAATGGAAGATTGAAGCGCCTCCTTCCGCCTCTGCCGGGTTGGAAGCCCGGCGGGGGCGGAGCCGCTGTTTATGCCTCTTTCGTTGCGGGCGGCTTGGGCCGGACGAGGATCGTGGCCGACAGCAGCATGACGCCGATCACGCCATAGGCAATGCCATTGTCGATAGTGTAGAGCGCCGTGCCGATGATCGGCCCCATGATGAGGCCCAGCCCTTGCGCCGAGCCGACCGACCCTGCCGCCGCCCCCTGTTCGGAAGGCTCTACGGCGTTGGCCGTCAGCGCGGAGACGGACGGGTAGATCCAGCCCATGCCGAACGCCGCCACGCCATAGCTTATCCACAGCATCGCGGGGAAAGTCACGAGCATCACGCTGGCAAAACCGATGGCGGCGATGACCGCCCCGATGCGGATGAAGCGTTCGGCAGGCCATTTCAGCCGTCGCAGGATCGTCTGTGACAGGGTTTGCGCGACGCCGACTGCGGCAAGGGCGATGCCCGCCACGCTCGCCGCCGCAGCCGGATCGAGATGCAGCCGGTCGAGCGTGAAGAAGCCCACGGTTATCTGCGCGACCGCCACGCTGAACGAGGCGATGAACGCCAATATCAGGGGGATGCGCAAGCGCGGATCGGTCAGGCGCGGCGCGGGCTTGCGCATCGCGGGGGGCGGCGTGGCGGGGGCGGGCAATATCCGCCACAAGACGATCAGCGCGATCAGCGGGGGAATCGCCAGCAGATAGAGCGGCAGCGCAAGGTCGATGGCCGCCAGCAGGCCCGCAAGGGCCGGTCCCACAACCATGCCCGCCGCGCTCGCCGCGCCCAGCGCCGCCATCGCCTGCGCCCGCCGCGCCGGGGGCACATGATCGGCGATCAGCGCCATGCTGGTGGAGGGCACCGCCGCGTAGAAGGCCCCGGCCAGGCCTCTTCCCAGCACCAGCCCGGCAAAGGCCAGCATCGGGAGAATCGGCGTGCTCAGCCCGAAGGCGATGAAGGCCGACAGCAGCATATAACTGATAACGAAGCCGGACAGGCCGGTCAGCAGGATGGGCCGCCTGCCGCGCCGATCGCTGGCAATGCCCCAGAGGCGCGCCATCACCATCCACGCCACCCCGGCGATGGCCAGCGTCATGCCCAGTTGCCACGGTTCCAGACGCATCACGCGGGCGATCGGCCCGGCGACCGAGATAAAGGCCATCATCGCCATGGAGCAGGCAAATACCATCAGGGTCAGCGGCATCAGGCTGAACCCGATCGCCCCGCCGTCCCCATGGACGTCCTCCCCATGGGTATCCTGCACGGGCTTTGGCGCAATCGTGGCTTGGGTGTTCATGCGGGATCGTCTTTCGCTTTGGGCCGGCCGGTTCGGGTCAGCATGGTGACAGGCGGCAGGCTGATGCCCAGTCCGGTGAGGATGCCCGCGCACAGGAAAATGGATCGCGTCAGCCGCTCATCATGGTGAAAATTCTCATTATAGGTCTTGTAGCGCTGCGCCCGCGCCACCCAGGCCAGCAATTGCAGTTCGTCAGGCCCGACATAGGGGCTGCCGGGCGGCTGGATCTGCAACGCATTTTCCTGCGCCAGTTTCCGCAACTGGGTGAAAGGCAATATGCAGGATTGCCGCTCTTCCGGCGGCGGTGCGGGGCTGTCGGGCGGGGCGGGAGAAAGAGCGGTGTCGCCCCGGAGATGGCCCAACACGACCCGTTCATGACGAGGACGGCGATAAAGCGGGGTGCGGCCCGCGAGGGGCGTGGAAGGAGGCGCCTGTGTGTCGGGATTCATCGATTTCTACCCTGTGGCCCTGCTGATATCTATAAAATGCGAACGGGTCGCAAATACTGGCAGGTTGTGGCGGCAGGTTCAAATATCTTCTGCGGATATGGGTTATTCGGTTCGCGGCGGCTGTGATAGGACCGGTGAACCGAATCCACCCATGAGCGAATAATCGTTATCCAAAATCCCGACTCCCATCCATGCGGAATATTGCTACATGCTCTGGCGCATGGATATTGCGATGCAATCGCAGTTCCTATAGCGGCTGGCTTACGCATTTTAAGGAGAAGACAGTGTTTGGCTTTTGGCGCGGTGGCCATTCGATATGCGCCTTTGGTATGGCCCGGAGCGCTCGAATGCAAGGCGTTGCGGCGCTGGAAGGTGAAGTTTCCTCCTTTTTCGCCGCCTCGTCCGCTGATCCGTCGATTGAGGGCGCTGACCTGCTGATCGGTGTGCTGCCTTTCGATCGCGACGGGACGGTGCTGCTGATCCAGCCGGAGCGGGTGGAACGGGGCGAGGGATGGGGCGTGGCCGCTTCCCCGTTGTCGGTGCCGCCCATCAAGACCCGGCGGATTGTCGAGCTGCCGTCCGCCGCCACCTATGCGGAGATGGTGCGCAAGGCGTTGCAGCGGCTGGCCGCTCCGATCAAAGGCGGGGCCAGAACCGAAGAACAGTCGGCTGATACGCCCTTGCGCAAGGTGGTGTTGGCGCGCAGCCTGCTGATCGAGGCGCAGGAGGCGGTCGATCCGCTGGAAATCGCCGGGCGTCTGGCGGAGGATGAAACTGTCCTCACCTTCCTGCTCGATCTTTCGGCGCAGGCTGGCGCTCCGCCCTGTTCGATGGTGGGGGCCACGCCGGAACTGTTATTGTCCCGTCAGGGCAGGCAGGTGGCCTCGCATCCGCTGGCGGGATCGGCGCGGCGTCATGAGGATGCCGTGATGGATCGCCAGGCGGCCGAGGCGCTGCTGCGGTCGGAAAAGGACCAGCGTGAACATGCGATGGTGGTCGAATCCATATTGGATGGCCTGTCGCCCTATTGCGCGCGCCTTTCGACGCCCGGAGGCATGAGCCTGCGCTCGACCGCGACCATGTGGCATCTGGGCACGCGGATAGAGGGCGTGCTGAAGGGCGATGACGCGCCATCGGCGGCGGGGCTTGCCGCGCTGCTTCACCCGACGCCCGCGGTCGGCGGCGATCCGCGTGATGCCGCATTGCAGCTCATCCGGGATCTGGAGCCGCAGGAGCGGGGCTATTATGCCGGGGCCTTCGGCTGGGTCGATGGGCGCGGCGATGGCGAATGGTATGTCACCTTGCGATGCGCCCGGATAGAAGGGGATCAATTGACGCTTCATGCCGGGGCGGGCATTGTGCCCGGCTCCGACCCGGCGGACGAAGTGGCCGAAACGGCGGCCAAGTTCCGGGCGATGCTGCGGGCGCTGGGTGTGGATGAACAATATGTGGTTCTGGAGAAAGTGGCGTGACCAAGGCGCTGGCCCAAATCTGGCCGTCTGAATATGCGGAACGCTATCGCGCGCGCGGCTATTGGCGCGGCGAGACGTTTCGCGCGGTGCTGGCGAGGCAGGTGGCGGAACGCGGCGATGCGATTGCGGTGGCCGGGGGCGATCAGCGCTGGACCTATGCCGAACTGGGCGCGCGGGCGGAGATCGCCGCGGCCGGTTTCCTTGCGCTGGGGTTGAGGCCGGGGGACAGGGTTATCGTGCAACTGCCCAATATCCCGGAATTTTTCCCGGTGGTATTCGGCCTGTTCCGTGCCGGGCTGATCGCGGTTTTCACGCTGCCCGCCCATCGCCAGACGGAAATCACCCATTTTGCGCGCAAGGCCGAAGCGGTCGCCTATGTGGTGGCCGATCGGCATGACGGTTTTGATTATCGCCCGCTGGCCGATGCGGTGCGGGATGAGGTGCCTGCGGTGCGTCATGTCGTGGTGGTGGGCGATGCGGGTCATCATGTCGCGTTTGACGGTTTCAGGGCTGATCCGGCCCGCCTGCCGGTGGAGGACGCCGACCCGTCGGAAGTCGCGCTGGTGCAGATTTCGGGGGGCAGCACCGGTCTGTCGAAACTGATCCCGCGCACCCATGACGATTATCTCTACAGCATTCGCGCCAGCAACGATCTGTGCGGCATCACGCCCGACAGCGTCTATCTCGCCGCGCTGCCGGTCGCGCATAATTTCCCGATGAGTTCGCCCGGCGTGTTCGGCGCGATCCATGCCGGGGCGCGGGTGGTGATGGCGCCTGCGCCGACGCCGGACGTGGCCTTTCCCCTGATCGCGCGGGAGAAGGTGACGATCACCGGGCTGGTGCCGCCGCTGGCGCTGCTCTGGTTGCAGGCCGCCCCCAAAACGCAGCATGATCTGTCGAGCCTTCGGGTGCTTCAGGTCGGCGGCGCGAAGTTCATGCCGGAATCGGCGCGCCGGGTGCGGCCGGTGCTGGGGTGCACCCTGCAACAGGTGTTCGGCATGGCCGAAGGGCTGGTCAATTATACCCGGCTCGACGACCCGGAAGAGATCATCACCGACACGCAGGGCCGGGCCATCTCGCCCGATGACGAGGTGCTGATCCTCGATGATGAGGGCAACCCCGTGCCGGAGGGGGAGGCGGGCAATCTGCTGACGCGCGGCCCCTATACGATCCGCGCCTATCATGACGATGCGGCGGCGAACGGGCGGTCCTTCACGCCCGATGGCTTTTACCGCACCGGCGACGTGGTGAAGCGCCTGCCCGGCGGCTATCTGGTCGTGCAGGGGCGCGCCACCGACCATATCAACCGCGCCGGGGAAAAGATTTCCGCCGAGGAAATAGAGGATCATCTGCTCGCCCATCCGCAGATATTCGACGCGGCGGTGGTGTCCATGCCGGATCGCTTTCTGGGCGAGCGAAGCTGCGCCTTCATCATCCCGGAAGGGGAGCCGCCCCGGCCCAATGACCTCAAGGCGTGGATGCGCGGGCGCGCAATCGCGGTGTTCAAGATTCCCGACCAGATCATCCTTGTCGAGGATTTCGCGACCACCGCCGTCGGCAAGATCAGCCGCAAGGAACTGCGCGCCAGCCTGCGCGCGCGCCTGCTGGAGCAGGAGAGCGCGGCATGAGCGCCGCCACGCCGCGCCGCCTGCCCTCCATCGCGGGCTATGATCTGCCGGGGGAAGAGGATCTGCCGCCGTCCCGCGCCGACTGGCCGCTGGTGGCGGGCCGGGCGGCGCTGCTGGTCCATGACATGCAGCGCTATTTCGTCGATGCCTTCACGCCCGACATTGCGCCGATCACCGGCGTCATCGCCCATATCGCCGCGCTGATCGAGACGGCGCGCCAGCGGGGCATGCCGATTTTCTACACCGCGCAGCATGGCGATCAGGACCGGCGCGACCGGGGGCTTCAGGCGGACCTTTGGGGGCCGGGGATGCGCCATGTGGAGGAGCATCAACCGATCATCGATCCGCTGGCCCCGCAGCCGGGCGATATCGTGCTGGTCAAGCATCGCTACAGTGCGTTTCAACGCAGCAATCTGGAAGCGCTGATGCGCGCGCGCGGGCGTGACCAGATCATCATTTGCGGCGTTTATGCGCATATCGGCTGCCTCGCGACGGCGTCCGAAGCGTTTCAGCGCGACATTCACCCCTTTTTCGCCGCCGACGCGCTCGGCGATTTTTCGCGGGACTGGCACGACACGGCATTGGCGCTGATGGCCAATTGCAGCGGCGTCGTGCGGTCCACCCGGCAACTGATCGAGGCCCTTTCATGACCGACCAAGCCCTTACGCTCGAAAAGCTGCGCGCCGATATCGCCGCGATGCTGGAGGAAACCCCCGACGCCATCGGGGATGACGACAATCTGATGGATTTCGGCCTCGATTCCATGCGGGCGATGAATCTCGTGCTGCAATGGGAAGAGGAAGGCGTGCCGCTCGATTTCGGGGATATCGCTGAAACGCCGACGCTTTCGGGCCTGTGGGCGCTGGTGCAGGCGCGGCGGGAGGGGGCCTCGTCTTGACGCAGACGCCTGCGCGGGTGCCACCTGACGCTGTTCCCCTGACAGAGGCCCAGTCCGGCCTCTGGTATGCCCAGCGGCTCGATCCCGCCAACCCGATTTTCAATACCGGCCAATATCTCGATATGCGAGGGGCCCTCGATCTCGATGCCTTTCGCGCTGCGGTCGATCATGTGGGGGTTGAGGCCGAGGCGCTGTCCCTGCGGTTCGAGGATCGGGAGGAAGGGCCGGTCCAGTATCTCGACCCCGCCATGCGTCCGCGCCTGGCCTTCATCGACCTGAGTGGGGAAGCCGACCCGGAAGGCGCGGCGCTGGCCGCCATCCGGGCGGACATGGCGCGCGCCGTCGATCCTGAGCATGATCCGATGGCGGGGCAGGCGCTGTATCGCCTCGCGCCCGACCGGCATATCTGGGCGCAGCGGGTCCATCATTTCGCCAATGACGGTTATGGCATGGTGATGCTCACCAGCCGGGTGGCGGAGCTTTACGAGGCGGCGCTCCATGGCAGGGCGCCGGGGGGCAAGCCGTTCGCGCCGCTCGCCGGGGTCTGGGCGGAGGACGCCGCCTATCGGGCTTCCCCGCGCCGGCAGGAAGATGCGCTGTGGTGGCGTGAGGCGATGGCGGGCATGGACGAGGTGGTCGGCATGGCGCCGGGCCGCGCGGTGTCGGCGCACGGCTTTCATCGCCATGAACAGCCCATGCCCGAAGCGGCGCGCACCGCCATCATGGCGCTGGCCAAGGCGACGGGGCTGAACTGGCCCGATCTGGTGACGGCGCTGGTCGCGGCCTATTGCCGCCGCTTTACCGGCACGCCCGAAATCACCATAGGCACGCCGTCCATGGGACGGATGGGCAGCGCGTCGGCGCGGGTTCCGGCGATGGTGATGAACGTGCTGCCCGTCCGCATCGCGGTGGATGAGGACAGGCCGCTGGCCGATGCTCTCGCCGCCGTGGCGCGGCAGATGGGGGAGGCCCGCCGCCATGGCCGCTATCGCAGCGAGCAGTTGCGGCGCGATCTGGGGCTGATCGGCGGCAATCGCCGGTTGCACGGTCCGCTCATCAATGTGCAGCCTTATGATCGACCGCCGCGCTTTCATGGGCTGGACGTGGCGCTGCACGTTACCGGGACGGGGCCGGTGGAGGATATCAACTTCACCTTTCGCGGCGATGGCCTCAAAAGCCTGACGCTGGAGGTGGACGCCAATCCGGACCTGTATAGCGAGGCCGAAAGCGCGGCGCATGGGGTGCGGCTGGCGGCGTTTCTGGCGGCAGCCGTCCGGGCGGAGACGCTGGGCGATGTGCCCACCGCCACGGCGGAGGAAGCGCGGGCGGAACTGGAAGCGCATAATGCGACCGCGCATCCGGTGCCCGATACGACGCTGGCGGCGCTGATCGAACAGGCCATGGCAGCATCGCCCAATGCGCCTGCGGTGCGCTTTGCGGGCGAGACGCTGGATTATGCCGCGCTGGACCGGCGCAGCGCGGCGCTGGCCGCCGCCCTGCGGCAGCGGGGCGCGGGGGCAGAGGCGATCGTCGCCGTGGCCCTGCCGCGCTCGCTCGATCTGATCGTCGCGCTGGTCGCCGTGGTGCGGGCGGGGGCGGCGTATCTGCCGCTCGATCCCGACCATCCGGCGCAGCGGATCGCGACGATCCTCGATCTGGCAAGGCCGGTGGCGGTGCTGGCGAGCGATGACGCCGATGGCCTTTATGGCGATCTGCTGCTTGCGCCCGCCGACTGGCCGGAAGAGAGCCGGGAGGCCCCGGCGATCGGCCCTGCGCCGGAGGACGCCGCCTATGTCATCTTCACCTCCGGTTCGACCGGCGATCCCAAGGGCGTGGTGGTGACGCACCGCGCCATCGTCAACCGGCTGCTGTGGATGGGCGAGCATTATGGCTTCGGCCCGACCGACCATATCTTGCAGAAAACCCCGGCGACGTTCGACGTGTCGGTATGGGAGTTTTTCCTGCCGCTGATCGCCGGGGCGACGTTGGTGGTGGCCCCGCCCGGCGCGCACCGCGACCCCACCGCCCTTGCAGCGCTGATCCGCGCCGAGGGCGTCACGACGCTGCATTTCGTGCCCTCGATGCTGGCCGCCTTTCTCGATGCGCCGGAATCGGAAGGGCTGGCGGTGGAGCGCGTCTTTTGCAGCGGGGAGGAATTGCCCGCCGATCTGCGCGACCGGTTCCACCGGCGGATGCGGGGGCAATTGCACAATCTCTACGGCCCCACCGAAGCGGCTGTCGATGTCAGCTATTGGCCCGCCAGCGCCGGGGATGCTTCCCTGCCGGTGCCGATCGGCCATCCGGTGTGGAATACGCGCCTTGTCCTGCTCGATGAGCGGCGGCGGCCGGTGCCGCAGGGGATGGTGGGGCACCTCTATCTGGGCGGGGTGCAATTGGCGCGGGGCTATCTCGGCCGCCCGGACCTGACCGAGGAGCGGTTCATCGCCGACCCCTTCCATGCGGGGGAGCGGCTCTACATGACCGGCGATCTGGCGCGCAGGCGGGACGACGGCGCCGTCGTCTTTCTGGGCCGCGCCGATCATCAGGTGAAGATCCGGGGCCTGCGCATCGAACTGGGCGAGATAGAGGCCGCCATCGCGGCGTCGGGCCTGACGCGCATGGCGACGGTGATCGCGCGCGATGGGCGCCTGGTCGCCTATCTCGTGCCGGGGGATGCCTATGCGGTGGACCGGCTGCGCGCCGTGCTGGCGGCGCGCCTGCCCGATTATATGGTGCCTGCCGCTTTCGTCGAAATGGAGGCGTTGCCGGTCACGTCGAACGGCAAGCTGGACCGCAAGGCCTTGCCCGCCCCGCGTTTCGAGGGGACGGGGGGAGCGGCGCTTTCCACCGACAGCGAGAAACGGCTGGCGGCGCTCTATGCCGAACTTTTGGGCTTGGGCGGCCTGCCGGGCGCGGCGGATGATTTCTTCGCGCTGGGGGGCGATTCCCTGCTGGCGGTGCGGCTGATGCTGCGCATCCGGGAGGGGTGGGGGCATGATCCCGGCCTTGCCGCCCTGTTCGAGCAGCCCGATATCGCCGGTCTGGCGCGGCGGATCGACGCGGGAGAGGCGGCGCAGGGCGGCGATGGCGGGCTGGGGCCGATCATCACCCTGATGCGGGGCGAGGCTGCGCTGCCGCCCCTCTTCCTTGTGCATCCGGCAGGGGGGCTATGCTGGGGCTATCGCACATTGGCGGCGGCCCTGACGCCCCGGCGCACGGTCTACGGCCTGCAATCGCCCGCGCTCGATCTGTCCGCCCCCGCGCCGCACAGCATCGACGCGCTGGCGGCGGATTATGCGCGGCGCATCATGGAAGTGCAGGGCGATGGCCCCTGCCATGTCGCGGGCTGGTCGGTCGGCGGCATCATCGCGCAGGCGATCGCGGTGGAACTGCAAGCGGCGGGGCGGGAGGTCGGGCTGGTGGCGATGCTCGATTCCTATCCGGCGGATTGCTGGCGGGCCGAGCCGGAACCTACGCAAACGCAGGCGCTCCGCGCGCTGCTCGCCATAGCGGGGTTCGACCCGGAAGCCTATCCGCATCTCGAAACGCGGGATCGAATCGTTGCTTTCCTGCAAGAAAGCGACAGCCCGCTGGGCAATCTGCCGCCGGGCGCGCTCGACGGTGTGGTGCGGGTGGTGCTCGACACCAACAGGCTGGTGCGCGGCCATCATCATCGCCGCTATGAAGGCGTGCTGACCCATGTGCGCGCCGCGCTCGACCATCGCGAGCGGCCGGAGCTGACCCCTGATTTATGGAAGGACTATGCGATGGAACTGGACCGGATAGAGGTGCCTTTCCTGCATCCCCAGCTTACCGGCGCGCAGGCCAGCGCCCTGATCGCGCCAGCCCTGTCGGACCGGATGGCCGCCGCCGCCATGGTGACGGCATGAGCCGGCCGAGCGGCCTTGAAGGGCGTGTCGCCTTCGTGACCGGCGCTGCGGGTGGCATCGGCGTGGCGCTGGTGCGCCTGTTGCGGGAGGAAGGCACAAGGGTCGTCGCGACCGATCTCGCCATGCCGCCGCAGGATGATGACCCCGATATATGGGCCGCGCCCCTCGATGTGGGCGACAGTGCTGCGGTCGAGGAGCTGGTGACGCGGGTGGAAGGCGAGTGGGGACCGATCGACTTCGGCGTCAATGGCGCGGGCGTGCTGTCCAATCGTCAGGTGGTCGATACCGACGACGCCGAATTGCGCCGGGTGTTCGATGTGAACTGCTTTGGCGTCTTTCATGTCGGGCGGGCGCTGGCGCGGGTGATGACGCCGCGCGGGCGGGGGGCCATCGTCACCATCAGTTCCAACGCGGCGGGAATCCCGCGGCACGCAATGGCGGCCTATGCGGCGTCCAAGGCGGCGGCGACGATGTTCACCCGCTGTCTGGGGCTGGAACTCGCGCCCCATGGCATACGCTGCAACATCGTCGCGCCCGGATCGACGCTGACGCCGATGCAGACGGGGATGTGGGCGGATGAGAATGGCGCGGCACGGGTCATCGCCGGACTGCCGGAGGAATATAAGACCGGCATTCCCCTCGGCAAGCTGGCGACGCCGGAGGACGTGGCCGAAGCGGTGCTGTTCCTGCTGTCCGACCGGGCCGGGCATGTGACCATGACCGACCTGTATGTCGATGGCGGGGCGACGATGCGCGCCTGATTATCGCATTATTGCCCTGATGCCCTACCCCAGCCTTTGCCGCACCAGCGTGGCGAAGATGCTGGCGGCGACCGGCAGCAGCCTGTCGTCGAAATCATAGGCGGGATTGTGGCACATCACGCTGTCCTGCCCCAAAAACAGATAGGCGCCGGGCGCGGCCTCCAGAAACAGCGCGAAATCATCGGTGAAGGGGAAGGGGGCATGATCGCGGATCACCCGTTCCTCGCCCAGCACGGCGGCGCAGGCGGTGGCGGCGCGATCCGCGCCTTCGGGGGCGTTGACGCAGGGCGGAACTTCCGCCAGCCGTTCTACGGTGATGGTGCAACCGGTCATCGCCGCGATGCCGGTGCAGGCGGCCTCCAGCTTCTCATAAAGCAGGGCTTGCACCTCCGGCTTCAAGGCGCGCAGCGTGCCGCTCAATGTCGCATTGGCCGGGATGATGTTGTGGGAATTGCCCGCTTGCAGCGAACCCACGGTGATCAGCCCCGATTCCGCCGGGTTGATATAGCGGCCGACGATGGAGGATATTTCGGTCGCGAGGCGCGCTGCGGCCTGAAGCGGGTCGATCGCCTTGAAGAAGGCGGCGCCATGGCCGCCCACGCCCTCGACCGTCACCCGCCAGACGATATAGCCGTTGAGCGCGGGGCCGGTGCGCACGCCCGCCGTGCCGCTGTCGAGCAGGGGCATGTTGTGAAACGCGTAGACCTCGTCGAAGGGAAAGCGGTCCAGCAGGCCATCGTCGATCATCGCGCGCGCGCCAAGGCCGTTTTCCTCGGCGGGCTGGAAGATCAGCACGACGCGCCCCTGCTGCGGCGGATGGGCGGCGAGATGCCGCGCCACGCCCAGCAGCGCCGCGCTATGGCCGTCATGGCCGCAGGCATGGGCGACGTCGGCGGTGTGGGAATGCCAGTCGCGCCCGCTTTCATCCTGCATCGGCAGCGCATCCATATCCGCCCGCAGCGCGATCGTCGGGCCGGCCTGCGCGCTCTTGGCCGCGCCCTCGATCACCGCCACCACGCCCGTCCCGCCGATGCCGGTGACGGGATCGAGGCCGAAGGAACGCAGCCGATCCGCGACCAGACCCGCCGTCCGGGTTTCGCCAAAGGCCAGTTCCGGGTGTCGATGAAAATCACGCCGCCATTCGGTCATGTCGGCGCCCAGCGCCTCTATTTCGGGAAGGATAGTCACGTCGCTCGCTTCTTTCGAAAACCATGCCCGCCATCAGGCATGGCCGTTGCTATAGGCCGGTTGCGGCACAAAGGACCATTATCAAAAGCCTATTTCTTTCGCTACTCGCGGAATGCGGCGTGGGGCATGTCCTGAGACGCTGTTTTCTGCTTTTGCGTGGATTTTGCATTAAGGAGGGAATAGAAGCCCCTTCACCATGCGCTGTCCCTGCCCGTCCGAAGCGGGCGCATGATCGGGGGCAGGTGATCGGGGGCAGGGCGATCGGCGCCGAAAGAATGTGAAGTGATGATGGATCAGGCAGTGACACGCGAAGAAACGATCGACGCCTATCGGCGCGTGACGCGGCGGCGGATAACGATATTGGTGGCGATCGGCATCATCAGCCTGTTCATCTTCGCGCTGGATATCTCGACCGGGCCGTCGGCGCTGCCGTTGCGGCAGGTTTGGGCCGGGCTGTTCGATCCCGGCAGCCTGACGATGCCGCAGCTTACCATCATCCGCGACGTGCGCCTGCCCTATGCGCTGATGGCGATATTGGTCGGCGCGGCGCTCTCGCTCGCGGGGGCGGAGATGCAGACGATCCTCAACAACCCGCTGGCCAGTCCGTTCACGCTGGGCGTGTCCTCGGCCGCGTCCTTCGGCGCGGCGCTGGCGATCGTGCTGGGGATCAGCCTGCCGTTGCTGCCCGCCGACTGGATGGTCCCGATCAACGCCTTTGTCTGCGCCTTCGCCTCGGTGCTGGTGCTGGAGTTTCTGGCGCGCAACCGTGCTGCCGGGGTGGAGGGGGTGGTGCTGTTCGGCATCGCGCTGGTCTTTACCTTCAACGCGCTGGTTGCGCTGATCCAGTTCGTCGCCTCGCAGGAAGCATTGTCGCAACTGGTGTTCTGGAGCATGGGCTCGCTCAATCGCGCGACATGGGGCAATCTGGGCGTGCTGGCGCTGATCCTGCTGGTCGTCACGCCCTTTTCGATGCGCGCCGCCCATGCGATGACCGCGCTGCGGCTGGGGGAGGACAGGGCGCGCAGCTTCGGCATCGACGTCGCCCGCCTGCGTTTCGCCTCCCTGTTGCGCATCAGCGCGCTGGCGGCAACCTCCGTCGCCTTTGTCGGCACCATCGGGTTCATCGGCCTTGTCGGCCCGCATATCGCCCGCCTGATGCTGGGCGAGGATCATCGCTTCCTGCTGCCCGCCTCCATGCTGACAGGGGCGTTCATCATGTCGCTGGCCTCGGTCGGCAGCAAGATATTGGTGCCCGGCGTGCTGCTGCCGGTGGGCATCGTGACGTCGATGATCGGCGTGCCGGTGTTTCTGGTGCTGATCCTGCGCAAGCCGGAGCGCGTCTGATGCGGGGGCTGCGGGAAAACAGCCTGAGCATCGCGGGGCTGACGACGGGATATGCGGGCAGGACCGTGGTGGACAGCCTCGACCTTGCGCCGATCGCGCCGGGGCAGGTGGTGTCGCTGCTCGGCCCCAATGCGGCGGGCAAGACGACCCTGCTGCGCGCGCTCGCCGGGCTGCACGAGGCAAGCGGCGCGGTGCGGCTGGGCGAGACGGAACTGCTCTCGCTGGCGCTGGCCGATCATGCCCGCCACGTCACCTATATGCCGCAAAGCCTGCCGCAGCGCGTCGCGCTGACCGTGCTGGAAGGGGTGATCGGCGCGCTGCGGGCCTCCCCCATTGCGGGCGAGCCGCTTTCCACCCATGCGATTGCCGAACGGGCGCTGGACGTGATCGAGCGCGTGGGGATAGGGCATCTGGCCATGGCGGGCCTCAACCATCTGTCGGGCGGGCAGCGGCAGCTTGCCTCGCTGGCGCAGGCGTTGGTGCGCCAGCCGCGTGTGCTGCTGCTGGATGAGCCGATCAGCGCGCTCGATCTGCATTATCAGTTGCGGGTGATGAAGCTGGTGCGCGCTCTGGCGCAGGAAAAGGGCATGATCGTCATCATGGTGCTGCACGATCTGTCGATCGCGGCGCGCTGGTCCGACCGGATCGTCCTGCTGTCCGAAGGCAGGCTGGTGGCCGATGGGCCGCCGGCCGAAGCGATCACGGCCGAGGCGCTGGCCAATGTCTATCGCGTGGTGGCGCGGGTGCGATCCGACGAGGAAGGCCTGCACATCGCGATACAGGATACGCTGTAGGGTCGGATATTATAGGGCCGGGCCATTCGGCCAAAGGAGGGGTTTGATCTTGCGTCATCCCCGATGCGGGCCGGGGTGCCGGGTGAGGGAGCGTCCGCCAGTCACCCGTTCCTCGCTTTCCTTCGATCCGTGCTTCCAGCCCCATAAGGGCCGGGGCGCTCCGTGCAGGAACGCCCCGGCCTTCGTCATGCCCTCAATCGATCAGCGGCGCGGGCGGATGCGCAGGAGTGTGTCGCTTTCCGCTTCCCGCGCGTTGGCGGACTTGTCCACCGCGTAGACGGTGCCGTTCTTGCCGAGCGAGACATGGTTCGCCATCGGTGCGGGGCCGAGATTGGCGATCAGCTTGCCGTCGGCGTCCGTCACCGCGATGGTGCTGGCGCCGCGATTGGCGATATAGGCGCGGCGCTTGACCGGATCGAACGCGACATTCAGCGCGCCCGCGCCGACCGGCGTGTCGGCGATCACCTTGCCGTCATTGCCGTCCAGCACGATCAGGTTGTCGCTGCCCTGCGCCACCACATAGATGCGGCCGGTCTTGGGATCATGCGAAACGCCGATGGCGCTGCGGGCGCCGGGAACGGGCAGAACCTTCTCCACCTGATCCGTGCGGGTGTCGATGACCGCGACTTCATTGGTGGACAGGCTGACGACATAGAGCTTGTGCGCCGCCGCATCGAGCGACAGGCTGGCGGCGGAAAATTCCTTGCCCCGGCCCTTGGCCTGAATGGTGATGGTGGTCGCCGCTTCCAGCGTGCCGGTGTTGAAGGCGATCACTTCCGGCTTGCCGGTGGAACTGGCATAGGCCTTGCCCAGCGGAGCGTCGATCACGACATCGCGCGGATGGCCGATCGTGCCGGGAGCGAACTGCTTGACCAGCGAAAGGTCCGACTGGTTGTAGACGGCGAGGGTGTTCTGGCGGGTGTTAGTGACCCAGACCGTGCCCTTGCTGTCATCCACGCCCGCGCCATAGACCGCGAAGAGGCCCGGTTCGCGCGGCGCGCCATCGCCCTGTCCCTGACGGCCGGGGCGCGGCTGATCCGGCGCGGGCTGCGGCGTGATGCGGGCGAGCACCTTGAGCGATTCGGCGTCCAGCTTCACCAGTTCGGACTGGGTGACGGGCGGGCGGCCCACGGCGGCGGTGACGAACAGCGTGTTGTTTTTCGCGCTATAGGCCGACTGATAGAGGCCGCGTGACGCCTGCGCCTCGGTCAGCACATAATCCTGCTGGCCCGACAGGGGAATGGTCGGTGACACCTTGAGGTCCGCGACGGTCGCATAATAGGGGCCTTGCGCGACCACGAGGATCGGGTGATTGCCCGATGCGGCGGCGGCGGGAACCTGAATCTTGCCGGAAACCTTGCCTTCCCCATCGGCCACCAGCGGGGCGCCCGACAGCGGGGTGGTGCCGTAAAGCAGCGTTACCTGCTGGCCCGGACGAAAGCCTTCGCCCGCGACGGTGACTTCGCTGCCCGCCTCGATCGGCTTGTTGCGTTCCCCGCCGGAAAAGCGGACCTGCGCATCGGATACGGTGTCCAGCTTGCCGAAGGTGGACTGGGCGAGCGCGACCCCGGCCCCGGCCATCAGGAGCGACCCTGCTGTCATCAGGGCGATGCTCGCCCTTTTTACTTTCGCGAGATGAGTCATTCTATAATCTCCTGCTGTCATGTTCATGATGCTGTGAACAAATGGGGTGAAGTTTCCTGCGCGCGCGGCATCCTTATTTCAGGCTGACCCAATAAACGCCGCGATAGGGCAGGGCGAGGTAATCGCTGTTGATTGTGGTGAGGGTCGCCGCCGGCTCGATATCCTTGAACAGGTCGGGGTGGACCCATTTGGCGAACGTCTCGATCGCCACGATATCGAGCGGCGAGTTGATGAGTTGATGCGAAAACCCATAGGCGCGCCCGGCCTTTATCGCGGAAAGGCCCGCTATGCCCCGGCGATCGGCGATTTTGGCGAGCGACGCGCGCGCCTGTTCCTCCGTATAACCCGCACCCAGCACGAGGCCCCCCGCTTTTGCCAGATGCGGTCCGCCCGTCCCGATATAGATATGGGGATCGCGCGAAATCACATATTCCAGGTTCAGCTTGCCGAACGACTGCTTGATGACATCGGCGCCGATATTATGACCGCCGACGAAGCTGATATAATCGCCGACATTGCCGCGCCCCGGTGAATTGCAGCAATCGGGACTCATGCCTGCATGAGCCTCCAGAAAGACGGTGGGCCGATCATCGGCGGGCAGGGAGGCGATGCGATCGGCTATGCGCTTCATCCGTTCGGCGCGAAAGGCGACGAAATCGCGCGCCTGCTGCTCCCGCCCGGTCAAGATGCCGAGGATTTCGAGGCTGCGCGCCAGATTTTCAAACGGCTTGACGAAGAAATCGACGATGACGACCGGCACGCCCGCCGCCTCGATCTGGGCGATCTGCGCATCGGTGATGCCGCTTTCCAGCGAGAGCAGGGCGACGTCGGGATGGACGGCCAGCAGCGATTCGACATCGAACGCGCCTGCCGAACTGGCGACCTTGGGTAATTGCGCGAGGGCGGGCGATTTGTCGAGAAACTGTTGATAGGTTTCCGGCCCCAGCCGGTTGATATCCTGCGGCCATGCCACCAGCAGCGACACCGGATCGGGGTGAATAAGGCCCAGCGCCACCAGATAGCGGCTGTCGTCGATGGCGATGCGGTGGACGGGCTTGTCGATGGAGATGGCGCGGCCGCGTATGTCGGTCAGGCCGCCCCGCGCCACCGGCTTGCCCGATTCTCCCACCGGGCGCATCATCAGCAGGACCGCCGCGATGAACGCCAGAACAATGACGATAATCCCGCCTTTTACAAGGGATGACCGGCGGAAAGCCTTTCCGCTGGCACGAAGATCGTTCACTATGTCAGTCCCCCAAATATGCCCCACAGGCTGCGGCGCAATGTCATCAGATGATAATGATTGTAAAGAGCAGCATATATTGCAAGAGAGGATATCGAATATGAGTGCACCGTATGGGAGTTGATCCCGCCTGCGCAAGTGGGGCAGGAGGGTGACAGGATGCATTTCACCCTGCCCTTGACCCAAAGCATGATTGTCGCCGGCCATGTCGCCGGTGAGGACTATCGCATGGATCTGGCGATGCCGGAAGGGGACGCCCCGGCTTCGGGCTGGCCGTCGGTCGTTCTGCTCGACGCCGGGGGATGTTTCGGCACCTGCGTCGAGGCGCTGCGGCGGATGAGCAGGCGGCAGGATGCGACCGGCGTGCGGCCCGCCGTCATTATCGGCCTTTCCCCGGCGCAGGACGGTCTGCCTTCCGTGCAAGGCAGGGGTGCGGTATCCCGGCGTCAGCGCGATTTCACGTCCCTGCCGGTCGACGGGCGTCCGGTGCCGGACAATGCTGGCGGGGCCGGGGTTTTTCTGGACTTCATAGAGCAAAAGGTGATGCCGCTGGCGGCGTCGCGAGTGCCGCTGGATGCGGGGGAACGCACGCTGTTCGGTCATTCGCTGGCCGGATATTTCACCCTATGGGCGCTGGCGCACCGGCCGGACCTGTTTCGCGCCTATGCGGCGATCAGCCCCTCGATCTGGTG
Organism: Sphingobium sp.; assembly: GCA_050252755.1. Taxonomy (GTDB): domain Bacteria; phylum Pseudomonadota; class Alphaproteobacteria; order Sphingomonadales; family Sphingomonadaceae; genus Sphingobium. The sequence goes on from JBFWKI010000038.1 coordinate 20,355, forward strand.
GGACCGGGATGGGCTGCTGGCCGCGCTGTTGCAGGTGAAGGCCAGCGACCGCCGCCTGTTCATGGCGGTGGGGGAATGGGAAGAGGCGCTGCCGCCATGGCAGGCGGGGCGGCCGGGCGCCGATGATGTGCTGGCCCGTCGCCGGTCGCGGCGGATGATCGGCAATGTCCGTGATTTCGCGCAGGCGCTCCGGCCGGTCATGGGGGATAACCATGTGCTCGCGTCCGTGATGGCGCAGGAAGATCATGCCTCGATCATATCGGCGGCCATTGCCCCCATGCTGCGGCTGGCGTCCGGGATGACGGGGTTCGAGCAATGAGGGTCAACAGGCAGGAGGCGGGATCACGATGATGATAAAGGATGACGCAACGCGCTACGGCCTTGTGAGCAGGGTGCTGCATTGGGCGATGGCGGCGCTTTTCCTCTGGCAATTTGCCGGGATGATATTGAAATCCGTGATAGGCAAGGGGCCGCTAATGGCTTTCTGGGTCGGCTCCCATGCGTCGGTGGGCGTCACCTTGCTGGCGTTGATGATGCTCCGCGCGCTCTGGGCGCTGGCGCAACGGGCGCACCGGCCGCCTTATCATCAGGGCGTTATCGGGACGCTGGGCAGGCTGGGCCATGGCGGCCTCTATGCGCTGATGTTCGTCGTTCCCGCCCTTGCCCTGCTGCGCCTGTTGGGCAGCGGCAAGCCGGTGCAGCTTTTCGGCCTGCCGATTCGCCCGGAAACCGGGGAACGCGTGCTGTGGATGATGCAGCCCGCCAATCTGCTGCATGGTTATCTGGCCTGGCTGCTGCTGATCGTGATAGCGGGGCATGTCGCGATGGTGTTCGTGCATCGTTTCCTGTGGAAGGACGACATTCTGCCCAGAATGCTGTGACCGCAGCGCGCCTTATTCGCCCGGTCTATGATCGTTATTCGGAATTGGACGGTGCTATTTTCCCAAACTGCGGATATTGCGAGCCATTATCAGAATTATAGGGGCATCCATGATCCGCACGATTCGGCGGGGTTCAGCTGTGAACTCCATGACCGCGCTACTTTTTTCCGCCGGGTTGATGGTGGCTCTGCCTGCCTCGGCGGCTGAGGGTGCGCCCGCCGTTTTGCCGCATAGCCTGTCGCCATGGGGCATGTTTCTTGCGGCCGACTGGGTCGTCAAATCGGTGATGATCGGCCTTGCGATCGCGTCGGTCGCCACATGGACGGTGCTGGTCGCCAAGGCGTTGGAATTGCGTCGCGCCGTGGCGGCGCATCGCACCGCGCTGGCGAGGATAGAGGACGCCCACGGCCTTGCCGAAGCGGTCGGTTCGATCGATCCGGCCGCCGTGGCCGCCAATGCGCTGCTGCATGCGACCCGTCACGAGATCCAGCAATCCGCCGATGCGCTGGAGGATGTCGAAGGGCTGAAAGAGCGCGTGGTGTCGCGCCTCGACCGGATAGAGGCCGCCGCCGCCCGCCAGATGCAGCGCGGCACCGGCATTCTCGCCACCATCGGATCGACCGCGCCCTTTGTCGGGCTGTTCGGGACGGTGTGGGGCATCATGAACAGTTTCGTGGGCATCGCCGCGTCCCAGACGACCAATCTCGCGGTGGTGGCCCCCGGCATTGCAGAGGCTTTGCTCGCCACCGCCATCGGCTTGGTCGCGGCGATTCCGGCGGTGGTCATCTATAATCATTTCGCCCGGCAGGTGACGGGGTACAAGGCGCTGATCGGCGACACGTCCGCCGCCGTGCTGCGTCTGGTCTCACGCGACGCCAGCCGGGGACGGATGACCGGCAAGCTCCTTCAGGCGGCGGAGTAATCCGATGGCCGCCCGGTTGAGCCATGATGACGAACTGTCGGAAAATCACGAGATCAACGTTACGCCGTTCATCGACGTCATGCTGGTGCTGCTCATCATCTTCATGGTGGCGGCCCCGCTGTCCACCGTCGATGTGAAGGTGGATCTTCCCGCGGCCACCGCCCGGCCCGCACCCCGGCCCGATAAGCCGGTCTATCTGACGATCGCGGCGGATCGCAGCCTGTCGCTGGGCAATGATCCGGTGACGCTGGCCGCGCTGAAACCCGCGCTGACCCGCCTGACGGGCGGCGATGAGGAACAGCGCATTTTCCTGCGCGCCGACAGGAGCGTCGATTATGACACGCTGATGCAGGCGATGAACGCGCTGCGCGATGCCGGTTATGTGAAGATTGCGCTGGTGGGCGAAGAAGGGAGCGCCACCCGATGACGGCAGGCGCGCTGCCTCATGCGGCGGCTGCCGACCCGTTCGGGGATGCGGGGGAATCCCGCCGCTGGGGGATGGCGCTTGCCGGGGTCGTCGGCGTCCACCTGATCGCTATCGCCATCGCTGCGCAGTGGCGGACCGAGACGCCGCCGATACAGGAAGAGGCCGCGATCGCGGTGGAACTGGCGCCGCTGCCGGTGGCCGATCATCTCGCATCCTCTGCCCCTGCGGCTGCGGCGACGCCCGCGCAGACCCCACCCACGGCTCAGCCGAGGCAGGCCATGGACGTTCCCCGTCCAGTGGACCGGGCCGAGGTGCCTTTGCCGCCGGTGCCGGTAACGCCCGTCGCGCGTCCGGCCGTGCAGGCCACGCCTTCCCCTGTGCCTTCCCCCGCGCCGGCTCCGACCAATGCCGCGACCACCGCTGCGGCGGCAGGCGCATCGGGCGCCGCCGGGTCGGGGCGCAGCGGCCATGCGACCGCAGAGGCCGGGGCGGGCAGCAACCGGTCGGGCAGGGGGCGTCCGGGTGGAGGCGATGTCGCGGCTGTCTGGCGGGGCCGTGTGCTGGCCCATCTGGACCGGCACAAGCGCTATCCCGCCGCCGCGCGCATCATGAAGCGTCAGGGGCGTGTCCATGTCAGCATGACCATGGACCGGCATGGCAAGGTGCTGTCGGTGTCGGTCACGCGCAGCGACGGCTTCAAGCCCTTCGATACCGAGGCGATCGCCACGATCCGCCGCGCAGAACCGCTGCCGGAACCGCCTGCCGAACTGGCGGGCAATGTCATACCGCTGCAACTGCCGATAGCGTTCGGCCCCGGCTGACGGGCGAGCCGGGTGAGCTGGCGCGTCGGTGGCCTCTGCCTCTCCGCATGGATGGCCTCCTTTCGCTGTGCTGGTCCCAAAGGAGGGCCGGATGCCCGCTACCCGGCAAGGGGGCGAAGGGCCAGCGGTCTTTTTGCCAATGGCCGGAATATCGCCCTGAGCGCCGATAGGGGCTGACAGGGTGCGGGCCGGTATGCCGATGGAGCAGAGGCCGATCCGATACCACCGGCCCGGTTGTTCTGGCCGTTTTGCCTTTCCGCATTTTCCGGGTCAGCAGGTATTTCCTCCTGCTTCAAAAAGGCTCGGAATAAGCCGGAGCCGCACGCATCTGGTGACGGAGCGCGGCGGTCTTATGATCCGTGAGCATCGGAAGGGCGGAAATTCGCCATCAGGGTTGAATGGCGATTGATGTTGAAGATGTACCGATGCACCCCCCATTCCCGCCTATCCCGGACATGAAAACAGGAGAGCATCCAGCCGGATACCCTCCTGTCGGGTTATGACGCCAGCCTGTCGGGTTATGACGCTCGGTCCGCCGGGCATGGTCCACGCCCGGCGGAAGGGATCGCATCAGAAAGAAGCGGTCGTGCTCACGAAGAAGGCGCGGCCCGGTTCGTTGTAATTATTGGCGCCCCTCGCATTGTTGGAACTTTCGCGATAGAGCCGCTTGTCGAACAGGTTCGACACGCCCATGCCCAGCCGGAAATTCTCGGTCACACGCAGATTGGCGTTCAGGCCCACCTGATTATAGGCCGGACGGGGGCGCAATTGCTCCTCGGTCGGTTCCGCGCCGCTGTAAAGCACGCCGTTGGGCACTTGCTTGCCATAACGGGTGAAGGTCGCCAGCAGGTTGATCTTTTCCGTCACCTGCCAATCCAGTGTCGAATTGATCGTATAGTCGGGAATGACGGACAGCCTTTCGCCGGTCGTCTTGTTCTCGTTCTGGATCATATAGGTGATGTTGGTGTTGAAACTCAGCGTCGGGGCGAGCGGGATCAGCACATTGCCCTCAATCCCTTCCACCACCGCCTTGCGGGCGTTCTGCCACTGGAAGATGCGCCCCATCGCGCCGGTGGTGATGCCGACAGGGACATTGCCCGAAACGATCTTGTTGTCATAATCATTGCGGAAATAGGTCGCGCTGAAATTCCAGCCCTGCGGCGCATAGGCCACGCCGATTTCCTTGTTGACGCTGCGCTCCGCATTCAGATCGGCATTGCCCTGAATATAGCAGCCGCCGCCCAGATTGGGATAATCGACCGGGCAGCCATTGCCTCTGGTATAATAGAGGTAATTGGGGTTCGACTGATAGAGGTTGGGCGCCTTGAACGCGCGGGCGATGCCGCCCTTGAAGGTCAGGTCGGGTATCGGGGCATAGGACAGGTTGAGGCTGGGCGACCAGTTGCTGCCGAAGGTGCTGTGATGGTCGAACCGCACGCCGGGCGTCACCGTGACCGGGCCGATGATGATATTATCCTCGATAAACGCGGCATAGGTGTCCGCGCTGGAACTGGGATCGCGCACATCCCCTTCCGCTCCGGGGATGCTGCCTTCGCCGACGGATTGCGACATGGCGTAGGGATCGTGCAGATATTCATACCGAAACTCGCCGCCCACCGTCATCACATGGGTAAGGCCGCCGGTGTCGAACGGAATGTCGAGCGAGCCGTTGACATACCAGTTCTTGAGCTTGGAGGTTGAAAATTCGGTCGTCGTGTTGAACGTCCCTTCCGGGCCACCGGCCAGACCTTCGTTCAGGCGGCGGTTGTTGGTGCGTTCATATTGCGCGATCAGCTTGGCCGTGCCGAAACTGAAATCGCCCTGATAATTGAGGCTGGCGGTAGTGCGCTTGATGATGTTGGTTTCCTCGCCCACCATCGCCGCGACATTGGGGCTGACCGAGCCGCTGCCCGACAGGCGATATTCGCCCGCATATTCATTGCCCTGACGGCTGAAGCCGCCTTCGATGTCGATCCGCTGGCCCTGTGCGGGCGTGAAGCGGATCATCCCGTTGATATCCTTGTTCACCACACCTTCGCGCGCGCCGGGCGGGTTCAGGCCTTCCTCGGTATCGGACGCCTCGGCGTTGATGCTGCCATTGTCGGCGGACGTCTTGTTGTAATTGCCATAGACGCGGAAGCTGACCTTATCCTGCACGATCGGCCCGCTCAGTGAGAAATTGGCGCGCTTCGTGTTGCTTTCCTTGGTGTCTTCGGGCTGCTGGGCGTAGCCGGTGACGGACCCGTGAAATTCATTGGATGGGCCTTTGGTGATGATGTTGATGACGCCGCCCGCCGCGCCGGAGCCATAGCGCGCCGCCGCCGGGCCGCGCAGGATTTCGATGCGTTCCACTTCATCGGCGGGCACCCAGTTGGTATCCCCGCGCGAGTTGCGCTCGCCATCGCGGCCCATGCGCGTGGAGTTGCGCGACTGCACCGGCTTGCCGTCGATCAGGATCAGCGTGTTTTCCGGCCCCATGCCGCGAATGTCGATCTGGCGGTTATTGCCATAGGTGCCGCCCCCGCCGCTGTTCGTCAGGTTGATGCCGGGCTGGCGGCGGATGATATCGGCAAGGTCGTTGACCGGGGGCCGCTTCTCAATATCCTGCGCGGTGATGACCGAAGAGCCGAGGGCCTGCCGCGCCTGCGCTTCCGCCGTGTCGAGCACGCGCAGTTCATCGAGCACCTGTGTGACGGCCTCACCGGAATCGGCGGCGCTGTCCTGCGACCATGCCGGGTTGACGAAACTCAGCCCCAAGGCGGTGGCGGAGAGCAAGGATGTGGTACGAAATGACATTCAAAACCCCTTTGATTGGCCGCCTTCCGTCCGCCGTGCCGTTGCGCGGGGCTGTATGACGCCGGAAGGCGGGCTATGTGCGGCGAAGGCCGGGGGCATGGCCTGACAACAGACCTTGTCGCCGCCCGGCAAACGCAGCGAAGCTATTGCGAGTAAATCGCATCAGCGCCTTGGCAGAGTCTTTCGGGGTTGGCTAATATCCGGTTTGGATAACGACTATTCGTCGGGAGGCTGGCAAGAGGCGCTCAACAGATCGACCAGCCAGATGGTCGCGGTGTCGCGCCGGTTGCGTTCATGCCACAAAACCCAATAATCGAAATTCGCGATGCCGGCGGGCGGCGTCGCCACGCCCAGCTTGTGGCTGATCGCGATGGAATGGGCGATCCGTTCCGGCAGGACCACCATCGCATCGGATTGCGTCAGCATGAAGGGGGCGGCCTGCATATAGGGCAGGCTGGCGATGATATTCCGTTCTGCGGCGCGTGGCCCCAACAGGGCGTTGATGCGATCGAAACCGGTTTCACCGATGAGCACGCTGATATGGGGCCAGCGCAGAAACTCGTCCATCGTCAGCGCATCCTGATGGGCAAGGGCGGGGTGGCCCGCCCGCATCAGGCAGGAAAAGCGCTCCTGAAACAGCAACTTGCCATAGGTGGCGCGTAAATCGGGTTCCAGCCCTGTCACGATCAGGTCGATATCGCCCGTCACCAGCCGGGCATGCATGGTCTCGCCGAATGGCACGATTTCCAGCTTGGCCTTGGGGGCCAACCTGTGGAAGCGGGCGAGGGCGGGGCCGATCACGGACGTGACCCCGAAATCGGTCGAGGCGATGCGAAAGCGCCGATCAAGCAGTTGCGGGTCAAAATCCTGCGTGGCGAAAAGGGAATTGGTGCGCGCCATCCATTCCTGAACATTGGGGATCAGGTCCTCCCCCCGTCGGGTCAGTTCCATCCCCCGGTTGGTGCGGATCAGCAACGGGTCTTGAAACACGTCCCGCAACTGGGCGAGGGAGCGGCTCACCGCGGGTTGACTGATCCCCAATCTGCGGGCGGTGCCGGTCACGCTACGCGTCTGCAACAACAGGGACAGGACCAGCAACAGGTTGAGATCTATATGCAAGGCTATGGCCGGAACTTCCCTGACAGAATTTGCGAGTGCATTGCAATATCTAGGGCAGGGAAAGGGCGCTATCAACCGGCGCGGGCGCGCGGTGGTGTCTGCATGACTGTATATCGGTTATTCATATTGTGGATAATGGTCGCCGAAAAGGGTGCCGCTTTCCCTCAAGGGCCGCAGACGGCGTCTGGCTTCCGGCCGGAAAAGCCTTCTCGCAGGGCAGGCAGCACCTCCGCGCCGAAAATCGGCAGATCGGTGATATAATCGGGGAAAATCAGCATCAGTCCATCGGTCCCGCTGCGGTCGAGCAGGTCGCTCAGCTTGCCGAGGAGGGTCGCGGGCGATCCGTGGACATGGGCCGTCATGAAGCTGGACCGGCTTTTCTTCACGAAATCATTCTCCCTGCCGATCTCGCTGTCGAGGAAGCCATAAGCGCGCATCATGCCAAGAAGCGCCTGTTCATCGAGCCCGTCGCGATACCGGGCGCAGGCGGCTTGCGCTTCCTCGTCGGTCTCGCCGGGCACGACCGTCATCATCGAATAAGTGCGGATATGGCGTCCCTGCCGGGTGGCTGCGTCACGGGCTTGTTGAGCGGCCAGTGCCAACTCGCGCGGATCGCCGCCGGAAAGGAATATCGCGTCCATTTCCTGCGCCGCAAACTGCACGCCCTTGGTCGAAGTGCCCGCGCAGATCAGAAAGGGGCGGGCGGCAGGTTTCGGGTCGGAACGGCAGTCTTCCAAGGTGAAATATCGACTTTTCATCGTCACCGAATGGTCGGTCCACAGCGCCTTGATCGCCCGGACCCAATCTGTGGCGAGGTCATAGCGTTCATCATGGCCGACCGAGTCCGGCCAGGCGCCCATTTGCGCAAATTCCTCCCGGTAGGAGCCGGTGACGACATTGAGGCCAGCTCTTCCCTCGCTGATCTGATCGAGCGTGGCGACCATCTTCGCCGCGACCGCGGGATTTTGGAGCAGCGTGTGTATGGTTCCCCATATCTTCACCCTGCTGGTGGCTTCGGCAAGGGCGGCAATAGTCAGCATGGAATCGAGCGTGCAATCCCAATGATGCGTTGCGCCGCCATAACCCCGATATTTCGCCATCGCCATGATGAAATCCAGTTCCGCCGCTTCGGCCAGCAACGCGGTCTTGCGGTTATACGCATAGGAGCCATCCATTTCCGGCTTGTTCTTCGAGAGAATCCAGCCGCCATTGGCGATGGGCAGAAACACCCCCAGATCCTTGCCGCCCCTGTCGGAGGGGAGGCCAAAGGGTGCGGGCGTGAACCGGGTCATCATCATCTCATCCTTCCGGCGGACAACCGTGCGGACAAAACCCGCCCCATGAGCATTCGTGATTGGTGCGGCCTGTCAAGCCATGCGGTTTATATTCGGGGGGTGTAGGATTGGCGGTGTGGGGTGGAGGTGGAGGTGGCGTTGCCGCTGGACCGCGATCTCTGAATAGCTATACTTCTCCGCGCGGACGGCCTCCGCGTTGCGCTGTTGCCGCTGGACCGCGATCTCTGAATAGCTATACTGGTCGTTGCCGTCCCGATCCTGCCATTTGCGTTGCCGCTGGACCGCGATCTCTGAATAGCTATACTGGCCAGTTCCATGGCTTCACCGAAGCCGCTGTTGCCGCTGGACCGCGATCTCTGAATAGCTATACTCGGTCAGGTTGCAACCGCGCTGGAGGAGGAGTTGCCGCTGGACCGCGATCTCTGAATAGCTATACTCGTGAGGTCCTGCGGCTTGAGGCCGAACAGGTTGCCGCTGGACCGCGATCTCTGAATAGCTATACTTCCTCGAAACCTATTTGAACGCCCTGGGCAGTTGCCGCTGGACCGCGATCTCTGAATAGCTATACTTTTTTCGCCGTAATTTTCTGGCTTTGCGAGGTTGCCGCTGGACCGCGATCTCTGAATAGCTATACTAGCCGTCGGAACCTTCAATCTTGTCCGAAAGTTGCCGCTGGACCGCGATCTCTGAATAGCTATACTACGCGCGTGACACTCGGCGTACCGAAGTTCGTTGCCGCTGGACCGCGATCTCTGAATAGCTATACTTATCCGCGCATTTTGTCCAGAACGCCTTGCAGTTGCCGCTGGACCGCGATCTCTGAATAGCTATACTCGCGAGGATATCAAAGCAGTGCTGCGTAAGGTTGCCGCTGGACCGCGATCTCTGAATAGCTATACTCTTTCTGAATACGGCCATCCGCAGCACTTAGTTGCCGCTGGACCGCGATCTCTGAATAGCTATACTGAATCTTCATCTCCGCGCTGCCCAGCTTCCGTTGCCGCTGGACCGCGATCTCTGAATAGCTATACTGTCCGTCAGCTGGTCCCCGATCGCGTCGGCGTTGCCGCTGGACCGCGATCTCTGAATAGCTATACTGTTGCGCCGACGCACAAGCCCGAGCGGACGGTTGCCGCTGGACCGCGATCTCTGAATAGCTATACTTCGGGTCAAGAACCTTGATTTTCAGCGGACGTTGCCGCTGGACCGCGATCTCTGAATAGCTATACTACAAATGACCTTACATAGACCTTACTAGCACTACTTTGGCAGAATTGCAGGATGTGCAGTTGCCAGGCATCCTCCGCAATGAGGGCAATGGCGCGGCGGCGCGCGCGATAAGCGGTCAAGGATAGCTTGGCGTACAGCCGGTAGGCTCGGC
>JBFWKI010000039.1:0-29713 GCA_050252755.1 Sphingobium sp.
TGGCGGAGACGGAGGGATTCGAACCCTCGGTAGCCCATTCAGGCTACGACGGTTTAGCAAACCGCTGGTTTCAGCCACTCACCCACGTCTCCGCACCGGTAAAACATTGGCCCCGAAAAGGCCCATGTCTGGCTGAGGCATGGGCTATAGCGATGGCTATTGCGCTTGGCAACGGCACTTTTTTGCCTTTTTTGCGGGCGGGCCATTTTCCCTGCCATCGCCCCCGATGCCATGGCCCCGCGCGATCGCCGGGGATCAGGCGGGGGTGCGGGCGCGTGCCTGCGGATAGCTGCCCAGCAGGCGGACCCATTTGGTGTGAAAGCGCAGTTCGTCCAGCGCCCGGTCCACCGCGGGATCGCCCGGCATCCCTTCGATATCGGCGTAAAATTCGGTGGCGGAAAAACTGGCCCCGCGCTGGTAGCTTTCCAGCTTCGTCATGTTGACGCCATTGGTCGCAAAGCCGCCCATCGCCTTGAACAGGGCGGCGGGGATGTTCTTCACCTCGAACAGGAACGTGGTCATGACTGGTCTATCCCGATCCGATCCGTCCCGATCCGGCCCGTTCCGTTCCGGCAAGACAGGCTCGCGCGCCAGCACGACGAAACGCGTCATATTGTCATGGCTGTCCTCTATATCCTGCGCCAGCACATGAAGCCCGTAAAGTTCGGCCGCCAGCGCGGGGGCGACCGCCCCGATCCCGGCCTCCCGCCGTTCCGCCACCAGCGCGGCCGCGCCTGCGGTATCGGCGTAGACGACCGGCCGAATCCCTTGTGCGCGTAGATATTTGCGGCACTGGCCGAGCGCCTGCACATGGCTGAGCGCCTGGGTCAGGGGCGAATCATCCATGGCCATCAGCCAGTGATGAATCGGCAGAAAATATTCATCGACGATCGAAAGCCCCGATTCGGGCAGCAGAAAATGCATGTCGGCCACCCGGCCATGCAGGGAATTTTCTATCGGGATGATCGCCCGATCCGCCTTGCCCTCACGCACGGCGTCCAGGGCGTCTTCGAATGAAAAGCAGGGCAGCGGCAGGCAATCGGGCTGATATCCCAGCGCCGCAAGGTGCGAATTTGCGCCCGGAGCGCCCTGAAAGGCTATGGCGCGCGCGGGATTGGCCGCCGCGTCATGGCCCATCCGTTCGACGAGTATGCGGGCGGGAAGAGGGTAGCTTTCCATTGAGACATCCTGATGCGTGTTGCGCGCTTAGGCTCTGAGCGGTCTGGACGCAAGTATCCCTATCCTCCCTTGCACAGGCGGCATCCTCCCATTAAGGGAGGGGCGTAGTTGGGGAGAATGGGCTGTCGGGTGATGGCGGCAATGCGCAGGTCCGGTCAGTTCCAAAAGCCATAAAAGAAGATCAAGAAGGATTTCGAGCGCATGGACGATCGGTTCAATACATTCGCCGGTTGGGCTTTATTTGCCGGCATTATTGCCTTGGGCGGCGGCATCGTGTCGGCCAAGATCTTTCACAGCGAACGCCCGGAGAATTTGGGCTATGTGATTGAAGGAGTAGAAGCTGACGGGGAAGGCGGCGGGGATAGTGGCCCGTCCCTCAATACCCTGTTGGCCAGTGCGGACATCGCCAAGGGTGAAAAGGTTTTCGCCAAATGCGCGGCATGCCACACGATCAACGCGGGCGGGGCCAATGGCATCGGCCCCAACCTGCATGGCGTGATGGGCGAAGCTGTCGCTACCGGACATGCGGGCTTTGCCTTCTCTGACGCGTTGAAGGGCAAGGGCGGGCAATGGGATTTCGCCACTATGGATCATTGGCTGAAGAGCCCGCGTGAATTCGCGCCCGGCACCAAGATGACCTTCGCGGGTCTTGGCAAGGGGGAAGATCGCGCCAATCTGATCGCCTATCTCAACAGCCAGGGGTCGAACCTGCCCCTGCCGGCGGCGGATGCTGCCCCGGCAGAGGAAGAGGCGCCGGCGGATGCCGCGGGCGCAGAGGCAGTAGCGGCAGGCGAGGCGGACAATGCGGCGGCTCCGGCCCCGGCGGAGACGGCTGCGGCGCACTAATTTCCTCCTCCTCACGAGGGCAGGTTGCAGAGCGGGCGGGAAGCAATTCCCGCCCTTTTTGCATGCGCAAAGCACTGTGGCAAAAATACCGCAATAATCATGAATAAAAGCGGTTATTCCAAGATTCGATGAACTTATGCGGGAATGATGCCTTGCCATATCAGGATCACGATCCTATCTGGACCTCACCCAGACGTCGGAGAACGTGATTTAAAAATAAAATATACTATAGATGTTCATAAGGGTAATTTCATGAAATCTGTTTTTGTTGTTGCTGCTGTTTCGGCAGTTGTTGCTATTGCTGCGCCTGCTTCGGCGCGTGATTTCAACGGTGGCTATGTTGGTGTTGCCGCGACCCTCGATAATATTCAGGGTTCGGGCGACGCCGAAGGTATCGGTTTCTCCGGCGTCGGCGTGTCCGGCTTCGCCGGTTATGACGTTCCGGTCAGCGCGAACGTGTTCGTCGGCGTTGAAGGCAATGTCGATGTCTACACGGCGGATGAGGACAATCTTTTGGACACCAAGGCCAAGTGGGGCTGGGGTGTCAGCGGCCGTCTGGGCACCAAGGTGAACGATTCGACCGGCCTTTATGCTCGTGTCGGCTATGCTCGTGCAAAGGGCACGGACGTCTTCGGCAAATATTGGCTGGACGGCGTGCGCTATGGCGCGGGCGTTGAAACCCGCGTGACCGACAGCCTGTCGCTGCGCGCGGAATTCAGCCAGTTCAACTTTGAACAGAGCCTGATCAACAATCAGGGCACGATCGGCGTCGTCTTCGGTTTCTGATAGGCGCTGATTCGACGATCCGGGTTCAATATAAAAGGAAGAGGCCGTATCCCGATGGGGTACGGCCTCTTTTTTGTTTCCTGTTTTTCTGTGGGGGGATGACTTCCCGGAAAAAGCATGGGGCGGCCAGCCGCGCGCTCAGCCGCTTTCCGTCATGTCATGGTCGTCATAAAAGGTCTGCACCGCGGCCCAGCCCTCTTCCGCTGTTTCGACCCATGTGATGAGGTTGAGGTCGGACTGCGCGATGACGCCCTCATCGACCAGCGCCTCGAAATCCACGACCCGCTTCCAGAATTCCCGTCCATAGAGCAGGATGGGGATCGGCTGGATCTTGCCGGTCTGGATCAGGGTCAGCAATTCGAACAGCTCATCGAAGGTGCCGAACCCGCCGGGAAACACCGCCAGAGCGCGGGCGCGCAGCAGGAAGTGCATTTTCCTCAGCGCAAAATAATGGAATTGGAAGGACAGTTCCGGCGTCACATATTCATTGGGCGCCTGTTCATGGGGCAGCACGATATTGAGGCCGATCGTGCCCGCGCCGACTTCCGACGCGCCCCGGTTGGCGGCTTCCATGATGGAAGGCCCGCCGCCGGAACAGACGACGAAATTCCGCTTTCCGTTGAGGTCCACGGGAAAGCGCGCGGCGATTCGGGCCAGTTTGCGCGCTTCCTCATAATATTTCGCCTTGGCCGCCAGATTGTTCGCGATGCGGCGGTCGGCATCGGACCGGGCGGCGTCGATCAGCGATTGCGCCTTTTCGGGGGAAGGAATGCGGGCCGAGCCATAGAAAACGAAGGTGGACGCGATCTGCGCCTCATCCAGCAACAGTTCCGGCTTCAGCAGTTCAAGCTGGAAGCGGACCGGGCGCAGATCCTCGCGCAGAAGAAAATCCGTATCCTGAAAGGCCAGGCGATAGGATGCGCTTTGCGTTTGCGGGATATCGAGGGCGATGGTGGCGTCATGCGCTTCTTGCCGGGCCGGACGAAAGATGCGCTCGTCGATCTTTTTAGGCGTATTGCTCATGCGCGCAGCCCTAATCCTTTTCGGGTAAAAGCAAAAGACCCGCCGGGGCAGGAAAAATCGCGCCGTGCGTCAGCGGCAATATATTCCCTTTCCGCCCATGTCGAAATGCAGATGATTATAATGGGCCGCGTTATAATCCGGGCTGAGGACCGTGCGGAAACGCTTGCAGGCGCTTTGGTGGATGGTGCGCAGGAATTGGCGCACCTGCTTGTTGCCGTTCCAGTCGCCCTGTATCGTGATGCGCCGCCCGTCCGCGAGCACGAAGGCGGATACATCCACCGCATTGCTGTGCGCATGTTCCGAAAGCCTGCCGCTGCCCGCGATATTGCGGCAGCTATAGGTGCCCATGGTTTCGATCTTCACCAGTTCGCTGCCCAGGATGATGCGGGCGGCGGGCGCGACGCCATAGCGCGCCCAGCCGGTGAATTTCTCCGCCAGCGGGCAGGTCATCGCGCCCAGATTGGTGATCGGTATCCCGACGTTCAACAGCTTTACCGCGCCATGGGCCGTGCATCCGCCGCCATAGCTGCGGTCGGGCAGGGGGGAATATTGCGCGCTGAGGCTGGTGAGTTTCGCTGTGCACTGGCGATATTGGGGGCTGTTCGCGCCATAGCTGGGCGGCGGCCCTGCCGGGGCGGCGGAGCGCTGGGGGCGTTTGCGCGACGAGGCGGAATCGCTGCCGCATCCCGACAGCAACAGGGCCGTGGCGCAGAGGACCGCGATTCCTGCGCCCTTTACCCCCGCCCCTCTTGTCGTCGACAGGGATGCCCATTTTGTCCGCCCGCGCATGGGGGCATTGGACAGATGGATGGTTAACGAAAAGTTAACATCACCCGCGCTTGCGACGAGAGGAATCGAAAATGCGGTGAATCCATGGGTTTCGCGCGCAAATCCGATAGGGCGCGGCGGACAGGAAGCCGCGTGAGGGGAATCCGAAACCCTGCGCCTTTTCATTTGACATTAAGCATTGCGCCGCTAGAGCCGTCGACGGGCCACGCGGTCCCAACGCCGCGCGTGCTCTCTGCAAGGAGAAGCGTACATGACTGACGTTACCAAGCCGCAGGGCAAACCTGCGCGTCCTTTCTTTTCCTCTGGTCCCTGCGCGAAGCCGCCGGGCTGGGAAGCCTCCAGACTCGCTACCGAATCGCTGGGCCGCTCGCACCGCGCCAAGATCGGCAAGACCCGGCTGGGCCTCGCCATCGACCTGATGCGCGAAGTGTTGCAGGTGCCCGATACGCACCGCATCGGCATCGTGCCGGGTTCGGATACCGGCGCCTTCGAAATGGCGATGTGGACGATGCTGGGCGCCCGCCCGGTCACGACGCTGGCATGGGAAAGCTTCGGTGAAGGTTGGGTCACTGATGCCGCCAAGCAGTTGAAGCTGGACCCCACGATCCTGCGCGCCGATTATGGCAGCCTGCCGGATCTGAACGCGGTCGACTGGTCGCAGGACGTTCTCTTCACCTGGAACGGCACCACTTCGGGCGCGCGCGTCCCCAATGGGGACTGGATCGCCGACGATCGCGAGGGGCTTTCCTTCTGCGACGCCACTTCGGCCGTGTTCGCCTATGACATGCCGTGGGACAAGCTCGACGTCACGACCTTCTCCTGGCAGAAGGTGCTGGGCGGCGAGGGTGGCCATGGCGTCCTCATCCTCGGCCCGCGCGCGGTCGAGCGTCTGGAAAGCCACACGCCCGCATGGCCGCTGCCCAAGGTGTTCCGCCTCGTGTCGAAAGGCAAGCTGTCCGAGGGCATTTTCAAGGGCGAAACCATCAACACCCCCTCCATGCTGGCGGTCGAGGACGTGATCTTCGCGCTGGAATGGGCGAAGTCGGTCGGCGGCCTTGAAGGGTTGAAGGCGCGGTCCGGCGCCAATGCCGCCGCGCTCGGCAAGATCGTCGCGGATCGCGACTGGCTCGGCCATCTCGCCGCCGATGAGGCGACGCGCTCCACCACCTCCGTCTGCCTGACGGTCGAGGGGGCGGACGCCGACTTCATCAAGAAGATGGCGGGCGCGCTGGAAAAGGAAGACGCGGCCTATGACGTCGCGGGCTATCGCGATGCCCCGGCCGGCCTTCGCATCTGGTGCGGCGCGACCGTGGATACAGCGGACGTCGAAGCGCTGGGTCCGTGGCTCGACTGGGCCTATGCGACCGCGAAGGCCGCTGCCTGAAAAATCTCATTCGCCGTTCGCGCCGAGCGTGTCGAAGCCTGCCCTGAGCGCCTGCCCCAAGAGGAAGGCGAAGGGGGCTGTCCTACACGGGAAACTAAGGATAAGGCTTTCGACAGGCTCGGCCCTGAACGGATCAAGACAAGGAATTCCCTATGCCCAAGGTACTTATTTCCGACAAGATGGACCCGCAGGCCGCGCAGATTTTTCGCGATCGTGGCGTGGAAGTGGACGAAATCACCGGCAAGACGCCGGAAGAACTGAAAGCGATCATCGGCCAATATGACGGCCTCGCGATCCGCAGCTCGACCAATGTGACGCAGGAAATCCTCGACGCGGCGACCAATTTGAAGGTGATCGGCCGCGCCGGGATCGGCGTCGACAATGTGGACATCCCCTATGCCAGTTCCAAGGGCGTGGTGGTGATGAACACCCCGTTCGGCAACTCGATCACCACCGCCGAACATGCGATCGCGCTGATGTTCGCGGTGGCGCGCCAGCTTCCCGAAGCCGATGCCTCGACGCAGGCGGGCAAGTGGGAGAAAAACCGCTTCATGGGTGTCGAACTGACCGGCAAGACGCTGGGCCTGATCGGCGCGGGCAATATCGGCTCGATCGTCGCCAGCCGCGCGCTCGGCCTCAAGATGAAGGTCGTCGCGTTCGACCCGTTCCTGACGCCCGAACGCGCCATCGAAATGGGCGTGGAGAAGGCCGATCTCGACACGCTGCTGGCCAAGGCGGATTTCATCACGCTGCACACGCCGCTGACCGACCAGACCCGCAATATCCTCAGCCGTGAAAATCTGGCCAAGGCGAAGAAGGGCGTCCGCATCGTCAACTGCGCGCGCGGCGGCCTCATCGATGAGGCGGCGTTGAAGGAAGGGCTGGAATCCGGCCATATCGCGGGCGCGGCGCTCGATGTGTTCGCGGTCGAACCAGCGAAGGAAAACCCGCTATTCGGCGTGCCGAACCTCGTCTGCACCCCGCATCTGGGCGCATCGACCAAGGAAGCGCAGGTCAATGTCGCGTTGCAGGTGGCCGAACAGCTTTCCGACTATCTGATGACCGGCGGCGTCACCAACGCGCTCAACATGCCGAGCCTGTCGGCCGAGGAAGCGCCCAAGCTGAAGCCCTATATGGCGCTGGCCGAAAAGCTGGGCAGCCTTGTCGGGCAACTGGCATCGGACGATCTCGACAATATCGCGATCGAGGTAGAGGGCGCGGCGGCGGAACTCAACATCAAGCCGATCACCGGGGCGGTGCTCTCCGGCTTCATGCGCCGCTATTCCGACACGGTGAACATGGTCAACGCGCCCTATCTGGCGAAGGAACGCGGCCTTGACGTGCGCGAAGTCCGCCATGCGCAGGAAGGCGCCTATCAGACGTTGGTGCGCGTGACCGTCAACACCAGCGAGGGCGCGCGCTCGGTCGCGGGGACGTTGTTCGGCAACGCCAATCCGCGCCTTGTCGAGATTTTCGGCATCAGCCTGGAGGCGGAACTCGAAGGCGATATGCTCTATATCGTCAATGAGGATGCGCCGGGCTTCATCGGCCGGGTCGGCACGGCGCTGGGCGAAGCGGGCCTCAACATCGGCACGTTCAATCTGGGCCGTCGCAATACGGGCGGCGAAGCGGTTCTGCTGCTGACCATCGACAGCGCGATCCCGCAGCCGGTGCTGGACGCGGTCAGCAAGCTGCCGGGCGTCAAGCGCGTGAAGGCGCTGAAATTCTGATCCGACGCTATCGGAAAAAGGGTAAGAGCGGCCCGGCTTCGCAGGAAGCCGGGCTGCTTTTCTATGCATATAGAAATGTACAAAGCCCCTCCATTTTTCTAAAGGGGCGCCATGACCGCAAAGCCTGCCTCTCATAATCTGGGCCTGCTGCCCGAAGGATTGTCCGATCGCCTGCCGCCGCAGGCCGAAGCCTCGGCGCGCCTCGTGCGCGACGTGCTCGATACGGTCGCGGCCCATGGTTATGCGCGGGTCATGCCGCCGCTCGCGGAATTTGAGGAAACGCTGACGGCGCGTCTGCAATCGGCGGGAGCGGAGGATCTGCTGCGCGCCATCGATCCGGTGTCGCAACGCACGCTGGCGTTGCGGCCCGATATCACCGCGCAGGTCGGGCGAATCGCGGCGACCCGTCTGGGGCAGGCGGCGCGTCCGCTGCGCCTTTGCTATGCCGGACCGGTGCTGAAACTGCGCGCCGACCAGTTGCGGCCGGAGCGGGAAGAGACGCAGGTCGGCGCCGAACTGATCGGCACGGACAGCGTGGCCGCCGCCACGGAGGTCGTGACCGTCGCGATCGAGGCGCTTCAGGCCGCGGGCGTCACCGGCATCACGATCGATTTCAACCTGCCCGATCTGGTGGACGAACTGGCCGCCGGTCCGTTGCCGCTGAGCGCCGACAGGATCGAGCCGGTGCGGGCGCGGCTCGATGCGAAGGATGCGGGCGGCCTTGTCGCGCTGGGCGCGCAGGCGGCGGCCTATCTGCCGTTGATCGAGGCGACGGGGCCGTTTCACGCGGCGATGGAGCGGCTGGAGGCGATCAATGCGGCCAGCGGGGAAAAGGGCGTGCTGGCGAGCCGCATTGCCGCGCTGCGCGCCATCGCTAAGCCGATCGACTGGGACATATCGCTGACGCTGGACCCGACCGAGCGCCATGGCTTTGAATATCATAGCTGGTTCGGCTTTTCGATTTTCGCGGCGGGTTTCGTCGGGGAAATCGGCCGGGGGGGCAGCTATGCGATCACCCATGGCGATGGGCGGGAGGAACCGGCGACCGGTTTCTCGCTCTATCCCGATCCGCTGATCGACGTGGGTTTCGGGCGGGAGGCGGCGCAATTCCTCTTCCTGCCGCCGGGGCATGACGCGGCGGCGGCCCGGCAGTTGCGCGCGCAGGGCTGGCGCACCATCGCCGCGCTTTCCCAAACGGATGACGGGCGGGCGCTGGGCTGCACCCATGAACTGGGCGCCGACGGGCCGGTCGCCTATTAAACGCGTCGGCTTGAACGCACCGACTTGAACGCGGCGCCGCGCGCGAATATCCCCTTCCCTGAGCCGGGGGCAGGGCGGCGCGGCGCGGGCGATGGCGGCCTTTGCTTGCCTGCCGAGGAACCGGACCTTGCCTGCCGCGCCAAACAGGCTATGGAGCCAAGGAACTTTCCAGCAAGGATGATAGAGTGGCGAACGTTACCGTGATCGGCGCCCAATGGGGCGATGAAGGCAAGGGCAAGATTGTCGACTGGCTGGCGGAGCGCGCAAACTGCGTCGTGCGCTTTCAGGGCGGGCATAATGCCGGTCATACGCTGGTCATCGGCAACAAGACCTATAAACTCGCGCTGCTGCCCAGCGGCGTGGTGCGCGGCACGCTTTCCATCATCGGCAATGGCGTGGTGTTCGACCCCTGGCATTTCCGGGATGAAGTGACCAAGATCGCCGAACAGGGTGTGGAGATCAACCCGAAGGTGTTGCAGGTCGCGGAAACCGCGCCGCTCATCCTGCCGATCCACCGCGACCTCGATGGGCTGCGTGAGGATGCGAGCGGGGCGGGCAAGATCGGCACGACCCGCCGGGGCATCGGCCCCGCTTATGAGGACAAGGTGGGCCGCCGCGCCATCCGCATCTGCGACCTTGCCCATCTCGATGAACTGGAGCCGCAGATCGAGCGGCTGTGCGCGCATCATGACGCGCTGCGCGCCGGTTTCGGGCAGCCGCCCGTCGATCGGGAACGGCTGATGGCCGATCTTCGCGACATCGCCGATTTCGTGCTGCCCTATGCCAAGCCGGTCTGGGTGACGCTGAACGAAGCGCGCAAGCGGGGCGATCGCATTCTGTTCGAAGGGGCGCAGGGGGTGCTGCTCGATGTCGATCATGGCACCTATCCGTTCGTCACCTCGTCCAACACCGTGGCGGGGACGGCATCGTCCGGCACCGGCCTTGGCCCCAGAGGCGCCGGGTTCGTTCTGGGCATTGTGAAGGCCTATACGACCCGCGTCGGTTCCGGCCCGTTCCCGACCGAACAGGATAATGAGATCGGCGAATATCTCGGCACGCGCGGCCATGAATTCGGCGTCAACACCGGGCGCAAGCGGCGGTGCGGCTGGTTCGATGCAGTGCTGGTGCGCCAGTCGGCGGCGGTTTCCGGCATCAGCGGGATCGCGCTGACCAAGCTGGATATTCTCGACGGGATGGAAAAGATCAACATCTGCACCGGCTACCGGCTGGACGGCAAACATTATGATTATCTGCCGCCCCACCCGCAGGATCAGGCGCGGGTAGAGCCGGTTTATGAAACGATCGAAGGCTGGCAGGAAACCACCGCCGGGGCGCGAAGCTGGGCGGAACTGCCGGCGCAGGCGATCAAATATATCCGCCGCATCGAAGAATTGATCGAATGCCCGGTGACGCTGGTTTCGACCTCTCCGCAGCGGGACGACACGATATTGGTGACGGATCCCTTCGCGGATTAAGGGGCGCGAGGGGGCGGTTTCTTCACCGCCGCCTCGCCTTATCATGAACAGCGGCAAGGCCGGAAAGCGCCCCGTCCGTGGGATGCTTTCCGGCCTTGTTTCGCGCTTATTTCCTGATCGGGATAGAGTTTGCCTGCTTTATGAAGGCCTGCGCTGGCCCGCGATCAACGGAAGAAGAAGAACCAGAGCAGTAAAATAATCGGGATCGGCACGCCGAGCAGCCACAATAATATGCCCTTACCCATCTGGCATCTCCTTCATCGTTTCTGGTGAAGGAAAAGCGCATGGCGGGCGCTTTGGTTCCTGCCCGGCAGGGGACGGAATAAAGAAAAGCCCGGTCACTTCTGTCGGTGACCGGGCTTTCTTCCTCCCCATAATTTTTTGCGGCGTTTTATTATCCGTCGTAGTCGCCGCCGATATTCTGATTGCGCGGGGGCGCCGCCGCCGTCAGGCGAAGCGCCTCTGCCGACTGGGCGATGCTGCCGATTTCGTCGGGCATGTCGTCGTCGTCGATGCGGACCTTCTGAAGGTCGCTGACCAGCGCCTCTTGCAGATCGTCCGGCTGAACGGTTTCTTCGGCAATTTCGCGCAGGGCGACAACGGGGTTTTTATCCCGGTCGCGATCAAGCGTCAGTTCAGCGCCGCCGGAAATTTCGCGGGCGCGCTGGGCTGCCAACAATACGAGGTCAAAACGGTTCGTAACCTTGTCGATACAATCTTCGACAGTAACGCGGGCCATCGGGCCTCCTGAAACTAATAGAAAAGCGAAAGGGCCGTCTATCAACAGAGGCGGGCCGAGTCAATGTTTCTGCGCTTTCTCCCCTGTTGCAAACTTGCATCATTATAGGGGAAAAGGGTCACTAATTGTATCCTAGACGGACAATTTCAGTGGATGGAAAAAACCCGCAAGCTATAAAGGGCGCCAAGGCCGGGGCAATCATCCGGCTTTGGATCAGGGAGAGTTTTTTATGCGTGCGTTCAGGAAATGTGCGATCCTTTCCGTGTCGGCAACCGCGCTGCTGGTGTCCCAGCAGGCCGGTGCGCAGGAAAGCGGGGCCGGGGACAGCGGCTATAACGATATCATCGTCACCGCGCAAAAGCGGGAGCAATCCTTGCAGGATGTCAGCGTCGCGGTGTCCGCCGTCAGCGCCGATACGCTTGCCAATGCGGGCATCAGCAATCTTCAGGACATGCAGCAGCTCGTGCCGTCGGTGACGTTCGGCAATGACTTCAATCAGGCGAAGGTTTTCATTCGCGGCGTGGGCGCCAACACCTCGACCACCGGCAGCAGCACGGGCGTCGCTTTGCATGTCGACGGCGCCTATGTGGCGCGCGCGGAGGCGCAGCTTACCTCGCTGTTCGATGTGGAGCGGGTGGAGGTTCTGCGCGGGCCGCAGGGCAGCCTTTACGGCCGCAACGCGGTCGGCGGCTCGATCAACATCATCACGGCCAAGCCGACCCGCGAAACATCGGGCTATGTGCGCGTCGGCTATGGCAATTATAATGCGCTGACGGCGGAGGCCGCCATTTCCGGCTCGCTGGCCGATTGGCTGCGGGTGCGCGTCGCCGGTAAATCCGAACTGCGCGACGGCTATGGCGAAGACCCGTTCAATGGCTGGGACGTGGATGATCTCAACCGCAAGATGGTGCGCGGTCAGGCGCAAATCCTGTTTTCCGAAACCGCCGACCTGCTGCTGTCCGCCGAATATTTCCGTCAGAACGACAATAGCGGCGCGGTCCATTTTTATGGCGCGGCCTTCCCCGGCGTCGATCGGCTGGCGATATTGGGGCCGTCCGGCATAGCGTCGGGGCCGCGCGACCTGGGCAGCGATGAGCCGCCTTCGGTCGATACGAAGAGCCAGTCCTATACCGCGACCTTCAACTGGGAGTTGAACGACTCCTTCTCGATCAGCAACATCGCCAATTACCGCTATTTCAAGACCCAGTTGATCCAGGATCTCGATATTTCGGCGGTGGTCAACCAGTTGCCCAACCCCACCACGGTCCAGACCCGCACGATCAATGCGAAGCAGTGGAGCAACGAATTTCAGGTCAAATATGACAGCGACATCGTCAATGGCGTGGTGGGCCTCTATTATTTCGGGGAACACAGCGCCCGCGCGATCAGGTGGGCCTGAGCAGTTCCGAAGGCATGGCGGGCAATATCGATTTCCTTGCTACCCGGCCGACCGTCATCGACGGCGTGAGCGCGGCCCCCGGCTCGATCGATCTGGGCTATGTCGATTATCTCTGCGGCTTTGCGGACGGCGTCGCGCCCAACCGCGTGTGCCTGCGCTCTCGCCTGAATACAGAGGCATGGGCAGCCTTCGGCCAGCTCAACTTCGATCTGGAAAAGGCGGCGGGCCTGACCGGCGTGACGCTGAAGCTGGGCGGGCGGTTCAGCCATGAGAAGGTGTCGACGGCCAATATGTCGGTGGTGATGACCGCCAACGCCAACCCGGCGGCGGGCGTGGTGCTCGCCTATACCGATGCCCCCTATGGCGAGGGAGGCACCTATCGCCAGCGGACCTTCAAGGACTTCACGCCGGAAATCGGCCTCAACTGGCAGCCCAACCGGGATATCCTGCTCTATTACACCTATTCCGAAGGCTTCAAGGCGGGATCGGGTGAGAATGCCGCCGGCAGTTCCACCATCGTGAAGCCGGAGAAGATGAAGAACCATGAAGTCGGCGCGAAGTTCGAACTGCTCGACCGGAAGCTGACGTTCAACGTCGCGGGCTATTGGTACAAGCTCAAGGATCTCCAGATCAACAAGACGATCGGCGGCGGCCCCACCGGCTATACGACGATCTTCGAAAACGCCGCCCGCACGGAGGCGAAGGGCGTCGAAATCGAATGGATGCTGCGCCCGATGCAGCGCGTCCGCCTGTCGGGCGGCGTGTCCTATACGGACAGCAAATATAAGGATTTCGAGACGCTCGATCCGCTGGACCCGCGCAACGTCGCCCAGCCGGGTCAGCCCGCCTATGATCCGGTGACGAACCCGGACCCGACGGCCTATGGCGCGCCCTGCGTCGATGGCAGCGCCAATGTGGGCGGTTGCACCATTCAGCTTGCGGGGTATCGCACCCGCAACTCGCCCAAATGGTCCTATAATGTCCATGGCGAACTGGACCTGATCGCGGACGATCAGGTCGGCACCGTCACGCTGGCGGGCGACATGTCGGGCAAGAGCACGGTCTATTTCACCGAGTTCAACCGCCTGCGCGAAGGCGCCAAGGCCTATACCCTGTTCGATGCGGCGTTGCGCTGGACATCGAGCCGGGATGACCTGACCGCTTCGCTGTGGGTCAAGAATATCGGTGATACGCTGCGCGCCAGTTCCACCTTTGCGATTTCCACGGGCCGCGTCATCGGGGCCACATGGTTGCCGCCGCGCACCTACGGCATCACCGTGGGCTATCGTTACTGATCCTTTCCCAAGGCAGGGATCGGGGGGCAGGGGCGTCATGCGCCTTCTGCCCCCCTTTTCGTCGGCGCAGGGAAGGGCGGGCAGACATGGAAGGGCAAAAAGCGGTGGCATTGCCGCGCAGCCCGCGCCATGTTGCCGCCATGGAATGCCTCGCGACGACAGAAGAACCGCATCCCGCAGACCGGCTGGTCCACCACCTTGACGGCAATCGCCTCACCATCAGCGGCAACGGCCCTGAATTGCGGGACATGCTGGTCGATCTGATCGACGGCGCGCAGCATAGCCTGCGGCTTTATTATTATATCTTCGCCAATGACGGCAGCGGGCGGCTGGTGCTGGCTCACCTGATCCGCGCGGCGCGGCGCGGGGTGGACGTCACGCTGATGGTGGACGCCTTTGGCAGCGGCGAACTTCCCTCCGGCTTTTTTGCCGGGCTGGAACGGGCCGGCGGGCGGGTCGGCTGGTTCGGTTCAAGCTGGTCGACGCGCTATCTTATCCGCAATCATCAGAAAATGGCGCTGGCCGACGACAGCCGGGCGATGATCGGCGGGTTCAATATCGCTGACCCCTATTTCGGCATACCGGAGGACGATTGCTGGCATGATCTGGGCCTGTTGATCGAAGGGCCGGAAGCGCAAATGCTGGGCCAATGGTATCAATGGCTGTGGAACTGGGTTTCCGCGCCGCATCGGCGCTTCCGCCGATTGGGGGCGATGGTGCGCGGCTGGAAGGACCGGCGGGATCGTTTCCGCTGGCTGGTCGGCGGCCCGGCGCGGCGGCTCAGCCCATGGGCGCGCACGGTGCGCGAAGATCTGGACAAGGGGCGGCAGGTGGACATGATCGCGGCCTATTTCGCGCCCGGCAACGGCCTGCTGGCCCGGTTGCGCCGCGTGGCCGAACGCGGGCGCCTGCGTCTGGTCTTTCCGTCCCGGTCCGACAATGCGGCGACGGTCGCGGCGGCGCGCCTGCTTTACGGGCCGTTGTTGCGGCGGGGGGCGGAAATTTATGAATATCTGCCCTGCCGCCTGCACATGAAGCTGATCGTCATCGACGATATCGTCTATATCGGATCGGCCAATTTCGACATGCGCAGCCTGTTCCTCAACCTGGAAATCATGCTGCGGATCAAGGATGCGGAACTCGCCGCCAAGGTGCGCCTGTTCGTCGACGCGCGGATAGCGGACAGCGACCGGATCGATGAGGCCCGCCATCGCGCGGGGCAGACGCCGCTGACACTGATAAAGCGCTGGATCAGCTATTTTCTGGTGGGCATTCTCGATTACAAGATCACGCGGCGGCTGAATTTCCCGGAATAGCCTGCCCGGACGGCCCCTT
This sequence comes from Sphingobium sp., assembly GCA_050252755.1. Classification (GTDB taxonomy): domain Bacteria; phylum Pseudomonadota; class Alphaproteobacteria; order Sphingomonadales; family Sphingomonadaceae; genus Sphingobium. The sequence goes on from JBFWKI010000039.1 coordinate 15,241, forward strand.
GCGCGCGGTAAAGACGAAGCAGGGGGGGATGTTGCGCCATAGCCTTCGATAGCCAAGCGCGGCGAAATGGGGGCGCAGCAGCGGCAGGACGAAGCGGGAATATTGATAGATCAGGAAAGACCCCTCCGGCGACAGCGCGCGGGCGGTGGCGGCGGCGATCTCCTGCCCGACGCCCTGTGGCAGCGTGGAAAAGGGCAGGCCGGAAATCACATGATCGGCCTGTTTTCCCGCCGTATGATCGCGCAGGATCGTTTCGATGTCGGCGGCCGAGCCATGCACCGGGATCAGGCGGGGATCGGCGATTTCCTGTTCCAGATGGTCGATGAAGTCGCGGCAGGTGTCGATGGCGATCAGGCGGCCATCGGGGCGCAGCCGTTCGAGGATCGGGCGGGTGAAGGTGCCGACGCCGGGACCATATTCCACGAAAATGGTGGTGGCGGACCAATCCACCTGCCCCAGCAGATGGTCGATGACCACGCCCGATGTCGGGTAGATGGAGCCGACCATTTTGGGGGATCGCAGAAATTGCCGGAAAAATTTCAGATTGTCGGCGATATTGTGCATCGAAACGGGCGAGGCTTTCTTCCTGAAGGATACGGCGGGCCGCATCGCTTCGCCTCTATCGCCTGCCACGGGCGAGCGAAAGCCCAAAAGGAATACGGCCTTGCGCGAGCGGCAAAAGGACGGGGTGAAGCAGGGCGGGCAAAAAAAAGGGGCCAACCGAGGTTGGCCCTTGAAAGTTTAGGAGAGGATGCCTGAAAGGCCTGTCCTATGTGCGCTGCGAAAGAATTTTGTGCAAGTGCGAAGAGAGGCGGGACGGGTGCAAATACTGCAATTCAAATATTTCACTGATGTTTCGTGCCATTTCTGTGCTGGGCAGTTGTCGTGCCGCGACAATTGGGGCATGAGATGCTTTCGATAATCCATAGTTGGCATGAGGATGAATGCGGCGTCTGCCACCTCTTACGGCGCTTGAGGCCTTTGTTCAGGTCGCCCGCCTTGGTTCGGTCAAGGCCGCGGCGGAGGAACTTGCCCTGTCTACCCCGGCGCTCAGCCGGCGGATTCAGGCGTTGGAACGCTATGTCGGCCGCCCGCTTTTCGAGCGGAAGCATCAGGCGTTGGAGATAAATGCCGATGGTATGAGCCTGCTCAACGACATTGCGCCTGCGCTGGACGCAATGTCGGTTGCAGTCGAAAAGCTGATGAATGGCGGCAATCAGCTTCGGCTGCGGCTTGCGGTGATGCCTCTTTTTGCATCGCAGCGCCTCCTGCCCCTGCTGGGGGAATTGCGGCAGGCCTATCCGATGCTGCATCTCGACATCGAAACCACGCCCTATGCGGTCGCGCGGCTGGGGGAGGGGCTGGATGCGGCGATCGTGCTGGCGAAGGAAGTCGATCCCGCGCTCTATGTGCATGAACTCAGCCGGGAATATATTTATCTGTTCGGCAATCGGGAAAGGCTGGAACAAAGTCCGGTGACGAAGCCGGAGGATTTGCGGCGGCACACGCTGCTGATTCACCGCGATATGCCGACCATATTCGATGACTGGAAGGCGGGCGTGGGGTGCGGCGACGTGCAACCCATGGCGATCGACACCTATGATTCGGGGCCGTTGATGCTGGAGGCCGCCGGGCAGGGGTTGGGCGTGGCCGCGATGCTGGCCAGCCATTATGACCATTCGCATGATGCGCGGCTTGTGCGCCTGTTCGATCAGGATATTGAAAGCCCCTATCGGTATTTCTTCGTCTGTCGCCCGCGTGCGCTGCAAAATCGCGCGGTTCGGATATTTCACGACTGGCTGGTGGCGCAATCGGTCTGAGTTGGGAGGTGGAGCGCCCGACTGTCTGGACGGCCTTCGTTTTCATCGCGAAAAACAGCGAAATGCTATGAATTTTTTTACTTATGCCGTCGTAAAGGATGTTCAGGAAAACGACTGAACAGGCTTCGGCATGAATGCGCAGATAGGATTCACACGGCGAATTGCCAATTGGGCGAAGGGCGTTTCGGCCGATGACCCGCCCTTGCCCCGGACGGCGGAGACGAGTCCGCGAGAGGGAAGCAGAAATGGCAGCAGCCGGGAAATCGAGCGCCGCCGTCAGCTTTATGACGATATCGGCACTTTTTTGTTCGCGCATGATCTTGACCTGACGGCCGTTAATTTCGGCCTCGCGCTCGATTATCTGACCGGCAATGATTATGAGATCGAAAAGGCCGTCCGGGCGTTGCTGTCGGAGCGCGGCCAGATCACCAACGGGCTGGCCGAGAAAATCGTGGCGGAGCGCCACCCCCGGGAACTGTCGGCGGACGGATTGAGCAAGATGCTGAACTCGGTGGAGGAAAACCTCGATCGCGTCACGCATCTGGCGACGGAATCGCGCACCTCCGCCTCCACCTATGGCGAGGCGTTGCAGGCGCAGGTCAGCGACATGGAACCGGATCATTCGCCCGAACAACTGATGAGCACGCTGGTCGATCTCACCCGCTCCATGGTCGAAAAGACCCGGCAGATCGAAACGGAAATGCGGGAAAGCCAGAAAAAGACGCATAGCTTGCAACTCAGTCTGGAAACCGCGCGCAAGGCGGCGGAGCAGGATCATTTGACCGGCCTGCCCAATCGCCGCGCTTTCGAGGTGTTTTTGAAGGATGAGGTCAAGGAAGCCGTCGCCCATGGCGAATCGCTGAGCGTGGCGTTTTGCGACATCGATAATTTCAAAGCCATCAACGACACCCATGGCCATGATACGGGCGACCGGGTGCTGCGGTTCGTCGGCTCGCTCTTTGCGCGGATTTCCAGCGAAAAATGCCATGTGGCGCGGCATGGCGGTGAGGAGTTCGTGCTGTTGTTCCGGGGCAAGAGCGTCAGCGAGGCTTGCGAAATCGTTGACAGCACCCGCGCCGATCTCGCTGCGCGCAGTCTGGTCGATCGCAACAGCGGGGAGCGGATGAAGCAGGTGAGCTTCTCTGGCGGCGTGGCCGATGTCTTCAGTTACGAAACCCCGCGAGAGGCCCTGAAGGCCGCGGATCGCGCCCTGTATCTGGCGAAGGAACATGGCCGCAACCGTGTATATATGGCGGCGGGAACGCCCCTGGCTGACTGACGGGGGGCCTGACTGACGGGCGGCCCGATGAACGGACAGGCGCCGCTCTCGCATTGCCGCTTATAGCCGCCGCCATCGAGGCGGCCGTCGTTCGTCAGAAGTCCGGCGTCAGAAGTCCGGTTTCTCATAATAGGGCGGCGGCACGATGACCTCCATCCGTTCCGATAAAAGCGGGCGGAAGGAGGGGCGGGACTTGAGCGCGGAATACCAGCGCTTGACCGGCTCATGCCCGGCCCAGTCGATGCCGCCCAGATAATCCGCCACCGAAAGCTGCGCGGCGACGGCGATATCGGCAAGGCTCATCGTTCCGCCGGCCAGCCAACTGCGATGGTCGAGCAGATAATCCATATAATCCATATGGGTGTTGGCATTGCGCATCGCCTCCCGCAGGCGGCCGCCATCGGGCGGCGCGCGGTGGATGAGGCGTTTGCGCATCCGCTCTTCCAGCAGGGGAGAGACGACGTCGCGATAGAAAATCTGGTCCGCCCAGGCGGTCAGGCGCCGCACTTCGGCGCGCCCGGACGTGCTGCCGTTGATGAGCGGCAGTTTTTCGACGGTTTCCTCGAAATATTCGCAGATCGCCTGACTGTCGATCAGGACGATGCCCTTTTCTTCTTCCACCATCACCGGCGTCTGGCCAGCGGGGTTCAGATCCAGAAAGGCGTCCTGCCCTTCCCACGGCGATTCCCGGAGGAGATCATAAGCCACGCCCTTTTCCCCAAGGAGAAGGCGGACCTTGCGTGAAAAGGGACAGAGCGGAAATTGATAGAGGCGCCACATGGGCCTTATCTAGCGAATCGCGGGGGGGATGCCAGTGCCGATGTGACAGGGAAGGGAAACTATTGCATTTTGTTGCAAATATTACCCGTTCCCGATCACTTCGGTTCGACCATGGCAGGATCACCATGTTCGGATCACATGATTCGGCCATTATGAGCCGGATCGGTGCGGTCGGATCAGTAATGGCGGATCACCGCCTCGCCGCCCCGGTGGAGCGGCGAGGCAAGGGATTACTGGATCGTGACGGTGACGGCGCGGCGATTCTGCGCCCATGCCGCTTCGTCCGAACCCATGGCGACGGGGCGTTCCTTGCCATAGCTGATCGTGCTGATCCGGGACGCGTCGATGCCGAGCGAGGCGAGATAGTTTTTCGCCGCATTGGCCCGCCGCTCACCCAGGGCGAGGTTATAATCGCGGGTGCCGCGCTCATCGCAATGGCCTTCGATGGTCACGCGAGCGCTGGGGTTCTGCATCAGCCATTGGGCCTGACTGCGCAGCGTGTCCTGATCCTGCGTGTCGATGCCATAATCATCCAGATCGAAATAAATGCGATCGGCGGAAACATTGGCCAGAAAATCTTCCTGACTGCCCTTGACCGGGCCGGTGGGACCGGTGGGTTCGGCCGGGCGGGCTTCGTCGACCGGCGGCGGGGGAAGTTCCTGAGGCGTCTTCTTCGCGCAGGCGGAGAGCGCGATCAGTGCAGTGGCAATCATCAGGGAACGCGTTATCGGGGCCATATTATTTCTCCTTAATCCTGCAAGACAAGAGGCTGATGTTAAACGGGCCGGATGTCAACTTAACTGTCGATCCGGCCCGATGATGAATCCTATTTCAGGGAAGCAGCGGACCCCATGCCGGGTCCGATCCCGACAGGGGCGTGGGGATGCGGCGCTCATTCACGCCGGTCAGATCGACCTGCCAGACCTGACTGGCGCCGGTGCGGCCGGGCGACGTGCGGAAAAATTGCAGCACGCGGCCATTGGGCGACCATGTCGGCGCTTCATCCTGCCAGCCGCTCGTCAAAATCCGTTCATTGTCGCCATTGGGCGTCATGACGGCGATATGGAAATTGCCCGATATCTTGGTGAAGGCGATCAGGTCGCCGCGCGGGCTCCATTCCGGGGTCGCATATCGCCCGCCGCCATGGCTGATCCGGCGCTGGTTCGATCCGTCGGCGTTCATCACATAAATTTGCTGGCTGCCGGACCGGTCGCTTTCGAACACGATCTTGGTGCCGTCGGGCGAATAGCTGCCGCCCACATCGATGCCGGGCGTGGTGGTGAGGCGGCTCGGCGTGCCGCCCGCCGAGGAGACGCGATAGACATCGGTATTGCCCGCCACCGCCATGGAGAACAATATCCAGCGGCCATCGGGCGACCAGCGCGGGGCGAAGGTAGTATTGCCGCTTTCGGTGATAAGCCGCTGCTTGCCGGTGCCTATGTCATAGACGAAGATGCGGACGCGGCTGCCGATATAGCTGACATAGAGGATCGAGCCATAATCGGGCGAGAAGCGCGGCGTCAGCGCGATCGACTGGCCATTGGTGATGAAGCGGTGATTCGCGCCGTCGCTGTCCATGATGGCGAGGCGCTTGACGCGCTTGTCCTTGGGGCCGCTCTCCGCGATATAGGCAATGCGGCTGTCGAAGAAGGGACTTTCGCCCGACAGGCGCGCATAGATGGCGTCGGCGCATTTATGCGCGGCGCGGCGCCAGTCCCGCGGGGATACGACATAGCCTTGCCGCGTCAGTTCGGTTTGCAGCGCCACGTCATAGAGGTAGCAGCCCACGGTGATGTCGTTATCGCCGCCCGCCGACCGGACGAAGCCATGAACCAGCGCTTCATAACCCGCCCAGCTTCCGAAATTGGGCGCGGTGACTTCCGCCATGCTGACGGCGCGCATTCCCGATGGACCGGAAGGCGCGAACAGGCCGGACCCCTTGAGATCATCGGCGATCACTTGCGCGATTTTCTGCCCTAGTTCCTGCGTGGTGCCGGCCGGGGTCGTCACCACCTGAGCGGTGGGCAGGGTGGGGACGGCGATTCTCAGCGCGTTGGAACCGCTGTCGTCGGTCACGTCCACGGACAATTGGGCCAGAACGGGGGCCGGAACGAAGGGCAGGGCGAGCAGCAGCCCGACCAGCGCCGTTATCCGGGTCTTAAGCGATGCAAAGCGGGTCATTGCGAAAGCCTCTTGTCGAAGGTGAGCTGAAGGAACTGCCAACTGGAATAAAATTGCGCGGGCAGACTGAAGGGGGCGGCAAGACGGATGGCCTTGACCGCCTGTTCCTGATGCAGGCGGACCTGCGTGCGGTTGCTGGCGGTGATGCCGAGCGTATCGACGATTTCCGGCGTGCCGACGACAGAGCCGTCACGCGCCAGCTTTACGTTGACGATAGTGCGCAGCGATTCGACATCCGCGCCGGTGGGCGCCTTCCAATGCGGTTTCAACTGGCGGCGGATTTCCGCATCCAGCGCGCTTTTCTGCGCCGGGCCGATGGCCGAAGCGGTCGCGCCGTCGCTCGCCTTGCTGTTGGTCGAGGTGCTGCGGCTGGCCGATTCCTTCCAGTCGCTCGTGTCGAGCTTCAGCTTCGATCCTTTGGACTGGGCAGCTGTGCCCTTGCTGGGCGTGGCGGTGGCTTTTGCCGCGGTCTTGGCAGGCGCCTTGGCGGGGGGCGTCGGCTTGCTCTGGCTCTTCGCCGGGGCCTTGGCAGGCGCGGGTTTGGGCTTTTCGGGAACCGGCTTGGGCGTCGGTTTCGGGGCCGGTTTCTCCGCCGCCTTCGGCCGGGGCGCGGGGGTTGGCGGGGGCGGCGCCGGTTCGGGCTGCGCGATGCTTTCCGAAGGCGCGGGGGCGGCCTGTTCGGGCGGGCCTTCCACATCGCCGGGCGTGGGCGGCGGAGGTTCGGGCGCCAGCTTGGGCGCGGTGGATCGCAGCGCGACCTCATCGGCGATCGACACCTCGATCGGCTTGTTGTTGAGGTTGATTCGCTTGGGCGTCACCCAATTGCTGGACAGCGCCGCGAAAAGCAGCACATGGGCCGCACTCGCTATGCCAAGACCGATTTTCTCCGCGCGTTCCATCTGGTGCCAGCCTATGAACGCTATTCTGAACCGTTGCTGACAGGCGCGTCGGCCGCCGCCGTGCTGACCAGCGCAACCTTGTTCAGGCCAGCGCGGTTCAACTCGCCCAGAACACGCGAAACGCGGCCATAATCAATGGCTTCATCGGCGCGCAGATAGATTTGCGGGGCCTCCAGCCCGGCCCGCTCCGCCGCCAGCGTGGCGAGGCGATCGGGCAGTTCTTCCTCCGTCACCTCGGTTTCGTTGAGAAAGACATTCCCCTGCGCGTCGAGCGACAGGACCATGGGCTTTTCCTCGGCATCCAGCGCCTTGGCCCGGTTTTCGGGAAGTTTCACCGGCACACCGGTAATCAGCAGCGGCGCCGTCACCATGAAGATGATGAGCAGCACCAGCATCACATCGACCAGCGGCGTCACGTTAATGTCCGCCATGGGCTGACGGCGATGCCCGCGCCGGGCCGAGGGGGAGGGGCCCATCGCCATCAGCTATGCTCCAGCTCGCGGCTCAAGGTGGCGTAGAAATTGTCGGCGAAGCGGTTGAGGCCCGATTCGATCCGGTTGATGCCATGGCTGAAGCGGTTATAGGCGATGACCGCCGGAATCGCGGCGAACAGGCCGATCGCCGTGGCGAACAGGGCCTCGGCAATGCCGGGCGCGACCACCGCGAGGCTGCTGTTCTGCTGCGCGGCGATGGCGGTGAAGCTGCGCATGATGCCCCATACCGTGCCGAACAGGCCGACAAAGGGCGCGACGGCCCCCACGGTCGCGAGGATGTTGAGCCGGTCGGACAGGCGATCGACCTCGCCGCCGACCGCGCTCGACAGGGCGGTGGAGATGCGGTCGCGTGCGCCTTCGCGATCCACCACCTTCTGCTTGGTGGAACGCCGCCATTCGGTGATGCCCGCGTTCAACACGCGGGAACTGGGCAGATCGGTGCGTCCATGCGTTTCGAAAAAGCGGTCGATATCATCGGTGCGCCAGAAATCCTGTTCGAACTTTTCGCATTTGCGGCGGATGCCGGACAAGGAAAAGCCGAAGCCGATGATGATCGCCCAGGTCCAGATGCTGGCCAGCAACAGGCCGAACATCACGACTTTCACGACGATATCGGCCTGCATGAACAGGGTGTAGGGCGACAGAGTAACCGCGGCATTGGCGGACAGGTCAACGATAGGCACGGTCATGGGCGGACATCTTCCCCTTGGGCAATGCGGGTGAAAAGCGCGACCCAGGGTTTTGGTTGCCGTTTGGGCCGACCCTGGGGTGAAAGAAAGGCGACGCTGATCTCCGCACTGGTGAGGAGATCGGCGCTGCGCATCACATCCTGCGCGATGATAACGGAAACGCCGGACACCTGCCGCACATGGCTGACGACCATCAGATCGTCCCCAAGATGGGCGGGCCGGCGGTAATCGATGGCGACGCGGGTGACGGCATAGAGGCCTTCGCCCGTATCGAGCGCGCCGCGCTGGTCGATGCCGAGCAGGCGCAGCATGTCCGACCGAGCGCGCTCCATATAGCGCAGATAATTGGCATGATAGACGACGCCGCCCGTGTCCGTATCCTCGAAAAAGATGCGGACGGGATAGTGGTGCACGCCTCCGGCAAAGCGGCCGGAAGCGGGAACTGGCGGATCGGGCAGGGGCTGCGGCGCTGACATGGAATCCTTGTCTAGACGAGGCGCGAGTCGTTGGCAAAGCCCCAAATGCGTCTTGACGTCACTAAAGCAGCGTTCATCGCAGCATGGTTCGCAATAAGGGACGGGAAATCGGCGTGTTCGGCGCGTTTCAGGCGTCGAACAGCCCGTCCTGCGCCGATGGCGGCGGATTGAGGCCCAGATGTTTCCAGCCCCCCGCATTGAGGCACCGCCCCCGCGCCGTGCGGGCGACAAGGCCAAGCTGGATGAGATAAGGCTCGATCACTTCCTCGATCGTGTCGCGCGGTTCCGACAATCCGGCGGCGAGCGTTTCGACGCCGACCGGCCCGCCCTTGTAGATATCCGCGATCATCATGAGATAGCGGCGGTCCATCGCGTCGAGGCCCAGCGCATCGACCTCCAGCCGGTTGAGCGCGGCATCGGCGATGCGGGCGTCCACCGTTCCCGCCCCCGCGACATGGGCGAAATCGCGCACCCGGCGCAGCAGGCGCCCGGCAATGCGGGGCGTGCCGCGGGATCGACGGGCGACCTCGGTGGCGCCGTCCTCGCTCATCGACAGGCCGAGCAGGCGGGCGGCGCGCGTCACCACCAGCATCAGTTCGTCCACCGTATAGAATTGCAGGCGAACGGGAATGCCGAAACGATCGCGCAGCGGCGTAGTCAACAGGCCTTGCCGTGTCGTCGCGCCGACCAGCGTGAACTGCGGCAGGTCGATGCGGACCGAACGGGCGGACGGCCCTTCCCCGATCATGATATCGAGCGCGCGGTCCTCCATCGCGGGATAGAGGATTTCCTCGACGGCGGGATTGAGGCGGTGGATTTCGTCCACGAACAGCACATCGCCTTCATCCAGATTGGTGAGCAGCGCGGCCAGATCCCCCGCCTTGGCGATGACCGGGCCGGAGGTGGAGCGGAAGCCGACGCCCATTTCCTTCGCGACGATCTGCGCCAGCGTCGTCTTGCCGAGGCCGGGAGGACCAAAAAACAACACATGATCAAGCGCTTCGGCTCGTGCTTTCGCGGCCTCTATGAAGATGCGGAGATTGTCGCGCGCGCCCTTCTGCCCGATAAATTCCTCAAGGCTTTTGGGTCGCAAGGCGGCGTCCATATCCTCACCCTTGCGGGCAGGCGTGATGAGGCGATCGGCGTCGGTCATGAGAGGCTTGGTGCTCCGGCGCTATCGAGTCTTTTTCGGGCCGATTCTATCACCTGTGCATCGAAAAGATGGCCATGCCGAATGGCGACGGCTTCGAAAGTGAGGTCAGGCATGTTGCGTTCGATCAGCATGTCAAAACCAGCCGCCTGCTTTCCCATGATGAGATCGGCCACGGCTTTATGTTCGCCATCGCGGGCAATTTTCTGCCGTGTTCTGCTCAGCCGTATAGTTTTCCCGCGTTCAAGGGCGAGATTATCTTCCAGGCAATAAATGCTTTGCCATACGTCATATTCAAACGTGCCCGGCTGTTCCTTCGGGAGGGACGCGTATAATTTCAATCTGGCGGCGTGCTCGACGATTTCATTGCCTTGGCGCGCCGCATTGGTGGCGATCTGACGGAGCTTGGCCGGATCATGACATCCTTCGATGAAAAGGAGAGCTTTTCGGGTGGATGAGTCATTCACTATTGGCCTCCCATGGTCATTTCGCCGCCTTTTTGAGGGCGAGACGCACCAGCGCGTCGAGGCTGGCGCCATCGCCCAGTTCGCTTTCTGCCGCCGCGACCGCCGCGGAGGCTTCCGCCGGCTTGAAGCCGAGGCTGGTGAGGGCGCTCATCGCGTCGCCCGACAGGCTGCCGGGTGGTGGTGACGCGATGGCCGCGCCGCCCATTGCCGCGCCTACGCCCGCGATCGTGCCGGTCTTGTCCTTGAGCTCGCGGACGATGCGTTCGGCGAGTTTCGGCCCGACGCCGTTGGCGCGCGCGACCATCGCCTTGTCCTGCGCGGCGATGGCCCGGTGCAGTTCCGTGCCATCCAGCGCCGATAATATCGCGAGCGCCACGCGCGCGCCCACGCCCTGCACCCCGGTCAACAGGCGGAACCAGTCCCGCTCGCTGCCGGTGGCAAAGCCGACGAGGCGGATGAAATCATCGCCCACCAGCATTTCGGTGTGAACCGTCACGGCCTCGCCCACCGGCCCCAGCGCCGCAAGCGTGCGCGCCGACGCGCCGAAGAGATAGCCGACGCCCCCCACGTCAACCACCGCATGGTCGATCCCGGTGCTGGCGAGCAGGCCTTTGAGATGCGCTATCATCGGATATCGGAAAGGGGAGGGTGGACAGACTGGATCATGCAGCGACCTTTGCCATGTTCACTGTTCGTTTCAAGGAAAATCAACTTATAAGTGACTCCGCAATGGCATTGCGACCCGCTTGGCCGGGTGGAGTGGATAGGCGCAGGGATGGCCGGGCACGCAGTTCAGGAGGAAACCGGAAGTGTATCGGCGCTTCGGTTTTCGCCTGTTCGTGGCGCCCGAAGAGTCGACGCCATTTTGCTCGCCCTGCGCATTGTTGTTTATGTTATTCGGCAATAATGGAAGATAATTATCTGTAATTACTATTATAAAATCTGTCGTTACCCGGCAGATCGCGGCTGGATAAGGATCAGAACCGCATCCGCCCCAGCGCCTTGGCGCTTGCCTGCATATGGGCATGGGTGATGGCGACGGCCAGCGCGTCGGAGGCGTCCGCGCCCGCGATTTTGGCGCCGGGCAGCAGGCGGGCGACCATCGCGTGGACCTGATCCTTGCTGGCGTTGCCGACGCCCACCACCGATTTCTTGACCAGCCGTGCGGCATATTCGCCCACCGGAATGCCCGATCGCGCCGCGTTGAGCAGCACGACGCCGCGCGCCTGCCCCAGCTTCAGCGTCGATTGCGGATTGACGTTGACGAACACTTCTTCGACCGCCGCGCCGGTGGGGCGATATTCGAGAAATATGTCCGTCAGCGCCGCGTCCAGCGCAACCAGCCTTTCGGGCAGCGGCGCGGCGGTTTCCGTCCTGATCTGGCCGTTCGCGATGTGGCTGAGGCGGTTGCCGTCGGCAAAGACAAGCCCCCAGCCGGTCGTGCCGAGGCCGGGGTCCAGACCCAATATGATCATGACGGAAGCGCCGCCATGATCCTGTTTTCCGGCCTTATTCCCTTTGGCCCGACGCCGCGTAGCCCGACGCCTCCCGGCATGACGGTGATCGGCCCCGGTCCGGCAGGGGGCGGGACCGAACCGATCATCCCAGCTTCGCCATTATCTCGTCGGAGACTTCATAATTGCCCCAGACGGTCTGCACGTCGTCATCATCTTCCAGCGTGTCGATCAGCTTGAGCAGGGTTCCGGCATTGCCTTCATCCAGATCGACCGTGGTTTGCGGACGCCACGCCAGCTTCGCGCCTTCCGCCGGGCCGAGCACTTCCTCCAGAGCCTTGGAAACCTCATGCAGGGCATCCATCGCCGTCCAGATTTCATGCTCCGCCTCGTCCGAGGACACATCTTCGGCGCCGGCTTCGAGGGCGGCCTCGAATATTTTCTCGGCATCGCCCGCGCTGGCCGGGTAGGTGATGAGGCCCATGCGGTCGAAGCCATGGCTCACCGCGCCCGACGCGCCCAGATTGCCGCCATTTTTGGAAAAGGCGGTGCGGACATTGGTGGCGGTGCGGTTGCGATTGTCGGTCAGCGCCTCGACGATGACCGCGACGCCGCCGGGGCCATAGCCTTCATAACGCACTTCCTCGTAATTCTCGCCGTCGCCCTTGGTCGCCTTGTCGATGGCGCGCTGGATATTGTCCTTCGGCATCGACTGGGCCTTGGCGGCGTTGACCGCGAGGCGCAGGCGGGGGTTCATATCCGGGTCGGCCATGCCCATTTTCGCCGCGACGGTGATTTCGCGGCTCAGCTTGGAAAACATGGCGGAGCGCTTCTTGTCCTGCGCGCCCTTGCGATGCATGATGTTCTTGAATTTGCTATGGCCTGCCACGGGCCGCTCCCTCATAAATTATAAAATGAACTTGTCGCCGCGTTCTCTAGCGGGCGAGGGCCGGAATCGCAAGATTGCGCCGATGGATTGCCGTGGGGGCCGAGCCATCGGCGGGTCAGCCAGCCGGCCGGACCAGAGAGTGCCCGGTCAGATGGTAACGGCGGTCCCGGTCGCGGACACCATCAGCATCGATCCTCTGGACCCCAGAACCTCATAATCGAGATCGACCCCGATCACCGCATTGGCGCCCAGTTCGGCGGCGCGCCTGCGCATTTCGGACAGCGCCTGTTCACGGGCGCGTTGCAGCACTTGCTCATAGGCGCCGGCCCTTCCGCCGACCAGATCGCGGACGCTGGCAAACAGATCGCGGACCAGATTGGCCCCGACGATCACCTCCCCGGTGACGATGCCATGATAATGCCGGGCCGGGCGGCCTTCCACGCCGTTGGTGGTGGTGGCGATCATGTCGGACATGATGAAACTTCCTTCTGGAGACGCGCCATATCGGCTAAACCGAATAATGAATACCGGAAGGGGGCATCGTGGACAAAAAAGAAATGGGGTTTTTGGAAATTTTGTCGGATGATGTTCATCGTGCACTGCAAAATCTCGGTAGCGGCGCTACCGCATCCGATCGACGCAATGTGCTTCGGACCATAATTTCAGCGACAGAGGGATTGGCGTGGACATATCGTTCGCACATATTGTCTATCGCGACTGATATGGGCGCTGTTTCCAAGATGGAAGAATTGGCGTTCTCAGAATTCACGATCCTCGTGAATGATTCCGGGAAGATCAGTAAGCAATATCGCAATGTGCCCTTAATTGCTTCGATCCGCTTAACAACCCATTTGGCCAAATCCATGGCGCCCCACATCTCTGTCGATTTTGGGACTATGGAATGGGAAAATCTTAAATTGGCTATCAAGGCTCGCAACAGAGTGACTCATCCGAAAACTAATGCGGATTTATCCGTTTCCGATGAAGATATCGAAAAGGCCAAATCTGGCTTTTTCTGGATCGCTGCCCTGATGCTGGATGTCATGGAAGGTGCTGTTAAGGCGTTTTCATCCTATGTTAGCGAGGTGGCCGATGTCCTTGATGATCTTGCCAACGGCGACCCCGCTACTCTTTCCATGTATAATCGTGTTCTTAAAGAATTGGACGGATAAACGTCATTCCATGCCTAAAGCCGTGAGGTAGGTCTGAAGGAGCGCTTCCATCTCTTGCCGGTCGTGCTCTGGCATTTTTCGTATGCGGATGATTTGGCGCATCGTCTTTGCGTCATATCCATTGGACTTCGCCTCAAGATAGACGTCCTTGATGTCGTCTCCAATTCCCTTTTTCTCCTCTTCCAGACGCTCGATGCGTTCGATGAAGAGGCGCAACTGTTCGGCGGCGACATTGCCTTCGCTCATGATGTAATCCCCAGAGTGAATCGTGGTAAAAGAAGGAAAGGCGACGTCCTTAATCGCCTGTCCGGTTTTTGGCTATGCTTTCTTCCATCCGGGCGAGCTGTTCCGGCGTCGCCTCGGCCTGATGGTCCGCTTTCCATTGCGCATAGGGCATGCCGTAAATGGCGTGGCGGGCCTCTTCCTGGCTCATCTGCCCGTCCGCTTCGGCCACCCAGTCGGCAAGGCAATTGCGGCAGAAACCGGCAAGCCCCATCAGATCGACATTCTGGGCGTCCGTGCGATGACGCAAATGGCGGATGAGGCGGCGAAATGCCGCCGCGGCGGCTGCGTCATTGATTATCGGTTCGTCCATGTCTAGGTTTCGTGGACAAAGGGCACCCATAGCAATGCTGATGCGAGGCTGACGAAGCCGAGGTATGAGCTTTTGCTTTTGTCGTAACGTGTGGCGACGCGCCGCCAGTTTTTGAGTTTGTTGAACAG
>JBFWKI010000040.1:0-28089 GCA_050252755.1 Sphingobium sp.
ACGATCTCAACTTCACGCAGCTTGCCGATAATCTCTTCCGGCTTGTGCTTCTTGAATGGCATTCAAACTCCCTTTCGTGGTCCAGACTATCATAGTCTCTGGGCCACTCCGCAGGGGGCAGATCAATAGAGCAACGGCACCGCCATGAGCGCCCACCAGGAAAGGCGCCAGCTCATCACCTGCAACAGCGCATAGGCCAGCAACGGAGCGAGCAGGAGCGAGATCGCCGTGCCGCTCTGCGCGAGGGCCAAGGCAAATCCGCGCGCCGCGTCGAAGGACTCGACGATGGGGCGGCAGAACACCACCTGCGTCGTTCCCGCCCCCAATATAGCGACAAGGATGAAGGCGGCATATAGGGACCAGAGCGGTGGCTGAAGCGCGGCGAACACCCCATAAGCCGGGATGATGAGCGCCATGGAAACAAGAGCCACCCGCTGCGCGCCCAAACGATCGACGAGGGCGCCGATCCCCGGTGCCAGCAGCGATGTCACGGCGATATAGAGACTGAGCGCGGTCGCCATACCCGCACGCGACCAACCGAATTCCTGTTGCCATATCGGCATATAGACGCCAGCCGCATGGACGGGCAGCATCAGCGCGGTGATCCCCAGCATCGCCGTCGCCACTACCGGCCAGCCGTGCCGCAATTCCGTCCAGGTGGATTGCGAAGCGGGCAGCAGGCGCTGTTCCTGCGACGCCAGACTGGTCATGGTCGAATTATCCTCTTTATCCTGTGGGAAAAGATTATCAGGTCGGGGCAGGCATTTCTGTCCTGTGACGCAGGGACAGGAAAGGGGCATGGAAACTGGACGGACAAACCGGCCGGAAAACATGATCCGGCCGGGCGGCTCAGGCTGCCATCCCAATGCTCAGGACGTGGTGCGCAGCCATACCTTGTAATATTCGGGATCGGCGCAGGCGCGGGCAAGAGCGGTTAGTTTCACCGGCTTGAAAGTGTCGATCGCCAGTGCGGTGCCGTTCAGTTCCGTCATGCCGATGCTTTCCTCATAGATTTTCGCGGCGTGATACAGCCCGCGAGGATGGAGCGTCAGCAAGCCTTTCGACCCCTTCCATCCGACCAGCGCGCCGCTGAGGTTCAGCAGCAGTTCGTCGCAGTCGATATTGGAATGGACCGGCGGCACGGGAATGGCGTCAGGGTGATAATCCGCCATGCGCGGCACGAAGCAACAAATGGCCGCGCCTGCCGTTTCGAAGGCTTGTTGCTCGTCCGGCATGGTGTGGATGCGGCGAGTCACCGGTTCGAAATTGCGGATATTGACCGCGCAAGGATAATGGGTGCCGTCCCAGCCGATCACATCGAACGGATGATTGGGCACGATATAGCGGGTCATCATATCGCCGACCTTGGCGGTGATCTTGTACCGGCCCTTTTCCAATATCGGTTCCTGCAACACAGGCGTCTTGAAATCCCGTTCGCAAAAAGGGGCGTGTTCCGCCCATTGGCTGCCGCCGACCAGATATTTTTTCGGCGGCACGACCGGCGTGCGGGATTCCATGATCAGGAGGCGCGTGTCGTCGCCATCCGCCCGGAAATCATAGGTGATGCCGCGGGGCATCAGGATCATGTCCCCTTCCTCATAGGGCAGCGCGCCGAACGGGGAATGGATGACGCCGGAGCCATGGATAACCATCATGAATTCATCGCACAGCCCGTTGCGATAAAATCCGTCCATCGCCTGATCGGGCGTCGCGACCGAGACCCAAAGATCATCATTATAGGCGAGCATGCGGCGGCTCGACAGTATATCGCCGCTGCTTTCGATCACCGACGTGTCCATTGACCGGTTGATCTGCGTGTCGATCGGCCATTCCTCGAAACTGATCCGGCCCGCTGGTTCGCTTTCGCTCACCTCCACCGGGAAATGTTCGTGATAGAGCAGGGAATAGGGGCCTTCGAAGCCGCGCGTGGACAGCAATTCCTCATAGCGCAGCTTGCCATCTGGGCCACGAAACTGGGTGTGTCGCTTGGGCGGGATCTGACCTTGTCTATGATAATGGGGCATGGCGCATCTTCTCTCGATTGATGATTTTATCAGGCATGTTGGGGTGTCAGAAGCAGCTTCAGGTCCCGCTTGAGAACTTTGCCGTAGCTGTTCTTGGGAAGTTCCTCCAGAAAATGATAATATTTGGGCCGCTTGAATCTGGCGATGCGGTCGAGGCAGTGCCGGTCGAGCAGGTCCGATGATGGCCGGGCGCCTTTGATGGCGACCACGAAGGCGACGACGATCTCGCCCCATTCCTCGTCTGTCATGCCGACGACGCTGATCTCGGCCACGTCGGGATGGGAAAGGAGGGCCTCTTCCACCTCACGCGGATAAATGTTGGTGCCGCCGGAAATGATGACGTCCTTTGATCGGTCCCGCAGCGTCAGTTGTCCCGTCTCGTCCAGACTGCCCATGTCGCCCGTCATCAGCCAGCCGTCCCGGATAGTCGCTGCGGTTGCGGCGTCATCCCGCCAATAGCCGCGCATCACGATATCGCCGCGGCAGACGATCTCACCCACTTCGCCGCTGGGCAACGGGCTGAACTGTTCGTCCACCACGGCGATTTCGACACCCGAGCGCGCCCAGCCGACCGAGGCCAGCGTGGCTTCATCCGCGCCGGTGAAGTCATTGCGCCGCAGCCCGGTGATGGTCATCGGGGCCTCCCCTTGCCCGAACAACTGGGAGAAAATCGGACCAAAGGTCGCAAGCGATCTTTGTATCTCATCAAGATACATCGGCCCGCCGCCATAGATGATGTGGCGCAGCCCAACGGTGGTCGCGCCCTGTTCCTCGACATGGCGGCGCAGGCGCTGCACCATGGTCGGCGCGAGGAAGGCGCCACAGCGGCCGTGGGCGGCGCACAGATCGAGAAATTCCGCCGGGTCGAATCCACCCGATGCCGGAATAATCTGCCGCCCGCCGCGCGCGACATAAGGCAGAATGAGGAGGCCGGAACCGTGCGACATGGGGGCCGCATGAACCAGCGCGTCATCCGCTTCCACCGATTCGAAATCAGCGAGATGGGCAAGGGTCATCGCCAGAAGATTGCGATGGGATAGTTTCGCGCCTTTGGGTTTGCCGGTTGTGCCGCTGGTATAGAACAGCCATGCGATATCGTCCGGCGCGGCGCGATGCGGTGCGATTGCCGGGCGGGCCAACATCTCGTGATAGGCATCGCTGCCGATGGTGATGATCCGGGGGCCGCCTTCGGGTAATATCTCGCCCAGCGCTTTGGTTTGCGCCGCGTCGGCAAAGATGATCGTCGCGCCGCTTGCCTCGATGATATCGACGGCTTCGCGTGCATGCAGCTTGGCGTTGACCGGCACCACGATCCGTCCGGCGGCCCAGGCCGCGAATAATATCTCTACATATTCCGCGCAGTTTTTACTGATGATCGCTATCCGGTCCCCCCTCGCGCCGGTGCCGGAAAGGGCCGAAGCGAGTGAAAGCGCGCGGTGATGCACGTCCTCCCAACTGGAGAAGCATTCTCCGCCCCGCAGGATCGCGCTGTTCCGGGCATAGCGTCGCGCCGACGCCTCAAGAAGCAGGAATAGGTCCATAGATTGCTACTTTTTGGTCACTTTTCTGGAAACTTCCTTCTTTTTACGCCCGTGTCCGGCGGGCTGAATAGTCCTGCCCGACAGGGACAGGCAGCGGTGCCGCCATCCGCTAGGATGCCTTCCATCGTTTTCCAGGAATTTTGAATGCAGGAGAAATGCGATGAGGGCTGATGCCGCCGATCGCGAGTTGAGTGAGGGACTGAAGTTGACGAATCCGGGTCTCACCCCGAATATGCTCAATCACGCCGCATGGGTTACGCATGATGTGGAGGCGACCGCCGATTTTTACACCCGCATCATGGGGATGGAACTGGCCAGCACCGTCTATGACGATCATGTGCCCTCCACGGGGGACGCCTTCCCCTATTTCCATATTTTTTTCCGCATGGGGGACGGGTCCACGATCGCTTTTTTTGAGGCGCCCGGCCTGCCGCCGCGTTTGCCGGCCCCGCATCCGGCCTATGATATCTTCGATCATATCGCGTTGGAGGTGTCGGATCGGGCGACGGTCGACCGCTGGTATGAATGGCTGGTCGGCAACGGCCTGTCCGTCGTTGGGCCGACGGATCATAAAGGCCTGATCTACAGTATCTATTTCAAAGACCCCAATGGCCTGCGCCTTGAAATCACCACGCCGCTGGACAAGGATTGGAACCGGCATACCGAACGAGGCAATCGGGATCTGGAGATGTGGTGCAATACGAAAAGGACGGCGAAAGAAGCCGGAAAAGACGTGGCTCAGGCCTTGGTCGACCTGATCCGCGATACCCGCAAGCGCTACGACAATTCGATGACGGAATGACCATGGCGATAGATCGAACCGATGAGGATGTCATTGTCATCGGTTCGGGTGCGGGTGGGCTGACCGCTGCCGTGGCGGCGGCGCTCGATGGCGCGCGCGTGCTGGTGATCGAAGGGGAGGAGAGGCTGGGCGGCACCGCCGCGCTTTCGGGCGGGGCTGCGTGGATACCCCTCAATCCCCATATGGCTTCAGCCGGGATAGAGGATAGCCGGGAAGATGCGGAAACCTATATCCGCCGGATTCTTGGCAATCGCTTCGATGATCGGATGATCGGCGCGTTCCTGGAGACCGGCCCGATGATGGTCGCCGATCTGGAAGCGCGGACCAGCGCGGTCCGCTTCCTGAGCTATGCCGGGTCGGATTATCATCCCGACCTTCCGGGGGCGAAACCCCGCGCGCGCAGCTTGATGGCCAAACCCTTTGATGGCCGCGCCCTCGGCCCATGGCTGCACCGCCTGCGCCTGCCGATGCGGGAACTGACGGTATTCGGTGGCATGCAGGTGGATGCGGGGGAGGCCATAGACCTGCAATATAGCTGGCGCCGATGGCGCTCCGCAAAAGTGGCGGTGCCGTTGCTGGCGCGTTATGCGATGGATCGGCTGCGTCATGGCCGGGGCACGCGGATGATCCGGGGGCAGGCCCTTGTTGCCCGGCTCCTCAAGTCCGCGCTTGATCTGGACGTCAGGTTCCTGACCGATGCCCGTGCTGTAAAACTGGTGCGGGAAGACCTCGCCGTAACTGGTGTTGTCGTGGAGTGGGCGGGCAAGCTGTCCACCCTCTCCGCTTCAGGCGGCGTCATTATCGCGACCGGCGGTTTCTCGGCGGAACCGGACATGGTCCGCAAGCATATTCCCTATCCTGAACGACATCTGCGCATCATGCCCGAAAGCGGAACCGGTTCCGGGCTCAAGATGGCGCAGGCCATAGGCGCGGCCATGGGCACGGACAATGCCGATAATGGCATCTGGATGCCGGGGTCCAGCCGCATGCACAAAAATGGCAGGGTTGATCGCTATCCGCATTTTGCCTTTGACCGCTGCAAGCCCGGCGCCTTGATCGTCGATGGGCAGGGGCGGCGCTTCGTCAATGAGGCGGCGCCCTATCATGTGCTCGTCCGGGCGATGCATGCGCGGGGGGCCGTGCCTGCATGGCTGATCGGAGACAGGCCCTTCCTGCGCAAATATGGTATGGGGTTGGCGCGGCCTTTCCCTTATCCGGCGCGTCCCCTGGTGAAGGATGGCTATCTGATCGAGGCGTCCAGTCTTGACGAACTGGCTGCCCGGCTGGGCATGGATGGCGCGGTACTGCAAGCGACCGTGCGGCGATTGAACGAACTGGCCGATGAAGGCGTGGATCATGATTTCGGCAAGGGCGGCGACATTTTCACGCGGGCTCTCGGTGATGCCCGGCATGGCCCTAATCCGTGCCTTGGCCGGATTGAGCGGGGACCATTTTATGCGCTGGCGCTCGCTCCTTCCGATTGCGGAACGACATTGGGACTTCAGACCGATGAATTTGCGCGGGTGCTGGACGGCGCAGGCGCGGTCATTCCCGGCCTTTATGCCTGTGGACTCGATATGCATGCGGTGCTGCGCGGCAATTATCCCGGCGCCGGGACGATGATCGGTCCGGCGATGACCTTCGGCTACAGCGCGGGCCGCCATGCGGCATCGCGCTTGAAAGATGCCGTCGGGTAAAGATAAGCCCTTCCGTCGCCGATCTTCCGGGCCGATCGTCGCTCCGCAGCCGATTTTCCGTGGATATAGTCGGCGTGACCTATCCGCTTATGACCCAAAACCTTCCGCCCGGTTCAGTTGATTGCGCGGGTTGCGCGTTCGAACATGGTGTTCCAGATCGTCACATACCAGAGCAGCAATTCGCGCTGGCTGGCGATGTGGAGCCGGTCGTAGACGCGTTTGCGATAGGTCATCACGCTGCCTTCCCCGATATCGAGGTCGAGCGCGATGCCGGTCGTCGTCATGCCATAAATCAGCCGCGCGCAGACCTGAAATTCGCGGCGCGGAATACGAACCGGCGATTCGGCCAGGCAGGCTTCGATGGTCGGCAGCGAGTTGAGCACGGCGGGGAAACGCGGCAGCGACCATGCAATCGCCGCATGTTTCTTCAATGTCGCCATTAATATTGGCATAAAAGCGCTGATTTGCGTCACTTGACGGGCGCTGAATCCGCCTTGCCGATGGGTGCGGCAAACGCTGATCCCATAGGCTATGTCGGCGGATCCGGTCCAGAGCAGCAGTCGCTCATGCACATCATGGCTGGACCAGATGGTGTCGCGCAAATCCGTATCGTTGATATCGCCGATCCGCATGCGAACAAGGCTGGA
This sequence comes from Sphingobium sp., assembly GCA_050252755.1. Taxonomy (GTDB): domain Bacteria; phylum Pseudomonadota; class Alphaproteobacteria; order Sphingomonadales; family Sphingomonadaceae; genus Sphingobium. The sequence continues at coordinate 6,712 of JBFWKI010000040.1, forward strand.
CCCGTCATGGCCGGAGCGTTCCTGCGCCTCATAGATGGCGGGGTCGCGCTTCCAGAATTCTCCGGCGACATAGAGTCGAGCCTGCTCGCGTGAAACAGCCGAATGATCCAGGCTGGCCGAACCGCGATCCATCAGCTTGGCATCGGAAAGCTGGAAAACGGAGCAATATTCTGCGCCACAGATGGAATAAATTTCTGACAACAACACATCCATGAAGCTTTCACTGCCGATGGACGAGATCATACGCGCGGTATTTTCAGCCGAGCCGGCGCGAGGGAATGCCTCGCGCAACGTTACTCCGTTCATGTCCCTCTCCCGTGATGCCTTGGGCATCCATTATTCGTAGAATGCTGCCTTTGCCGCCATCCTTTGGCAAGATGGAAAATCCCGCATCATTGCGCCGGAACTCCTGTCGGCAAACAGGGCACCCTTTCCATGCAGGCTAGTCCGGTCGGGCGTCGGGCGCAAGCGTGATGGTAGAATGGCCCGGAAACGGTCTCTGCCGGAAGGGACTGACAGCGAGGGGCGGAAACGGGCAAGAAGCAGGGCAGGTTTCAGGAGAGAATATCCGTTGACTACGCTCCATGATATTGATTTCCAATGGCTGCATGTCGCTTATCGGGAGCAGGTGCCATTTGTGGAAACCTATGGCTTTGCCGGTAATCAGGGCATGGTGAATGTCGAGGGCATTCTTATCACGCCGCGCGATGTGCCGTCCGACACGCTGGTGCTTTTCATGCACCCTGCCTCGACGCTTCAGTTGTTGCCGGTGCCGCAGCAGGCGGCGCGCATGGGCGCGCATGTGCTGTGCGCCGCCAGCCGTTATGCGCGCAACGATACCGCCGCGATTCTGGAAAAGGTGCTGCTCGACATGGGCGCCTTCATCCGTCACGCGCGCACTGTGCTGGGCTATCGCCACGTCGTGCTGGCTGGGTGGAGCGGGGGCGGCTCGCTCTCCCTCTTTTATCAATCGCAGGCCGAAAATCCGACGATTGAACAAACTCCGGCGGGTGATCCCATCGACCTGAAGGGCGCGGGGCTGATTCCGGCCGATGCGGTCATCTTTCAGGCCGCGCATATTTCCCGCGCACAATTGTTGCTCGATATCATCGATCCCTCGGTGCGCAGGGAAGCCGATCCCGATGACCGGATTCGCGACCTCGATATCTATGATCCGGCCAATCCCAACCAGCCGCCCTATTCGGCGGATTTCATCACGACTTACCGGGAAGCGCAACTGGCCCGCGTGCAGCGCATAACATCATGGGTGAAGGATCAACTCGACATGCTGCGCAGGCGCGGCACGCTCGAGGTGGAGCGTGGTTTCATCACGCACCGCACGCTTGCCGATCTCCGGTTTCTCGACGCCACGCTGGAACCGAACGACCGGCCGATCGGGCGCTGTTATCTGGGCGATCCGGAAACGGTGAATAGCGGGCCGGTCGGGCTTGCGCGTTTCTCGACGTTGCGGGCCTGGCTTTCCCAATGGTCGATCAATGACAGCAATGCGGATGCCCGTCGCTGCGCCGCCCGGATTTCCGTGCCGCTGCTGACCATAGAGAATATGGCCGACGATGCCGTGCCGCGCTATCACACCCGCGCGGTATTCGATGCGGCGACCAGCGCCGACAAGCAATTCCTCGCGATCGAGGGCGCAACCCATTATTATGCCGGTCAGCCGAAGCATCTCGATATCGCTACGAGGTCGATCCTGAACTGGCTGGAGGACCGGGATCTCTTCGCAGGGGTCCGCGGCGACAAGGCAGGAGAAGAAGTATGACGCCGGCAATCATCGGGTGGGGCCACAGCGCGTTCGGTAAATTGCAGGGCGAAACGGTGGAATCGCTGATCGTTTCGGTCGCGTGCGAGGCGCTGGCCCATGCAGGGGTGGCGGCGCGGGATGTGGACGAGATGGTGCTGGGCCATTTCAACGCCGGATTTTCCGAACAGGACTTCACATCGGCATTGATTCTTCAGGCCGATCCCGGCCTGCGCTTCAAGCCCGCTACGCGCACTGAAAATGCCTGTGCATCGGGCGCGGCGGCGGTTTTTCAGGGCGTGCGGGCGATAGAAGCGGGCCGCGCGCGCATCGTGCTGGTCGTCGGGGCGGAGAAGATGACGGATGCGACAGGCCCGCAGGTCGGCCGCAACCTGCTGCGCGCCGCCTATCTGGCGGGAGAGGAAGGGGGTGACGCCGGGTTCGCCGGGGTGTTCGGCACCATTGCCGAGGCCTATTTTGCCCGCCATGGCGACCAGAGCGAGGCGCTGGCGAAAATAGCGGTGAAAAACCACGCGAACGGCATGTTCAATCCCTTCGCCCAGTTGCACAAGCCGCTGACGCTCGATTTCTGTATGACGGACAGCGAGAGGAACCCACGCGTCGCCGGGCCGCTCAGGCGGTCGGATTGCTCACCCGTGTCGGATGGCGCGGCGGCGCTGGTGATCGCCGACGCCGAAACGGCCCGGACCATGCGCCGCGCCATCGCCTTTCGGGGCATGAGTCATGTGCAGGATTATTTGCCGCTTGCCCGACGCGATATATTGGAATTCGAAGGCTGCATGCGGGCATGGCGCGCGGCGTTGGGCGAAGCGAAGATCAGCCTTGACGACCTGTCGTTCGTAGAAACGCATGATTGTTTCACCATTGCCGAGCTGCTGGAATATGAGGCGATGGGCCTTGCCGCGCCGGGACGGGGTGCGGACGCCATCCATGAAGGCCGGGTGCTGCCCGGCGGCAAGCTGCCGGTCAATCTGTCGGGCGGGTTGAAGGCGAAGGGGCATCCCATCGGCGCGACCGGCGTGTCGATGCATGTGCTGTCATCGGCCCAGCTTTGCGGTGAGGCTCCGGCGGAGGTGCAGGTCGCCGATCCGAAGCTGGCGGGCATTTTCAACATGGGTGGTGCCGGGGTCGCCAACTATGCATCGATACTCGAACGGGTCCGCTAAAAAGAAATCGGGGATGAGTGCAATGGGCGCGCAACAACAGAAATTCACCACCACTATATCGGTGCAGAATCCTTCACTTGCCTGGACTGCGCTGTCGGAGGTGCCGAATACGATATCGGTGGAGCCGGTGGAACTGTTTGCCGAGGACCGGGCGCCCTCGCGCGGTTTGCTGTATCGGCCGAAAGGCCGGCCGGCGAAGGTCGGGATCCATTTCATGCATCCGCGTGCGGACCAGTCGACCAATTACAATATCCTGCCGCTGGTGAAGGCGGGATGCATGGTGCTCGGCCGCTCGGCCCGCTGGCCGGGCAACGACACCGCGACCACGCATGAGCATCTGCTGCTCGACGTGGCGGCCGGTATCCGCCGCCTGCGCGAGGAGGGATGTGAAGAGGTGGTGCTGGTCGGCAATAGCGGGGGCGGCACGCTGGCGGCATTCTATCAGGAGCAGGCGAGCGCGGCGAAGGGCGGGCGCCTCACCGACACGGCGGCGGGCGATCCGTTCGATCTCAATGCGTTCGACCTGCCCTGCGCCGATGGCCTTGTCGTGATCGGCGGCCATATCGGGCAGGGCGGCATCATGCGGAAATTGATCGATCCCTCGGTGGTCGATGAACATGACCCGCTCGCGACCGATCCTCGGCTCGACATGTATGATCCGGCCAATGGCTTCGTCCAGCCGCCTGCGGCCAGCCATTATGATGCGGATTTCCTGACCCGCTATGCCGCTGCTCAGGAGGACCGGGTGCGGCGCATCGACGCGCGGGCCTTCGCGATGATCGAACGCCAGCGGGAGGCGCTGCGTACCGTGGAAAAACTGGGCGACGGGGCCAGCCTGACGCAGCGGCGGGCGGCCAGTCTCGACGAGTTGATGATCGTCTATCGCACCACCGCCTATCCCGCCTTTGTCGATCCCAGCATAGAGGCGGACGGGCGCGTCGTGCGGAGCTATTTCTCCGGCAGCCCACAGGACGAGAATTTCCGTGCGGGCGGCTTTGGCCGCTATTTGTCGCCGCGCGCATGGTTGAGCACATGGAGCGCCAATCATTCCCGCGCAAATACGGTCCGCAATCTTGCCGGGTCGAGCGGGAAGCTGCTGGTTGTCCATTATTCCGGCGATTGCGGCACGCGGATGAGCGAGGCGCAGGCCATGTTCGCGGCCTCGCCCGCGCAGGACAAGCAGTTCGCACGTGTCGAAGGCATCGACCATTATGGTCTCCAGATCATGCCGGACGGCCAGCCCGGCCCGCGCAACTGGAAGGGGACGGAGATATTGGTCGACTGGGTACGCGAAAAATTCCATTGCGATTGAGACGGGAGAAAGAGGATGACGGAGGCTTTGGCGCAGTTGGCGGACAGGATCGCCATACAAGACCTGATCTGCGCGGTGACGCTGGCCGGGGACAGGCGTGATTTCGATGCCGTCTTTTCCCATTTCACTCAGGATGCGGAGTTCGATTATTCCAGCCTGTTCGGCACGCCGGGCGCTGTCCGTTTACCGGAATTTCGCGCCAATGGCGCCCGCTTCCGCCCCGCGATCGACACGCTGCATCAAGTCACCAATTTTCAGATCAGCATCGACGGCGACGAGGCGACCTGCGTTTCGGCGGTCCGGGCGATGACGAAAGTGGACGATATGCTGGCCGAGAATGGCGGTCTTTATACGCACAGGCTGGTTCGAACGGCGCAGGGCTGGCGGATTTCCCATGTCCGCTATGATGTGATTTTCCGTCAGGGGGCCGACCTGTTCGAGGCCGCCCGCGCGAAGATGGAACGGATGGCGAAGGAAGCTGCCGCAGCCTGAAGTTCAGGGGATCAGTGCGATCTTCCCGAAATGACCATTGCCAGCCATGTGGCCGAGCGCTTCCCGGGCCTGAGCCAATGGGAAATCGCGGTCGACAGGCAGGCGAAGCTGGCCTGCTTCAACCGCCGGCCATAGATCATGCGCCATCGCTGCCACCAGTTCGCGGATCTCCGGCAGGCTGCGCGTGCGGAAGGTGACGCCCCGATAATCGATGCGCCGCGCGGCATGAAGGTCCATGTCGATTGTCGCGCTGAGGCCGCCCAGACGACCGACATTGACGACCCGGCCCAATATGGCGGTCGCGCGGAAAGTCTCGTTAAGACCGGCGCCGGACACCATATCGACCACGACATTCGCGCCTCTTCCATCGGTCGCGTCGAGGACGAGGCGGCTCCATCCCTCGCCGGGGTCGAGAATGATGTCGAATTCCGGCAGCGAGGCCAGTTTATCCCGTTTCATGGGGGATGTGGACGTGCCGATCACGGTGCGAGCGCCCAACAGACGGGCGATCCGCGCGGTCGCGAGACCCACCGCCGAACTGGCTCCATGCACCAGCACGCTGTCCCCGCCGGTGAAGCGTCCGGCAGTCAGCAGCGCATTATGCGCGGTCGCCAGCGCCAACGGCAGGATCGCGGCGTCCCGTGGTGCGATCTGCGCCGGATCGAAGCGCAGCGCGCGGCCCTTGTCGGCCAGCGCATAAGCGGCATAACCTCCGCTGCCGCTGCACGCGACCCAGTCGCCCGGCGCGAACATGTCCGCGCCGTCGCCTGCCGCCACGACCTCGCCCGCCCATTCCATGCCGATCGGCCTGCCGAAGGCGTCGGGATTGGCGACGCCCGCCCCGCGCGCGGCATTGATATCGGCCCGGTTCATCCCGGCCGCCGCAACCCTGACAAGCAATTGATCCGGCCCCGGTTGCGGGATGGATACGGCCCTTATTTCGAGGCCATCGGGGGAAGCGACCCCCGCCATCATCGTTCCAGCCATGGCCTATCCCTCCCGTATCAATGGTTCGAGCAGATGGATGTCCATCCGCGTCATCAGGGCGACGCCGCGTGTCTTACGCTGGGCGGCAAAGGCGTCGAGCAGCGGACCATCGTCGCGCAGCAGGCGCCAGCCCTTGTCCCTGTGGGCGGCATTGTCCCAGTCGATAATGAGGGCGATGCGTGGCAGATGCGGGCCGGAAATAAAATCGGCAAGCAGTTTCGGCCTTCCGCCCGCGCGCCGGATGGCGGGCAGATAGGTATCGCCAAGAAATGCATTGACTGCCGCGCCCTGGCCCAGCGCGGTTTCGGCAAAGATCAAATCCTGTATGCCGGTGGGATAGGCATGGTCCGGGCCGAGCGCTTGTTCGGCCAGCGTCGCATTGATGCGCAGGAAATGAATGTCATAGCGCGCCGTTGCTTCTTCATCGCCCTGCGTTTCGGCACGAATGGCCCACCATTGCGGGCCTTCGTAAAAGGCCGCCCATTGCGCTTCCCGTTCGGCAAGGCTCTCATAGGACATGAGATAGGCCCACATCGGCCCGTTGGGACCGGCATTGGCCGTCCAGCAGCCGATATTGCGGATACCATGGCGGGCGAACAACGGGGGTAAGCATTGGCCGAACCGTTCATAGGCGACACCGTGACGGCCCGGCACGATGGTGTAGAGCCGCAGTTCGAGAAGGGAGAGGGACATCGGTTACTCTTTTCCGGGCTGGGGGCGTTGCCAGTCGATTTGCATTTCGCGTGTCTCGATCTTCCAGCCTTCGTCGGTGCGACGGAAGGTCCAGCGATAGGAACCGCCGAACTGTACATAATTTTCCGGCCCCGCGTCCGCCGTGGTGCCGGTGTAGAGCAGGCTGCACGTGCCGCGCGCGGCATCCCCGTCGATGGTGAAGCTGGGGTTGGACAGGATATGCTGGCGCGTTTTGAACAGGGCGATGGAGCGTGCGACATTTTGAGCGAGTTCGACCCGTCCGATCACCGGCGGCGATCCGTCGCCGCGATCGAGCACGGCATCCTTTGTCCAGCAATTCGCCCAGCCTTCGGGATTCCCTTCATCGGTGAAGCGCTGATAATCGTTGAGCAACGCTTGCAATGCCAGTTGATCCTCAACCCGGAGCAGCCGTTCTTCAAGAGTGCCGTTCATGATCCTGTCCTCATATAATATTCTGGAATGATTTCGGAGCAGGTGGACTTTCCTGCCGCCGCGGAAATTATGGAAAACAAGAAGGGCCGGCTTCTGTCCGGTGTAATCCGAAACGGACTAGCCGTGTTGCGCTTTCAGTCGTTGGCCCAGGTCTATCATCCTTTGCCGCGCATCGCCCCAGACGGCTGGATTCAACGTCAATCCGCCGTCGACGATCATGTCGAGACCGGTGATGAAGCCTGATTGATCGCTCGCCAGAAAGAGGATGGCGTCGGCCAGTCGTGCCGGTGTGCCGGTGACGGGCAGGGGTTGGGCGTGCCGGTAGATTTCCTCGACCTCGCCCAGGTGGGCGCGGGCGACCTCCGGCGAGAGGCCGAAGCCGCCGCCGAAAATCGGCGTCGCCACGGCGCCGGGCAACAGCGTGTTGACGCGGATATTGTCCCCCGCCAGCTCCAGCGCGGCAGAACCGGTCAGTTTCAGCACGGCCGCTTTCGCCACCGAATAGGCCGCGCCCGCCGTCAGCCCGGTGCGCAGCCCGGCGATGGAGGCGACGTTGATGATGGACCCGCCGCCGCGTGCCTTCATCATCGGCGCGCCCAGCTTGATGCCGAGCATCGGCGCACGCACGGTCAGCGCGAACATCATGTCCCATTGATCGGGGTCCATATCGACGATCTTTGCCAGTGGCCCGCCGGCACCTGCATTGTTGACCAATATGTCGAGGCCGCCGAACTTGTCTGCGGCACTTGCAAAAGCGCGTTCCAGATCGGCCACCTGCGTCACGTCGGCGCTGACATGGTGCAGCCGTTCCGCACCAGCCTGCGTCAGCGCGCCGACCGGGGCCTGCCGATCCACCACCACGACATGCGCGCCCTGACCCAGAAACAACTGTGCTGTGGCTTCACCGATGCCGGAGCATCCGCCGGTGATCAGCGCCACTTTGCCGGTCAGACCGTTCATCATACTCATCCTTCTTTTTCGTCACAATGGCGGTATATCAATATCTTATGCATATCTTGCCGAAATGCCCGCCCGCTCTTTCGAACTGGAACGCCTCGGCCAGTTGCTTCAGCGGGAAGACGCGGTCGATGACCGGGCGGATGCCTGTTGCGTCGATCGCCTCCACCATCGCCTGTTGCTGGGCACGGCTGCCCACGACCACACCCATCAGGCGCAGATGCTTGCGCATGACGAGGCTGATGGGCGCTTCTGTCGCATGGCCCGATAACGCGCCGATCAGTGCGATATGCCCGCCATCGCGAGCGGCCTGCACCGACTGGCCGAGCGTTGCCGCGCCGCCTGTCTCGATCACATGATCGGCGCCCCGGCCATCGGTCAGCCGCAGCACTTCGGCCCCCCAGTCGGGCGTTGCGCGATAATTGACGACCTGATCGGCGCCCAGCGCCCTGGCACGCTCCAGCTTCGCATCGCTGGACGAGGTCAGGATGACCCGCGCGCCCATTGCCCGGGCGAAGAGCAGGGCGAAGATCGACACCCCGCCGGTGCCGAGCGCCAGCACGGTCGCGCCGGGTTGCAACCCGCCATCCTCCATCAGCGCGCGCCAAGCGGTGAGGGCGGCGGTAGGCAGCGTGGCGGCCTCTTCCAGCGACCAGTCCCGTGGGGCGTGGGTGAACCATGTGGCCGGGCGGACGACTTGTTCGCAGGCATAGCCATCCACCGTATCGCCGGGGATGGTGCGCATATGCTGAAAGGCCGGGCGGCCGTGCTGCCAGTCGGGCAGGAAAACGGAGATCACCCGGTCCCCGACGCGAAATTCATCGACACCCGCGCCGATCGCCTCGACCACGCCCGCGCCATCGGCCATCGGAATGCGGCCTGCGAAAGTGTCGCTGTCATCGCTGCATACCCGCCAGTCATGATAGTTGAGCGACGTCGCGGCGAGGCGCACCGCGATTTCACCCGGACCGGGCGGCGGCGGGATGGGCAGGGCGCGGACCTGCAATGTCGCCGGCCCACCGGGATCGCCAATCCTGATGCCGCGCATTGTTCCTCCCTTCATCACAGGGCCGACATCCCGCCATCGACGGGAATGGCGGCGCCGGTCACGAAGGAGGCTTCTTCGGACAGGAGCCAGCACACCGAATCCGCGATCTCCCGCGGCTCGGCAATGCGGTGGATCGGCGTGCGGGCGATCAGCCCCGCGCTGTGTTCCGGCGAGGTCGCGGCTTCCAGCATCGGGGTCGCCGTCGCGCCGGGCATGATGACATTGATGCGCACGCCTTGCGCCGAATATTCTGCGGCGGCGGAACGCATCAGGCCCAACATGCCGGATTTGGAGGCGCAATAGTCGGCGGCCATCGGTGTGCCCTTCATCGCCGCCATCGACGCGATCAGCACGATGGACCCGCCGCCTGCGCCGATCATCGCTGGCAATTGATGCTTCAATGCCAGAAAGGCCCCGTCGAGATTGACGGCCGTGGCGCGGGACCATTCCTCCCGGCTCATCTCGATCAACGGCTTGCGCACGGTGGAAAGGCCTGCCGAATAACAGGCTCCGTCCAGCCTGCCGTACTGGTCCAGCACCGCATGCACCAGCGCTGCCGCATCATCTTCGGACGTGACATCGCAGCGCTGGAAATGGACGCTGCCCCCCTCTGCCGTCAACTCTGCCGCCAGCGCGTTTCCCGCCGCCTCGTCCCGATCTCCGATGGTGACGAGGCAGCCCGACCGCGCCAATGCGGCGGCGGTCGCGCGACCGATACCGCTGGCGCCGCCTGTGATCAGGATGGATTTGCCCTTCAACCCCCGCATCGTCATGCTGGCAACAGCAATTCGCCGTTCGTTACGAAAAACTTCTCCTCCACGGCGGGGCCGAGGCGCTTCACATTGTCATAATATTTGGCGTACATATTCTGCCCGCCTTCGATATGGGGATAGTCGGTCGAGAAACAGAGCACATCCTCCAGATCATATTTCTCGATCAGCTTGCCCGCGTCCTCGAAGAAGAAAGGCGTGACCCGCACATTGCTCTTGATATAATCAGAAGGTTTTCGCGGCAGGTGGCGGCTCATCTTCGAATTGAGATACCAGCTATCGAGGATTTCCATCAACGGGCCGATCCACATCGCGCCCAATTCGACCACGCCCATACGCAGGCGCGGATGACGATCGAACACGCCGCCCATCACCATGGTGGAAAGGAAATTCTGCGCGGGAATATGCAGCGTGGCCAGCGTCCAGGGGTCGGACGCAAACTCCAGCAACTCCTTATAGCCCGCGAATACCGGCGCATCGACCCAGTCGCGCGTCTTGAAAAAATCATTCTCGCAGCCGACGTGCAGCGTTACCGCGCAATCGGCCTCTTCCAGCAGGCTCCACAGCCGGTCATGATCGCTATGTGCGGGGGATTTGCCCGCCGGGGGGACGCCGGTGGGCAGAAAAAAGGCGCGAATGCCCCTTTTGATGAGGGATTCGACATAGGAATAAAGATCCTCCGGGCTGGCCGAGGAGACGAGTACGGCAGGGCGGATGCGCCCCCCCGACCCGGCGCATACATCGACGCACCAGTCATCATAGATGCTCATCCAACGCCGGGCGAGAGCGTGACGATCATCGGCCTTGCGCAGGAATTCCGGTTCCTCCAGCAATGAGGAGCCGGGCATGCTTGCGCCGTAAAGCGCGATGCGCAGCAATTTGGGGCTGACGCCGGGGAACATCAACTGGCGATGGACGCCGGCCGCGTTCATCACCTCCAGTCGTCTGGCGGGATCAATGGCCCCCGGCGCACGCGATCCCTTATGGTTGAGGATGTCCTCTCCGATCCCATCCGCTTCGCCCGTATAATCGGGATAATTCAGGGAATTGAGGTCGTTGACATCGGATTTCCCGGTAATCACGAATTCCTGCGACAACCAGTCGGCTATCGGCTGATACTCCTTGCCGAAAATATCCACCCATGCCTGCACGGGCATCATTTCATGACTGTCTATATCGGTTATCCGGCCTTCGAATTTACGCAGTTCGGGCGGCAGGGCAATGGCGGACATGGTAATTCTCCTCTCTATCGGGTGGGCCTGAACCTCTTTGCACCGGGTTCAGGGTCGCCGGAGCGTCGCGGTCATTCCAGAATGAAGCGTACGGGCAGGGCGTCGAGCGTGCGCAGGGAATTGGACAGGCGGAAATGGGGTTCGCCCGTCAGTTCCACCCGCTTCACGCGCTCAACAAAGGGCGTGAACAGCGCCTCCGCCTCGATCTTCGCGACCATCATGCCGATGCACTTGTGGACGCCGCCGCCAAAGGCGAGCGAGGCGCTGACCGCGCGGTCGATGTCGAAGGCGTCGGGATTGTCCCATTTGCGTGGATCGCGATTGCCCGCCGCCAGCCAATATTGAATCTTGGTGCCGGGTTCGAGGCCGATGCCTTCCAGTTCCACCCCCTCATTGACGGTGCGGAACAAATTCTGCGCGGGCGACTGGAGACGCAAAGCCTCCTCGAATGCACGGCCGATCAGCTTGGGGTTTTCCCGCACCCGGTCATATTGGTCGGGGTGGTGCGCGAAATAATAAAGGGTGGACCCGATGCCGGAAATGGTCGTGTCGAACCCGCCGCGCAACAGCATGCGGACGATCTTGTAAGCGAGACCCGGCGCGAAAATGCCTTCTTTTTCCGCCAGGAAAAATTCCTCGCCAAGGCCGCCCTTTTCCATCGCGCCCTCGGCTGCGGCCTCCTGATACCATAGGGCCACTTCCTCGACCCGCGCGGCCGATGCGTCGAAAATCGCGTTTTTCGGCCCGATCGAGTTGAAATTATGATCGCCGATGGCCAACAGCGCCTTGCGATTGGCATCGACGCCCAGGATGGCGGGCAATGCGCCCATCACGAAAGTTTCGGCGATCGTGGGCACCGCGTTGAGATCGCCCGTGCCCAGCACCTCGTCCAGCAGATTGCTCGCTTGCGCGGTCAGCGCGTCGCGCCAGCCCATGATGCGCTGCGCCGACATGATCTTCTGCATCGGCATGCGGATGCCGGTATGCGTCGGCGGATCTTCCTCCACCAGCGCGCCTTTGTCCCGCCAATTGCCCGGTTGGGTGATGTCGGAAAGGCCGACGCCATGGGTCGCGGTATAATCCTGCCATGTGTTGAGGATATGATGGATGGGCGCCCAGCGGGCCGTGCCATAATGGCCATAGGCCGCGACCCAGAAAATCGGCCCAAGCTCGCGAAGATGCTCATAAAAGGGAAAGGGGTCTGCCAGAACCTTTTCATCGAACGGATCGATCTCCAGTTGCGGCAGGCTTTTGGGGTCGACGATGGTGTTCAGCATGATCCAATCCTTGGTGTTTTCCATATTTCCTGTCGGTTCTTGCGCGGCCTTCGCGCAGCGAAGGCGCCGGCATCAGCCCCGCCATTTCGAACAAGGCGAGACTGATGTGACGATCGGGATCAGAGCGGCCAGATACGTACCGGCAGATCCAGTTCGCAGACCGGGGTGCCCAGCGGCATCTTCTCCAACTCGCCATAGATGCCGTGATCGCCGATGCCTTCCTTCATCGCTTCGGGCGTCGGGACGCGCACCGTCTTTTTGCCGCAGCAGCGCAGCGTCAGCGATCGACGGCTGAGGTCGGACTTGTCCGGCGCGCCGCCATGAATGGTGGTGGGATGGAAGGCGAGGACGTCGCCGCGCGCGATCGGCCAGGACAGGATTTCATAGGCATCGCGGTTCGCCTCGATATTCTCGTGGATCGGACGGCCATGCAGCGGCGGCATGGGCGGCTTTTCACCAAGGCGCGTTTCGCTGTCATCGATATGGCCATAAACCGGCCCTTTGTGCGATCCCTTGATGAACTCCAGCGAATTTTTCTGGTCGAGCGAACCGAGCGAGATCCAGTACTGGACCTGATCGGGGCCGTCATAGTTGAAATAGCGGGTGTCCTGATGGAAAGGCGTGCGCTTCGATCCACCCTGCTTCCATGTCACCTGTTCGTTGATGAACCAGATGTCCGGTTCGCTGAACAGCGCGGATGTCACCTTGCCGAACGCGGGGATGGAAAATAGCCGCTGATAGGGCGCTTCCTTCCACAAATGGACCAGCCCGTTGTCGACATAGACAAATTTCTCGGTCGTTGGTTTGTCGAACGCATGTGGCCCCGGATTGTCTGCCGCGAACTGGAATACTTCCTCGATGATGTCCATTTCCCCGGCGGTCAGCATCTGCGGGATATATACTGCCCCATCACGGGCGAAATCGGCGGCTGTGCGCTTCAGCGCTTCGGCGGACAGGGCGGGAGATTCGGTCGTGGTCGTCATGGGAACCTCGTGATATCGGGATAATGATTGTTGTCCTGAATAGGTCAGCTTTGTCCGACGCGCTGTCCCCCTGCCGATATACTTCGCAGGTTTGACCGGCAGGAAATGATCATTTCTCCGCGGAGCTATGGTCGAGCAGGAAAGACAACAGCATTTGCACGGCTTTGCTCTGATAGTGGGGCTGGCGCACGCAGATCTTGAGCGCGCGGCGCGCCCAGCTGTCGGTCAGCGGACGCTGTTCCAGGGTGCCGATCAACGAGGCGTCGAGCGCATCCCGGGGAATGATGCCGACGCCCAGCCCATGGGCGATCATGCGGCAGGCGACATGGAAGCTGCCGACATGGGCGCGCTCCGTCATCGGCCGTTCCAGTGCTTGCGCCTCCCGCCGGACCAACGAGACGAGCGCGCTGTCCTTCTGCATGCAGATGAAGGGATAGTCGAGCATGTCGGCCAGCGACACCTGTTCTTGCGCAGACAGCGGATGGCTGGATGGGAAGATGGCGACCAGTTCGTCGCGCAACCAGTCGATCAGGCGCAGATCGCCCTGCGCCACGGCCTCTCCGACAAATCCCATGTCGCAGCCGCCGGTGCTGACCGCCTGCATTATCTCCACGCTGGTCGCCTCGTCCATCATGATGTCGATGCGGGGATGCTGCCGCAGGAATTCCGCGACCAGTTCGGGCAGGCGCCCGGTCATCGCGGTGGTGTGCGCCTTGATGCGAATCACGCCATGGGTGCCGTCGCTGACCTCGGCCAGATCGTCCAGCACCTGATCGAGCAGGTCGAAAACGGTCTGGATACGCGGAAGGACCGACAGGGCGGCGGCGGTCGGCGTGGTGCCGCGATCATGACGGTGGAGCAACTGCACCCCGACCCGCGCCTCCAGATTGGATATCCGCCTGCTGGCAGCGGACAGGGCAATATTTTCCCGTTGCGCTGCGCGGGCCAGATTGTCCTCCGCCGCCACGGCCAGCAACAGGCGCAGGGAAATGAGATCAATGGAGGCGGCAGGCGGGCGGGGACGGGACATGATGATCCATGGTTGGGGGCCGGAGCCGATGCCATAAGGGGGCGATATCGTTGAAGCGATCCTATCAGCCTTCGCAAACCTCGAAAACAGGGTTGTGAAAAGGCGAATGGACGCAAAGGCCTCCTCCGGCGGACAAGGTGGCGACATCAAGTCATCACATCATCCGGAAAGTCGATAATCCTATGAGTCCTGTATTGTCCGGACTGCGTGTCCTTGAACTGGGCCATTTCGTCGCTGCACCTTTCTGCACGCGATTGCTGGCCGATCTGGGCGCGGAGGTCATAAAGATCGAACCGAAAAAGGGCGATCCCGTCCGTGATTGGGGGGAGAAGGTCGATGGCCGCTCGCTCTGGTGGTCGATGCACGGGCGCAACAAATACAGCGTCACCATCGACATCAAGTCGGAGCAGGGGCGCGCGCTCATCCTTGATCTTGTCCGCCAGTGCGATGTGCTGGTCGAAAATTTCCGCCCGGGCGCGCTGGAGAAACTGGGTCTTGGTCCCGATGTGCTGCGCGCGGCGCGGCCAGACCTCATTATCGCGCAGATTTCCGGCTATGGCCAGACCGGCCCGGGCCGCGACCGCGCCGCATTCGGCGTGATCGGCGAGGCGATCGGCGGGCTGCGCTATCTCACCAACCATCCGCCGGGCGCGTCCACCTTGCCACCGGTGCGCGTGGGGGTCAGCATCGGTGATTCCATCGCGGGGCTTTATACCGCGTTCGGCATCATGGGTGCGCTCTGGCAGCGCGATCGGCAAGGCGGCGATGGCGCCGCGCGTACCGTCGATGTCGCACTGACCGAAAGCGTGCTCAGCATGATGGAGGGGATGTTGCCCGAATATGGCGCGCTGGGCCTCGTCAAGGAGCCGACGGGCGGTGGCATCGCGACCGCCGCCCCTTCCAACGCCTATCGCAGTGCGGATGGCGCATGGGTGCTGATCGCCGCCAATTCGGAACCCTTGTTCGCGAAGCTTGCCACGTTGATGGGCAGGCCGGAACTGATCGGTGCGCCCGGCTATGACGGCAACGCAGCCCGCGTCGCCAACAGCGCGGAACTGGACCGGATGATCGGCCAATGGTCGGGCCAGCATGGGACGGAGGAACTGATGGCGTTGCTCGGGCAGGCCGATATTCCGAACAGCAAGGCCTATACGGCGGCCGACTGCGCGGCCGATCCGCAATATCTCGCCCGTGCGATGGTGCGGGAGGTCGACGATCCGCATTTCGGAACGGTGCTCCATGCCGGTGTCGTGCCACATATTCCGGAAAGCCCCGGCGAGGTGCGCTGGCCCGGCCCGGACGTGGGGCAGCATAATCGCGAAATATTGAACCGCCTGCTGGAACTGGACGATGCGCGGATCGATCGGTTGCAGGCTGAGGGAGTTATCTGATGGACAAGGTGCAGATTGTTGAGGTCGGCCCGCGCGATGGGTTCCAGTCGGTCGGCCCGTTCATTCCGACCGACCGCAAGCAGGCGATCATCCATGCGCTTTATGATGCGGGCATTCGCCGGATGGAGGCCGCCGCTTTCGTCAGCCCCAGCGCGGTGCCGCAAATGGCCGACGCGGCGGAGATCGTTGCCGCCACCAATGCATTGGCGGGCCTCGATGCCCAGATGTTGGTCCCCACTGTCCGTCACGCGGAGCGCGGCCTCGATGCGCGCGCGCGCCATCTCGTATTCGTGCTGTCGGTCAGCGAGCGGCATAACCAGAGCAATGTGCGTCGTTCTCCAGCCGAAAGCGCCGGACAATATGAGGAACTGGTCAGGTTGGCGAAGGACAGGGCGAAGCTGCGTCTCAACCTCGCCACTGCGTTCGATTGTCCCTTTGACGGGCGGGTGGCCGACGGAGACGTGATTGCGCTGCTCGACCGGCTGGTCGCCGCCGCGCCGGATGCCGAGATAGCGTTGTGCGACACGACAGGCCGGGCCGACCCTGCGCAGGTGACGCGCCTTTTCGGCGAGGTTATCCGGCGATTTCCTGCCATTCGCTGGGCCTTTCATGGCCATGACACCTATGGGTTGGGGGCGGCCAATGCGCTGGCCGCATGGACATCGGGCGTCAGGATATTCGACGCGTCGGTCGCAGGTCTTGGCGGCTGCCCTTTCGCGCCCGGCGCCACCGGCAATGTCGCGACCGAGGATCTCGTCTGGATGTTCGAGCGCATGGGTGTTTCCACCGGCATCGACCTTGACGCGCTGGTCCGCATTGGTGCGGACATCGTCGGCTTGCCCGGCGCGCAAACCGGTGGCCGCGTGCGCGACGCCCTGTCCGCCACAGGTTGCAAGGATAGGGTGAACCCATGAACAGCCAGCCTCGTACGCTGTACCGGAAAATCTGGGACTCCCATGTTGCCGCGACACAGGAGGATGGATCGGTTCTCCTCTATATCGACCAGCATCTCGTTAATGAAGTGACCAGTCCTCAGGCTTTTGAGGGTTTGCGGCAGGCGGGACGCAAGGTCCGCTGCCCGGGCCGCACGCTGGCGGTTGCCGATCATAATATTCCGACACAGCAGCGCGCGCTGGGGATTGAGGGGATTGCCGATCCGGAAAGCCGGCAGCAGGTCGAGACGCTGGAACGCAATGTCGCGGAATTTGGCGTTCCCTATGTGCCGCTCCTCTCGCGTCAACAGGGGATTGTCCATATCATCGGCCCGGAACTCGGCCTCACCATGCCGGGGACGATCATCGTGTGCGGTGACAGCCATACCTCTACCCATGGCGCGTTCGGCGCGCTGGCCTTTGGCATCGGCACGTCGGAGGCGGAGCATGTGCTCGCCACCCAGACCCTTGTCCAGCACCCGGCAAAGTCGATGCTTGTCACCGTTACGGGGCGTCTCGGGGCGGGGGTGACGGCGAAGGATGTCATTCTTGCGATTATCGGGGCCATCGGCACCAACGGCGCGACCGGTCATGTGATCGAATATGCCGGGGAAGCGGTGCGCGCGCTCGACATGGCCGGCCGCATGACGCTTTGCAACATGTCGATCGAGGCGGGCGCGCGGGCGGGCCTCATCGCGCCCGACGAAAAAACCTATGCCTGGTTGAAGGGGCGTCCCTTCGCGCCAGCCGCCGCCGATTTTGCCGAAGCGGTCGCCCATTGGGACAGCTTCCGGTCCGACGAGGGGTCGGTCCATGATCGCGTCGTCACCATCGACGGCGCGTCGATCGCGCCGATGGTGACGTGGGGCACCAGCCCGGAGGCGGTGATCGAAGTCACCGATACCATTCCCGACCCGGCCCGGCTGGACGATCCCGCCCGCCGCCGCCAGAGCGAAGAGATGCTTGATTATATGGGGCTGCAAGCGGGTCGATCGATCATCGACACGCCGATCGACGTTGCTTTCATCGGCAGTTGCACCAACGGGCGGATAGAGGATTTACGCGCCGCCGCCGCGATGATCGGTGGCCGCCATGTCGCGGCGCATGTGCGGGCGCTGGTCGTGCCGGGGTCGGGCGCCGTCAAGGCGCAGGCGGAAGCGGAGGGGCTGGATCGCCTGTTTCTGGAAGCAGGGTTCGAATGGCGCGATGCGGGATGCTCCATGTGTTTGGGCATGAACCCCGATCGGCTGGAACCGGGTGAGCGTTGCGCCTCCACCTCCAACCGCAATTTCGAAGGGCGGCAGGGGCCGGGTGGGCGCACGCATCTGATGTCGCCCGCCATGGTTGCCACCGCTGCGCTGGCGGGGCGAATCGTTGACGCACGGGAATATGCGATATGAAAGCCTTTACCCACCTCACCGCGATCGCGGCTTATGTTCCCGCCGACAATATCGATACGGACAAGATATTGCCTGCCCATTATCTGAAGGCGATTACCCGGTCCGGCCTTGGTCGGGGCCTGTTCGCCGCCTTGCGGAATGACCCGGATTTCATTCTCAACCGTACGCCGTGGGACAAGGCGGGCATTCTGATCGGGGGCGGTAATTTCGGGTGCGGGTCCAGCCGCGAACATGCGCCTTGGGCGTTGCTCGATTTCGGCATAAGATGCGTGATCGCGCCGGGCTTTGCCGACATCTTCCATGCCAATTGTTTCAAGAACGGCATATTGCCTGTGGTGCTGCCCGAAAAGACGGTGCGGTATCTGGGCGCGCTGGCCGAAAATGCCGCCACCGCGAGCCTGACGGTCGATTTGGAAAGGCAGACCGTCACGACAACCGAAGGTGATGTTATTCCCTTTGCTACCGACGAGGGGCGGCGGCACAGGCTGCTCAACGGTCTTGACGATATCGGCCTGTCGTTGAAGCACCTTTCGTCGATCGACGGGTTTGAAGCGGATCTCGACCGGAAAATGCATTGGAAACCGCCGGTGACGCAGGCGAGCCTTCAGGCCGTAACGAAGGGCTGACCGGCCCAAATAACGACCGAAAAAGAGAGGGGCATCGGCCCCTGATCCCGTCAGGCAAACCGCCGTCGGGAATGATTTGTCATGTCGCGCGAACGAGTGCCGTTCGCGCGACAAACTGTCTCCTCCCACAGAGACAGAAGCAAAGTTCGACAGGGCTTATGAGGAATGTCGAATATAAGGAATTTGGAAATGGGGAGGAGTTTTTCGATGAAAACCGGTTTCATGCTGTTCAGCGTGTCGACGCTCGCTTTCGCGCAGGCAGCTTATGCGGCGGATGAACAGGCGGAGGTCGCCGCCGCGCCCGAACAGGCGCAACTGGCGGAAGCCGCGCCTGCGATGGGCGAGATCGTCGTCACCGCGAACCGGCGCGTACAAAATGCGCAGGACGTGCCGATCAGCGTTGCCGTGCTGAGCAGTGAATCGCTGGTATCGGCCGGCGTCAGCAATGCAACCCAGCTTCAGGTGTCGACTCCCGGCCTCAATATCGCGACGGCGGTCGGCGCGCCGATCATCTTCATCCGTGGCATGGGCACCGCCAATCTGGTTGCCGAAGGCGCGGTGGGCCTCTATCTCGATGGCGTATATCTGCCCTATTCGGGCGCGGTGGATCAGTCTTTTCTGGATATGCAGCGCGTCGAGGTGCTGAAGGGGCCTCAGGGCACGCTGTATGGCCGCAACACCACGGCAGGCGCGATCAACCTCGTCACCCGCGATCCATCGGAGAAGGAAACGGTGGAACTGGCAGGGACGCTCGGTACATGGGGCACGCGCCGCGTGCAGGCCTATGCCTCGTCTGGTCCCGGCCCGGTCGCGGTCAGCGTCGCGGGGCAATATACCCACCATGATGCCTATATGAAAAATCGGGTGCCGGGCCGTCATGACCTGAACGACCGCGACGAATTCGGTTTCCGCGCGAAGCTGAAGGCAGAGTTGTCCGATGGCTGGACGGCGACGGTATCTGCCGATTATACCGAAGCGGATGATTATGGTTCGATCGGCTGGGTGTCGATCTATGATCGCAACTATGCGGCCGATCCGGCCAATGGCGGCCGTTTCACGACGCTGGAGGATGATCCGCGCCACACCTATTCCGACTTCCCGTCCGATGGTCACGAACTGCGGAATTATGGCGGTTCGCTCACCATTCGGGGGGATCTGGGCTTTGCCGACCTGGTTTCGATCACCGGCTATCGCAACGTGTTCCAGCGCACCGCGCCGGACTCCGATGCCTCCGACCTGCCGCTCACCAATTTCAACAACCAGAACCGTTTCAAAAACTGGTCTCAGGAACTGCAACTGATTTCCGCGCCGTCATCGCCGGTGGAATGGATCGTGGGCCTGTACATGTTCGATCTCAAATCCTCGATGGGGCCGACCGGCGCCTTCAACATCGGCAATACCGGCGGGCCGAGCATCGATGAGGCGAGCCTTATCGTCTATGGCAGGACCGGCACGCGCAGCTATGCCGCCTATAGTCAGGTGTCGGTGCCGATCTTCGGTGGGTTTTCGGTGACGGGCGGCTTGCGCTATAGCAATGAAAAGCCCCGGCTTTACGAACAGAATGTGACGATCCCCGGCCTTGGCGTGATATTGGCCGATGCGCCCGACAGCGCAAAATATGATTCGTTCGATCCGAAGATCGGGCTGGAATATGAATTTGCCGGCCAGTTGCTTTACGGTTCCTATACCAAGGGTTTCCGCAGCGGCAGCTATAATCTGGGCAGTCCCGGTTCGCCCGGCCCGGTCCACCCGGAAAAGGTCGACGCCTTCGAAGTCGGCGGCAAGCATCGGGTGGTGAGCGGCGTGCTGTTCAACTGGGCCTTGTGGCATTATAAATATAAGGATCTTCAGGTCAGCCGTGTGCTTCAGTCCGACACGGGCAGCCTGTTCACGAACCAGAATGCGGCGTCTGCGAAAAGCCAGGGCGCGGAAGCAACGCTGATCGTCAACGCGGTGCGCAATCTCTCGCTGTCGCTGGGCGCATCCTATATAGACGCGACCTATGAGGATTTCCCGGACGCAGCGGCGTTCGTTCCCAATCCTGCGGGCTATGGTCTGGTGCGTGAGGCGCGCGATATTTCCGGCGAGCGTCTGCCCCGTGCTCCCAAATTCACGCTTACCGGTCAGGCGACCTATACGATCCCGATCGGGGATGGATCGCTCGAACTGGGCGGTAATGTCTATTATACCAGCAAATATTTCCTGGATACGCCCAGCAACATCGCGCAAAAAGGCTATACGCTCGTCAACGCGAACGCCAAATATACGCTACCGGGCGGGCAATGGTCGATTGCGGCCTTCGTCAACAATCTGACCAACGAGGTCTATGCCAACGCCTATAACGCCAACGTCTATAATATTGGCGCGCTGCCGGGCGATCCCCGTGTCATAGGTGGAACCATTTCCTTTAAATATTGATGCTGGAAGGCGGCGTGAGGGAGCCATATTCCCCTCGCGCCGCTCCGAAAGGAACGATGAGATCATGACAGGCACGATCCTATCCGACGTTGCGGAAATCCCGCTCGACCGGATCGATATCAGCGATCCGACCCTCTATCAGCGGGATGCCGCCGCACCCCTTTTCCGTCGTCTACGGGCCGAAGACCCGGTGCATTATTGCGCGGAAAGCCGCTACGGCCCCTTTTGGTCATTGACGAAATTCCATGACATCATCCAGTGCGATTCCAACCATCGCGCCTTTTCCTCTCAGGGGACGATCATCCTAGGTTTCGTGGACAAAGCTTGACTGAGTGACTCCCGGTTGATTCAAGGCTGCTTTTTGGGAGGCAGGCTTGGGCGAGCGGATTGGTGTGTCGGATGAAGAATGGACGCTGATCGGACCACTTCTT
>JBFWKI010000041.1:0-14728 GCA_050252755.1 Sphingobium sp.
GGGCGATGTCACCATCCATCGAATAGACGCTCTCGAAGGCGATTAGCTTGGGGAGCGATGGATCCGTTTCAGCGAGCAACTGTTCCAGGTGCCCAAGATCGTTGTGACGCCAGACCCTTTTTTCGCAGCCCGAAGTGCGAATGCCGGCAATCATACTCGCATGGTTGAGCGCGTCGGAGAAAACCACGCAGCCGGGGAGAACTTTCGCGAGCGTGGAAAGCGTCGCTTCGTTCGATATGTAACCCGAGGTAAAAAGGAGCGCCCCTTCCTTGCCATGAAGGTCGGCCAGTTCGGCTTCAAGGTCGATATGATAGTGTGTGTTGCCACCGATATTGCGCGTACCACCCGACCCTGCCCCCACATCGTGCAAAGCCGCTTCCATGGCGGCTATGACCTTGGGGTGCTGGCCCATCGAAAGATAATCGTTGGAGCACCAGACGATGATCGGCTTGGGGCCCTTGTGCCCGGCGAAGCAGCGAGCGTCGGGAAAGGAACCCTTGTTGCGCAGGATGTCGATGAAGACGCGGTAGCGTCCCTCGCTGTGGAGCTTTGCCAACGCAGCGTCGAAAATTGCGTCGTACCGCTCCTGCCAACGGCGAGGTGGCGCTTCAGCAATGGAAAGTACCGCAGTGCTCTGTGGCGTCATGGGCAATCATCCCAAAACCTGTCCCGTTTGATCGCGGGAAAACATGTATCTACAATACACCATAGCGCCTCGACAGCCTTTGCTCAAGGTGAACTATGTCTCGCGACATGCGCGCACGGTCCCCGCCGCATCTCAGAGCTTCAGCCTCGCATCCGCATCCGACTTCGGATCGAGAAGACCGCAAGCGCGGTCGATGTTGGTACGATGGCTATCCAGCATTGCGCGCAAATCCGCATACAGGATCTCGTCGCGTATGCGAGGCGTCAGTGCCTCAAGTTTTCGCACGATCCATCCTTGCCCGCGATTGAGAAAGGCGAGTCGGTCGAGCGCACCGGAAATGGCCAGCGCCTTTGCATAGAAGCCGCCGGTCTTACGCGAAGGCGTGCCGCCCAGGCGCTTGATCTGTCCGGAGAGCATCGCGCACCAGCGCGCTTCGTCGGCTCTGACCGCCAGCATCAGGTCGCGATAGGGAGAAGCGGCCTCGGATCGCGCGCTCGCCAAAGCCACGCGGGCGCCGGCGCGCTCGGCTTCCAGCAACTCTTTGAGCGCAGCAAGTATCTCATCGCGAGGAGCATAACCCATATAGGCGTCATCGGCTTGGGGTCCGTAGCAGATCGGTGAGGATAGCTCGTTCGTCATACGGCGATCGCCGCCGCCGCTCTGAGACCGGCACGGATGCGGTCCATCACGCCTGGATCGGCCTTGGTCGAGTGGACGACATGGGCCGAGTAGGAAAATTCCGGGCTTCCCGGGACGAGCGCCAGGCGCCCTTCTTCGAGATAGGAGCGAATGAAGCCCATGCGGAAGTAACCACTACCGCCGGTCGCCAGGATATAATCCAGAGCCAGCGGCCCATAACCGATCGACACGACCGCATTGGGATGGTCGGGGAAAGCGGCCTGATAGCTTGCCGCAAATTCGTCGCCCCAATCGATCTGGACGTGGTCTTCGGGGGCGAGCGGGGTGTTGGTCGGCGTCGTCCTGACGAGAACGAGCTTTTCCTCGAACAGGAGTTCGGCGATGACGCCCGGCCGGCTGGGTGCGGCGTACAGCACGGCAATGTCCAGCGAACCGTCCTGCACCCGCTCCATCAGGCGTTCCGACGCGTCTATCTGGGCGCTGACGGCGATCTCGGGGCATTCGCGCCGCATCCAGAGCAGCCAGTGCCGTAAGAGCGGGCTCCAAAGGCTGAGTTCGGCGCCGACGGTGACGACCGTCTCGCGCCCCGGGGGCAAGGCAACGGCGCGCCTGGCCCGATCCCAGACCTGGACCAATGTCGTCGCAAAGCGAAGGAACTGCTCACCGGCCGGAGTGAGCTTGGCCCCCGCCTTGTTGCGGGTGAAGACGGGGCGGTCGAGTTGATCTTCAAGCACACGAATACGGGCGCTGACAGCAGTCTGGGTGAGGTTGAGATTGGCCGCTGCGCTAACGAAGCTGCCAGTCTTGACGACTTCGAGAAACGTCCGCGCAACACTAATATCCATCCTGCAATTTCCCGACGGTCAATGTACTATAATATTTATTTTCTTGTTGCATACTATCGGGTTCATGCTCTTCTCACAAGAAAAGACCGGCGTGGTCGAGCCAGCACAGACGGGACGCCCAGGGACTGGACCGATCGTGATATTAAATCATTGAGACCTTTTCGTCCCGATCCGTCGCCACCGAAGGCTGAACTTTGGAAAGGCGGCCTGACGCTGGCCCTAATGGTCATCGTCGCGGTGTGCGCCGGCATTATGATTGCGATGAAGGTCTCATTAACTCCCTTGTCAGTCCGTTTTGCCCCGCGTTAACCTGCGGCGTCTTTGTATTTCCCGTTCTCAGGCCGCAATTTTCACAGGCACGCCCAGCCACCGGGCGAGACCCGGCAGATGCGGTAGCAAAAGCCGCTCGAACAGCCAGAGAACCAGAAGCGAGGCGGCAAGCAGCGGCAACAGCGCGGCAAGTGTCAATAGGATTACCGCGACCCCGCCCATCCGCGCGGGGATATTCGCCGGTGGCGGAGCGCCCAGCACATCGCCGGGCTTGCGCCGGCGCCAGAGGATGAAGCCGCTGACCGCCATCATGATGAGACCGATCGCGGTCAGCACGCCGACAAGCTGGTTCACCCAGCCGAAGAGCTGCCCCTCGTGCCAGGCGATCCCATAGCCGACAACGCGATCTATGACGTGCCCATCGGCAAAGCCTTCGCGCGAGGCTTCGCGACCTGTCCCCATGTCATAGGTGACGGTCATCCGCATGGGCCGGTTCTGCGCGTCCGAGCGCACCGCCCAGTCCATTGAGCCGGGTGCATCGAACAGGCCCGGCGCGCCGGGTGGCGAGACGGTGACAGGGAAAGCGAGATTTTCGCGCTGCGCCTTGGCGACAATGTCATCCAGACCGATCCCTGACATAACGGAGGCTGGCTTAGGCCTCGGCTGCATCATCGCGGCGAGATCGTGCCGGGCATGGCTATCGCCGCCGGATGATGGCGCTTCGCCGCCCAGTGTCCAGTCCTGCGTGCCCTGGACCCAGCCCATTTCGGCGCGGGCCGCCTTGAAGGCGCTGCCCCAGACGCCGGCCCAGGGCAGAGCGGTGACGAGCAGCACCAGCGCCAGCCCTGAAATCCAGAACCCCGTCACCGCGTGCAGATCGCGCCAGAAGAAACACCCGCCGCCTTTGAGGCGCGGCCATACCACCCCGGCGAGACCGCGTCCTCGCGGCCACCACAGCCAGAGGCCCGACAGCACCAGCACGATCGCCCAGCTTGCAGCCAGTTCGACCAGCCAGCTTCCGCGCTTGCCGAGCAGCAACTGCCCGTGGATGCGCTTGTCCAGTTCCATCAGCCGGTCGCCGGGCGCGATGCTGCCGAGCACTTCGCCTTGCGGTGATACGAAGACGTCGCGCATTGTGGCCCCATCGGCCATCGCGACGCGGATCATCGCCGCATCGCCTGAGCGTTCGGGCAGGCGATAGCTGTCGAACCGTGTCCCAGGAAAGGCCGCCAGCGCCGCAGCCAATTGCGCCTGCGGGGCGACGGCGCGCTCAATCGGCAAATTCTGAAAGGCGCGTTCCTCCCAGCGTTCGACCTGCGGCTTGAACAGATAGGCGGCGCCCGTCACCGCCAGCAGCAGGACGAACGGTATGACGAACAGCCCGGCATAGAAATGCCAGCGCCAGATCGTGGCATGGATGGCTTGCCTGCGGGCGTGCGGGGTCATAGCCGCCCATCCCATTTGAAGCTGAGCACGAACGTCCGCCCCGGATAGGGGTGATAGACGAAGGCCTTTTCATCGAGCAGGTTATCGACCCCTACCGATATGCCGAACGCCCCGAACCGTTTCGTGGCCTTCAGATCGACGAAGGAGAAGGTCGAGACGCAGTAGAAGGTGTCGCACAGCGAGGTGCTGTTGTTCTCGATATTGCGGTCTGGCGTGCTCTGGTGGCGGAAGTTGGCGGCGAGCGACCAATCCGCGCTGGGGCTGTAGCGGACACTCGCGTTCGCTCGCCACTTTGGCACGCGGGGGAACGTGTTGCCGACCAGCGCGGGATTGAGCGGATTGCGCGTCACTTCCGCATTAATCCACGATGCGTTGGCGTCGATCGCCAGCCCGTCGATCAGGACATTTTCGGCCGATACGATCAGGTCCGCGCCCCAGGTGCGGACCTTGCCGATATTGGTCATCAGCGAGCTTTGCGTAAGATCGCCCGTGCCGGCATCGGGAATGGCGATCGTCTGCGAGAAGATCGTTTGCCGGACGTCCTGCCGGTAGCCGGAGAGCGTCACCTTGACGTTGCCGATCCGGCGCGAGGCGGTGAGTTGCAGATCGACTGCCTTCTCGGGTTTGAGGTCCGGGTTGAAGCCGTTGAGGTCGAGCTGCCCGACATTGGGGCCATAGGAGATAAGGCCCGCCTGATAGAGTTCGCGCACCGTGGGAAAGCGTGTGGCGAGCGCAGCCGACGCGACGATTTCGGTAAGGTCATCGGGCCGGAAGCTCAAGGCCGCCTTGGGCGACCAGGCATCATGGCTGCGGCTTCCATAACGGACGGTCGTGCCGCCATTGGTCAGGAAACCGCCCGATGTGCGCCAGTTTTCATAGCGCAGGCCGAGCGTCGCCGTCAGTTGCGGCGTCAGAGAGATAGCGTCCTCGGCGAATGCACCGAGCAGCCGGGTCTTGCCGCCCGACGCATCGCGCAGGCCGATGACGCTGGCGCGCAACCAATCCGACGTGGTGTGCGTGCGGTTGTCGTCGGAATAGCCCGCATAGGACAGGCCCAGCGCCAGCGCATGAGCACCGAGGCTGCGTTCCGCCGTGCCCTCAAAGCTGTTCCAATATGCATCATTGGTCGCCAGCCGCCCGGTATTCGGCCGCTGGCCGGTCACAAGGTCGAAATTATCGGAGCGGCGCTCCTTGTTGTTCAGCACATCGAAGCGGCTGAACGACAGGTCGAGCTTCCAGCCAGCGGCTTCACCCGACAGGCCGATTCCCGCGAGCAGTTCGGTCGATCTGGCGATGCCCATGTTGACGCCGCTGACGCCGACGAAAGTTTCCGCCCCGCCGGCATCGCGCAGGAAACTTTTGGGATTGAGCGTTTCCTCCTGATTGACCAGCAGCGCGGCGAGCCCGCGCAATTCCCAACCGCCGCCCAGATCATATTGCGCGCGCAGGCGGAACTGATCTTCGGTGGAATCGACCGTCGAATCCTGCGCGCCGATCCGCAGGAAGGACAGTTCCTTGTCGACGATTCCCTGGCCGCCATAAAGCGACGAGGCGCTGACCGTCCGCCATTCCTGCGGCTGGCCTTCATTCTCGAAATGGCGATAGCTGATCGCCACGCCGCCCCGATCCCCCAGCGCGAAATCGAACCCGGCATCGACCGACCAGCCGAACAGGTCTTCATCGGTTTTGTAGTATTGGTAGTTCTGGCCGAACACCTGCGCGCTAAGATGCGCCGCCGTTTCGGTGATGTCGCGGGTCTTGACGAGCATGGTCCCGCCCATCGAATGGCCCGAATAGCGCGCCGAGGTCGGCCCGTAGATGATTTCCGCGCGGGCAATATCATCGGGGGCCAGCACCGCCCATTTGGGCGCGGTGAAGAAATCGGCGCCGAGAAAGTTGGAGATGGTGAAGCCGTCCACCGTCACCAGCGCGCGCGGCGTCTGGGTCGTGTGCATGTTGCGGAAGGAAAGCGTCGCGTTGGCGTCGCCGATATAGCGTTTGCGCACGATCAGCGCGGGCGCGTAGCGCACCACGTCCTCGGCGTTGATCGCGTTGATCGCCGCGATCTGTTCGCCGCCGATGCCGACACCCAGCGCGGGTGTCTTGAGTTTCTGCAACTCGCGATCTTCGAGTTGCGCGATGACGACGATATCCGAAGGCCGATCGCGCTCGGCATCATCGGCGACGGTTTCCGCGAAAGCGGCGTTGGACGTGAAAAGCGCAGCAGCGAGCGCGCTGCTCGAAAACAGGAATCTGGACATGACAGCTCCTTCCGCATGTGCCCGTCGCTCAGGAAGTCGGCGGCACAACACGGCACGGCATGGGAGGCGGCCTCATGCGCCGCTGGAGCGGCGCAAGCGGGACGACAGACATTCAATGGATGTCAGGCGGCCGCGGGCGGTCCTTGCGACGGCGGCCGCAGATAGAGGCCGCGGCGAAAGATACGCGTCGGCGCAACACGGAAAACGGTCGCGATGATGAAGGTAATCGCGATCGCCAGCAGGATCGGATCGACCGGCGGCAGCGCCGGTGTCGACAAGCTGGAGAAAACGCAGGGCGTGTTGAACCGGTCGTGAGATCCGTCACCATCGTGATGGCCCTGGCGATCCGCATGAGCATGATCGCCCGATGCCATGGCCATGTCCGCCATGGGGTTCGGAGTCCGCTGACCGTCGCAGGGCCGCATGACGAACGCACCGTCCGCCATGCTGGGCATGTATCCCGCCGGCACCAGAATCGTAATCAGCAGCGTCGTGATGATCAGCGCGGCGGCCAGCCAGCGGTGCCGACGGATGTGGCCGCGCAGGGAGGTCATTCGCCCCGTATCCTTGTGCCTGTCGGTAGAGGCACGGCGCTGACAGCCAGCAGCGCTCCCGATCGGCTAAGCCGACCGGACACGACGCGGATATCGCCAATCCAAAGGCCCATGCGCATTGTTGCCTACTGAAAAGATGTATTACAAATACGGTTATATGGGATACGCTGAATTGCAATAAAATTACATTTATCACAGCCATCAATCTTTTTGCGGTATCGGTCAGGTTGGCCGTGATGAATGTTGCGCACCGCTGGCTGGCGGGCTTCGCCCTTTTGAAAAAGGAAACCGTCCGGCTTTACGCTGATTTGCGACCCAAACGATGCGTTTTCATTCATTCCCGGCACCGACAGGGGGAATAAACGCTTCAACGACGCGCTCGGTCAATGCCTCGCAATCGGCCCCGGCGAAGGGGAAACTGCCGGAAAGCATGTTCCGCACCTCGGGCGCCAATGTCTCGCGCAGCCGGCGGCGGGCGCGCAGGTGGCGGGTTTTTACCGTCGCCGGATTGAGATCGAGCGCCGCGGCCACTTCCTCAACGCTCTGCTCCTCGATCTCACGCAGAACGAAGACCAGGCGGAATGCTTCGGGCAAAGCCGCGATTGCGCTTTCCATCAGTCGCCGCAGTTCCGCACGTGCGTGCATCCGCTCGGGCGAAGTGCCTTGGATCGAGCCTTGCATGAGCTTTTCCCGATAATCGTCAAGCATTGTGACCGAATTCCCGTCCAGACTGGCACGGCGGCGCTCGGCAGCGCGCTTGCGGCCCAGCGCTTCATTGATGGCGATGCGGGTCAGCCAGGTGGACAGCGCCGCGCGGCCCTCGAACTTTTCGATCGCGGCAAAGGCGCGCAAATAGGTGCTCTGCACCGCGTCCTCGGCTTCAGCGCGATTGCCGAGGATGGCAAAGGCGGCCCGAAACAGGCGCTGGTTGTTGCGCGCCGTAACGTGCCGCACTGCTCCCGGATCGCGCGCGGCAACAAGCGCCGCCAGCGCGGTATCATTCAATGCATCGTAATCGTGATCGCGATGTAGCATGGCGACCATAGCTATTCTCCCGTTCTTGCCAGCCATTGGATGCCGGGAGCCGGGCGGAGGTTCCCCACGAGCATGATCATGGTGCCATAACCGTGGCGGCAACGCGATCCAGGTCATGCAGCGGCTTCGCGGGAACCTTGGCGGCACGGCGGCATCAAAGGGAGTGTGCGGTCGATCCCGGCCACGCCTGACAAGGAGAATTCACCATGAAGAGCATGTTCGCGCTTACCGCGGCCGTGGCCGCGTTGGCGATGGCTGCGCCGGTTTCGGCGCAAGCCCCCAATGACGCCCAGATCGCGCACATCGCCTACACGGCCGGCAGTATCGATGTCGAAGCCGGGCGGCAGGCTCTGCAGATCTCCCACAATGCCGCCGTCCGCGCTTTTGCCGAGACGATGGTGCGTGATCACGACGCGGTGAACCAGCAAGCCCTCGCGCTGGTGCAGCGGCTCAACGTCAAGCCCGAAGCCAATCCGACCAGCACCGCGCTCGCCGACCAGGCCGCCGCGACAAGCGGGCGTCTGGCGAAGCTGACCGGCGCCGCGTTCGACCGTGCCTATGTCGAGAATGAGATCGCCTTTCACCGCACCGTCAATACCGCTTTGCACGATACGTTGATCCCCGGCGCGCATAACGCCGACCTCAAGTCGCTGCTCGAATCGGGCCTGGCGCTGTTCACCGAGCATCAGACCCATGCCGAAAATCTGGCGCGGAATATAAAGTGAGGGCCGCCCTGCTCCCGGCGGCGCTTTGCTGCCTTATGACGGCAGCGGCTGCGCCGCCGCCGCCATCGACCGAGCATGTCATCGAGATGGCACGCATGCGCTTCGGCCCAGCGCCGGCGAACCTTAAAGTCGGCGACACGATCGTCTGGCTGAACCGCGACATCGTGCCACATACCGCCACCGCACGCGACCGCAGCTTCGATGTCACGATCCAGCCACGAAAGTCCGTGCGCGTTACAGTGCGGCGAGCAGGAACCATCGCCATCTACTGCCGATTCCATCCGGCAATGAAGGGCGTACTCCGCGTTGCCGCGCGCTGAGTTGACCTTCTCGCGCAACATCACCTTCGTCCACGACACGCCTAGGCTGCTCCTAGAAGCCCTCTGCCCTGACTCCTGATTACAAAAGTCCCGGACCCTGACATCCGATCAAACGCCCGTGCGGCGACCGGACCAACCAACCGCACCGCAGCGATAGGAGACAGTCGACCACCTCACGCCATTGCACGGGGTCGATCGCGCCCGGGACAGCATTCCGCGCCTGGAACAGACGACCCGAACGAGGTCAGGCCAAACAATCCCGCCCGTTTGCCTGCGGCCCCCCAGCGCGCAAGTGCAGCAAATGGGAACGGCAGCGCCTGCAATCGGTGCTTCCGAAGCCTTTCAGGGGAATTCGAAATTCTCCGGTCGCGACGAGAACTCTAACAATATTACATTCGGCCCCGCCCTCGATCAGGGCCGCCTGCAGCATCCCGGCCTGTTGGGTCAGATGGTCGATGTGCCATCGGATCGCCTTGCTCTTCCGAAAGTGGCGACCCACCCTCGCCCTCATGCCACCCGGACCATAGGCGCTCCCTGCATAGACATAACGTCCAGGCTCAATTTGATGCGATCCATTCGGCCCGCAAAAGAGCGCCGGCTCGGCAAGGTCAAACATCAACGCATAGGCCCCGCCCGTAGGTGGCGCCGATAAAATTGTAGCCGGATCAACCGGAACGGAGCCTGGCAAATAGGATTGTACTGTTCTTGCAAGCACCGCATCCACCTTCACTGCACCACAAACTTGACAAAACCTGTACATCAGTGCCGGGTAAAGCTTGGTGCTCAGCCCGCCGCTACGTATAGTTCCCAATCCCGCCTGCGCCGTGACACCGATAACAGGAAAATATCCACTGCCAGCAGGCCCTTCCAGCCAGGATTTCACCGTGACGTTATTTTCCGCGCTCCGACCGCTTGCCTTTTGCAGCCTGTTGCTGGCCACTCCATCTATCGCAACTGAACAACCGCCGGCGGCCGAGACGGCCCAGGCCGAAATTCCCGATGGCTTTTCCCTTGAGTCGGACGGGACAACTTTGGTCCATGTTGCAAGCGGCCTGCGCTTTCCAGCCGAGTTCGCTGGCTACACCCGGCTGCGCGAGCGTGCCTTCGACCCTGGCGGCGAATATATCGCGGTGGGATATGATCGTCCGCTCGGTACAGGTAGCGACCGCATCGTTGTACGCATCGCCGTGGTCCACATCGAGGATATGTCCGCGCATGATCATTTTGAGATCATGCGGCAGTCCACGATGTCCCATTTCTCGGCCCCGACGCTGCTCTCGCAGGGCCCCACGAAGATTCCCAACCAACACCGTCTCGATGCATATCGCGGCACGTTCACCGGGATGCGGGACAACCAGCCCTGGAATTTCAGCCTGACAACCGTCAACTATGGCTATTGGAGCGGACGGATGACCGCGGCCTATCCCGAAAGCCAGGCCGCCGAAGCACAAAAGCAACTCGGCACGCTGCTTGCCGCAATCCGCTTGCAGCAGCCCACGCGCCCGAAGCGCTAAGCACGTCCCCCGAGCGGGATCGACGATTGAGCAGCAGGCACCCATCGGATGATCGGGCGGGAGCAGACTGGTGGCCACCTGCATCCGGGGCATTACGTAGCGCGTCCGTTGTTCTTGTTCGGTAGTAAAATGAGGCTGCGGTGCTTTGCAGGCCCAGGAGAAACGACATGAGTGCACTTGATGACCTGAAGGCGGATCTCGCAAAGCTCAGGGACGAAGCCAGGGTTCAGGTCCATCTCGGGGCCATGGAAACAAAGCAAGAGTGGGAAGAAATCGAAGCCAAGTGGAACCGCTTCGTCGCGGAGGCTGGTCTTCACAAGAGCGGCGAGGGCATCAAGGCAGCCCTGCAAAGCCTCGGCAATGAACTTCGCGCCGCATATCAGCGCCTGAAGCAGGCCATCTGAGCGGCCTACCCGTTGCAATTTCGTGCCCTTAGCCCGACCCTCGGTGGACGGCGTACGCATGTGAAGGAACGACCGAATGAGCGACCTCGCCGCCGTCAAGACCCGACTTGAAGAACAACTCGCCGAACTTCGCGGCAGGCAGGCTCGGGTCGAGACCGACCTCGCGGAACCGCTGAACGCCGATTCCTCCGAGCAGGCGGTGGAAATGGAAGACGATGCCGCACTCGAGGGTCAGGCTGCTCTCATCGACCGCCAGATCGCATCCGTGAGCCGCGCTCTCGAAAGGATCGAACGGGGCACCTACGGTGAATGCGTCCGTTGCGGCGCCACCATCGCAGCCGCACGCCTCGCGGTCCGACCCGAGGCGGCGCTTTGCATCGAATGCGCCCGTAGCGAGCAGTGACCACCTTTCAGCGCATCTTTGAACGGAGCGGCGGCCCCGCGCGATCATGGCAGATTCCGAACAATTTTGCTGCACTTCGTGATCACGAGCCTTGCTCAGCGCTCAAGTTTTCAGGGCGCGATGGGGAGCGAACTTGACTGACAAGGGGCCACTAGCGTCAGGCTCTCACCGCACACCTTTCTTCCTGTCGATGGACGACGACGTTCCTCCACTGCCCGGAGCGGACAATTTTTTCACCGCAAGCGGCCTCGCCGCACTACTCGAATGCCTGATTGGCGCCTCCGGCCGGCACATCATTCTGGCGCCCGCCGCTGCTCCAGACCATCCGTCCATAACAGACGCGTTCGACGCGCTGCGTGTGGCCGCCCAGGATTTCGAAGTGGTCCCCGGTACCAGCCTGGCCGACCATCTGTGGACCCACGCCGCGCCCCTCCACTCTGGCGAGGTCGCGTCAACGCTGATCCGCGGCGGACCTGCCGGGCACGCTATCCCAGGCTTTCTGCTCCTCTACGCGGTCGATGCCCGGTCGCCCCTGCTCTATTTGCCGCAAAGGCAACCTCTCCGCGTCCGGGATGGCATCGAGATAGCCCATGAAGCAGCCGGCGGCCCCTTTCTGGCCCTCATCCGGTGCGAGGCCACCGCGGATGGCCGAGCACAGGCCGTCAAAGCCTGTGCGATGCCGATCTACCATGCCCGCCGCTTCGTTCCCGTATCCACAAGCCTCGACCGTGACGTGCTCCGTGCGCTCGAGCATCTCCAGTTGGCGCTTGACGCCCACGGCGCCGAATGCGCAATCCGGCGCGAATTACCGTTTTCTGGCACAGTGCCGACACAGATCACGCTGAGCCTCTCCTTGCCGGGCCGTACGATCCGCGAAATTCGCCTGCGGGTCACCGGCGATGAACGGCCCGACCAGTCCGCCGTCAATCCCCCGCCAATCGATTTTCTGGTGACGTCGGCGAACTGGGCGGATGGCACCTTTATCCGCTGGCTCGGAAAAACCCTGCTGTAATCTCCAAGCCGCGCCGACACCGACCGGCTGTCGAGTGTCCAACCTGTCCAGTTCCTTACGGCATGGGCACTGGCCGGTATCTTTAGGTCGGTGAGAAGTCCGCTTTCAAGCACACCTTTCCTCGCGATCAATGATCATTTTGGGATGGCAAACGGACCGTCTGCCCACGAGAAAATTTGCGCGCAAGCGCAATTCCCTGCTGCTTAATGTGGCACGGCACCCAGCTCGACGCCGGTCTTGTCGTGCATCGCGAAGCGATCCACCAGGTCCGCGCTAGCCTTGTTGTAGCCGATCACCTCTACATACGAGCCGGCGCGTCGCAGGCGCGCGATGATTTTGTCCAACGCCCCCACGCCGGAAATGTCCCAAAAGTGCGCCGCCGATACGTCGATGATGACGGGTCGCCCCGCTTCTGCGTCAAAGGCACTGGTGAAGCGGTCCACCGAGGCAAAGAAAATCTCGCCGCTAACGCGGTAGAGCACCGCGCCGCCGTCCTCGACCATCGAACGTTCGACCGCGAACATACGGCGGACCTTGCCGGCAAAGAAGATGCCCGAGAGCAATACGCCCGTAAGCACCCCAAGCGAAAGATCGTGCGTCGCCACCACCACCACAACTGTGGCGACCATTACCACCGACGAGGCCGGCGGATGGCGGCGAAGGTTTGGGATCGAATTCCAGCTGAATGTGCCGATCGAGACCATAATCATCACGGCAACCAGCGCTGGCATGGGAATCCTGCCGACCCACGGGCCGAGCACCGTAAGCAGGAACAGCAGGAACGCTCCCGCCACGAATGTTGAAAGGCGCCTGCGCCCGCCTGAAGTGACGTTGATCACGGACTGCCCAATCATCGCGCAGCCGCCCATGCCGCCCAACAACGCCGCGGCAATATTGGCGCTGCCCTGGCCGGCGCATTCCCGGCGCTTGTCGCTGCCGGTATCGGTCATGTCGTCGACGATCTGTGCAGTGAGCAGTGACTCCAGAAGGCCGACTGCGGCCATTGTAATGGAATAAGGAAAGATGATCTGCAGCGTTTCCAGGGTCAACGGCACTTGCGGAAAGGCAAAGCTCGGCAACCCCTCGGGCAGATTGCCCATGTCGCCCACGGTATGGACGGAAAGGCCAAGACCGATGCTGATTGCGCTCAGCACAAGAATGGCGACGAGAGGGGATGGCACGGCAGTCGTCAACCGTGGAAACAGGTAGATGATCGCCAGGCCGCCCGCGACCATGGCGTAGGTTTCCCAGCCCACGCCGATAAGCTGCGGCAACTGCGCGAGGAAGATGAGGATGGCCAGTGCGTTGACGAAGCCGGTGATGACGGAGCGCGACACGAACTGCATCAGCAGGTCCAGTCGAAGCAGGCCGGCGACGATCTGGATAAGGCCCATGAGGATCGTCGCCGCGAAGAGGTATTCGACACCATGCTCGCGCACGAGCGGTCCCACAAGCACAGCAACAGCCGCCGTCGCGGCCGAGATCATGCCAGGTCGCCCGCCCGTGAAAGCGATCACCATGGCGATAGCGACCGATGCGTAAAGTCCGACCCGAGGGTCGACGCCGGCGATAATCGAGAAGCCTATCGCCTCGGGAATGAGCGCAAGCGCAACGACAATCCCGGCGAGGATGTCAGCGCGCGCCGCTCTCACACCGCCGAACCATTCCTGGCGGTAACGGGAAACATGTTCGGTCATCGAAAAAGGGAATCCGCAACAAGGTACACGGCGCGGGAACGCGCGGGGGAGATGAACGTGCGTGATGTTGCCCGGCGGATCGGCGGCCAGGATAGCCACCCGGGATTCCACCGGGTCCTTGCGAATGGCTACCCCTTAGACGCACTGATCCGGATTTCGCAAGCATTCGCGGCGAAAACCGCTGTCGGGCGGCATGACGGAACGGGTTTCGACCACAATTGGGTCGCTTCCGGTTAGCCTGCTTTCAGGCGGAAATCGTGGATAGCCGACCTGCGCAATCATTCCTCGGACCGGATTTGTTCTCGCTTGGTGTTGTTTGTCGTCCTCTCCACGCCCCGCCCTCTCGCTACCCTTCAGTCCAATCAGGATCGAGATATTGTAATCTTCGTGCTACATAATATGCCAATCTGAAGTGCGAAGGCAGCAAATGCCGACACCGCATAATCCACCCGCCGCTGTGCGACGTGCGCTGCGCAAGCTTGGTAAGGATACCCGGAGATCGTCGATGCCCTCGCGCAACATGGCTCGCAAGGGAAGACGGACGCTCATGCCCTCTATCGGCGCGTCGCCTTCAACGTGCTCATTTCCAATGTCGACGATCATCTGCGCAACCATGGCTTCCTCTGGCGTGGCAAGGCAGGTTGGCCGCTCTCTCCCGCCTATGACCTCAATCCAGTCCCGGCCGATCTCAAGGCGCGGGTGCTGACGACGAACATCGACCTCCTGGAGGTTGCATCGGCTTTTTTTGCACTCCCGCTGCCGCAGGTACGCGCCATCATCAAAGAAGTCGCGGTTGTCACCGCTACGTGGCGCGATACCGCCAAGACCGTCGGCGCCCGCTCGGCCGAGATCACGCGCATGGCCAGCGCCTTCGCACACAGTGACCTCACCCGGGCGCTGGCGCTGTGAGGGGTGCGTGTGAAAGGATCCATGCCTCACGCGAGGTGAGCCGGTGTT
>JBFWKI010000041.1:14828-19332 GCA_050252755.1 Sphingobium sp.
GGCAGGCCGCCAACACCTTGCGGCCGATACGCCGCCCGCACATCGGCCGCACTGTCCACAGAGGGGCGGTGGACGTCGACCAACTCAGGAGCATGGAGCTGGCCTTCGATCTCGGAGCGGATCGAGGTTTGCTTGTCATGCATCCAACGCGTGATCATCTCCTGGCGCACGGCGCGCTGCTGATCCGTCAGATCGGTGGCCCAGAGTTCCGGTGCATCAAGCCCAGGGTTCGCGACCTGCTGATGCCGATACCATTGCGCGAGATCCTGACTTAGATTCTCGCTCAACTGCATGCCGTGGGTCTCAGCATAGCTCGCGTCACGCGAGAGCTGTTGCGACAGTTCATCAAGCCGGCGCGCGGTTTCCGAATAGGATTTTGCCAGCGCCAGCGAATCCTCGGTGCTCGTCGACGAGGAGTTCGTCGTCGACGCGCGAGCGAAGACACCGCTGCGGGCATAGGTGCCGTCCGACATCGAAGCACCGGTCCCGCTTGCATGTTCGTCACGGACCCCACTGGACGAGGTATTCCCGCTGTCGCTGCTCCGGGAATCATCGGTTGTCCAGTTCATGGTGTCCATCTGGCTACCTGACTTGGAAACACTACCACTAATACCGGGTAGCCCCTTGCCACCACCGCCACCTTTACCCCGACCACCAACGCCGGCACCGATGGTCCCGCTCACCTGATCGGAAATCTGCGCCTGACGGTCGTGGCGTCCCGACACCCGCTCGGTCTGCGAAATTGTCGAGCGCTCCTCGGTCCCTTGAGAGCTGCTGCCCGTGTGCCGATCGAACTGCTCGACCGAGCTATTCGCCTGACTGCCGCTACTCGAATCCCACCCACGGGTGTGCTCGGCCGAGGTTCCGAACGCGCTACGATTGGCGTGGGTCGCCGTCAGGATCTCGTTGGCCGCATTCTCATAGGCTTGTGCCTGCCGGTGCGCCTCGCTCGCCATCTCACGCCATTCGGCGACCGAACCCGTGGTCATCGTTGGCGTGAAGCCGAGCCGCGAGATCGCCGCGGATGTATCGTAGACCTCCTGCCCATTGCCGAAGCCCGTCACCATCGCGCCATTGTCCTGCCGCCATCCAAAGCTCGCGCCTCCGCCCATATAGGTCGGTGCTGTCGACCACTGATCGGCCTGGCGCATATTCGACGTCGCGTTCGCCCAGCTCACATTGCCATAGGCGTAGTTGCCGGTGGTCTGCTCGAGCGCGGCTGCTTCCGCGGCGTTCTGCGCCGGCGCCAGCATCGACATGGAG
The DNA here is from genome assembly GCA_050252755.1 of Sphingobium sp. GTDB lineage: Bacteria > Pseudomonadota > Alphaproteobacteria > Sphingomonadales > Sphingomonadaceae > Sphingobium. The sequence continues at coordinate 16,092 of JBFWKI010000041.1, forward strand.
TGTCCGGCGATCGACATCGCGCCGCGCGCCAGCCCCGCGGCAAGAAAGGGCACGCTCATGAGCATGAACCCCGCGATGGTCGCGGTTTCGCCGTTCACCGCGCCGATCCCTGCATAGCTCGCAAGCGTGACCCCGCCCCCGGCAACCCCGGTCGCCGCCGATGTCGCGCGCGTCATGCAGATCATATGGAGGATGACGTAAAGCGGGCCCCAGGCTGCGAGATAGAAAAACCCCATCGTGTAACCCTTGAGCGAACTCAGGCCCGTTTGCGGCATGAGAAACAGGGGAAAGATCACCGGGAACATCGCGAAGAAGACGACCGTCAGGACAATGTTCAGGATCGGTACCCAGGCCATCGCCTGCTGGGCGATCGAGTTATAGGTGTTGCGCGCTTGAATGTCCGCCCGGGTCTGCGCGAACGTGTCGATCGCGGCCGCGCCGGCACCGCCGGACATGCCATTGCGGGCCTGCATGAACGCATTGATCGCCGTATTCTGGCGCATCACCTCCGCATAGCTGCCACTTGCGCCGGTGAAGGCCGCACTGACGATGGGTACGTCATGCTTCAACTTGTCCGCCGCCAGCGCATTGCTCAGCTTGGGATAGGCCTCCTTCCCCCAGAGAGGTGTGTTGGCCTCGATCATCGGCCCCCATTGGGCATCGAGCGCCTGGTAGGCCTGCCGGCAGGTGACGATGAAGCTATGGACTGTTCCGTCGCCCTGACGCTCGAGCCACTGCTGCGACCGAGCCTGCGACCCTGGCCCTACCGCAGCCCAAAGGTCGGTCGCCTTCGCCAGCGTGGTGAGCGATTTCTGATAGAGCATCACATCGCCGAACAGGCAGTTCTTGAAGTGGTTTTCGAGATTGGTCGAGAACTCGGCATCGCGGATGATGAAATTGCGCGTCGCATCGAACAGCCGCGCGCCATAGACCATGCCGTTGGTCGAATAATTGAGCTCGTTTGGCATGACGAACACCGTTTCCGCCGTCCGCGTCAACCAATCGCCGACCTGGGTGGTGAAGCTGGCGAGGATGCCCAATCCCATGGGCACGTTGTCGACCGTCGCCGGCGCGAGGCTCGGGTTGATGCGATCGGTGACCTTGATGTCGACGGTCGGCACCATCAGGCACAGGTAGATCGCGGTCGCCTGCAGGAACCAGTTCAGCCACGCCTTGTAGTTGAGCGTGAAGGCCACCACGAGCAACGAGTAAATGAGCCCCATCACCATGACGACGCGGATCAGAGAGCGATAGCCTCCGCCGCCCGACCAGGCCGCGACCGCGTTGAAGATGTTTACGAGATACTCGCCGCCACCGACCGTGAAAACCTCAAGCATGGCCTGCCCCCGCGCCTAGTTCAGACCCTGTGCGTTGAGACCGCGCGAGAAATTGAGCGCAGCCGCCATCCCCGGCGTCATCGAATTCTGAAGCGTCGATTCCAGCATGATGCTGCGATTGATGATCTGCATGGTGACCTGCAATTTGTTGTTCAGCCGCACGTCACGCTGGCTGAACCTGGCCCGTGTCGACGCGATCTGCTGCTTCCACTGCGTCGCGGTTTCCTGGTCGAAGGTCTGGTAATGAACCTTCGCCTGCTCGACCCGGTCGAGCATATTATCGAGCATGGCCGAAAGCAGATCGACCGCCACGATCTCCGACAATGTCTCTATCTCGCCTTCGGTCAGCGCATAATGGGCATAGGCCTGAACGCTAAGGATCTTGTAGATCGGCACCGTCGCGAGATTGAGGAGCTGTTTTTCGGCCGCATCGAGCGGCGTGTCGGAGCGAATCTTGTCGCTCATCGACCGGATCATCGTGCCGATCCGCGGACGAAGTGCCGAGGAAGCCGGCACCGAGAGCGTCTGCTCACCCACGTCGTAGCAGTTCTCGTCGTTACATCTGAGGATCTTGACCGGAGGCGCATCCGCCGTGCCATCGAGCAGCGCGGTCACCACCGCCTCTTCGGCGGGCCCGAACATGACCACCTTGCCGCCAACACTCGGATCGGTGGACGGCGTTGTCACGACCGTTCCGACCAGGGTCATGACATATTCCGAGAAATTCTTGTCGAATGCTCCGAATTTCGCCGACTTCCTGAGGGCCTCCCATGTGTAGTTGTGCGGCTCCCCGATAAGCTGATCCTTCATCGTGGCATCGGTGTTCCCGGCAATCGTCGAATCCCGCCGGTTGCCGTTGTTGCAGCCCTGCCGCGCGGCGGCCCAGTCCGAAAAGACACCCTGGCTGTTGCCCACCGCTTCGCAGATCGTCGCCCGCGTCGTCTCCATCTGCGGCCAGATCCCGCCAACCAGCGCCTGCGCCGTCTCGCAGCTCGAGATATTCATCTGGTTGAGCAGCTGCGCCTTCTGGGAGAATTCATCCATCACCTTGCCGATCTCGGGCGATACAGAATCGATCGCGAGCTTGAACGCGAAGCCGAGCGCGTTGTTTGCGGTCGCCTTCAGCATGGCAATGATCTCGGAGGCGTTGATGAACGAAAAGCTTCCGCTGAACAGATCGATGCCCCCGCACCCGGCGCGGGCGCTGGGAAGCTGCAGGTTGAAAGGCTGCACGCTCTTTTGCGGAAAACGCGTCCAGACATTGCCCAGCGAATAATAGCCGGCCGACTGCCCCTGGAATGCCGATGGTCCCGTGACGTTGGCAGCGCCCCCGACGTCCGAGAAGAAAATGTTCATCTCGGAGGCGACATCGGCGTGTGCAGTGCCGGTGACAGCGAGATTGGCGGCCGCGACCATGCCGGCCCAACCGGCAGTGCTGCGAATGACGCGGCGAATAATGCCGCTGCGGCGATCCTGTTCCATCAGAAGTCGCTCCCCACTTTGGTGTTGGTCAGCGCGAAGATCCGATCCATGATCTCGTCGGCGCTCAGAATCCCGTACCCCACGGGAATGGTGCGCTTGGTGACCGTGTCGAACAGCACCAGCGCCGGTGTTTCATTGCCCGGGATCCCCATTCGCGCTCGCTGACCCGCGTCCACCACATAGTTCGGGAAATCCCGGCTCGGACCGCCATCCATCGAGACAGCCATGACCGCCATCCGATGGCTGTCCGCAACGGAGCGCAGGATCGGTGAGAACAGGTCGCAGGCGCCGCAGCTCTGAGCGTAGAAGTAGAAAAGGCCGTAGCGCTGGCTGAGGCTGGCCAACACGGCATCGCGATCCGCACGCCGGTTGTCGAGCCAGGCGCGCTTGCCGACCGTCGAAACCGGCCGCTGCAGCGTATA
>JBFWKI010000041.1:19432-27969 GCA_050252755.1 Sphingobium sp.
CGCGGAAGGAAGAAGTGATTAGGATGGCGCGTGTGGTGCCGCGCGTGGAGGTCAGCAGCGCGCCTTGAGGCGCGCCGGGATGATCCGGCGCTTGAAGCCGATATGGGCCTGCGCACCGGGCGGGCCTGCTATTTGCCGTGCAGGTCATAATAGCCCTGAATTTTCTGCTGGATCTGGGTCATCGTCTCGACCTCGTCCGGGAGCCGTGCGGCATCCACGAACTCGGCATAGACTTCGGTGAAATCCATCACCGAGAGATCAAGGCGCGCAAACTCGTCGATGGTGAAGCCCAGGCACTGCTCGCGCTTCGGCGCGCCCCAAGGCCTGCCGAGCTGGCCCCTTCCCTGCTCCTGAAGAATACGGCTGAGTTTACTCTCGAAGCAGCAATAGGCCGTGCGCCGGGTCTTACAGATGCCAAGAAAACTCGACGAACAATAGGTCCCAACCTTGTGACAGAAGCCCATGCGGTCCTTGATATCGAGCCTCATCTCGCTCTGGGAGCAAGCGAAGAGCGTCAGGAACGGGGTTGCCAGCGCCGCGACCGCAGTCGGACCACCGGCCAGTGCCGCCGCCCCGGCGCCGACGGTCAATAGGCCGGACACCTTGCCGGCGCAGCAGTTGATAAGCCCGAACACCGGCTTGTGGCAGGTTTCGCGCGTGCCCTGGAAAACGGTGAAGTTGTTCTCGTCGAATTCCTTGCCGGCCTGATCGATCGCATGCAGCGCGACCAGCGCGTCCTTGAACTCGGTCGATGCCTCGCGGACGATCGGTTCGCAGTCACCGTTGATACAGTAGACATCATCGCCGCAGATATATTGCGGCGCGTCGCTCACCGCGCCGCCAGGGGTCGGACAACGGTAAATCCGCTCTTCAACCTGGCACGCGCCGTTCAGCTCCTCATCCAGGCATTCGGTCCGCAGGAAGCTGCAACTCGCATTCGTCTCGAGTGCGGTGCAATCATTTCCGCTCGAGAACGCGTGGCACATGTAATCGCGTTTCCACGCCCAGCATGCCTCGGTGATCGGCACTCCGTCTATGATGCGGGTCTCGGGACCCTCAACGCAGACTTCTGCGCCTCCATCGGGCAGGCACATCCCGTCGCCGGCGAGGTCGCCGCAGCTATCGACCCGTCTGGTGACGATCTGATTGGTGCTGCCCGTCGCATGCCATGAGGCACCGGTAACCGGGCTGACTTGCATGGCGATTGGCAGGTCGGCTGAACATTCATATTCAGTCGCATAATAATCGTCGCAATATTTGTTATCGGGCCACGGCCAGCCATAATCGCGATGGGCGGCGCACGCCTGCTTGACCACGCCGGTCGGCTTGCAGACACCGGATGCGGCATGAGGGACCATGGCTGCACGGCGCGCGAACGGCGTCCCGTACGCATTATCGGGCACGACATAATATTTGTATGACGTAATCGTCGTGACATCCGGGACCATTCGGATGAAACACGAACGTGGTCGCTCCTCGACTTTGGTGCCCGCATTGCAGGTCGCCTCATAATATCCCGCACCACCCGTTGCGGGCGGCAAGGGCGTACAGCTACCCGAGGCGCTGCTCATCTCCTCCCCCTCCAAAAAGGCTGCCGGGTCCTTCTCGACCGCCGTGGCGCGTGCCGTCGTTTCGAGGATCTCGGCATTGCTGAAGGTCGGGCGCGTACGATCGGCGTCCGTGGTGATGCGGTACTGCTCGTTCGAAGACTTCGACGCGGTGGCCTCAGCCTCCATCCTCTCGGGGTTATCGAAGTAGGCGCCCTGTGGAAGCGACGTCCCGCCATATCCCGGCACCGCCTCCGCCCGGGCGCTATCCGTGGGAACCAGCGTCGAATCCTGCCGCTTTTCGTTGCCGAGCACCCTCCCCTCCTGGCGCGCTTCCTCGACGGTCATCTGGGCAACCGTCGGCGAGCTGGCCATCAGGACCACAAGCAATGCCGCAACGGACGCCCATATCCTCACGGCGTGGTTTTCCGGAGATTGGCGAGACCCACCGCCGCAACGCGCGCACCGGGGCCATTCCCGTCCGCGAATGACGTCAGCGCATATTCGACCGTCACATTGCCGATCATCCGGTCGTAAGGCGGAACCTGGGTCCGGCAGGAGAAGCCGGCGCAAAGATCGAAATCCGACGAGACGGCGATGTACGTCGGCACCGCCTGGACGTCGAAGGCCCGGAACAGCCTCGGATCGATGCCGATATTGGCAAAATCGCCCTGTCGTTCGACGATCTTGCCAAGCGCTTGCGAGAACGCCTTCATCGAATTGTTCGGGAAGCCGCGAAACACCACGACGCCCCCTGCCCTCGCCGTGTCCTGGATGAGCTCCCGAAGTGCCTTTGGCGGCATCGACAGGCTGGCAAAGGCAATCAGCTGCGGGGCCTCGCCGCCACTCGCCGCGGCGTTCGTCGCCGCGCCCTGAACGATCTCGTCAAAGTCGATCGGGCCGACCGGGCCGGTTGGCAGATCGGTAGAGGCCACACGCTGCATGTTCTCCATGCCGCCATCGCGCACCGTGACGGCCTCGTCCCGGAACGCATCGCCGCGGTCCTTGATCTGGTCGACGAAGGCCTGTGCGTCTGCCTGCAGATCCGCCGACTTTTTCTTGATCGCCTGCACGTCGATCCCGTCGACGGTTTGGGCGAGAAGGGCGGTCATACTGGCCGCGGCGACAAGGCCGAATGCACCCAAGGTGAGAAGTCGCATCGTCCCCTCCTTCACAACACGCAGCAGTTGCGTTTGCGCCAGACGAGATAGCCCATGTCCTCGCCACCCGCGGGATAGGCGCGGCCAGCATCCGGCGGCATGGTCGAGGCCCCGATCGCCGAACAGGCGAAACGCCCGCTCACCGTCGGGATCGGATTGGTCATCTGGAACCGGTATTGCTGCTTGCGCATCACCGGCATCAGATATTTCTTGCAGAGGCCGGCCGAGCCCATCGTGCCCCAGGCGAGCGCCTGCCGGTGCATCTTGTAGGCGAAGCGGGACAGCGCGAGGCGCGAAGACTGCACATGGCCGATCGAGGCTGGGATATTCCCGTTCAAAGGATACATCCCGCCCTGGCAGCCGGCGCACCAGAACAGCTGGTCGAGCGGCAGGTTCACCGTTCCGGCGATGCAGTCTCCGGCACAGGCGGCTTTGGCCAGCGGGTTGGCGAAGATGATCGCTTCAGGATTGATCAACGCCGCGAGGGAGTCATCCTGCCAGAGCGGATCGACCTCGGTCATATAGGCGATGTCGAACGACGCCTGCTCGAAGCACACGAAATCGGTCAGGATCTCCATCCAGTAAAGCAGGGGATAGACATACCAATGGACGTGCCATTTGGCGGTGCTCTGCGATCGTCCCCCGACCATCGAGGGCCCTGCCAGATAGCCCTGGCCGATATCGAAGCCTGGCGCGATGCGAACCCCGCCGAGATTGGGGAAGCACCAGGGCTTCATGGTGACGTCCGCGAGCCGCGCCGGTTCCCAGAATCCCACCGAAATCCCGATGCGCGGCAACGGATCTGCGCAGGCACAGATAGGCGAGGCGGGGTTGTTGGTGTCGGGCCGGCCGCTTGGCCAGATCTTCAGGCCACCGACGGATAGAGGGAACAGGCAGGACCAGCAGACGTCGGTGATCGGATTGACGAACTTCCCGTTGCAGGTGGGTCCGGCCGCCTGGGCGCCCGGCGCGAAAGCCATGGCGCAAATCGCCATGAACAGCGCGCCGAAGATCGATCGAAGGGCGCGCATCATTCCCGCTCCCCCAGCTGATCGAGATAGGCCGTGTCGGCGCGCTGCTTCGCCCGCAGATAGACGATGGTGAGCGTAAGCGTCGCGGTGAGCAGAAGCGCGATCATGGACGGCGCCGCCTTGCCCAGATGGTCCTGCAGCGGCTCCAGAAGTATGACCGAGCCGGCGAGCGCAACACAAAGCGACAGCCAGGCCAGACGCATCACCCGCAGCCCGGTCGTCTCAGGAGCCGCCATGGGCGTCCGCAGCATGTCCAGCCACAGCGGCATCAGCCGGGCTTCCCCGGCTTCACGACGATCTCCGACACACGCATCGTCTTGCCGGTCTGGCTGACGACGGCGGGCGTGTGCTCGATGCCGAAGGTCCCGGTAAGCCTGCCTTCCTGGTCGAAGTAGAAACGGCGCTGCTTCGCCGTCATCTGCTCGATCGGCGAACCATTCACGAAGATGATCTTCGCCTTGAGATCGGGATAGCGCGATGTTGCCCAGGCGAGCTGTGCGGCATCGTCCCCATCGACGAAGACGAGGTCCTGCCTGATCGCAACGAAGTCGAGCGGGTTCACCCGGTGCCCGGCCGCGGCGATGAGGTTACCCTTCTGATCGCGAATATCCCGTTCGATGGCGATGCTCGGGTCATAATCCCAGCTCCGGGCAGTCCGTGCAGGCGTGACCCCCTCGACAGGCTTTGGCCTGCGAACACGCTGCTCAACGCGCTTCGCAAACACCTCATTCATCCGTGCCAGCTCTCCGCTCGCTTCTGCCCCGCGAAGGCGCGCTTCGATCGTTGAGAGAAGATCGGGCTCGATCACAGGGAAGGTTTGGCCAGCATGGCCATAGTCTCTGGCTTCACTGCGCATCGGCCCGATGAGCAGCAGGGCCGCGGCCATCGGCACAATTGCCGCGCTGGCTGTCAGAATGGCTTTCATAGGATCGGCTCCCCCGTACCGATGATCTGCTTGCCGCAGACGAAGCCGATTTCGGCATAGCGGCTGTCAAAGCCGTCCATGTGCGGCGTTGCCGCGAAATAGCACCCCTTGGGAACCACCCCGGTCGCGCCAGGCGTCAGCGGCTCTCCGGCCTTCGTGAACGGTTTCATGCGAACCGTCGGCACGCCATTGATCAGGACCTCGAAGCCATCGTGACCCACGACATCGCCGCCGACACCATAGACCTTCTTCCCGAACATCCTTGGCTTGGGTCCGAAATGACGTTGCATCAGCGGGCTCGCCGGTGGATCGAAGAAGATGAATTCGCCCTTCGCCGGCATGCGTCCCCGATCGATGAGAAAAGCCCAGTTCGGCAGGGAATGCGTCGTGTTGATCAAAAAGAGATGCTTGTCGCGCCACTCGGCGAGCGCCTGTAGAACCACGCAGCCCGTGATGAAGGCCCCGAGCAGAAGCCAGAGCCGCCCGTTGGGGCGCCAGCGCCGGACCGGCCGGTTAGCGGCCGCCGCTGGCATCGGGACCTCCAAAGGTTGAGACCGACGCCCCTGGCTGTCCATATTGCGGCCGGGCCATGGGCGACGCTTGCGGCATCTGCGCCGAGACCATGGGGTCGAGATATTCGGTGGGCTCTGCAGGTTGACCCGGGATCACCGCTTGCGGCTGCGCTGCCAGCATGGCCTGCTGCTCAAGCTGCTGCAGCTCCAGAGCCGACGCCTGCTTCGGCCGCGCCACACCCGACGCATAGACCGCATCTTTGAGCTTGTCGGTAATGTCCGGGACATTCTTTGTGAGGACCGCCTCGCCGACGAGGACAATCTGACCGCTCGAACCTCGGCGCTGGAGCTCATCGTCAAGCGACGCCATGAATTTGCGCATTTCCGCCTCGACCTGGGCCGGTGGCGACGCGGATCTCGCCTGGGCCTGGACATATTCGCCGACAATGGTGGAGAGCCGCGCGGAGACGATGCTCTCCTGCTTCGGTGTAACCAAAATCTTGGTGACCCACATGCCCCAGACCAGGGCGGCGAGAACCATGAGGCCCACGAGCATTTGCAGACGGGTGAAGCCCCCGAAAATCGCTCGTTTTGCGCGGCGCGCCGGCTGCGAAGCGGGCTTCGGCAGGTCGAGCTCGGTCTGTTCAACCATGATCGGGTTTCCCTTCTGGCAATGCCGCGGGCACGATTTTCTCGCGCCGCAGGACGATCAGCCCGGACGCAACGACGAGATGCGCGGCGATAAAGAGGTGCTTGAATGACGCGATCCGCTCAGGGGTCGCGCGGACATAGCGGCTCGTCAGGTTGTTCAACTGATGCATGAGCCCGTCGAGCGAGAAGCCGCCCAGGGCGAGAAAGAGAAGCGTGAACAGACCCCAGGTCAGGAGCAATGTCGATGCAGTGAAACCAATCAGATGCAAATAGAAATGGAGCATCGCCCGAAGGTCCGGCAGGCGGCCGTGCTTCCGGGTTGCGGCTTCCGGCGGAGGGCTTGCTGTCCCCATGGCTCACTCCGCCGCCTCGGCGATGTCGTCATCACCGTGCGAGGCCCATTTTTCCGGATTTTCGGGGTAGGCAACGCGCTCGATCGCCTCGTCCATGCTGAACCCCTGGGCCACCAGCGCTTCGATCGCCGCGTAGACCGCCGGGCTCGAGGAAAAGACGGTGGCCGAAAAAGGATCGAGCACGAGGCGGCCGACCGCCAGCGTTTCCGGGCCCTTGATCAGGATATCGGAATATTCGCGGCCGTTGATCTTGAGCGACCGCAGCAAGGCGTCGGTGTAATCGTCCATCTCGAAGCGGTCGTGCTTTTTGAAATCGGCGATCGTTTCGGGCTTTTGCTGAAGGATGACGAACCAGTCCGAATTCTCGAGCGCCGCGACGGACCCGGCCGACTTGTAATAGTCGTTCAGCGATTGGGTCGCGGTGACCAGCGAAGCGCCATATTTGCGGCAGGTGCGCGCATAGGTTTCGATGAAGTCGGCCATCGCGCCGCCGCGCAGCATCTGCCACGCTTCATCGAGGAGCAGGGCCTTCGGGGTCGCGCGATCGACCTTGCGCATCATCTGCTGCGACATGAACATGATCGCGGTCAGCACCACGCTGCGCAGTTCCTCGCGAGAGGACAGATCCGAGAGTTCGAATACCGTCAGCTGCGCGGATAGCTCGAACGAGACCTCCCCCTGGAAGAAGCGTCCATACGTACCGCCCGATGAAAAAGGGCGCATGGCGATACCGAGATCCATGGCGAGTCCGTTGCCGGTGGCGTCGAGCGCGGCGATCACGTCGTCGATCGATCCGTGCCGCCCCATCTCGGCCCAGACGCTGTTGACGGCGCCGTCGATGAGGCCTCGCTCGGTGTCGTTCAGCCGGTCGATGTGGCGCGACATCTGGTTCACGATGGCCTTGAGCATCGCCATGCAATCGAGGAGATAGTCTTCGTCCGTGGCGGCCAACTCCTCGTCGATCATGCTGAACGGGTTGAGGCAGAAGCCCGAGCCAAGCGTGAACTCGACGAACGCCCCGCCCTGGAGCTTCGCCGAATGCTCGAACGAGCGTCCGTCATCGATCACGACAACACGCGCGCCGGCACCGCACAGCGACGCGCAGAGCTCCTGCAGGGTTACCGATTTGCCCGACCCGGACTTGCCGAAGACTGCGACATTATGGTTGCCCGCCGCATTTTCGAACGGACTCCAGAAAAATGGCTGGCCGCGCCGGCCGATCAGCATGAGATGGGGCACCTGCCCACCCAGAAACTCGCCCTGGATGGGTGCGAGGTTCGCTGCCGTGGTCGTCAGAAGTGTGCGCATCCGCTTCATGCGTTCGAGATCGCGCGAGAGGCCATTCGCCATCGTCATGGGCATCGCACACAAAAGGCCCATGATCTGCAGGTAGCGGTCGTCGAGCAGATCCCAGCCCGCCGCGCGGTACACCGATTTCAGCACACGTTCGTTAGCGTCACCTTTTCCTTTGGGCGAGAAAGCCGTAACCGAAAAGAAGACGCGCACCAGCTTGCGCCCCTGGCGCAGTTCGTCGTTCACATAGCGCCATTCCTGGCTTTGCTCGCGCAGCTGCGGCAGAAACCGGGCCGATTTGGAGTCCGCGAGACTCGTGGTCCGCATGAACTTGAAGCTCGCCTTGTTGGTAGACGCCTGCAGGTCGGGGAATTCGACGCACAGATTGGTCGCGACCGGGCACGGCATCCGGAGCTTGTCGGTGAACATGTCGCCGATCAGCCGCGCGACATCCCATGGCGCCCAGCGGGTCGGCAGGTTCCGTACCGAGAAGGACCGAACGTCGAAGACGTCGGGCAGGATCTCACCGATCTCGGGCGCTTCATCCACCGTGTGCCCGGTCGGCCGAAATCGCTCGGTGCGCAGCAACATGCGATCGGGCTCGATATGCAGCTCGACATCCCGGCGTACCGCCTGGTCCGCGATCGGGTCGAGCGGATTGTAATTGACCACGTCTTCGCCAGCGGCCGTCGTCGGGGAGGTGATGTCATCGACCCAGCCAATAAGATCCGTCGGATCCATCTTGCGCGCCGAAACATTGATCGACGCGAGCGCCGAGATCAGGCCGTCCATGACGGCCACAATCTCTTCGACCGACACGTTCGACGATTCCGGTGTCGAATAGGATATCGCCACACGGTGATTACGCAGGCAAAAGGGCGCGTCGGCGGACAGCGACTGCCAGACACCATCGGTCAGGAAATCCACCCGGTGCTTGGCCATGCGCTCATAGACGCCGCGCGCCGAATAGCGCGGAAGATACCAGCGCGAGAGACGCTCCGATATGCGCGGGCTCATCCACTGGTGGAACTGGAGGCAGCCTGGCGCGGGGATCGCTTCAGACAG
>JBFWKI010000042.1:0-13864 GCA_050252755.1 Sphingobium sp.
TGGCCGGGTGCTGTCTTCCATGAACCAGATGATCAAGAATAATACGGGCTATGATCTGAAACAGTTGTTCATCGGCAGCGAGGGGACATTGGGCGTCATAACCCGGCTTGTCCTGCGCCTGCGGGACCGGCCGGTCAGCAGCAATACCGCGCTGGTCTGCGCCGACAGTTTCGATCGCATCGTCCAGCTGCTTCGGTATGTCGATGGAGCGCTGGGCGGGCTGTTGAGCGCCTTCGAACTGGTGGATAACAATTTTTATCGCGTCAATACGGGGAAGGGGCGTCATGCTGCCCCGCTCGGTTCCGACAAGCCCTATTATGTGATGATCGAAGCGCTCGGTTCCGATCATGAACGCGACCGCGATCTGTTCGAGGCGGTGCTGGCCGATGCGGCGGACAAGGGATTGTTCGACGATGCCGTCGTCGCGCGTTCGGAAAAGGATCGCGCGGCGATCTGGGGCATCAGGGAGGATCTGGAACATATCGTCCATGACTTCCAGCCCTTCTATGCCTTCGACGTCAGCCTGCCGGTCGGTGACATGGAAGCCTATATGATGGAGGTCACGCGCCGGTTGAAGGCGATCTGGCCCGATGGCGGCATCGCTTTTCTCGGCCATGTCGGTGACGGCAATCTGCATATCGCCATCGGCGCGGGCGGCCCGGATGACCGGGAGCGGGTCGAGGGATGCGTCTATGAACCGCTGCGGCCCATCGGCGGATCGGTTTCCGCCGAACATGGCATCGGTCTGGAGAAGAAGCCCTGGCTGGCTGTCACGCGCAATGCGCTGGAACGCGACCTGATGCGCGAGATCAAGCAGATGCTGGATCCCCGGGGCATCCTCAATCCGGGCAAGATTTTCGCAGAGGAGGCATCGTGGGAGGCATCGTGAATGATCGGCCCCGCGCCTTGCGGATATGGCCTCGTTCGCCCTGCTTCGTCGAAGCGCGGTGACGGGATGAGGGAGCGGATATGATAAAAGTGGGTGAAATGTCGGAACTGACGGCAGACAAGCCGATTCGCGCATCCTTGGGATCGGAAAAGATTCTGGTCTTTCTGGTGAATGGCGCCCCCGTCGCCACGCAGGCCCGCTGCCCGCATGCGCACGGCCCGCTGCATCAGGGCGAAATCTGCGGCACGGTGCTGACCTGTCCGTGGCATGGCTGGAGCTTCGACCTCGTATCGGGCGAATGCGAGGAAGACCCCGAACTGCTGCTCAAGCGTTATGACGTGACGGTGGAAGGCAATGACATCCTCGTGGCTCAGGGGGCGGCCTGACATGATCGCTCCGTCGCCCGACCCCGTGCCGGGAATGCCGGCCCCCCATGACTATCGGGCCGATGATCCTTGCAACGCCGCGCGCGCGGTTGCGCCTTCTGTTCATCCTGCCGGATATATTGCTGAGAGGATGGGGTCGAGGGGGCGTTTTTTATTGGGAAGAGAGCGCAGATGCGAGCTGTGAAGTTGGCGGATAAATATACCGTTGCGGAGGGGCGGGTGCTGATGAGCGGGACGCATGCGCTTGTCCGTGTGCCGTTGCTTCAGCGGGAGCGGGACCGGCGGGCGGGTCTTGAGACGGCGGGCTTCATATCCGGCTATCGCGGATCGCCGCTTGGCGGTTATGATCAGGAGTTGTGGCGGGCGCGGGATTTGCTCGCGAGCCACGACATCGTGTTTCAGCCGGGCGTGAACGAGGATCTGGCGGCGACGGCGGTGTGGGGCACGCAAATGCTGGCGACCACGCCGGGGGCCAATAAGGACGGGGTTTTCGCCATCTGGTACGGCAAGGGGCCGGGGGTGGATCGCTCGGGGGATCCGTTCAAGCATGGCAATATTGCCGGAACCCATCCGCATGGGGGCGTGCTGATCGTCGCGGGCGATGACCATAGCGGCAAGTCGTCGACCGTCGCCCATCAAAGCGAGGTCGCGCTGATGCATGCGGGCATGCCGATCCTGGCGCCGTCCAATGTCCAGGACGTGATCGACCTGGGCCTGATGGGCATTGCGATGTCGCGCTACACCGGCCTTTATACCGGCTTCAAGCTGACCAACGAGACGCTGGAGCAGACCATGACGGTCGATATCGGCGGCATGGACGGCCCTGACCCGGTCACTCCCGATCGCGGCCCGGCGCCCGCCAACGGCTTCCATAATTATCCGACCCATATCGACCGGATCGCCTCGGAAATCGTGGTCAAACGCTATCGCTGGCCGCTGGTGGAGACGTTCGTCCGGGCCAACCGCCTCGATCGCGTGCTGATCGAGGCGCCTTCGCGCAAGCTGGGCATCGTGTCGACCGGCAAGGCGGTCCAGGACGTGCGGCAGGCGCTAAAGTTCCTGGGCCTTGACGATGATGCCGCCGGGGCGCTGGGGATCGGCTTCTACAAGCTGGGCTGCATGTACCCGGTCGAGCGCGAAGGGCTGGCCGGGTTCGCGGCCGGCCAGTCCGAACTGCTCTTCGTCGAGGAGAAGGATCCGCTGATCGAGAACCAGGCCAGGGCGATCCTCTATGGCCGCCCGGACATGCCGCGCATCGTCGGCAAGCTGGACGAGGACGGCGTTTTCATGATCCCGTCGGACGAGCAGCTGGAGCCGATGCAGATCGCGCTCGTCATCGCCGCGCGGCTGCGGCGGCTGGGCGTGGAGGACGCGGCGCTGCAAGAACGCGCCGACCGCCTGTCGCGCCAGATGGCGAAGGGAATGGCGCTCAAGCCCGCAGATGCCGCGCGCTCGCCCTATTTCTGTTCGGGCTGCCCGCATAATACCGGCACGCGCTTTCCCGAAGGCTCGATCGCGGCAGGCGGCATCGGCTGCCATGCGATGGCGATGTATTCGGGACCGGAGATGCTCCCCAACACCCAGATGGGCGGGGAAGGAGCGCATTGGTACAGCCTCGCCCATTTCAGCGACATGGATCACATCTTCCAGAATATGGGGGACGGCACCTATTATCATAGCGGCCTGCTGGCGGTGCGCGGCGCGGTCGCGGCGAAGGTCGGCATGACGTTCAAGATCTTGTTCAACGATGCCGTCGCCATGACCGGGGGACAGCCGGTGGACGGGCCGCTGACGCCCGGCGACATCACCCGGCAAGTGCTGGCCGAAGGCGCGACGCGGTGCGTGGTCGTGACCGACCGGCCTGAACTTTATGGCGCGCATAGCGGTCTGGGCGAAGGGGTGACGGTCCATCATCGCGACACCTATGACGCGGTCCAGAAGGAACTGCGCGAGGTTCCGGGCGTAACGGTCATCGTCTATGAACAGACCTGCGCTGCGGAAAAGCGGCGGCGGCGCAAGCGCGGCAAATTTCCCGATCCGGCCCGGCGGATGTTCATCAATGCGGCGGTGTGCGAAGGCTGCGGCGATTGCTCGGTCCAGTCCAACTGCGTCAGCGTTTGGCCCAAGGAGACGGAACTGGGGCGCAAGCGGCAGATCGACCAGTCGAACTGCAACAAGGATTATAGCTGCGTGAAGGGCTTTTGCCCCAGCTTCGTCACGGTGCTGGATGCCGAACCGCGCAAGCCGAAGAAGGCGCAACTGGCCGGCGAGACGGACATCGCCCTGCCGCCGCCGGCGCTCGTTCCGCTGGAAGGCGGCGCCTGCAACATCATGGTGTCGGGCATAGGCGGCACCGGCGTCGTCACCATCGGCGCCTTGCTGGCGATGGCGGCGCACCTGGAGGGCAAGTCGACATCGGTGTTCGACATGACGGGCCTGAGCCAGAAAAATGGCGCGGTGTTCAGCCATGTCCGCATCGCGGCGCATAATGCGGACCTGGGCGCGCAGAAGCTGGGGATCGGCGAGGCGGACCTGGCGCTGGCCTTCGATGCGGTCGCGGCCCTTTCCAAGGAACCGGCGATCACGCTGGACAGCGACCGGACCAGGACCGTCGTCAATGCCCGGGTCACGCCGACGCCCGCCTTTCAGCGCAATCCCGACCTGACGCTCGATCAGGGATTGCTGGTGCGCCGTCTGGGCAAGATGTCCGCGCAAGTGCAAAGCGTCGATGCCACTGGCCTGGGCCTGGCATTGCTGGGCGACAGCATCGCTGCCAATCTGTTCATGCTCGGCTATGCGAGCCAGCTTGGCCTTTTGCCGGTCTCGCCCGAGGCGATCGAGAGAGCGGTCGAGATCAATGGCGTCGCGATCCCGTTCAACAAGGCGGCCTTCTCGCTCGGGCGCCTGCTGGTCGTCGATCCGCAGCGGATCGAACGGGCGGTCGCCGCGCAGGTGCCGGAGATCGGGTTCCAGCCGCTGACCCGGCTGGAGGATATCGTCGCGCATCGCACCCGCCTGCTTGCCGACTATCAGGATGCGGCATGGGCGCAGCGCTATCGCGCCCTGATCGACGTGGTGGCGCGGGCCGAACAGGCCGCGACGCCGGGGAAGGAGACTCTTTCGGTCATGGTGGCGCGCAACTTCGCCAGGCTGATGAGCTACAAGGACGAATATGAAGTGGCTCGCCTGCACAGCGATCCGGCGTTCAGGCAACAGGTGAAGGATAGTTTCGAGGACGGCGCCCGGCTGCGCTACAATCTGGCGCCGCCGCTATTTTCAAGGCGCGATGCGGACGGGCATCTGATCAAGCGCGAGTTCGGCCCCTGGATCGGCCATGCGTTCGGCATTCTCGCTCGTTTGAAGGGGCTGCGCGGGACGGCGTTCGACATTTTCGGCTATACTCAGGAACGCCGGATGGAACGCGCCCTGATCGATCAGTACGAAGCGCAGATGCAGGCCGTGGCCGAACGGCTGACGGCGCATAACCATGCCGCCGCGGTCGAACTGGCCTCCCTCCCCGCCCAAATCCGGGGATATGGCCATGTCAAAGAGGCCAATGTGCAAAAGGTCAGGGCCATCGAACCCGCCATATGGAAAAAATTCCAGGAAACTCAATCAACACAATCACAATCGCAATCACCAACACAATCGCAATCGCAATCGCAATCAGCGCTATATATAAAATGAAGAAATTTCCGCCCGTAGATGGCTGAAGGGCGATCCGGTTCCGTGCAATATCGGATTCGGTGAATCGCATCGATGCAATCATATGGGCGATGCCAATGAGCGTTTCCGCCGCTTCGTCGATGATCAAATTTTTTCCGATACCGCCTTCACCATGGTCGATGCGATCATGGTGAAGGCGGTATCATGCTGTTTCCTGACCATTTTTGGAGCATCGCACGGTCTTGAACGCAAGGCCGGGCCAACCCGCCGCCGCCCATGACGCGCTGATCGTCCCGCCATGGCGCGTTTCGCCCCAAACTGTCACGGCGCGCCCTGTCGTCCTTCACCGGATGGTCTATCAAGGGATGCACAGAAAAAACGCGGTTTCCATTGAGTAAAACCGCATGCTTCGGAGGGGATTATGATGACGAAATTTTCGTCGCGACTTCTTGCGGCCGCAGTATCGGCGATTGCGATCGCCAATGTTTCTTCGGTATTGGCACAGGATATGGCAACGCCGTCTGATCAGGCACCCGAACAGGCGTCTTCGGGAGGCGTGGCCGACATCATCGTTACTGCGCAGAAACGTGCCCAGAACCTGAACGATGTTGGTTTGTCTATCACCGCCGCTTCGGCAGACCAGTTGGTATCGGCGGGTGTCGGCAGCGCGGGCGATCTGGCAAAAATCACCCCCGGTTTCACGTTCACCAAGAGCCAGGACGGAACGCCGCTCTACACGCTGCGCGGCGTTGGATTCAATGACTATACCTTGGGGGCCAGCCCTGCCGTCAGCGTCTATGTGGATCAGGTTCCGCTCGCTTATGGCGCCTTCACTCAGGGCGTTTCCCTGGATCTGGAGCGCGTCGAAGTCCTCAAGGGGCCTCAGGGCATTTTGTTCGGACAAAATTCTACCGGCGGGGCGATCAACTATATCGCCGCCAAGCCGACCCGGACTCTCGAAGCAGGGGTGACTGCGTCCTATGGCCGCTTCAACACGTTCGATGGAGAGGCCTATGTCAGTGGACCGGTGAGCGATACGCTGGCGGTTCGCCTCGCCGGCGCGACGACTATATCCGGGCCATGGCAATATAATTACAATCGCGACGCCAGCCTTGGCCGTCAGGACCAGTTGCGCGGACGCTTTCAGGCGGAATGGAGGCCCAGCGATCGCCTCACGCTCTTGTTCAGCGCGAGCGGCTGGCGGGACAAGTCCGATACGCAGGCCGGTCAGCTTCAGGGCCTCTTTCTTCAGCTTGATGAGGCTACGGCGCCGTTCGCGGCGGCGGCTGGCTCCGCTGATCTGACCGAGACCCTGCGTCGAATTGCCGTGTTCCGCACCCTCGACCCGGCACCGGATAATGCGCGGGCCGCAGATTGGGATTCCGACAGGGATCTGACGCGGGACGATGGCTTTTATCAGTTGTCGCTGCGCGGCGATTATGAGTTGAACGACGATATCACGCTCACGTCGATTACCGCCTTCTCGCGCTATAATGAGAATTATTCGGTCGACCGGGATGGAACCTCGCTGAAAAACGCCGGCGTCAATGCTGACGGGCGTGTCAAGAGCTTCAGCCAGGAGTTGCGTCTGTCCGGCGACATGCATGGCATAAACTGGTTGCTTGGCGGCAATTATGCGAAGAACAAGGTCCGCAGCGCCAATGACATTCTGACAGGTGACTCGACCAACACCGCCATTCTCCCGGGTGGACCCTGGATCGCGGCTTCGACGACGACGATCACCCAGGACATCAGGGATTGGGCGATTTTCGGTAATGTCGAAGCGGAAGTGACGCAAGAACTCACCCTGCTGGCAGGCGCTCGCTACGCGGATAGCAAGAATGATTATACATCCTGCATGGCTGGCGACATCGGCATGCAGACGACGTTCGGCATTCTCTCCGACGCGATTTCCGGCACACCCGGCGCGCCACTCGGGCCGACATCCTGCCTCAGCATGGATGCAACGACGTTCGAAAATACGCGCACGCCCTATACCGACAGCATGAACGAGGATAATTTTTCCTGGCGGTTGGGCGTAAACTATAAACCGAACCGGGATATCCTGCTTTATGCTCTGGCGTCGCGGGGCTATAAATCAGGCAGCTTTCCGACCCTTCCCGCTTCCACGACCGCGCAGCTGACGCCGGTGACGCAGGAATCGGTGACGGCTTATGAAGTCGGCGCAAAGATTTCCGCCATGAATCGCGCGCTTCAGTTCAATGTCGCCGCCTTCCATTATATCTACAGGGACAAGCAGATCCGTGGTCTTGTGATCGATCCGGTCTTCAACCAGCTTGAAAAGCTGGTGAATGTGCCGAAATCCCGGATCAACGGCGCTGAGGTCGAGGTTACGGCGCGACCGGCTTCCGGCCTGACCCTGCGGGGCGCCGTCACCTATGTCGACTCCAAGGTGCTGAATTTCACGGGTATCAACAACGAACGGGTTTCAGGCGATTTCAAGGGGTCGTCCTTGCCATTTTCGCCGAAGTGGCATGTCGTCGGCGATATCAATTACGAATGGGGTCTGAATGACGATATCGGCGCTTTTGTGGGAGCGAACATGCTTTACAACAGCACGACCAACTCCACGCTCGGGGAAGCGCCCTCTTCGGTCATCGATGCGTTCACCACTATCGATCTGCGCGCTGGCATCAAGGCGCAGGATGACAGGTGGAGCCTGTCCGTCTGGGGACGCAATGTCTTCAACGAATATTATTGGACCAACCAGTTCGTCACGCAGGATGTCGTCGTTCGATATGCCGCCCGGCCCGCCACCTATGGCGTAACCCTGAAATTCGGCTTCCAATAGGCGGGTGATCGAGGGGTGCCGGGATGGGCTGTTGCCGGAAGGCGGCGATGGCTGGCTGATGACTGAAGAGCATTCCGACGAAACAGCGTCTATGCAGGGCCGGACATATTCCATTCGGCATCGACGAGATGGTCCCCGCTACCCGGTATTGGGCGGGAGGGGAGGCTCTGGACGGACATGGCAGCCCCGCGTCAATGTCGAGGCAAGGGCGCGGCTCCATCCGGAGATCAGCCGCGCGCGCTTCTCCTGCCCCATGACCGGCAGATATTGGCGGTCGGGCTGACGCGTTGCGGCGATGGCGGCGGGATCGGGCCATATTCCGACCGTCAATCCCGCCAGAAAGGCCGCGCCCAGCGCCGTGGTTTCGAGATGCCGGGGACGTTCCACCGGTATCTGCACCATGTCCGCCAGAAATTGACAAAGCCACTCATTGGCCGCCATGCCGCCATCGACATGGATGGTCGAGGGCGTCCCCCCGCCGCCCGCGACCATTGCCTCGATAAGGTCGAGTGTCTGGTAAGCGACTGCTTCCAAAGCGGCGCGGGCCAGATGCGCGGCCCTTGTGTCGAAGGTAAGACCCGTAATCGCTCCCCGTGCATCCGGATCCCAATGGGGCGCGCCCAGGCCGACAAAGGCCGGCACCATGTAGACGCCGCCATTATCCTCGATCCGCGTCGCCATATCGCCGGTCTGGCTGGCATGATCGATGATGCCGATGCCATCGCGCAACCATTTGACCGCCGCGCCCGCCGCGAAGATCGAGCCTTCCAGCGCATAGGTCATGCGCCCTCCTATCCGGTAGGCCGGCGTCGTCAGCAGCGCAGGGGCGGTTATCGCCCGCTCTCCGGTGTTGAGCAACAGGAAGCAGCCCGTGCCATAGGTCGATTTGACGCTACCCGGCTCGAAGCAGGCCTGCCCCACCAGCGCGGCCTGCTGATCCCCGGCGATGCCGCCGATGAGGATAGGCGCGCCGAACAGATCGGGCGAGGTCGTGCCGAAGGCATGGCTGCAGTCTTCCACTTGCGGCAGCATGGCCATCGGCACACGAAACAGGGCGCAAAGTTCCTCGTCCCAGCGCTGGGCGTGAATGTCGTAAAGCAGGGTGCGCGCCGCATTGGTGACATCCGTTGCATGCGCCGCGCCACCTGTCAGGCGCCAAAGCAGGAAGCTGTCGATCGTGCCCAGGGCCAGTTCCCCCCTTTCCGCGCGGGCACGGGCGCCTTCCACATGATCGAGTATCCACGCCGCCTTGGTCGCGGAGAAATAGGGATCGAGCAGCAGACCGGTTCGCCCGCGGACCAGAGGCTCATGCCCAGCAGCGCGCAGTCGCCCGCAAAGGGGCGCCGTGCGCCGGTCCTGCCAGACGATGGCGGAGTGGATCGGCGCGCCGGACGCCCTGTCCCAGATGACCACGGTTTCCCGCTGATTGGTGATGCCGATGGCCGCGACCTGCGAGGCGCGCAAACCCGCTTGCCCGATCGCCTCTGCGGCGGTGATGAGAACATCGCTCCAGATATTTTCCGGATCGTGCTCGACCCAGCCATCATGCGGATAATGCTGCGCAAATTCGCGTTGGGCGGTCGATAGCGGGCGGCCTGCCGCGTCGAAGACCATGCTGCGGGTGGAGGTTGTACCCTGATCGATGGCAAGGATATAGGAAGCTGCGGGCACTTCTGTCTCTCTCCCGTTCCGGTTGGTCGGTTGGTCGGTCGGCCGACTCGAACAGGCTAATGGATTCTGGTAGGGATCATCAATGCACGTTTCGGCATGTTCCTCCCCCGACGCATCCATCGATCAGCAGACCCATGATCTGCTGATTGTCGGCGGAGGCATCAACGGCACGGCGATCGCCCGCGATGCGAGCGGCAGGGGGCATTCGGTCCTGCTGATAGAACGGGAAGATCTCGGCCAGCATACCTCTTCCGCCAGCACAAAACTGATCCATGGCGGATTGCGCTATCTGGAATATGGCGAATTCCGGCTGGTGCGCGAGTCATTGATCGAGCGGGAGCGCCTGCTGGCGATGGCGCCGCATATCATCTGGCCGCTATCCTTCGTGCTGCCGCAGATCAACAGCCCGCGCCCGGCGTGGCTCGTGCGGCTGGGCCTCTTCCTCTACGATCATCTGGGCGGCCGCAAGAGGCTGCCCGCCACGCGCGTCATTGCCCGCCTCGATCGGCATGCACTGGGGGATGGCCTCAAATCCGGGGCGGCAAAGGCCTTCGTCTATGCCGACTGCCGGGTGGAGGACAGCCGCCTCGTCATTCTCAACGCGATGGATGCGCGGGAGCGGGGCGCGAACATCCGCACTCGCACCCGGCTGATATCGGCGGAACGGACCGGCGACGGGTGGACGGCGATGATAGAGGATGAACGGGGCGCCCGGCCGGTGAAAGCGCGCGCGCTCATCAATGCGGCGGGGCCATGGGTGGCGGACGTCCTCGCGCGGGTTCCCGAAGTCCGTAGCGACCGAAATGTGCGGCTGATCAAGGGGAGCCACATCGTCGTGCCGAAGCTTTACGAGGGGGACCATGCCTTCCTCCTCCAGAATCCGGACAGGCGCGTGGTTTTCGTCCTTCCCTATGAAGGGGAATATAGTCTGGTGGGCACCACCGATCAGCCATGGAACGGCCCGCCCGGCCCGGCCTCCATCTCACCGGAGGAAACCCGCTATCTGCTCGCCAGCGTCGCCCGCTATTTCACGCGCGCGCCGGGGGAGGACGATGTGGCGTGGAGTTATGCGGGGATAAGGCCGCTTTATGATGATCATGCCCGCAACGCCTCCGCGGTGACGCGTGATTATGTGCTGGACCTCGACGCCGAAGAGGGATGCGCGCCGATGCTCTCCATCTTTGGCGGCAAGATCACCACCTGCCGCAGGCTCGCAGAACATGCGCTGGAAAAGCTCTCTCCCTTTCTGCCATCGGGCGGTGGCGCGTGGACGGCGAACGCGGTGCTGCCGGGCGGCGATCTTCCGGGCGGCGATTTCGACGGCTTCGTTCAACTATTGAGGCAGGCATTCCCGGCTCTGCCGGCACCGCTGCTTCGCCGTCTTGCGCGCGCTTATGGCACGCGAGTCTCCGCGATTCTCGGCGAGGCAGAGACTATATCGGGGCTGGGGCGGCATTTTGGCGGCGATCTCTATCAGGCCGAAGTCGATTATCTGGCTGAACAGGAATGGGCGCGAACCGGGCGTGATATAATGTTCCGCCGGTCCCGGCTGGGCCTGCATGTCGGGCCGGAGGTCGAGGCCATGCTGGACGCCTGGCTTGCGCACCGGAACATCGCGTGAGGAGGCGCATGAAGCCCGCTGCTCAACCCAAACGGCTGATCGAAGCCGGGGCAGACCGCAAATCGGCCGCGGCGCTCCAACCTCTCCGTTGCGGACGAGGCGGGATCCGCAATGCGTCATCTTCAAAGAGTATCGAACGCCGTCATCGTATGTCGGAAGCTGAGCGAGGCCATCACATCCAGCGGCAATGCACGCAATTCCCCGGACAGGATTTCCACCGAATAATATCCTGAATATCCCGTCGACATGATGGCATCGAGATACCCGGCGATATCGAAGCTGCCTGTCCCGCACAATTGGCGGTGATTGGTCATGTCGTACAGGAAATCTCCCTGTGGCTCAGCCGCGCCGTCGTTCAGTTCGACAGACGCGATCCGATGGACAGGGATGGATTTCAGGCTTTCATATGCTATGCCACGGCGCGTCACATGCCAGATATCGAGCGTCAATCCCGCATTGGGCGCATCCCCGATGACATCGAGGGCGGATTGAACGTCGCAGATGTTTGACTGCGGCATGATTTCCAGCCCAAGCATAGTGTCCACGCTTTTGGCCTGTTCGGCAATCACGGCAAAGTTATCGCGCAGTTCTTCGATCGGCCGCGTGCTGCCATCAAGACTGCCGACGATCTTCACCACATCGGCGCCAAGCTCGCCTGCCGCTTGGAGCATGCTTGTTGCCAGCGCCTGACCTGAAGCGGCGTCTTCGCCGAACCAACTGTGGATAGCGTCGAATTCAAGACGTCTCAGCCCGGTGTCCTGAATGATGCGACGCAGCCGCGGATATCCATATTCGGCCACGTCGTTCAGCAGATCGAAGTGGGTCACTCCCATCCCGCAATAGCCGGCTCTGACGGCGGCGGATGCACGCTCCTCAAAGCTGAATTTGCTTCGCTCATCCGGCCCGGGAGGGAAAGACAGATTCCCCGCAAGGGTCCAGGCGGCGGCCACGAGTTCGGGCATGTGGTTCATGATAGTTCCTAAATTTCCATATATGGCCTCCGGGAAGAGGCCGGAGACGCAGAGCCGCATCGTCAGGTGCGCGCGCATGCTGACGCTGTATTCGCGTGCATCCCCCTCTTTCTTCCGCTTGGTGGGGCCTAGTCCATATCGGCATCCATCCTTTGCGAAACCTGTATATTGTTTCAGGTGTAATATTTGCGATTGGAATAGTAGAAGCTTTCGAGCATCGAACACCCGCGCGAACGAATATCCGGTTTGTGAAACTGCGGGCGGGAACATTATGTGGAGACGAAACCATGGGTCTGGACCTCAATCTCCTGGATGCGGATGTTGGCGTTCGCCGCACCTTGGCGCGCCTTGGCGACTCCATCTTCCGGCGGGATCCCGACACGCATGGCCGGTGCTACGCTGAAGATGGCGAATGGCACGCCTTTGGCAGCATCATAAGAGGGCGCAGCGCGGTCGTCGATCACTGGTGGAATATCATGCAGGGATTTCCGTTTGTCCGTCAGACGATCTCATCGCTCGTGATCGAAGCCGAAGGAGATACGGCCGCTTCTCGCGGTCATGTGGACGAAGTGCTCAGGATGCCCGATGGTTCGTATAAAACCGTAATGGGAATATATCACAGCACCTCCGCAAGACGGGAGAGGAATGGTTGCTGACCGTTCATCGGTATGATCAGGTCTATTATGGTTCCCCGATGCTCGACGGAAAATTCTTCCCGATCCTCGAATATGGGCCGCCGCCCCACGACCCGGACCCAAGCCGCATTACGGCAATGATGGATATCGACCTCTGAGGAGATCGATATCCATCACGCGGCGGGCAGCATCATGATGCAACGGAGGATATGGCGGCCGAAGGCATTAATCCGTCAGTCCGGTCAGCCGTTCGCATTCAGATTCCAGGATAAGCGCCTGCCGTTCCGCCGGCCAGTCATCTGGATCGAAAGCCGCTTGTAACGACACCCCCTGAATAAGAGCCATAAGGCGCCGTGCGGCGTTGGCGGAATCGATATGGGCGCCGATCAGGCCGGCCGCCTTCAACGCATCGATCCTGTCGTTGATAATCTCTCGCGCGGCTTGCACACCGGTTCTCTGGATATCGCTGAATTCCGCGTCAGCTACGGCATATCCCCAGTAAGCAATCCATACGAGCCAATTCGTCCTGCGCTCTTCGTCCATGGGAAGGAAAGCGGTCACACATGGTTTCAAACGCCCTTCATGGGTCTGCAATGCCTGTGCGACGTGCGCCATGGCGAGATTATCCGTATAACTATGCACATAACTCATCATTTCGTGCTTGTTCGAAAAATAATGCTGGATGATTGAGGTGCTATAGCCAAGATCGCGCGCAATTTTCCGATTGGTTACGCTGTCAATTCCATTTTCCACAATGGATTTTCTGATCGCCTCAGCGACCTTTTTCCTGATGCTCTCATGGTCCCTATATGGTTTATCCCGACCAGATGCCTTGACCGGCATGTCGTCGCGTTTCAGTTCCTGAGTCGGCATTTTCAAATCCTTGACCAATGGCGTATATCAGCATCCCGCACCGGATGGCTGCTGCTTCCTGTAAATGACAATATCAGTTGCCGAGAAATTGGGCGCATTCCTCCTCTGCCAACCGGGATTGCCGCTCGACCGGCCAATCATCGGGATCGAACATGGCTTGAACGGCAATGCCTTGCATGAAGCTCAGCAATCTTCGCGCTGTATCGGCGCTGCTGTCCGTCGTCAGAACATTTGGCACAGATGTCGGTTTAAATTAACGGAGTGTTGGCCTCATCTGGTGGATTGATATTAAGCGGCGATCTTGCGGTGTCGCAAGCGCCGATATGCGATGGTTTGTCGC
>JBFWKI010000043.1:0-13492 GCA_050252755.1 Sphingobium sp.
CCCCGGAAACGGCTTCACCGCCATATCCGGCCTCCGGTTCCGCTTCGCTCCACCTCCACCCGGATATGGCGGCGGCGAGAATAATCCACTAACAATCAACATGGTCCACTCGGTGGGGGCAGATCACGGGCGATCGGCATCCCGTTTATCACCGCCACCCATATCGACGGGATAGTGACGCAGACCTGACCGGCGGCGGACCGCCCCTGTCCGCGCCAGCCTGCCGGCGGCGCGCGCGCAAGAGTGCGACAGATCGTCGGAACAACAGCGCCCTTCCCTTGTTCATGAAACGGAACCGGCTTTTCTCCGTTCAAAAAATGAAGGGGAGATTGCCAGTTCCGATCCCACAGGCCACAATGCACATCTTCATGTGCGGGCCGACAGGGAGGCAGGACGGGTCGCCATCACGGCCATGATCCTGCAATGTGGAAGGCAAAGGGATATCGGATTGAGTATTCGGCAGCAAAAGGCGCAGCGCAGGACAAGGGGCTTGTCCGGTATCTCGATACTGGGTTTCATTGCGATTTCAGGCCTGTCCCCGGCCCTGTTCGCCCAAGAAAACCCTGTGCCAGAAAACACCGCTCCAGAAAACACCGCTCCAGAAAACTCTGTGCCAGAAAACCCTGCGCCAACAAAACCCGCACAGGACAACACCCCGCCGCAGGATGTACCTCCCCCGGCGGAGGCCGCGCCCGCCGCCGATGACGGCCCGATCATCCCCGATGCAGAATTCGACGCGAGCATCCCGCCCATCGACGCCGATCCCGCCGCGCCGATGGGAAGCGTCGCGGATTGGGAGGCGCAGGCCGCCGCCGCCGACCGGCTGGCCGACCCCACCCCCATCGACCCGGAAATCGACCAGCCGCTCGTCCCGCTGCAATCCTTCGATGTCGAGGCGTTCGACGAAAGCCGCTATACCGAGGCGGATGACGACAGCCAGCCCAGCGAGGTGCGTTATCGCTATCGCGTGGAAGGGCTGGACCATCTGTCGGAACCCGACAAGGTCGGGCCGATCAACGCAGGCGATATCACCGCCCTGTTCCGGGAACTTTCCGCGCTGGAGGACGGCAACGGCAAGGCCAGCAACGGGGCGATGATCAACGCCCGGTTGCAGGCCGATCAATCGCTGTTGACCGATATATTGTCGGGACAGGGCTTTTTCGACGCCACGGTGCGGGGCAGCCTGCAATTGCCCGAACAGGGATCGCAGGACGCCATCACCGTGCTGCTCGATACCGATCCGGGGCCGCGCTACCGGCTGGGCGCGATCCGCTTCGACGCGCCCCCGGTCACGCCGCCCGGCCTTATCGAGAAAAGTTTCGTGCCCAAATCGGGCGAGCCGATCATCGCTGAACGGATATTGGGGGCAGAGGCGAATATCGCCGTCAAGCTGCCGGAAAACGGCTATCCCTTCGCCGTCGTGGGCCAGCGCGATATCCTGCTGGATGCGGAAAGCCGGACGGGGGATTATACCCTGCCGGTCACGCCCGGCCCGCGCAGCCGCTTCGGGGATATCGTGCCGGCCGGCGGCGAACCGGTTTTCGATGCCGATCATATCGCGACCATCGCCCGATTCGAAAAGGGCGAGTTATACGACAGCCGCAAGGTCGATGACCTGCGCAAGGCGCTGGTGGCGACAGGGCTGTTTTCCGTCGTCTCCATCGCCCCGGAACAGACCGGCGTGTCGAGCGGGGAGGATACGCACTATGCCACCGTCGCCGTCAGGCAGGAGGCCGGGCCGCCGCGCACGCTGGCGGGGCAGGCGGGCTATGCGACCGGGCAGGGCTTCAAGGTGGAAGGAAGCTGGACCCATCGCAACATGTTCCCGCCCGAAGGCGCGCTGATCGGTTCGGCCACGCTGGGCACGCAGGAACAGGGATTGGGCGCGACGTTCCGCCGATCCAACGCGGGCAAGCGCGACCGCAGCGTCGAACTCAGCCTCAGCGCCAATCACAGCGATTTCGCCGCCTATGAGGCGTTCACCGGCAGGCTGGCGGGGCGCATTTCCTATGACAGCACCCCGATCTGGCAAAAGCGGCTGACCTATAGTTACGGTTTCGAACTGCTGGGCACGAACGAGCAGGACTATGATTTCGCCGATGACAGGCTGCGCAGGCGGACCTTCTCCCTCCTCGCCCTGCCGGGGCAGGTGACGTTCGACACCTCCAATTCCCTGCTGGACCCGACACGCGGCTTTCGCCTGACCACCAAGCTTTCGCCGGAGGCATCGCTGGGCAGCGGGGCGCAAATCTATGCCCGCGCCCTGTTCGAAAGCACCGGCTATTATTCGGTTTCGGACGGGATCGTCCTTGCCGGGCGCGCGCGCGTCGGCATGATCGGCGGGGCCGACCGCGAACAGATCGCCCCGTCGCGGCGCTTCTACGCGGGCGGCGGCGGGTCGGTGCGCGGCTTCGGCTATCAGGAACTCGGCCCCAAAGACCCCGAAGACCGGCCCATTGGCGGGCGCAGCCTGGTCGAGGCAGCGGCCGAGGTGCGCTATCGCTTCGGCGATTATGGCGTCGTCGGCTTCATCGACGGCGGGCAGGTCTATACCAGTTCCCTCCCCCAATTTAGCGACTGGCGGTTCGGCGTCGGCATTGGCGGGCGTTTCTATACCAATTTCGGGCCGATGCGGCTGGATATCGCGACCCCATTGGCCCGCAAGCCGGGAGAATCGCGCATTTCTCTCTATATCTCGATTGGGCAGGCGTTCTGATGGCGGACCAGAAAGACAGTGGCGTCACGCCCGAAACCCCCCTCGGCCCGGCTACCCCCGTCGGCCCGGCAGCCGAGCCTGCGCGCCGCGCGTCATGGGGGCGGCGGATCGGCATCGCGCTGGCTTCCCTGCTCGCGCTGCTGATCGTGGTGGTGGCGGGGCTGTATATCTGGCTCGGCACCGACAGCGGCCGCCGCTTCGTCGTGCGGCAGGTCGAGGCGATGAGCTTTGAAAACGGCATGAAGATCGGCATGGGGCGGATCGACGGGTCGATCTTCGGCGCGATGCAGGTGCATGATCTGGCCCTGCGCGATCCCAAGGGCGTGTTCCTGACCGTGCCAAGGCTCGATGTGGACTGGCGGCCCCTCGCCTTCATCGGCAATCATCTGGACGTGCGCTCGCTCCTCATTCCCGCCGCCCGGTTCCATCGCGCGCCGCAATTCAACGAGACGCCGCCCAGCGAAGGGCCGCTGCTGCCCGATCTGGATATCGACGTGAACCGGCTGGAAATCGGCCGGCTTCAGATTGATCCGGGCGTCACCGGGCAGCGCCATTTATTGGGCTTTGCTGGCAAGGTGCATATCGCCGATCGCCGCGCTCAGATCGAGGCGGACGGCAAGGCCCTGACCGCCCCCGGCGTCGCGGGCGGCGATACGCTCCGGCTGGTGCTGGACGCGGTGCCCGATGCCAACCGGCTGACCATCGACATGCGCGTCAATGCGCCCGCCAAGGGGCTGGTCGCCGGGTTCACCGGCGTGGAACAGCCGGTGAACCTCAGCATCGCGGGCAAGGGGGACTGGAAGGCCTGGGATGGCCGCCTGTCCGGCGCCATGGGAACAGAAAAACTCGCCGACGTCACCCTGACGGCGCGGGATGGCAATTTCACCGTGCGCGGCCCGGTCCGCCCCGGCCTGTTCCTGACCGGTCCCGGCCGGGCGATGCTGGAACCGGTGACGCAGATCGACCTCACCGCAAGGGCGGAGGAACGCCGCGTGCAGATCGACGGCGGGGTGGCGAGCGATAATTTCACCTTTGGCGCCAAGGGCCTCGTCGATCTGGGCGAAAGCCGCATGAAGGATCTCGCGCTCGATTTCCGGCTCATCAAGCCCGGCGCGATTGCCGAAAATCTGCGCGGGGCGGATATCGCCGCCACCGCGACGCTGAACGGCAGCTTCGTCGCGCCGCAGATCGCCTATGGGCTGACCGCGCGGCAGATCGGCTTTGGCGAAACCGGCATAGAGGGGCTGGCCATTTCCGGCAGCGCCGCGCTGGACAAGGAACAATGGCGCATTCCCGTGGAAGGCCGCGCCCGCCGCATCACCGGCGTCAATGAAAGCATCGCGCCGCTGCTGACCAATGTGCGGATCGACGGCGACCTTGCCTATGCCAATGGGCGGCTGATGTCCGACAACATGAAGATGCGGACAGACCGGATCGACGCGACGGCGATCATCGTCGCGGATCTCAATCGCGCGCTCTATACCGGGGCGCTCAACGGCCGGGTGAACGGCTATCGGGTCGAAAGCGTCGGCATTTTCAATCTCGATACCGACATGGACCTCAAAACCGGGGACAATGGCGCGTTCCGGCTCGGCGGGCGGGTGACGGCCCGTTCGACCCGCCTGCTCAATGACAGCCTGCACGGCTTTTTGGGCGGCAATGCGCTGATCGTCGCGGATGTGGGCTATGACAGCAATGGCGTCGCCACGCTCGACCGGCTGAAGGTCGCGGCCCCGGCGTTCAGGGTCACACAGGCGCAGGGGCGCTATGGCGCGGATGGATCGGTGCGCTTCACCGCGCGCGCCAGTTCGGACCAATATGGCCCGATCGGCGTGGATGTGACGGGCAGCGCCGCCCGCCCGCTCGTCCGCATCGCCGCGGCCCACCCCGGCGTGGGCATCGGGCTGGCCGATGTGGTCGCGACGATCCGGGGCGACAACGGCACCTATCTCGTCACGGCCGAGGGCGCGAGCGATTATGGGCCATTGCGCGCCAATGTCGCCGCCATCACCGGGCGCGGCCCGCTCATCATCGATGTGCGGCCGGGCACCAGCTTTTCGGGCATGAACCTGACCGGGCGCCTGACCCAGAGCGCTGCCGGTCCCTTTGCGGGCACCTTGCTCGCCAAGGGTTCCGGCATCGACGGGCAGATCCAGCTGGCCGATGCGGGCGGCAACCAGCGCGCATCGATCGATGCGACGGCGCGGCAGGCCCGGCTGGAAGGCCGCGTCGGCCTGACCCTCGACCGCGCCATCCTGAAGGCGGACGCAACCCTTGCCGAACAGCCGCAGATCACCGCCGACGCGCAGGTGGCCGGGCTGCGCATGGGTGAATTCTACCTTGCCGGCGCGCGCGGCGATATCGCCTATAATGGTGGACGCGGGCAGGCCAAGGTGCTGGCGGAAGGGCGCACGCGCTACCCCTTCCGGCTGGCCGCCAATGCTCAGTTCGATCCGCAGCTTTGGCGCGTCGCGCTCGACGGGCGGTTGAACGGCGTGGATATCAAGACCCGCGCGCCGATGCAGATCGGCATCGACAAGGGCCGCTATATCCTGCGCCCCGCGACGCTTTCGGTGGGCGACGGCACCTTGCAACTGGCCGGGAATTATGGCGGGGCGATGGAACTTCAGGCGCGGCTCAACACCGTTGATCTGGGCCTCGTCAATCCCTTCATGCCCGATCTGGGCCTTGGCGGGAAAGCGACCGGCAGCCTCGATTACAAGCAGGCGTCCGCCGACGCCCTGCCCACCGGCGAAGTACGGCTGAAGATCGATGATTTCACGCGGACGAGCCTTGCCGCCGTTTCCAATCCTGTCGATATCGACCTGATCGGGCGGCTTTCCCCGGATGGCGGCAACGCCAGTTCGATCATCCGCCGTCGCGGCGCCGCCATCGGCCGGATGCAGGTGAATCTACGTCCCCTGCCCCCCGGCTCCGGCAACTGGTCCACCCGCCTGATGGCCGCGCCCCTGTCCGGCGGCGTGCGCTATAATGGCCCCGCCGATGTGCTCTTCTCGCTGGCGGCGCTGGCCGACCAGAGTCTCAAGGGGCCGATCGGGCTGGCCGCCGATTTCGGCGGGCGGCTGAGCGCGCCGCAACTGACCGGCGTGGTGCGCGCCAACAAGCTGACCTACGAAAATGCCGCCTATGGAACGAAACTCACCGACATGCAGGTGCGCGGCACCTTCACCAATGACCGGCTTCAGGTGGAAAGCCTGACCGCCCGCGCCGGGAACGGCACGGTCAGCGCCAGCGGCTTCGTTTCGCTCAATGCCGATGAGGGCTATCCGATCCAACTCGGCATCGACATGCAAAAAGCCCAGTTGGCCAAGGCGCAAGGACTGGAGGCGGAGGCATCGGGCAATATCCAGATCGCCAGCGGCGGCGGGCAGCAGCCGACCATAAAGGGCGCCATCACCCTGCCCGAAACCCATTATCAGATCGTCTATCAGGGCAGCACGCAGATCGCCACGTTGACCGGGGTGCGCCGCAAACCGGCGCTGGGGCGGGAACGGATCAGCGGAGCGCCCGAACCGATGGAAACCGTCCCCGCCAACTGGAATCTCGACATTCGGGTGAAGGCGGACAACAAGATTTACGTCACCGGCATGGGGCTGAATTCCGAATGGGCCGCCGATATCCGCATGGCCGGGACGAGCAACGCGCCCAAAATCACCGGCGGCGTCAAGCTGGTACGCGGCACGCTGGGCTTTGCCGGGCACAGCTTCGACCTGCAACAGGGACGGCTGACCTTCAACGGCGGGGACATGACGGACCCGGTCATGAACATCGTCGCATCCGGCGATGTCGAGGATGTCACCATCACCGTCGCAATCACCGGCACCGGCAGCAACCCGGAAATCACGCTCAGTTCGGTGCCCGATCTGCCGCAGGACGAATTGATGGCGCGCATCCTGTTCGGCAATTCGGTGGGCGAGCTTTCCCCGATGCAGGCGGTGCAACTGGCCGCCTCGCTCAACAGCCTGCGCGGCGGTGGGGGGGGCCTCAACCCGCTGGGCGTGCTGCAATCGGCGGGCGGCATCGACCGGCTGCGCCTGCTCGGTTCGGACGAGGAAACCGGGCGCGGCACCTCCCTTGCCGTGGGCCAGTATATCAGCGACGATATTTATGTGGAGATCGTCACCGATGCGCGCGGCTACACCGCCACCCAATTGGAAATCGCCCTGTCCAGAGCGCTGTCGGTGTTGAGCGCGGTCGGCAGTTTCGGCAGTTCCAGCGTCAACCTGCGCTATCGGAAGGATTATTGATGCGCGCGCCTCGCCGCCTGTGGCCGGTCGCGGCTTTCGTCCTGCTGCTGGCGTCCTGCAAGGGAGAGCCGGATTTCGACGAGCGCTATCGGCAGCAATCGGCGGATATCGAGGCGGCGGCGAACAACATGCAGCAAGATCTGGAAAACCGCATGGCCGCCAGCAACCTGATCCAGACCGCTCCGCCGGCCAACGACCAGACGGGAGCAACAGGCGACCGGGCAACAGGCGGTGACGAGGGAAAAAGATGAGCGACCCAAGGGAAAGCATCGGTTCGGGCACCGCTGGCCCGGAAAGCCCGCAAACCGTCGGTGAAGTCGATGGCGTACCCCTGACCGAGGGAGACATGACCCGGCTGGAACAGACCGTGCCGGGGGCGGCAGGCACGTCTCCGCTCGCGCTGCCGGGGCGGGCATGGTGGGCGATCCTGAAGCGCGTTTATGTGATGGTCGGCTTCCACAATCTCAGCCTGCTGGCCGCCGGAGTCGCCTTTTTCGCCTTTCTGGCCTTTGTGCCGCTCATCGCGTCGGTCGTCCTGCTCTATGGCTTCATCGGCGATCCCCAGACCGTGGCGCAGAGCATCAGCCTGCTCGACGGCCTTGTCCCGCCGGAGGTGCTGACCATCCTGCAAGATCAATTGCTGGCCATCGTGACCAGCAGCAAGGCGGCGCAGGGCATCGGCCTGCTGGTGGCGATACTGGTGTCGATCTATGGCGCGATGCGCGCCGCCACCGCGATGATCGGCGCGCTCAACATCATTTATGAAGAACATGAGACGCGCAATATCTTCCGCAAGACCGCCGTCGCCGCCGCCATCACGCTGGGCATGGTGCTGGTGGCCGTGACGGGCATCGCGGCGGTATCGCTCTTCACCTATGTCACCCGCTTCCTCGCCCCCTATATCGGTGATTTCACGACGCTGCTGGTGCAGGTCGCGACATGGGTGCTGGCGGGCAGCCTCGTCAGCTTCACCTTCGCCATCTTCTTCCGTTTCGCCCCCGATAGACGCGCGGCCAAATGGCGTTGGCTGTCCGTGGGATCGGTGCTGTCCACCATATTGTGGCTCAGCATAACGCTGGGCTTTGGCTTTTATGTCGCCAATTTCACCAATTACAACGCGACCTATGGGTCGCTCGCCGCCGTGGTTATTTTCCTGATGTGGCTGTTTCTCTCCTCCTTCGCGGTGCTGATCGGCGCGGAGGTGAACAGCGAGACGGAACGGCAGACCATGGTGGATTCGACCATCGGTCCCGATCTGCCGATCGGGTCGAGGGGCGCGGTGATGGCCGACAGCGTCGCGGTCGATACGGTCAGCCTCGCGCTGCTCGAAAAGAAACGGCGCCGGGAGGCCGCGAAATTGCGCAGCCATATTTCCTGACGGCACGCGGCAAGGCGCGGCAAGGATAGTGTAACGGGCAAGCAGCCACGGGCAGGAGCGCATATCATGATCAGCAGGCGTTCGACGATTGGCGGCTTGGGGGGGTTGATAGCGGCCCTGATGCTGCCCTTGCCGGTCTGGGCCGACAGCCCGTCCAGACGCCCGCCGCGCCTCCGGCCCGGAGATATGGTGGGGCTGATCGAACCGGCGGGTTTCAGCGACGATATGTTCGAGGTGGAGGCGGTGAAATCCACCATAGCCAGCATGGGGCTGGTGCCCAAGGTGGGGCGGCATGTCGCGAACCGCTACGGCTATCTTGCCGGCACGGATGAGAACCGCGCCGCCGACATAAATGCGATGTTCGAGGATAAGGATGTCCGCGCCGTCTTTGCGATGCGGGGCGGATGGGGGTGCGCGCGGCTGCTGCCCTATCTGGATTGGGACGTCATCCGGGCCAATCCGAAGCTGCTCATCGGTTTCAGCGACATTACCGCGCTTCATCTTGCCTTTGCCGCCCATGCGGGTTTCCCCAGCATCCACGGGCCTAATGCCGCCAATAGCTGGCAGGCGACCAGTTGGGAAAGCCTCTGGCGGCTGGCTTTTGCGGGAGACACGCCGACTTTCCTGCCCGCGCCCCTTCCCGCCTCGGCGCCTGCGGCCCTTGACGGCATGGAGCATGGCCGGTCCATCACGACGATCCGCCCCGGCACGGCGAGGGGCCGCCTGCTGGGCGGCAATTTATCGGTGCTCACCGCGCTGGTCGGCACGCCATGGCTGCCGGATTTTGAGGGGGCGATCCTGTTTCTCGAAGATGTGAACGAGGCCGAATATCGGATCGACCGGATGCTGAGCCAGCTTGCCCTCGCCGGGATATTGAAGAAGCTGGCGGGCGTGGTGTTCGGGCAATGCCGGGCATGCACGATCGGCATCCCCGATTATACCGGTTTCACCGTTCCGCAGTTGCTCGATCAATATCTGCGTCCCTTGGGCGTCCCGGCATTTGCTGGCGCGAATATCGGCCATATCGGCAACCAGTTGAGCATGCCGGTCGGCGTTCAGGCGGAGATGGACGCCGATGCGGGAAGCATCCGAATATTGGAGCCGGTCGTGGCGTAATGATGTGGAATTGCCGGGGAGAGCGGTCTGACAGGATATCGAAACGCCAGAACACGAACCGCCACCAAAATATCGCTAGGACGCCTATGGTTCAGCCGCAAACAGCGAACGCGATCATGACAAGCCGCGCCACGCCGCCGCAACGACGCCAATGTGCAAGGCGATCCTGTCCGGCACGGGCCGGACCGGCACGATGCGCGTCGTTCAGATCGACTGCCGGATATCCTGCCAATAACGCTGCTTGATGTCTTTCTTGGACAGCTTTCCCATCGGGCTGCGCGGCAACTGATCGACGAAATCCACCGAACGCGGACATTTGTACAGCGACAGGCTGTCCCGGCAGAAACGGATGATCTCCGCCTCCATCTTCGCGTCCGGCGCAAAGCCGTGCCTCAGCTGAATGACGGCCTTGATCTCTTCCCCCATGTCCGCGTCGGGAATGCCGATCACCGCGCTATCCTCGATTGCGTCATGCTCCGCGAGAAAGCGCTCGACCTCCTGCGGATAGACATTGACGCCGCCCACAATGATCATGTGGCTTTCCCGGTCGGTCAGGTAGAGATAGCCGTCCTCGTCGACATAGCCGATATCGCCGAGCGATGCGAAACCATCCTTGTCATACAAGGCTTCGGTTTTGTCCGTATCGCCATGATATGCGATGCGCAGGCCATTGGACATCATGATGCGGCCCTGCGCCCCGGCGGGAAGGCTGTTTCCCGCTTCATCGACGATCTTCAACTGGCACCCCTCCGCCGGTCGGCCCACCGATCCGGGATGCGCCAGCCATTCGGCCGAGGTGATGAAACTATGGCCGAACGCCTCGGTCCCCGCATAAAGTTCGTCGATCACCGGTCCCCACCAGTCGATCATGGCCCGCTTCACCATGATGGAGCAGGGCGCCGCCGCGTGGATTGCGTGGCGCAGCGTGCGGGTGTCGGCCCGGTCCCGCGCCTGCTGCGGCAGGGCCAGCATGCGGCCGAACATCGTCGGCACGAAGAAACCATGCGTCACGCGATGCGTCTCGATGGCGCGCAGCACCGGTTCCGGGGCAAACCGCTCGAAGGCCACCACCGTGCCGCCAGCCCGCTGGGTCGAAACCATGAAACGATTGGGGGCGGCATGATAAAATGGGCCGGGATTGAGGAAAACCGTATCGGCGCCCAGCCCATATTGCTTTTGCAGCATCGCGAAACGGGGAGGCGGGACATCCGGCCCGACATCCGGCAACATCGTCATGACACCCTTGGGGCGACCTGTCGTACCGGAGGAATAGAGCATGGACGGCCCCCGGCGGCGGCCCTGCAACGGCTGGTCGGACATATGCGGCAAAATGGCATCCAGATCGGCAAAGCGCCCCGCCCCGCCGCCGATCATGAACAGCTGCGGCCCGGGCAGCGGGCCTGTCGCCAGTTCATCCGTGGCCGCCTGCGCCAGCCCCGCCAGGGCATGGCTGGCGATCAGCGCCTTCGCGCCGCTATCCCTGATGATATAGTTCGCGTCACCGGGGCTGAGATGCGTGGACATGCATATATAGCGCAGACCGCTATTCTTCGCGCCCCAGATCAATTCGGGATAGCGTTCACTATTTTCGACGAGGAAGGCGATGGTGTCGCCTTCCTCCATCCCCGCCTGCGCAAGAGCATGCGCAACGCGGTTGGCTCTATCAACCAGAGCCGCATAGGTGACGATTTTCCCGTTATCCGCCATGATGATGGCCGGTTTCGATGGCTCCGCCAGGGCCACTTCAGCGGGATGGCGATAGGATGAGAAGGACATGGTTTTCTCCGACAGCAACTATCGCCTCTCTATGCCACACATCTTCCGCCCGTCCCCTTTGCCAGCGGCCATGAAGGGGGTTCAGCCGTCAGCCGTTCAACCGCGGGCGCCCGAAAAGCCCCGCTCCGTCCAGGCCTGACCCTGTTCCCCGTTCCAGTGAATGACCGCGCCTTCATCGAACATCAGGCTGATATCCAGCGTTTTCGCGCGCCCGGCACATGTGTCATAGGGATGAACCATGGCCGTCGGCAGGGTTGAGAAAGCAGCATCGAACTCCACGACCATTTCGCCCAGTTCGCTTTCCAGAATCAGCCGGTGCGGCTTCATCCACCCATTTTCCTTGTCGACGAACTGGGTGTGCGTCACCTTGGCCGGATAGATCTGCTCGCCCTGACATATGGCGGCGTTGGACATGCCGAGGGAGCCATCCTCCGCTTTCATCATATAGACGTAAAAACTCCGGCCGCTCGGGAATAGGCCGTTCAGCCAATTATGTCCGGCATATTTGCTGACGTCGCGAATGCCGCGGCTATGATCGCGAATGGCGTAGCCATCCCGGATTTCGAAACTATTGTCCCCGTAGGAAATCGTGCCTGAAAATCTGCAAATCTGGTCGATATGCATCGATCCGGCCATGGTTTGGGCCTGAAGCGAATCCCCCTTCATATTCCAGAGCGGGGCGGCAGCCACAAGTTCCACATCCATGATGCACCGTTCGGACGCGCTTATTTGCGGCCCGTTTTCGATCAGGTCGATGGCGGTGGACCGCACCATGGGGCCATCGAAACGAAGTGCCGCGCGCCGGCCCGGCTCGGTCACGCGATAATAGGACAACCCGCCGCTGACCGCGCCCTCTTCGCTCGCCCGGCCATAGCCGCGATGGAACGCGACCGTTCCATCGGGAAAAGCGACCAGAATATTTTCCCGCCACAGCGTCGGTTCGCTATGCCAGCGGCCGATGCTGTAAAAAACGGACACTTTCGTTTCAAAGCAAGCCAGGCCGACGAAGAAATTTTCGCTCCACCATTTTTCGGGCGGCAAATCCTTCATCGGATATTCGTCTGGGACATGAATTGACTGCACGATATTTCCCTCTCTGGAATGTCGTTTCGATAGCTTGCGGCCGCCGGCGTCAGCCGGACTGGACGCCACTGCGGCCTCATCCGGCCCCATGCCGGCCCGATGATCGCCGTTATTTTCCGCGCCGGAACAAAATCGTCAGCAAAAACAGCACCGTCTTGAAGTCCAGCAGTTTGAGCGCGGCCCGCGCCTGATCGGGGGTCAACACCGCCTGAATCGGCAGGGCGCCCATGATACGCCCCTCGATCACCAGATCATTGCCCGCCACGCGCAGCGCCTTGACGTCCATCAGTGACTCATTATCGATCGTTTGAAGCTGCATCGGATTATCCCTTGTTGACGGAACCGCGGACATTGGCCGTCGCCAGCTGCGCCGAGATCCACCACATCACCATGGCAAGCAGGAGCGTGGCAATACCGGCCGCTTCCATCGCCGCGCGCGGCGCGGAAGAGTTTATCACGTTGAACAGGATGAAATTGGTGCCGAAATGTCCCATCAATGTCCCCATCATCGCCAGCACCGGCACCAGCAACTGGCGCGCGCCCGTCAATTGGGGCAGCAGGAACACGATCAACGCAGCACCAAACAATTCCGCGCTGGAATTCATGAACGACCAGGTCATGGGCGCCGTCATCTTCCAGATCCACAGCGGCGCGGGTTCGAAATACACCCAAAGCCCGGTGGAGACGCCCGCAATCTCGCCAAAATAATAGCAGAGAACCGATATGAAGCCGGTTTTCCAGATCAGGCTGGTTCGGATCGTGCCCGCGACCGCCTTGCTATAGATCACCAGATAGACGACGCCAAAGCCGAAGGTGTATCCCAGCGCGATATGCCAGGGAATGACGCGGTCGACCGCACTGAACAACGCGATGCTGCCGATCGACGGATGCGTCACATGCCCCAGATAGCCCACCAGTGTTTCCAGGATGATGGAGATGAAAGCGCCTACCACCATGAGGGGAGGGACAAGGGAATTGTCCCGGCGCGCCAGTTTCAGCGAATAGGCGAAAACCGCGCCGGCAAGGACTAGCGTCACCCAGAAAAAAATGGTCTGTAGTGGCTCAGGCATCGCCACGGTTGGCGCCTGCGCGATCTGGCTTACCGCTTCCATCACTCTCTCCCCTTCATTTTAATGTCGCCGGATGCTGTCACAT
>JBFWKI010000044.1:0-13092 GCA_050252755.1 Sphingobium sp.
CTGTTCAACAAACTCAAAAACTGGCGGCGCGTCGCCACACGTTACGACAAAAGCAAAAGCTCATACCTCGGCTTCGTCAGCCTCGCATCAGCATTGCTATGGGTGCCCTTTGTCCACGAAACCTAGATGAGCAGTTTCTCGCGGGGGGAGGCACGGATGACGGCGTGCCGATCAATGGTTTTATCGCGACGGACCCGCCTTATCATGACGAACAGCGCAAGGCCGTGACGCCGGTGGTGTCGCCGGCCAATCTGGCGCGGTTCGAAGCGGTTATTCGTGAAAAGGCGGGAGAGATTCTCGACGCCCTGCCGGAAAATGAGGATTTCGACTGGGTAGAGAAAGTCTCCATCGACCTTACCAACTATATGCTGGCGACCTTGCTGGATTTTCCATTCGAGGAACGCCACCGGTTGACCCGTTGGTCTGACTTCATGACCGGATCACCCGGCGATGGCCTTGTCGAAAGCTGGGACCAGAAAAATGAGGTGATCCGCGAATGCGCCGAATGGATGCTGGCGCTGCGGGAGGAGCGGACGAAGGCGGAGCCGCGTACCGACCTTATCTCCATCCTCGCCCATTCTCCCACCATGCAGGGGATCAGCGCGGAGCAGTTTCTGGGCAATGTGATCCTGCTGATCGTCGGGGGCAATGATACGACGCGCAATACCATGTCGGGCAGCATCATCGGCCTGAATGAATCGCCCGACGAGTTCCGCAAATTGCTCGCCGACCCGGGATTGATCCACAGTTTCGTGCCGGAAGCGGTGCGGTGGCAGACGCCGATCCTGCATCAGGCCCGCCGCGCGCTTGTCGATACCGAGATCGGCGGCAAGATGATCCGCGAGGGCGAAAAGGTCGTGATGTGGTATTATTCCGGCAATCGGGATGAAAATGTCATTTCTGACGCCGATCGGCTGATCGTCGATCGCCCCAATCCACGCCAGCATCTTTCGTTCGGCTTTGGCATCCATCGGTGTATGGGCAACCGCCTTGCCGAACTGCAATTGCGCGTGCTGTGGGAGGAGCTGACGCAACGTCTCGCCTGGGTCGAAACGACCGGCCCGGCGCAACGCGTCGCCTCCAACTTCAACCGCAGCATTTCCAGCCTGCCCGTGCGTATCCGTCGAAAATAGCGCGAATTACGGTAAATCCGACGCATGCCGCATGCTCTCGCTTTTGTTATCGCATCGTTTTCCGTGGAAAGCCGGTTCCCACTTTTCCGCACGCTGCTCTCATAGGATGAAATCATGGTCCAGGTCTATTTTATCGAAGCCGATGGCGCGGAAAGGGTCGTCACGGCCGAACCCGGCGCGTCGGTCATGAATGCCGCGCGTGACAATATGATTGCGGGCATCGATGGGGATTGCGGTGGCATGGCGGCCTGCGCGACTTGCCATATCTATGTCGATCCCGACTGGATTGGCAAAGTCGGCATGGCGACGGACGAGACGGAACTGGCCCTGCTGGAATTCACCGATGCGGCCCAGACGACCAGCCGCCTGAGTTGCCAGATTATTTTGTCCGATGATCTGGACGGGTTGACGGTTCGTCTCCCCGCATACCAATTCTGAAAACATATGTTCCTTTGAATAAAGGATAAATCATCATGACGATCACTTCTGACGTGAGCCGGGTGCCCCTGAAAAATCCTGATGCCTTTTATATCGGCGGTGGCTGGCGGAAGGGCCGCGGCGCAGGCTTCGACGTGATCGATCCGGCCAGTGAGGAGCGATATTTCACCGTCGCCATGGCAGAGCGCGAGGATGTCGAGGCGGCGGTGCAGGCGGCGCGTCAGGCGTTCGACCATGGCCCCTGGCCACGCCTGAGCCATAAGGAGCGCGCGGATTATCTCCTTGCTCTGGGTGAGGCGGTCCGTCGCCGGGGTGACGATTTTGCGGCGCTCTGGACCCATCAGGTCGGCAATCTCCACACATTCAGCAGTCAGTTCTCCCCCGCGCTGGGCGGGGTGTTCGACTATTATGCCTCGCTCGCTGACAGCTTCCCGTTCGAGGAGCAACGCCAGCCATTATCGGGTGGCGCTTTCGGCTTGATCGTGCGGGAACCGGTGGGGGTCGTCGCGGCGATCATCCCCTGGAACGCGCCGCTTTCGCTCATCGTCTACAAGGTCGCGCCGGCATTGCTCGCGGGGTGTACGATAATCGTCAAGGCTTCGCCCGAAGCGCCGGGCGAGGCGGGCCTGATGGCCGAACTGGCGGAGGAAGCGGGCCTGCCGCCGGGCGTGTTCAACATGCTCACCGCCGACCGCGAGGTTTCGCAATATCTGGTGGAGCATGACGGGGTCGACAAGGTGAGCTTCACCG
This sequence comes from Sphingobium sp., assembly GCA_050252755.1. GTDB lineage: Bacteria > Pseudomonadota > Alphaproteobacteria > Sphingomonadales > Sphingomonadaceae > Sphingobium. The sequence continues at coordinate 2,322 of JBFWKI010000044.1, forward strand.
GATCGAGCCTGGCGGGCAGTCGGATCGGGGCCATTTGCGGCGAGCGCATCGCTCGGTGCACGCTGGAACTGGGCGGCAAGTCGGCGGCGGTGATCTTTGACGATGTGGCGATCGACGAGGCTGCTGACGCGCTCACCATGACCCCGCGCCTGATGGCGGGGCAGGTGTGCGCGGCGCTCACACGCGTGATCGTGCCGCGCCATCGCCATGACGCGATGGTGGCGGCGCTGGCCGATCGCTATTCCGCGTTGCGGGTCGGTGATCCGATGGCGCCGGATTCCGATGTCGGCCCGCTCGCGATGGCGCGGCAGCGCGACCGGGTGGAGCATTTCATCGCGCAGGGCGTCGCGGAAGGAGCCGTGCTCGCGACGGGCGGGCAGCGCCCGGCGAACCTCAATCGTGGTTTCTATGTAGAGCCGACCGTGTTCGGCAATGTCGCCAACAGCATGGCCATCGCGCGGGAAGAGATTTTCGGACCGGTCGTCTCGGTCATCCCGGTCGCGGATGAGGATGCCGCGCTTGCCGCCGCCAACGACAGCGCCTTCGGTCTCAACGCCTCGGTCTTTACGCATGATGCCGAGCGCGCCTATCGCGCCGCCCGTGTGCTGCGGTCCGGCACGGTCGGGCAAAATGCGTTCCGCACCGATTTCTCGATGGCGTTCGGTGGATTCAAGCGATCGGGCATTGGCCGGGAAGGGGGGACGGAGGGGCTTCATCTTTTCCTCGAAACCAAGACGATCATCCTCGATGACGCGCCGCCTCATTTGCGAGGGTGAGGGATGCAGGGATGACGATGATGAAGCGTTTCTTGCCCGCCGCCGCTATGTTGGTGCTGGTGTCGTGTAGTCATGACAAGCAGGACAGCAAGGAGGCGATCCGCCAGATCGAGGTTAGTACCGGCCTGCTGGACGGCAGCAATGGTGAAAACTGGCCTGCTTATGGGGGCACCTATGGAGAGCAGCATTTCAGCCCGCTTGACGAGGTGAATGCGCAAACGGTCGGCAATCTGGGTCTTGCATGGTCCTATGATCTGCCGCCGGGCAATCCGATGAGCGGGCCAATCGCTGTCGATGGCGTCCTTTATACCGCGACGGGTTACAGCATCGTGCGCGCCTTCGACGTGCAAAAGGGAACGGAATTATGGAGCTTCGACCCCGAAGCGCCGCAGGCGGCCGGCTTCAAGCTGCGGCAGGGTTGGGGCATCAGGGGGTTGGCCTATTGGAATGGCAAGATCATCGTCGGCACGCAGGATGGCCGCCTTATCGGCATCGATGCGCATAGCGGTAAACAAATATGGAGCGTGCTGACGGTCGGCAAGGACGATTATCGCTTCATCAGCGGCGCGCCCCGCGTGTTCGGGGGCAAGGTCATCATCGGCCATGGCGGCGCCGACGCGGGCGACACGCGGGGTTATGTCACCACCTATGATGCCGATACCGGCAAACAACTCTGGCGTTTTCATACCGTGCCGGGCGATCCATCCAAGGGCTTTGAAAACAAGGCGATGAAGGTCGCCGCAGGCACATGGGCGGGGCAATGGTGGAAATATGGCGGCGGCGGCACTGTCTGGAACACGTTCACTTATGATCCCGAAACCAACACTATATTTCTTGGCACCGGCAATGGCGCGCCATGGAATTACAAGCTTCGCAGTGAAGGCAAGGGGGACAATCTTTTCCTGTGCTCGGTCGTCGCGCTCGACGCCGATACCGGGGAATATAAGTGGCATTATCAGTTCAATCCCGGTGAAAGCTGGGATTACAATGCGTCGATGGACATGCAACTGGCCGATCTTTCGATCGACGGAAAGATACGCAAGGTGCTGATGGAATTGCCGAAAAACGGCTTTTTCTATATTATCGACCGCGCCAATGGAGAGCTTCTCTCAGCCGAGCAGGTGGCGCGAGTCAACTGGGCGAAGAGCATCGATCTCAAAACCGGACGCCCGGTCGAAAATCCGGCGGTGCGGTTTCGCGATGACAAGCCGTTCCCGCTCTACCCCGGCCCCAATGGTGCGCATACGTGGCTGCCATCGGCGTTCAGCCCGCAATCGAAACTCATCTATCTCCCGATATCGGATATCGGCTTCACTTATGATCCACGCGGCTTCGGGGCGGGGTGGAAGCGCCCTTCCGGCAATTTGCTCGGCACTGGCTTCAACATGGGCTTCGGCGTGGATGGGGAGACATCCGGTCCGTCGAGCGCGATTATTGCCTGGGATCCCCAGGCCCGTAAGGAGGTCTGGCGACGCCCATCGCCCGGCGGCTGGACCGGCGGCATCCTCGCGACCGGTGGAGGACTCGTCTTTCAGGGCGATCTTGGCGGCGAGTTCCGGGCGATGGACGCGCGATCGGGCGAAATCCTGTGGTCGTTCGATGCCCATGTGCCGGTGCTGGCCCCGCCCATTTCTTATCGGGCGGGCGGCAGGCAATATATCACGGTGATAGCGGGCATCGGGACGAGCGCCGGCATTTCGCAATATCAATCACCGGTCGCCGTGGATTACCGCAGCCAGCCGCGCCGTGTACTGACCTTCGTGCTGGACGGCAAGGCGAGCATTCCAGACTATAAAGCTCCTCTCGTGGTAGCGCAGGAGGATAATGATTACAGGCCCGATCCTGTTCTCGCGGAGAAAGGATTGTACCTTTATGTCAGTCATTGCGTGCAGTGCCACGGTGCCTATGTGAAATCGGCGGGCACCGCTCCGGACTTGCGGGGGTCGCCCGTTCCGCTCAACGAGGAAGCGTTTCGATCGGTGGTGAAGGATGGAATATTGGTATCTGCGGGCATGCCGGACTTTGAAGAACTGACCGAGGAGCAAATCGCCAGCATACGCCAGTTTCTGAGGTCGGCGCAGGATGATCTGCGCCATGGACGTTAAGAGCGTTGAACTTTTAATCTGCAAACTATCCGGCACGTTCGATCGAGTTCCAGCATATTTCCGGCGGGTAGAGTTTGCAGGTTGATCCCGCCGCATGCCGAACCGCGGATTGAGGTCAACGAGAAATTTGACGGCGTCATCGCTATCCATGCCCGGATCTTCAGGGCTGGAATCGCAGACGGCCGCAGGGCGCTGTCGATCGGTCCTAAAGCAATGATATTCCGCCTATAGTGGCCGAAGCGCTCGCCCGATCCGGCAGGGCCATGGAATAGCGATCAGGCCGACGGCAAGATCGCCCTGATGGCCGTTACCAACGCGCCCATATCGGCTGCACTGTTGAACAGCGCGGGGCTGATCCGCACACAGGCTCCCCGCGCTGGCCCATTTCGATAAACGGAGAAAATATGATGTTCATCCAGCAGGCGCTTTGCGATGGCGATATTGTCCGCATCGCTGGTGTGCCCGGCGAAACGGAAGGAGGTGATGCCGCCGTGCAGGCGGGGATCGGTCGGGGTCAGCAGCTCCAGGCGGGGGGTGCCGCGCAGCGCTTCCGTCCAGAGATTGCGCAGATGCCGTAGCCGAGCCGTGCGCGCGCCATCGCCGATCGAATCCTGAAAATCGAGCGCGGCGGGTACGGTCAACAGGGCGGCATAATCGACCGTGCCGGTGTGCACCCGCGAGGTGCTTCTGGCGGCGAAGGGCGGGCTGTTGGCGCTGTCGGGATCGATCAACCCGACCTTGTCCTTGCGGATATACATGACCCCGACGCCGAGCGGCGTCCCCCACCATTTATGGAGGTTGAAGCCGATGAAATCGGCGTCCAGATCAGCGGGGCGGATGTCGAGTTGACCCCAGCTATGGGCGGCATCGACGATCGCGTCCACGCCGCGCGCGCGCGCCATCGCCACGATTTCCCGGACTGGAACGACAAGGCCGGTCCGATGGCTCAGATGCGTAAGCAGGATCAGGCGGATTTTGGGATTGGCCTTGAGCGCCGCTTCATAGCTGTCGATCAAGCCCTGATAGCTGGCCGGTTCGGGCAGCGCGATCCGCACGACATCCACGCCACGGCTTTGTTTCAGAGAGTCGAAACAGGCCTGCATGCTGTCATAATCGAGATCGCCATAAAGGACGGCATCGCCCGGACGCAGCCGGTTATAGCCGCCGATCAACGCCTTCAGCGCCTCCGTCGCATTGCGGGTGAAGGCGATCTCTTCCGGGGCGACGCCCATCTTCGCCGCCACCCGCTTTTGCACCGCGATCAGATCCGGGATCATGCCGCGACGGGCATAATAGCTCGTCTCGCGATTGACCCGCCTCACGGCGGCTTCATAGTGTTCCAGCACCGGCCGGGCCATCATGCCCCAATTGCCGTTTTCAAGCTGAATGACGTCGCGCGTCACGTCATATTGGCCGGCAATTCCGGCCCAATAGCTTTCATCATCATCCGGCCGGATGGCGGTGGCCTGAGGGATGGCGGGTTGGGCTTTAGCGGGCTGGGCGATGGCGGCGTCGATCCGCGCCGCCATCGGTGTTGCCGCAATAGCCATCATCATCTGCCTCCGGCCGATAGTCACCATGAGATGAGCCCTTAGAAGTTCAGACCCAGACGGACATAATATTGGCCTCCGTCCGTATCATAAGGCGCGCTGCGCGGATAGATGAGACCGCGGGCGGCCTGACTGGTCGCCTCGTCGGGATAGCTGTTGAAGATATTCTCCGCGCCGCCGCGGATCGAGATGTTCGGCGTCACCTGAAGGCTGGCCGACAGATCGACCAGCACCATCGAACCGAAGCGCTGGAAAACATCGCCGGTCGCGTTGCCGCTCACATCGGTCCAGGGGCCGTAATAGCGTGCCCGGCCCTGAATGCCGAACTGGCCCACCTGATAGCCCAGCGAGGCTGTGCCGTTATGCTGGGGCAGGCGTTCTTCGAACAGAACCCGCTGGGTTTCGTTCGCAATCGATGCGGAGGTGCCGCTCGTCACCTTGGTCTGGTTATAATTATAGGCCAGATTGATGTCTGCGGTCCCCGGACCCACCGGTCTGGTATAGTTCAGCACCACGTCGATGCCGCGTGTGCGGGTGCCGAAGTCGTTGGTGAAATAGCTGACATTGGTATAGCCCAAGGGGTTGGGCAGATCGGCGGGCACCGCCATGCCAGCGGATTGCCCGAACCGGTCACGCAGCTTGATCTGGTAAAGATCGATCGTGGCGGTCAGGCCGAAGGTCGATTGAAAAGCCAGACCGGCGGTGATCGTGCGCGATTTTTCCGGCTTCAACGGCTGGGCGCCCAGCGCGATGGCGACCGGATCGCTGGGGGACAGACGGCCAGCGGTGTAGGTCAGCAAGGTGGTCGTGTCGAAGCCCTGGCTGGAATTGATCGAGTTGAGCTGGGCCGGGGTCGGCGCACGGAAGCCGGTGGAATAGGTTCCGCGCAGGGCGATGCCGCTGGCCGGTTCGATGCGGGCGGACAGCTTGTAATTGAACGTGTCGCCAAATGCGGAGAAATCTTCATAACGGCCCGCAGCGCCGAGGGTCAGCGCTTCGACTGGTTTGGCTTCCACATCGACATAACCGGCATAGCTCGTCTGCGACCATTTGCCTGCGTTAATGGGGCTGAAGCCGGGGAAGCCGTTGCTGCTGGGAAGAAGGCCCGTCGCCGCGCCCGGGCCGATCTCATAGGAAGCCGGTTCGCCGGGAAGGACGCGATAGGTTTCCTTGCGCCGCTCCGCGCCAAAGGCGATGTTGACCGGCTCGGCCAGCCCTGCGGGCAGGCGGTAAACGAAATCGGCGTTCAGGTTGAACTCATTTTGTTGCAGGCGGCCGAGATAGAAGCTGGTCGGGCTGAGCGGACCCATCGAGGCATTGAGGGATTCGCGCATATTATAATTGATGCGGCTGCGCCCCCATGATGCGCTGAGATCATAGGTGAACTGCTCGCTGATCGCGCCGCGCAGGCCGCCATTCGTCTGAATATCGTCGAACTTGGTGCCGAAACGGGGGGTGAAACCGGCCGGATAGATGCTGGCGAAATTGAAGCCGGGAAAGGCCGCGCTGTTGCCGTAGACATTCGATGTGCTGTCCGGGTTGCGCCAGTTGAAGTCGTTGACGCCCTCGCCGCTGCCGATCGTGCCGAATGCATAGGCCGTGACCGCGTCGGCAAAGTCATAATGGGTGTTCACGGCGGCGCGTACCGATCGCAGGTCCGGCTGCCCCCAGCGCGTCGCGGGGTTCGGCAGGTCCAGTTCCGGGTGCGCGGCCTGAAACGCGACCGCGTCGGGCCGTTGACGGCTGCGCGACGTGGCGTTGGACTTGTTGAATTCGCCGGTGAAGACGATGCTGCCCCGCTCACCCAGCGCGATGCCGCCCTGCGCCCCGGTTTGATAATTCTCGCCGTCGCCTTCCTGATATTGCGAGAACTGGCCGAAGGCTTCCATGCCGGGCTGGTCATCCAGAATGATGTTGATGACACCGGCGATGGCGTCCGAGCCATATTGCGCCGAGGCCCCGTCGCGCAGCACTTCGATCCGCTTGATCGCCATATTGGGGATGGTGGCGAGGTCGACCGCCTGCGCCCCGCGCGTGCCCAGCATGGCGGAGCGATGATAGCGCTTGCCGTTCACCAGCACGAGCGTCTGGTCGGCGGACAGGCCGCGCAGCGTGGCGGGGCGCACGAAGGCCTGACCGTCTATGCCGGTGAGGCGCTGCACGTTGAAAGAGGGCAGAAGTTGCGCCAATGTATCGGAAAGATCGTTGGAGACGCTGGTGTCGATCGCCTTGGACGAAAGGACGTCGATAGGGGCAAGCGCGTCGAATTTCGTTCTCGTCGTATCGCGGGTGCCGGTTACGATGATAGTATCGTCGACAGAAATATTTGAATCAGGTGAAATGGAATTTTGCGCCATCGCAAATGAGGACGCAGAAATCTGTAGCGCAACTAATGCACTTATGGTCAGATATTTCATGATTAATTCCCGTGATGCAACCGATATTTTTATCTGGCGGCCTCCTAGGATATGCTGATTACCGTTTCATGACTTGTTGAGGGTGATCCGTCTGGTATCGGACGGCAGGGGGCGTCCTAAGGATTATGCGCGGTGACGATCCATGCGGCACCCTCGATCAGGATGGACTGCTCGCCGGGCTTGGTGGCGAAGGCGGCGCGGACCGCCTCCCTCGCGCGGGACCGGACGGCGTCGGGCTGATCCGCGAGAAGGCGCGATAGCGGGCCGACTTCGGACGCCATTTCGACCGCATCGTCGATCGCTGCCTCTCGCGTCGCGCCCGCGCCGAAGGGGATGGCGTGATCGAACGGCTCGATAAGGATATCCGCAAAGCCGGCTTCGGTGAGCAGGCGGCGCACCCGATCCCGATCGCCGAAGGAGAAGGGGCCGGGCGCGTCCGGGTCGGGCGGCGGGGGCGGTGCCACGATCTGACGGATCGCGTCCATTGGCAGGCGCACCCAGTCATTCTCCTTCGCGCCCCGCCAGCAGACGAAGGCGAGCCGCCCGGTCGGCTTGAGCGCCCGGCGCAGATTGCGGAACGCCGCCGCCGGATCATCGAAGAACATGACCCCGAAACGGGAGAAGATCAGGTCGAAGCCCTGACTGTCCAAGTTCTGCCCGTCAAAGCCTTGGCCGTCGAATCTCGCGGTCGCGGCGTCCGCAAGCTGGAAGGCGACAGGCCTGCCATGCGGCCCGATTGCCTCGGCGCGGGCGATCAGCGGCGCGGATATGTCGATGCCGAGCACATGCCCCAGCGGCCCGACGCGTTCGGCAAGGGCGAAGCTGGTCGCGCCCGCGCCGCAGCCCACATCGAGAACCCGCTCGCCCGTCGCCGCCGCTCCGGCCGCGATCGCCGCATTGCCGAAAACAGCGAGCATGGCATCGAGACGCCTCTGGTTGGCGACCCAGCGCTCGCCATTGGGTCCGTTCCAGTCGGCCAGCTGATAGGCGGAAGATTCCTGCATCATGACTCCTTATTGCGAATAATTCTTGAATAGGGCAGCTGGAAGGTCAAGGCAATTATCGGGCTTGTTTGAGGAGCCGATGAAAATCTTCGCCATCGCGCAAACGGGGGAACCACAGGCTCATCCCATCCCGCCCTGCCAGAGGGTAATTTTTGTGCAATAAATGAGGCCTATGCGCGCTGTCATCACCAACAGCACCGGGAAAAGCTTGGCCGGGCGGGCGTTCCTCGATGGTCGAATTGACCGGGGGAAATATGTCGATCCGGGTTGCAAAGGCTTTTCTCGTCACTCCATGAAGAGGTTGTTAAATTGCGAAAATCCACTGCGCTGATGCTCCCTCTTCTGGTCGGTATGATCTGCGCCGCAACGACGGCTGGCGTTGCGCAAGTCGCTACGGCCCCCGCACCGGACCTGCTGGACCGCGCCGCCAAGGGGGACGTGGCCGCTCCGGGCGGCGCGCGGCGGGGATCGGGCGATCGGACGGAAGCCTATCGGGCGCTGTTGGCCTCTGGTGAAGTGCGCAATGTGATCCTGCTGATCGGTGACGGCATGGGCGATTCCGAAATCACGCTCGCCCGCAATTACGCCGAAGGGGCGGGAGGCAGTTTCAAGGGCATCGATGCGCTGCCTTTCAGCGGGCAATATACCCATTATTCGCTCGATCGGACGACCGGGAAGCCCAATTATGTGACGGATTCAGCGGCGTCGGCGACCGCCTGGACGACAGGCGTGAAAAGCTATAACGGGGCGATCGGCGTGGATGTGACCGGACAGCCGCATGCGACGCTGATCGAACTGGCGAAGGCGGCCGGGCTGGCGACGGGCAATGTCTCCACCGCCGCCATTCAGGACGCAACCCCTGCGGCGCAAATCGCCCATATCGCGCTGCGTGGCTGTCAGGCGCCCACCGCTACCAGCAAGAATTGCCCTGAAGCGGCCATTGAGAATGGCGGCCTTGGCTCGATTTCGGAACAATTGCTGGAAACGCGGCCCGATGTCACCCTTGGGGGAGGAATGGCGGGTTTCCAGGAGATTGCGCGCGGCGGCCGCTGGAAAGGGAAGAGCCTGCTGGCACAGGCCCGCACCCGTGGTTTTCAGGTGGTTGAAAGCGCGGAGGCCTTGGCCTCTGTGACCCGTGCCGATGCGAAAAAGCCGTTGCTGGGGTTGTTCGCGCCGGAGAATATGCCGGTCCGTTGGACAGGCCCGATCGCCAGTTATCACGGCAATATCGATAAGCCCGCGATCACCTGCGCCGATAATCCGGAACGGGGACCGGCAACGCCCGCTCTGGCTGCCATGACCCGCAAGGCTATCGATCTGCTGCGCGGCAACCCCCATGGCTTCCTGCTTCAGGTCGAGGGCGCGTCGATCGACAAGCAGAATCACGCGGCCAATCCCTGCGGCCAGATCGGCGAGACGGTGGATCTGGACGAAGCCGTGCAAGTCGCGCTGGAGTTCGCGAAATCCGACGGCAAAACGCTCGTCATCGTCACCGCCGATCATGCCCATTCCAGCCAGATCGTAGCGAATGGGACGCGCGCGCCGGGCCTGACGGCCGCGCTTAATACGCGCGAAGGCAGCGTGATGACGGTAAGCTATGGCAATTCCGAAGGGACCGCGCAGGGGCATACCGGCACGCAACTGCGTATCGCGGCTTATGGTCCGGGAGCCGCAAATGTGCTCGGCTTGACCGATCAGACGGACCTTTTCTACACCATCCGCGATGCGCTGCGCCTGAAGGAGGCCGCCGAACCGGCAAAGCGCTGATCTGATCCGGGGACAGGCTGGCGATTGAAAAGGCGGGATGAGCCAGCGTTCCAATCCGTTTCGCTGGTTCAGGACGTTTCGCTGGTTCAGGACTTTGCCGGAAATCGCTCCGACGGGCCGTGATGATATATGCAGGGTTTCCATTTGATCCTGCGGAACGTCTAAAGCCTATGGTTCGAACGCCGCCTCTTCTGATGGAAGGTGGTCCCCTTCGTCTGCGTCTCGATGGTCGCGGGGAAAAGTCAGGCTGAATTTCGCCCTGCTGTCGCTCAGACTCAATATATGATATTGACTCGCAATACCGATATTTTTACGCGCTTTGGGTATCAAGGGGATTATCAGGGGGAATCCATGACACGCAGAGGCTTGTGGGGGGCGGTCGGTCTGGCCGCATTATGTTGGAATGGCGCAGCCGCCGCCGAAGAAGATCAGGCCGATCATGGCCGCGATATCATCGTTACCGGCGAAAAGGCGGCCCGTTCCCTTCAGGAAACGATGACCAGCGTTGCGGTGACGACGCCCCGGCGGATCGAGCAGGAAAATCTCCTGACCTTGCAGGACGTGCTCCAGCGCACCGCCAATGTGTCGGAGACATATGGCGTTGCGGGCTTCACGATTCGCGGCATGGCCAACCGGGGGGTGATGGGCGGTGAAGGCGCGGCGCTGGCGACGATCTTCGTCGATGGCGCGGCGCTCCCTTCCGGGGTCGTTCAGGCCGCGCCGACCGATATGTGGGACGTGGCGCAGATCGAGATATTGCGCGGCCCGCAATCGACGCTGCAGGGGTTGAACGCGCTGGCGGGCGCGATCATCGTCAAGACGGCGGAACCCGGCATGGAATGGGATATGCGGGCGCGGGCGATGTTCGCCAAGGGCAAGGAAAGGCAATTCGCCGTGGCGGCGGGCGGTCCCATCGTGCCGGGCAGTCTGGCCTTCCGGGTCTCGGTGGACAAGCGCGATGCGGATGGCTTTACCTGGAACCCGACGCGCAACCGGGATGAAAACCCGCTCGATTCCACCCAGATCCGTGGGAAATTGCTGTGGACGCCGGAAGGGCTGCCGGGGTTTGAAGCGCGGCTGGGATATACGCATTATGATCGATATGGCGGTTATGCGTGGAGCTATACCGACACGACCGTTCCCGATTTCTTC
>JBFWKI010000045.1:0-10848 GCA_050252755.1 Sphingobium sp.
AGTCGATGCGGCGCGACGGGCTCAGGCGCGGGCTTGTCACGCTTTGCATCGGGGGCGGGCAGGGCGTTGCCCTGGCTCTTGAAGCCGTCTCCTGAGCGAAGAGGCTTGGGGCGGCGATCGATCTTCCGTCGACGCCGCTCCGGTCCGAACGCAACCGATAAGGTGTCGCGTGCCCATGCTCATCGCGAGCTTTCTGGAAAACCCACTCTCGCAGGGGAACCGGAGAGCCGTGGATAGCGGCACGTCTGTTCATACGGATGGCGGTCCGGTGACCGGTCGACTAGGCGAATTGCAGAGTTCCGCCGGTGCGGCCGAAGGGCTCTCGATTGTGGGGATCGAAAAATCATTCGGTGCCCGAAAGGTCCTCCACGGCGTTTCGCTCAACGTCAAACCGGGCGAGATCGTGGGGCTGCTTGGTCCCAACGGCGCCGGAAAGACGATCTCCTTCTATGCGATCATCGGCTTGACGAGCGTCGATGCCGGCAGGATCCTGCTTGGCGGAGCGGATGTCACGGCGCTTCCGATGGACAGGCGCGCGGCACGGGGTCTGGGCTATCTTCCGCAGGAGCCATCGGTCTTTCGGGGCATGACGGTCGCGGAAAACATCACCGCGGTGCTCGAGTGCCGCACGGATGATCCCGCGGTGATCGCGGCGCGCCTCGATGAGCTGCTCGCCGAATTCAGCATCGCCCATGTCCGCGATACGCCGGCTCCGGCTTTGTCAGGCGGAGAACGCCGCCGCACCGAGATTGCTCGTGCGATGGCCGCGAAGCCGGCCATCATGTTGCTGGACGAGCCCTTTACCGGCATCGACCCCCTGTCGATCGTCGATATCAAGCTGATGGTGCGCGACCTCAAGCAGCATGACGTCGGCGTTCTCATAACCGACCATAATGTCCACGAGATGCTCGAACTGGTCGACCGGGCCTATGTCATCCATGAGGGAAGGGTGCTGTTCGAGGGGACGCCCGACGCGGTGCTTCACAATCCCGATGTGCGCAGACTCTACCTTGGTGAGGACTATGAGCAGTGACCTGTCCTTTGGTTGATCATAGCGCTCCGTTGCCGTCGGTCAGCACAGGCCATCTTTGACGGCGTCCTGCTCGTGCTCATGCATCGGGGCGACGCCATGGTGCCAGATTTGCGGTCGGAGTCCATGTCCAACAGGATCGAACATGGAGTTAACCGGAACAGTCTTCGTCCAGGAAGGGCATTCCGCGCGCGATGAGATTCATGGTGCGCTCAAGATAGTCGGATTTGGCGCGAGACGTGTTTTCCAGCTCATGCCGCAGGAGAATGCGCTGCCGCGGGCTTGTGACGAACGCGTCGAAGAGGAACGCCGCCAGGAACGACAGGTCGACCGAGCTGTCGCTGCCGTCGTTGCGATGGGCCTGCTCGAGAATTGACTGGATGATCGCAATTCCCGCCTTGGCTCCCATCGAAGGCTTGGCCTGGCCGGCTTCCGATTCATGATCGGCGATCCAGTTGATCAGGGAATCCAGGCCGATAACCTCACGCTTGAGCGATGCATCCAGGATTTTCCTGCCGACATGGAGCAGCTTGTCCCGCGTCGAGCCGGCCGGAATGGTCGATGCGATCGGCCTGAGATGATGCGCGATTCCATGCTCGACGGCAGCGACAAGCAGCGCCGTTTTGGACCCGAACCGGGAATAGAGCGTGCGCTTGGAGACGCTGGCGGCGATCGCGATCCCCTCCATGCTGGCGCCTTCCACGCCATGGGCGATGAACTGTTCGAGCGCCACATCAAGAATATGAACGCCCAGTAGCGCCGCGATTTCCTGCGTCGGCCGGCCCCCTTTGGGGTCACGCGGCGGCAGGCGCCTGGCACGTCCGGTTGATGTTGCTCTTGTCATAAAACCGTCTCTAACCCGATCATCCAGGTCTTGCATGAGTTTTGACTTGATCCGGTATCGCCAGGAGGCGATAACAAAACCGCTAAGTATACATACGCATTGTCCGGGGAGGAGCTGTGGGGGAAACCTCGCGGCGCATCTGAAACAGGAACGGACCCGGACGATCATGACGGATATCGCACTCGTAACCGGTGGCACGCGCGGGATCGGCGCGGCCATCGCCCGATCGCTGAAGGCCGAAGGCCATGAGGTGGCGGCCGTCTATCATGGCAATGACGCCGCCGCCGCCCGGTTCAAGCAGGACACCGGCATATCGGTGTTCAAATGGGACGTTGCGGACGAGGCGGCCTGCCGGGACGGCGTGGCCCAGGTCGAAGAACGGCTTGGGCCGGTGTCCATCCTCATCAACAATGCGGGCATCACCCGCGACGGGGTCTTCCACAAGATGAGCTGGGACAATTGGCGGTCCGTGCTGGCGAACAACCTCGACTCGATGTTCACCATGACCCGCGCAATCATCGAGGGCATGCGCGAGCGGCGCTTCGGCCGGATCATCAACATCTCGTCGATCAATGGGCAGAAGGGCCAGATAGGGCAGGTCAACTATTCCGCGGCGAAGGCGGGCGTGATCGGCTTCACCAAGGCGCTGGCTCAGGAAAATGCCGCGCGCGGCATAACCGTCAACGCGGTCTGTCCCGGTTATGTCGACACCGACATGGTCGCCGCCGTCAAGGAGGAGGTGCGCGCCGGGATCATCGCCGGCATCCCTGTCGGCCGTCTCGGCGACCCCGACGAGGTCGCGCAAGCGGTCTCCTATCTCGCCTCGCCAAAGGCGGCTTTCTGCACGGGCTCGGTGCTTACCATCAACGGAGGGCAATATATCGCCAATGGCTGAGCCTCGTCTGCCATCGTGCGTAAGGACAATCCCTCATATCGCAGCGCAGCATCGCAACGGAAACTGTTTTTCCTCCCGCCTCGATTCTCGAAAGGACCTGACCCATGAGCTATCCCCTCGATCAGATTACCGCCCTTGCCAAGGCCAATGGCGAGCTTGTCCTCAAATTCGCCGAGATCGCCCGGAGCGGTGGCGAGGAGTATGCACAGATCGGCAGCAAGGCGGCGACCCTCTTCGTCGATCAGTTCAAGGAACTGAAGCCGGGGACTGTCCCGAGCTTCAGAAGCGACGCGGTCACGAGCCTGCTCGGCGAGGTCGAAAAGAGCCGGGAGGCCTCGGTGAGCAAGATCAAGGCGGCCGTCGACGAATGGCAGGGTAGCTGGAAAGATCTGCTCTCGCAGACGACCAACCAGCAGGAACTGTCCGATACGTTCCGGACGTGGTTCCAGCCCCTGGCCAAGCAGATATCTGTGGCCGAGCCCGAGAAGGCGAAGGCGCCTGCAAAAGTTTCCGCGACAGCCTGAGGGTCGCAACTCACGGCGAACAACGGCTCCCGCCCGGTCCCCCGGGCGGGAGCTGCCTATTTGAAGACCGAACCAGGGGGCAGTGCGCGACGATATGGCCGTTCCAGAGATCACATTGGCCAGATACCGACGGCCAGCGATAAGCGCAGCCTGTCTCGCTGCGTCCATGCTTCTGGCCGGCTGCTCGTTCGCGCCGGCGCATGTCCGTCCGCCGCAGCCCGTTCCGCAAACCTATGCCGCATCGGCCTCCGGCTCGCCGTCCATCGCCCGGATCGGCTGGTATGATTTCTTCCGCGAGGCGCAGCTTCGCACGCTGATCGCTGCTGCGCTGGAGAACAACCGCGATATCCGGATCGCGTCAGGGCGCGTCGCGGAGGCGCGGGCGGCGTGGCGGATCCAGGGATCGGCGCTCTACCCCCAACTCGATGCCGTGGCGACCGGAACGCGGGGACGAACCCCCGCCGATCTGTCGGTGACGGGCCAGGCGGTCACCGGCAACCAGATCTACGCCCAGCTGAGCGCCGGCTGGGAGATCGACTTCTGGGGCCGGCTGCGCAACCTCAACGAGGCGGCGCGGGCGCAATATCTGGCGACGGAGGAAGCGCGGCGCGCGATCGCGACCGACCTCATCGCCCAGGTCGCCAACGGCTATCTGCTCGAGCGCGAATATGAAGAGCGCGCGGAATTAGCGAGCCGGACGATCACGACGCGCGAGGAGTCGTTGCGCATCCTACGCCGGCGGTATGAGGTGGGATCGGGCTCGAAGCTCGAGATGACCCAGGCACAGACCCTGCTGGCGCAGGCGCAGACGGCGCTGCAGGCGCTCGACCAGGATCGCGACGTCAATCGCAACGCCCTGGCGCTGCTGGTCGGGCGTCCGGTCGACATCCCGCCCGGGCCGCTCGGTCTTGCCGAATCGGCCCCGGAGATGGCGCTTCCCGCTGGCCTGCCGTCGGAGCTTCTGGCCAACCGGCCCGATATCGTGGCGGCGGAATATTCCCTGCGCGCCGCCAATGCGAATATCGGCGCCGCGCGCGCCGCCTTCTTTCCCAATATCAGCCTGACCGGCGCCTTCGGCACGGCGAGCAGCGAGCTGGACGGTCTGTTCAGGGATGGAAGCCTCTCCTGGAACTTCACGCCGACCATCAGCCTGCCGCTGTTCAACGCCGGACGCCTCAAGGGCAATCTCGACGTCGCGAAGGCCCGGCAGGTGATTGCCGTCGCGGACTATGAAGGGACGGTGCAGGCCGCGTTCCGCGATGTTTCGGATGCCCTGGTCCGGCGCCGGCAACTCGGCCTCCAGATCGAAATGACGCGCACGATGCTCGCGGCGCTTCAGGAACGCGCGCGCCTTGCCCAATTGCGTTTCGACAACGGGCGCTCGGCCTATCTCGAAGTCCTCGACGCGCAGCGCGACCTGTTCGACACCGAGCAGACGCTTGTCCAGCTTCGCCGCGCCCATCTCGGGAGCGCCGTCGCCCTCTATGCGGCTCTGGGCGGGGGCTTCATCCAGAATCCAGCCTTCGACATCAACACGGCTGAAACCAGGAATCCAGTGCAATGACGATGCCCCAGAAGACGTGGATCATCAGGGGCGGCATCGCCATGGCCATTGTTGCCGTGGCCATCATCCTCTGGCTGCTGCTCAAGCCCGCTGACCTTCCAGACGGCATCATTGGCGGCAACGGCCGGATCGAGGCGATCGAGATCGACATCTCCGCCAAAACCCCTGGGCGGATACGCGACATCGTCGCCGACGAGGGCGACTTCGTGAAGGCGGGACAGGTTGTCGCGCATATGGACATCGATGTCCTCAACGCCCAGCGCTCCGAGGCACAGGCGCAGCTCGCCCAGGCGCTCAACGCCATCCTGATCGCGCAAAGCCAGGTGTCGCAGCGCCAGAGCGAGCGCGCGGCCGCCTTTGCCGCCGTCCGGCAGCGTGAGGCGGAGCTGAACGCCGCGCGCAAGCGGCTGGCGCGTTCGGAGACGCTGGCGCGCGAGGGCGCCACTGCCGTGCAGGAGCGCGACGACGATCAGGCGCAGGTCGAAGGCGCGACGGCCGCCGTCGAGGCGGCGCGCGCGCAGATGGCGGCGGTCGATTCGGCCATCGGCACCGCGCGCAGCCAGGTGATCGGCGCGCGCTCGAACGTCGATGCGGCCCGCGCTACGATCGAGCGGATCGAGGCCGATATCCGCGACAGCGACCTGCGCGCTCCGGTGGCCGGAAGGGTCCAGTATCGCGTGGCCCAGCCGGGCGAGGTCGTCGCCGGCGGCGGGCGGGTACTCAACCTCGTCAATCTCGGCGACGTCTACATGACCTTCTTCCTGCCCGAGACCGTGGCGGGACGCGTGGCCCTGGGGAGCGACGTGCGGATCGTGCTCGATGCCGCGCCCGACTATGTGATCCCGGCCAAGGTGTCGTTCGTCGCCGATGTCGCGCAGTTCACGCCCAAGACCGTCGAGACGGCAAGCGAACGGCAGAAGCTGATGTTCCGGGTGAAGGCGCGGATCGATCCCGCCCTGCTCGATCGCCACATCACCCAGGTCAAGACCGGGCTGCCCGGCATGGCCTATGTGCGGACCAGCCGCGATGCCGAATGGCCGGCGAAGCTGACCGTCAACGTGTCGCGATGACCGCGCCCGGCATGTCGGAGGGCGCCTCGCCGGAATTGGCGGCACGCCTTTCGGGCGTCAGCCTGCACTATGGCAGGACGCGGGCGCTCGACAGCATCGATCTGGAAATTCCGGCCGGACGCATGGTCGCGCTGATCGGCCCCGACGGCGTCGGCAAGTCCACCCTGTTCTCGCTGCTCGCCGGCGCGCGCGTGATCCAGGAGGGCAGTGTCGAGGTTCTTAGCGGCGATATGGCGGACCGGCGCCACCGCGAAGCGGTCTGTCCGCGCATCGCCTATATGCCGCAGGGCCTGGGCAAGAATCTCTATCCGACCTTGTCCATCGACGAGAATCTGGAATTTTTCGCGCGCCTGTTCGGGCAGGATGCACAGGAACGCGAGCGGCGGATCGCCCAGCTCACCGAGAGCACCGGCCTTGCGCCGTTCCGCAAACGTCCGGCCGGCAAGCTCTCCGGTGGCATGAAGCAGAAGCTCGGGCTGTGCTGCGCCCTCATCCACGACCCCGATTTCCTGCTGCTCGACGAGCCGACCACGGGCGTCGACCCGCTGTCGCGCGCGCAGTTCTGGGACCTGATCGACCGCATCCGCGCCGACCGGCCTGGGATGAGCGTGCTGGTCGCCACCGCCTATATGGAGGAGGCTGCGCGGTTCGATTGGTTGGTGGCGATGGATGCGGGGCAGATCCTCGCAACCGGCACTCCGGTGGATTTCTATGAACGCACCGGCACCGACGGCCTGGAGCAGGCGTTCATCGCCCTGCTGCCCGAAGAGCGCCGGCGTGGTCACAAGCCCGTGACCATCCCTCCGCGCAGCGACGGGAGCGAGACCGAGATCGCCATCGAGGCCAAGGGGCTGACCATGCGGTTCGGCGACTTCACAGCGGTCGATCATGTCGATTTCCGCATCGAGCGCGGCGAAATCTTCGGCTTCCTGGGTTCGAACGGCTGCGGCAAGTCGACGACGATGAAGATGCTGACCGGCCTGCTCAAGGCGAGCGAGGGCCAAGCGTGGCTGTTCGGGCGCGAAGTCGAGAATGACGACGTGGCGACGCGTCGGCGCGTGGGCTACATGTCCCAGGCCTTCTCGCTCTATTCCGAGCTGACGGTCCGGCAGAATCTCGAGCTGCATGCACAGCTCTTCCATGTGCCGGCGGAAGAGATTCCCGCCCGGGTCGAGGAGATGGCCGGACGCTTCGACCTGACCGACATCATGGACGCGCTGCCGGACGCGCTCCCGCTCGGCCAGCGCCAGCGCCTCAGCCTCGCGGTCGCGATGATCCACAAGCCTGAAATGCTGATCCTCGACGAGCCGACCTCGGGCGTCGATCCGATCGCGCGGGATCAGTTCTGGCAGATGATGATCGACCTGTCGCGGGGCGACAAGGTGACGATCTTCATCTCGACCCATTTCATGAACGAGGCCGAGCGTTGCGACCGGATTTCGCTGATGCATGCCGGCAAGGTGCTGGTCAGCGATACGCCGGCGGCGATCGTCGAGAAGCGCGGCAGCACGAACCTCGAGGATGCGTTCATCAGCTATCTGGAGGACGCGGCGGGCGGAGATGAAAGGGCGGAGGCGGGAGTGGCGGCCGCGGCGCCGGCCACCGAGACAAAGGCTGAGCCTGCTTCGTCCTTTTCCCGCACCTTCAGCCGCCGACGGATGCTGAGCTATTCCCGGCGCGAGGCGCTGGAGCTTCGTCGCGATCCGATCCGCGCCACGCTCGCCCTTCTGGGAAGCGTGCTGCTCATGTTCATCATGGGCTATGGCATCAGCCTGGATGTCGAGAACCTGCCGTTCGCGGTGCTCGATCGCGACGGGACGACCACCAGCCAGAATTATGCTCTGAATCTTGCGGGATCCCGCTACTTCATCGAACGCCCGCCGATCACCGATTATGCGCAGCTCGACCGGCGCATGCGCGATGGCGAGCTCAGCGTTGCGATCGAGATTCCACCGGGTTTCGCGCGCGACCTGCGCCGCGGCGATCCGGTCCAGATCGGCGTGTGGATCGATGGCGCCATGCCGATGCGGGCGGAGACCGTGCAGGGATATATCCAGGCACTGCACGCGCAATGGCTGGGAGAGATGGCCGTGCAAGAGCTTGGCGCTCGGCCCTCGGTGGGCCTCATCAATATCGAGACGCGCTACCGCTACAATCCCGACGTCAAGAGCCTGGTCGCGATCGCGCCGGCGGTCATCCCCGTCCTGCTGCTGTTGTTCCCGGCGATGCTGACGGCGCTCAGCGTCGTGCGCGAGAAGGAGCTGGGCTCGATCATCAACTTCTATGTCACGCCGATCACGCGGATCGAGTTCCTGCTCGGCAAGCAGCTTCCCTATGTCGCGCTCGCCATGCTCAACTATGTGCTGCTGGTGCTGCTGGCGCTGCTCGTCTTTCGCGTGCCGATCACCGGCAATGTGCTGGCGATGACGGTGGCGGCCTTGCTATACACGCTGTCCGCGACCGCGATCGGGCTGCTCTTCTCGATCTTCATGCGCAGCCAGATCGCGGCGCTGTTCGCCACCGCGATCGGCACCATCCTGCCGGCGGTGCAGTTTTCCGGGCTGATCAATCCGGTCTCGTCGCTGGAGGGCGTCGGCGCGTTCGTCGGGCGCATCTTCCCGACCACCCATTTCGTCACCGTCTGTCGGGGCGTCTTCTCCAAGGGGCTGGGCTTCGGCGATCTGGGTCAGCCGCTTCTGGCGCTGGCCGTGGCAGTACCGGTGCTGCTCGCACTGTCCGTCGCGCTTTTGAAAAAGCAGGAGGGCTGAGATGCGGCATATCGCCAATATCGGACGTCTGGGCGTCAAAGAACTGCGCAGCCTGTGGCGCGATCCGATGATGCTGGTCCTGATCGTCTACGCTTTCTCGCTCGGCATCTATGTGGCGGCCTCCGCCATGCCCGAGACACTGAACAAGGCGCCGATTGCGGTTGTCGACGAGGATCAGTCGCCGCTGTCCAGCCGGATCACCGGAGCCTTTTATCCGCCGCATTTCACGCAGCCGGCTTTGATCTCCCTAGGTGAGGTCGATCCTGCCATGGACGCCGGGCGCTACACCTTCGCGCTCGACCTGCCGCCCGATTTCCAGCGCGACGTCCTCGCCGGCCGCCAGCCGACCGTCCAGCTCAACATCGACGCCACGCGGATGAGCCAGGCGTTCACCGGCGGCGGCTATATCCAGCAGATCGTCCAGGGCGAGGTGTCGGAGTTCATGAAGGGAACGCGGGCCACGGCCGCGCCGCCCGCCGATCTCGCCCTGCGGGCCCGCTTCAACCCGACGCTCGCGCAAAGCTGGTTCGGGTCGGTGATGGAGATCATCAACAACGTCACCATGCTCTCGATCGTGTTGACCGGCGCCGCGCTGATCCGCGAGCGCGAGCATGGCACGATCGAGCATCTGCTGGTGATGCCGATCACGCCGTTCGAGATCATGGCGAGCAAGGTCTGGGCGATGGGGCTGGTCGTCCTGCTCGCCTGCGCCTTCGCGCTGCTGGTGGTGGTCGAAGGAATATTGAAGGTGCCGATCGAGGGATCGATCCCGCTGTTCCTGACGGGTGCGGCGCTGCATTTGTTCGCCACCACGTCGATCGGCATCTTCATGGGCACGATCGCGCGCTCGATGCCGCAGTTCGGTCTGTTGCTGATGCTCGTGCTGCTGCCGCTCCAGCTGTTGTCCGGCGGTATGACCCCGCGCGAGAGCATGCCCGAGTTCGTGCAAACGGTGATGCTCGCCGCGCCCACCACCCATTTTGTGAGAATGGCGCAGGCGATTCTCTACCGGGGAGCGAGCTTCGACGTGGTCTGGCCCCAGTTCCTTGCCATCGCCGTGATCGGTGCAGTGTTTTTCCTGATCGCGCTCGCGCGGTTCCGCCGGACGATCGGAACGATGGCATAAGCAGGCACATGGTGATGGCCGCCTCAGTAACACTACCAATATGCCCAACAGCGCGGCTGCGCGAAACTTTTCTCACCACAAAGGGGAGAATCTCCATGCACGCCCTGGACAGAATTCGTCAGTCGATCGACGTCATTTTCCTGTATGGATTGACGGCCGGTCTGGTGATGGCGATCGCCTCCATCATCATGGCGAAGCTTCCCGAATGAAAAGGAAGACGCGTCTCAGGCGTCTTGCGCCGCTCGTTCTGAGTGTTCTTCTTGGGCTTTCTATTCACACCGCCGCCCAGTCGGCGCCCGCTGCCGCCGAAGCGACCGCCCCGGCGGGCTTCCGCCTCGATTCCGACGGGACCTTGGTGCATGTGGGAAGCGGTGCGCGCTTTCCCCATATGCTCGCCGGATTCACCCGCGTAGCCGAGCAGGGATATGATCCCAGCGGCCAGTATGTTTCCGTCGAATATCGTTCGCCAGTGCACGGTTCGACGATCGTTGCCCGCATCTCGCTGGTTCATATCGAGCAAATGTCGGCGAAGGAGCATTATACGATCATGAAGTGCTTGCGCGCAGCTATTTCGATGAAAGCACGCCGCTGTCCGAGAGGCCGGTCGTTCTTCCCGACATGCCAAAGGATGCCGTCTGGCGCGGACGGTTCCGCGGCAGCCGCGAAGGCGTTCCCTTTGAATTCAGCCTCACGACGGTCGATTTAGGCTGTTGGGGCGCTCGCGTCGCGACGGCCTATCCCGAGGCTGATCAAGGCGAAGCCGAACAGCGGCTCGACACGCTGATCAGTGGGTTGCGGGCGTTGGCGCCGTCCGCACAGCGCAAGTAGAGTCGATCTCATCGGAGGCGTTGCCGCCCAGCTCCCAGGGCTGGGGCAGAAAACGCCGTCGCGCGATCAGAGATTAAGGCGTGTGGACATTTAAGGGATTCCTTTTTCCGCGCGGATCGGATTCAAGACTGGCGAAGGGAGCGCCATCTTGGATCGACACGGATTAAGCGACGAGCAGTGGGAGCGGGTTCGCCCCGTG
>JBFWKI010000046.1:0-10422 GCA_050252755.1 Sphingobium sp.
GCGGGAATTGGACGGCAGGGAAATGGTGCGCCAGTTCATATCCTCGTCGAGCACATCGCCCTTGGAATAGGTGTAGGTATAATTGGCCTGCACCAGAAAGCCGTCGAGCGGCGAGGGCAGGAAGTCCAATACCTGCGAATAGCTGGCCTCGATCCCCAGGATTTCCGCCTTGCCGCCGTTGATCGACGTGGAGAACTCCTCATAAAGGGCGCCTTCAAATTCATAGTCGAAATAATTGGCGTCAACGATGAAGTTCTTGATGGTCTTGTAGAAACCGCCAATGGAGATCGCGCCGTTGCCGGAGAAATAATAATCCCAGCCCGCGTCGAAGTTCCACGCTTCATAGGGCTTGAGATTGGGGTTGCCGAAATCGGCTTCATTATCCTCGTTGACGACGAAGATGGGGGCCATTTTCGACAGCTTCGGCCGCACAAGGCTCTTATACCCGGCAAGGCGGAACACCATGTCGTTCTGGGGCGAGAAGCGCAGCGTCAGGCTGGGCAGCCAGTCGGTATAATGGCGTTCGAACTGCGCGGGGACGACGCTCGTGACGGTGTCGCCATCGTCGATCACATATTGGCCGTTCAGTTCATTCCACGTCCGTTCCATGCGCACGCCACCGATGACGCGCAACGTGTCGCTATCCCAGCGGCCAAGCAGATAGCCCGCCAGCACATCTTCCTTGACCGAATAATCGGCTGTCAGGGAATTAAGTTCCGAATCGAAAGCGTCGATCTCGAAATTGCCGCGATTGTCGCGGAAGAAGTCGGTCGCGCCCTTATGGGTGGGAAGCGGTCCCAGATCGGTCATGCGGTAGGTCTGCTTGCCCAGCACATCGGCCAGCGTGAAACTCCCGTCATAGCCGTCATAGGTGGTCATGTTGAAATCATAGCTCTTCTTGCGCCAGCGCGACTTGACGCCGCCCTGCACGGTGAAGGTGCCGCCATCCATCGCGATGATGCGGGAAAGATCGGCCTTGGCCGCCCATTCCTCGTCCTTGCTGTCCGACAAGGTGGTCAGTTCCAGCTTGTCGAATTCATAAAGCGAGGGGTCGTTGACCAGATCCGCGCCGCTGGTGACATTATAGAAAATCTGGCGGGGGTCGGAATAATCCATGTCGAGGCCGACGCCGTCACCCTCGAACTTCGCCGCGAAGCGCGCCGGGTCGAGCGAGAAATTCTCACGCTCGGACGATTTCGCCCAGCTGCCCTGCCAGCTGAATTTCCAGTCGCCGGTATTGGTATCGCCGCCCACCGAGATGGTGCGGATGCGCTGACGCTCGAACCGGTCCTTGATATCGCGGCGAATTTCGATTTCGCCATCGGCGTCGGAGAAATAGGCCCCATTTTCATCGCCGGAAGTCGGTTCCTCATCGAAGACGAAGATGGTGCGGCGACGGGATTCCTGATCGTCGAACTGGCTGTAATTGCCGCGCGCATACAGCGTCGTCGTGTCCGAAGCGCGGAAATCGAAGGACAGCGCCCCGCTCAGCCGCTTCCGCGTCACGTCATAATCGCGATATTCCGGCTCTTCGGTATAATCGACGCCATTGTCGCCCGTTTTCCAGCCGCCGGTTTCGATGCCGTCGGTTTCGAAGCTGCGCTTATAATAGCTGATGCCGCCCGCAATACCGAAATCCTCGGTCAGGCGGGTCGAGAAATCGAGGCCGCCCTTGGGCGTCACCTTGTCGCGATAATCATTATAGCTGCCTTCCAGATTGGCCGAATAATAATCCTTCTTGCGGTCGAAGGCGCTGGTCGTGTTGATCTCGATCGACGCGCCGATGGTGTCGGCGTCCATGTCCGGGGTCAGCGATTTCTTGACCTCGATCGATTCGATGATGTCGGACGAAATCACGTCGAGCGCGACCGAGCGCACGTCGCTTTCCGGCGCGGGCAGGCGTACGCCGTTGAGGGACGTGCTGTTGAGTTCCGGGTCGAGGCCGCGGATCGACACGAAGCGCCCTTCGCCCTGATCGTTGAGGATGTTGACGCCCGGCAGGCGGCGCATCGATTCGGCCACATTCTGATCCGGGAACTGGCCGATGGCGTCACGCGTCAGCACGCTGGACACGCCGTCCGCCGCCTTCTGCCGCGACAGGGCGCTGGCCTGATTGGCGGCGAGGCCGACGACCAGAATTTCATTCCCGCCCACCGCGGCGACGGAGAAATCCGCCGTCACGCGGCCGGTTTCGGGCACGGAAACAGTCTGCGTCACCGGCTCCGCGCCGACATAGATCGCTTCTACCTCATAGGTTCCGGCAGGCAGGCCGCTCATCACATAGCGGCCGTTGCGGTCCGTGGTGACGGCGCGGTTGAGTTCGGAAACCACGACCTTCGCGGCCCGCAGCGCGCGCGTGCCGCTGGCGTCGACGACCTGCCCCGACAGATCGCCCGCCTGCGCGATGGCGGGCAGGGAACAGGATGCGAGCAAAAGAACCGCCCGCAACGAACCACGGTAGAAACTGGACATGTGGAAACCCCTTTTATGTGGATCACTTTCGCGGGCGCCCTAGACAGGCCGCATGACACGGAAGCGACGAAGGGGTTTCAATTCCGTGACAAGGTCGAAGGGGCGCTCATCTGATGCAAAAATACATCACCAGCACTTTTCCACGGAAAAGCGCGGTTTCCGGCGGGCCGTTTGCTCCTGTTTTTTCGCGCTTTGCCCTAAATCTTGCCGTAGATAGGGACAGATGACCCCACATATGCTGATTTTTGGCCCCGGCTACAGCGCGGGCCGGTTCGCGGACCATCTGCGACAGGAAGGATGGCGCGTCACCGGCATCGGGCGACAGGCGCGCGGGCCGGACGATCCGGGATTCGACGACCGCGACGCCATCGAACGGGCCTTGGGCGGGGCGAGCCATATCCTGTCGTCCGTACCGCCCGACAAGACGGGGCAAGACCCGGTGCTGGCCCGTTACGGCGCGGCCATCGCGGCGGCGCCCGCCCCATGGGTCGGCTATTTGTCATCGACCGGCGTCTATGGCGACACGGCGGGCGCATGGGTCGATGAAAGCGCGCCCATCGGCACGGGCCGCCGCAGCGCGCGCGCCATGGCGGATCTGGGATGGCAATCGCTACGCCCGGCCCTGCGTCCATCCCCGCGCATTTTCCGGCTGCCGGGCATTTACGGGCCGGGCCGCAGCGCCCTCGACCGGGTGCGGGCGGGCACGGCGCACCGCATCGACCTGCCGGGGCAAATGTTCAGCCGCATCCATGTCGATGATATCGTCTCGGCCCTGCTGGCCAGCCTTTCCGGTCCGCCCGGCGTCTATAATATCGCAGACGATCATCCATGCAGCCAGAATTGCGTGATCGATTATGCCTGCGGCCTGCTGGGCGTCGCGCCTCCCCCGCTCCGGTCCATAGAGGATGCGCGGCTTTCCCCGGCGGCGGCGGCCTTTTACGGCGAGCGGCGGCGCGTCGCCAATGGCCGCGCCCGCCGATTGCTGGGCTGGACGCCGCGCCATGGGGATTATCGATCCGGCCTGCGCGCCTGCCTGCTGGCCGAAATACCGGACGCTGGCCTGTGACGGGATCATCCGGGCGCGGCCTCTGACCGCCACGCCTTGATCGGGGCCGCCATCGCCATTCAACCGCCCTCGCGCACCACTGGCCGATCCTGTCATCGGGGCCGGAACCATCGCCCCGTCCGCCTGTTGGTGAACCGAGGGGTGCGGTCAACATCCCCTGCGGATTTCTGCACTTCTCCCGACCCAAAGACAGGAGAGAAACCATGGCCGATACTTTGGCAACCGACGAAACGAACAGGCTTATCGCATCAGACAAGGTGGACGGCACCGCCGTCTATGATCGCGCCGGCAACAAGCTGGGCTCGGTCAAGAATTTCATGGTCGACAAGCGCACTGGCAAGGCGGAATATGCCGTGCTTCAGTTTGGCGGATTTCTCGGCATCGGCAGCGATTATTATCCGCTGCCATGGGACATGCTGGATTATGAAACCGAACAGGGCGGCTATGTCGTGGACATCACCAAGGAACAACTGGACGATGCGCCGCGCTATACCGAAACCGAAGACCCCGTATTCGACCGCACCTATGGCGAATCGGTCTATGGCTATTATGGCCGCGCCTATCCCTTCATCTAAGACCGATCGACATTCAGCCCTGACGGCCTGCAAATAGCGACTTTCCGCGCTTCCGGTGCTCACGGACCTTAAGTCCGCTGCGCTCCGGGTCACAGAAAATCACCATTTTCGACTCGTCATCTTCTGAATGTTGATCGGTCCGAAGGGTGCAGGGATAGCGGCGATATCCGCGCAAGGCCGGGAATGGGGCCGGGAATGGGGAGGCGGGAGTTCATGCTCCCGCCCCTCCCCGTCCGGTTCGGGTCAGGCGAGGCTTCCCCCTCCCCCGATCAAATGCCCATGCAAAGATATTTGAGTTCGACATAATCATCCATGCCATGCAGGCTGCCTTCCCGGCCCAGCCCTGATTGCTTGACGCCGCCAAAGGGCGCCACTTCGGTGGAGATCAGCCCGGTATTGATACCGATCATGCCCGTTTCCAGCGCCTCCCCCACGCGCCAGACCCGCGACAGGTCGCGCGTATAGAAATAACCGGCCAGCCCGAATTCGCTGTCATTGGCCAGCGCCAGCGCCTCTTCTTCCGTATCGAACCGCGTGACGCCCGCCAGCGACCCGAAGGTTTCCTCATGGTTGAGCAGCATGTCGCGGCATCCGTCCGCGATCACCGTCGGCTCGAAAAAAGTGCCGCCCAGCGCCGAAGGCTTCCCGCCCGTCAGCAGGCGCCCCCCCTTCGCCAGCGCGTCCTCCACATGCGCGCGCACCTTCTCGACCGCCTTGCCGTCGATCAGCGGGCCGATATCGGTGCCCTCGTCCAGCCCCGGCCCCAGCTTCATTTCGCTGACCCGCTGCGCCAGCTTTTCCACGAACAGATCATGGATGCCGGCCTGCGCATAAAAGCGGTTGGTGCACACGCAGGTCTGGCCGCCATTGCGATATTTGGACGTGATGGCCCCTTCCACCGCCGCATCGACATCCGCATCGTCGAACACGATGAACGGCGCGTTGCCGCCCAGTTCCAGGCTGAGCTTCTTGATCGTCTCGGCCGATTGCCGCATCAGCGTGCGCCCCACCTCGGTCGATCCGGTGAAGCTGATCTTGCGCACATCGACATTGCCCGTCAGTTCGCCGCCAATGTCCCGCGCGCTGCCGGTCACGACGTTGAACAGTCCGGCGGGCACACCGGCTTCCTCCGCCAATACGGCCAGCGCCAGCGCAGACAGAGGCGTTTGCGAGGCGGGTTTCAGCACCACGCCACATCCCGCCGCCAGCGCCGGGCCAATCTTGCGCGTGATCATCGCGCTGGGGAAATTCCATGGCGTAATCGCGCCGACCACGCCGACCGGCTGTTTCAGCACGACGATCCGCTTGTCGGCGGCATGAGCGGGAATCACATCGCCATAGACGCGCCGGGCCTCTTCCGCGAACCAACGGAGGAAGGAGGCGGCATAGGCGATCTCTCCCTTCGCTTCTCGCAGGGGCTTGCCCTGCTCACGGGTCAGCAATTCGGCAAGCGCCTGCTGTTCCGCCATCATCAGGTCATGGAAGCGGAACAATATCTCCGCCCGTTCGCCCGCGGGCCGGGCGGCCCATGCCCCCATCCTCCGGCGAGCGGCGGCGATGGCGCGTCTGGTTTCCTCCACGCCCATATCCGGCACCGTGGCGATCCTGTCTCCGGTCGCCGGGTCCGTCACATCGATCGTTCCGCCCCGGTCGGCGGCCACCCAGACGCCGTCGATATAGCAGGCCTGTTTCAGCAAGGATCGGGACATGGGCAACTGGCTCCTCTTGGTGACGGCGCGACAAGGCGACCAGCGGAAAACCGCCGCGCCGCCTTCGGGCGTCGCGGCGCAGGCGACTCCCGGTCATGCGGGGGATTTTCGTCTTTTAAAGCATCGCGCGGAAAAGGGGGAACCGGTTTTTCCGCGAAAAACGACGCGATGCCAAAAATCCGGACGATGCGGCCGGGCGCGAAGGCCCCTGCTATTCCCATGACCGGATGCGCGGCGAACCGGCTGGCGGCGAACCGGCAAGGCCGAGCCAGACCCGAACCGGCGGGATGCGGGAGAGGACGAGCCGTTCCAGCACCGCGACGACGATCAGCGACAGCCCCATCAGCGGCAGCAGCAGGGCAAGGGCAAGGATCATCGCCGCAAAGCCCGGCCCCACCCGCCTGCCATCGGCGGGGGGAGCGCCCAGCGTTCCAAGCGGCCGCCGCTTCCACCACATGACAAGCCCGCTCGCCACCAGCAGCACGATGCCGATGCAGGGGACCAGCATCAGCATTTGGTTCGCCCGCCCGAAATAATTGCCCATGTGAAGCTGCACGCCCAGTTCGATCGCCTTGGCCCCCGCGCCATAATCGGCCCATGACACTTCGCGGATCAGCCCGCCCGAATAGCGGTCGAAATAGAGCGTGCGCTGGCCCTGCGGCTGATCGGGATAGGTATAGGCGGTGAACACGCCGGTCGGCCCGGACGGCAGGAACAGCCGATAGCCGCCCTCGAGGCCCTGACCGGCGAGCCGCGCCACGATCGCGTCGGTCACGGTCGCGGGCGGGTGATTATCCTTCGCCGGCATGATCCCATGCCCCGGATGGCCGGCATGGGGATCGGACGCGGGCATCGGCGCATCCTCCAGCGTCCAGGGCGCTTCGCCCAGCGCCGCCTTCATCGGCACGCTGCGGGGCGGATCATAATTGCGATTGGCGGCGGGATAGCCGATCCCGGTGGCGGCGAAGGCCCGCTTGAGCAGGTCGCCCTGCACCCCGGCCCATGGCAGGCCCGTCACGATCAGGAAGCCGATCAGCGCGACCGTCCAGAAGCCGGTCACGGCATGAAGATCGCGCCAGAACAGCCGCCCCTTCCTGCCGAGGCGCGGGAACAGCAGGCCCGCCCACCCCTTGCGGCCGCGCGGCCACCAGAGATATACGCCGCTCGCGATCAGCACCAGCGCCCAGCAGGCCGCCAGTTCGACAATGCGATCGCCGGTCGTGCCGATGGTGAGCGACCCGTGCGCCACATCGGCAAAGCCCACCAGCGTCCGTTCATAGACGAACGAGCCGAGCACCCGGCCCGTCCCCGGATCGACCGAGACACGCAACGGATCGCCCGATGCGGGCGTGACGAACACGACCGCCGAACGATCGGGAACGGCGGGCAGGTCGATGCGCGTCGCCGTCCCCGGATAGGCGGCCAACGCGGCATCGATCAGCCGCGACACCGGCTGGCGGCTTTCCTGCGGCGTGACGAACCGCAGTTCGGCATAGAAGGCGTCGTTCAGTTCGTCGTTGAACAGATAGATCGCACCGGTCACGCTGAGGATCAGCAGGAACGGCGCGACGATCAGCCCCGCATAAAAATGCCACCGCCAGATCGCGCGGTAGAGCGGGGGCGATTGCGCGGGCGGGGGCGACGATGCGGCGGAGGCCATCCCTTACTCCTCAGAACCGGCTGGAAAGCGAGATTTCGACGCTGCGCGGCGCGCCGATATAGATGTTGGTCGCCGGATAGCCCGAATATTCGCCATAAAAGGCGTCGGTCAGGTTGCGCCCGCGCAAGGTGAGCGTCGCCTGATCGGCCAGCCGCCACGCGATCGAGGCGTCGACCGTGCTGTGGCCGCGCACGAAGATGCTGTTCGCCGTATCGGTGTAGAAACCCGACGCATGGCGCACAAAGGCACCCAGCGTCACCGGCAGCGCCTTGAACGTATAGAGCAGGGAACCGTTCGCCGTGGTCGAGGGCATGTTGATCGGCCGGTTGCCCGCACGATCGACCCCGCCCGCCTCGATCAGCTCATCATAATTGGCATCGGTATAGGAAACGCCGCCCGACAGCGAGAACCGGTCGGTAATCGCCGCGCCGATGCTGAGTTCCACACCTTGCGAGGATTGCTCGCCGCCCTGCACCACCTGCGTCGCATCGCGGGGATCGCGCGTCAATATGTCGCTCTGCTCGATCCGGTAGGCGGCACCCGTCACGGTCAGCCGCCGGTCAAAGGCGGACGCCTTGAACCCGGCCTCATAGGAACGCCCCTTGGTGAGGCGATAGCGGCTATTGGCGATCGAGAGGGTGAGCGTCGACCCGACCGGGGCCACCGCCGTCGTATATTGCGCATAGAGCGTCACCCCCGGCGTCACGTCATAGGTGGTGCCGACCCGCCACGAAAAGGGATCGTAACGCTGGTCAGCGCGGGTGACTTCGCCGCCCGCATTGAGGTTGGTGCTGATCCGCGTCAGTTCGATATGATCGTAACGCCCGCCCGCCACCAGCAACCATCGCGGCGTGATGTTGAAGGCGTTTTCAGCGAAAACCGACGCGGTCCTGAGCCGGGTGTCGAACACGACATTGGTGGTGGTGTAGATATTTCCGGCGGGAAAAGCGCCCACCACCGGATTCCAGGGGTCGACCGGCGGCACGGGATCGGCAAGGCCGATATAGACCGGGCTTTGCTGGCGCGGATTGATGAAATCCGTCCTGTTATATTCGGCGCCGAGGCTGAACCGGTTGCGATGCCCGCCGACAAGGCGGTCATTGGCGATCACCAGCCGCTCGTTCCAGAAATCATGATCATGATAGATGCGCTGGACCGATCGCGCGAAGCTGCCGTTCGGGAAATCCGCATTGGGGGCAGTGAATATCTGGTCGCCGCTCAGCACGAAATCGCGCCGGGCGGTGTACCAGGTGAAGTCATTGGCGATCGACCAGCCGTCGCCCAGCCCATAATCGATGCGGGACCGCAGCGTGGTTTCCTTCGCCCCCGAATAGGCGCCCGCGGGATTATAATTGCGATGGCGCAGCGACCTGTCGATGACGAGGCCGCCCGCGCTGCGCAGCGCGTCGGAGGGATCGCGGGCGACGGCGGCGGCGACCAGCGGCACGCCCTGATAGCTGCTGTCATAGCGATCGTCATAATGTTCGACCGCGAACAGCAGCGAGAGGTCCGCCATGGGCCGGAACAGGATGCTGCCGGTCAGCCCGGCCGAGCGCGTGTCGTTATCCTCGACATCATACAGGCTGTCGGAGCGCATATAGCTGGCGTCGGCGCGCACCGCGACCGTGTCGGAAAGCCGCAGATTGACGCCGCCCGCCGCCGTCAGCGTGTCGAAGCTGCCGAAACTCAGCAACCCGTCCATATGATCGCCGTCGAAAACCGGCTTGCGCGTCACCTTGTTGATGACCCCGGCCAACGCGCCTTCGCCATAGAGCACCGAGGCCGGTCCCTTGATGACCTCGATCTTCTCGAAATGCCATGTGTTGGTGTCGCGCGTGACCATGGTGGAGGTGGAGACGCGCACGCCGTCCTGAAGGATGGACACAGCGCCACCGGAAAAGCCGCGCAGGCCGACCACCGCCGGATTGCCCGGAACATTGCCGGAAATCGCGCCGACCACGGCGTTGAACGCCTCCCGCGATGTGCGAAGACCCTGTATCTGGAGATCGGCCTGCGTCAGCGTCTCGATCGTCGCCGGAGTCTCCCGCACCGAAAGGCCGAGGCGGCTGCCGGTGTCGCTCTCACTGTCGAGCCGGAGTTTGTCGCGTTGGGCGCTGACGATGATCGGGTCGGCCCGATCCGCATCCTCGGCAGAGGCCGGGGCGGACAGCGGGAAGGTCAGGATGAAGGCAGCGGCCATGGCGCTGCTCGTCGAAAGCATGAATCTGGACATGGAAATCCCTGTATCTGGCTCCGGGCCGCCGCCGCCCGGCGGGCAGGCAAGCGGGCGTCGTCGCCGCATGGGTAATAAGGCATGGATATGGTGGCAGCGTCCCTCGCGCCGCTCCGGCGGTGCATGGACGCGCTGGCTCACATGGAGCGAAAACTCACATGGAGCGCGGGATCAGGCGGTCGCGGGCGGTCCCTGAGAGGGCGGCCGCACATAGCTGTCGCGCCGGGGACGGGCGGCAGGCGCGGCGCGAAAGGCGGTGGCGAGAATGAACGCGAAGGCGATCGCCAGCAAAATCGGGTCGGTCGCGGCCAGAGACGGCGCCGACAGGCCTGAGAAAGCGCAGGGCATGTCCGCCTTGGTGCGATGGTCCCCATCCTGCTCGCCCGTCTTGCCGGGAATGGCCATCAGGGCGGTTTGCGGCCCCTGACCGGTGCAAAGCTGGATCACGATGACGCCATTGGCCATGCCCGGCATGAAGCCGTTGGGCACGAGCACTTTCATCAGCAACGCCGCCACGACCAGCCAGACGGCCAGCCAGCGATGGCGCAGGAGATGATGACGCACCCGGAACATGCGCCGCCGACTAAGGCGTGTGGACATTTAAGGGATTCCTTTTTCCGCGCGGATCGGATTCAAGACTGGCGAAGGGAGCGCCATCTTGGATCGACACGGATTAAGCGACGAGCAGTGGGAGCGGGTTCGCCCCG
>JBFWKI010000047.1:0-7786 GCA_050252755.1 Sphingobium sp.
ACCATGCGATCCGCGCGTTCGAGGCGCAGGCGGTCGATTATCTGATGAAGCCGGTGGACGAACAGCGGCTGGCCGACGCGCTCGAGCGGGTGCGCCAGCGTCTGGCCGACAAGCGTCAGGTGCAGGAAGCCGAAAGGCTGCGCGAGGTGCTGGCCGAAGTCGCGCCCGAAGCCATGTCGAACTTCACGGCGGAGGAAGAGGAAGCCCCTTCGTCCAGCCGGTACGAAAAACTCATCAATATCAAGGATCGCGGCCAGATCTTCCGCGTCGATGTCGACAGCATCGAACGGATCGACGCGGCGGGCGACTATATGTGCATCTATACCGCCGACAATTCGCTGATCCTGCGGGAAACGATGAAGGATCTCGAAAAGCGGCTCGACCCGCGCCATTTCCAGCGCGTTCATCGCTCGACCATCGTCAACCTTTCCCAGGTGCGGCAGGTGAAGCCGCATACCAACGGCGAATGTTTTCTGGTCCTCGAATCCGGCGCGCAAGTGAAAGTGAGCCGCAGCTATCGCGACGTGGTCGCGCGCTTCGTCCACTGATTTCCCGGTCGTGGCGACCGCCGGTCCAGCTCCATTATGGAGCAATCCCCGATAACGGCATGATGAGTAAGCGATTATCCTTCCCACCGTCCGATTCCGGGCAGGGGGGAAAATGGTGCAGCTATCCGGTGACAAGATATCCGTTGATAAGGATTTCGCCCGCTTCGGTGCGAAAAGCTACGCGATCAACAAGATCAATACGGTCGAGGTACGCGAGCATCGCCCGAACGGGCAGGCCGGGGCATGGATTTTCGGCCTGCTCGCGCTGGTCTTCCTGGTCGCCGCAATCGGCTCCGCGACGCAAAAGGACGGAAGCCCGGTTTCGCAGTTGGTCATCGCAATCCTCTGCGCCGGCATCGCCTATTGGATGTTCGTGCGATCGAAAGTCATCGAATATCAGCTCTATCTGATGACATCCTCCTCGGAAGCGCAGGCTTTCCTCTCACGCGACGGGGAGGAAGTGGCACGCCTGCGCGAATCCATCGAAACCGCCATGGCCAATAGCTGACGATCCCCTTCCGATGGAAACGGACTGGCGCCTTTCCCATCGGTACCGCGTCAGCACTCGTCCCCTGATGCGCGCCTACCGGAATACCCAGTGCCGGTTCAGCACGAACACGATCCCCGGCGTGACGAAGATCATCGCCGGGATCGGCGCCCATTCCGGCCAGCGCATCCATGAAACGGAAAGCCACACCCAAAGCGCGTTGAGCGCAAGACTGACCAGCGACACCGCAACGAAACGCGCGCCCCGGGCCGCATGGGCGGCGGCCCCGCCTTCTCGTTCAGGATCGACGAAGCTGAACCGCCCGTGCAGCACATAGCCGAGCATCACCGCGACGATATAGCCCATCAGATTGGCGATCTGGCTATGCACCCCCGCCCGCGCGGCGAGCAGCCAGTAGACCGCCGCCTGCACCATGGTGACACCAAGGCCAACCACGCCATAGCGGAGTATCTGCACACATAAATGCCGTCTTTCCGGCGGCAGATCCCGCCAGAGCCGCATCACTCCGTTCATTCCGTCTCAAACCCCGTTGCGCTTTGCACAGATCGCTCTAATCCCTGACGACAATGAGGGAAAGCGCCGATACCATGAAGCCGTTCACGCCCGGACCCGCCCGCCTGGTGGGGGCGGTTTGCAAAACAACCGATGCGCTGCTCCGCTGGGCCGACGCCAACTGGAAATGGGTGGTTTTCCTGATCTGGGTCGGCATCGCCACCTATTATCTGAAAATCCGCGCCGACAATATCCACTGGTTCTCGCTCGGCGATACGGATGACAATATCCGCTATCTTCAGGTGCGGGACTGGCTGGCCGGGCAAGGCTGGTTCGACCTGCGCCAATATCGGCTGAACCCGCCCGAAGGTGCGAATATTCACTGGTCGCGCCTTGTCGACCTGCCGATAGCAGCGCTGATGCTGCTGTTCCGGCTGTTCATGGAACAGGGGCAGGCAGACCGGATGGCCTGCGCGATCGCGCCGCTGCTTCCCCTGCTGCCGCTGATGCTCTCGCTCGCCTTCATCACCCGGCGGCTGTCGCCACAGGGCGGATTCCGATATGCGCCGCCGACATCGGCTTTCGCGGCGGATATCCCGCCGGGTGGCGCGTGGATCATCGCCGCGCTGGCGCCGCTGGGCGCGCCCATGGGTCTTGCCATGTATATGCCGCTGCGCATCGATCATCATGGCTGGCAACTGGCGCTGACGGTCGTGATGCTGGCCGGGATCGTCGATCGCAAATGGCTGCGCGGCGGGATCGTTGCGGGGCTCGCCAGTGCACTGTCCATCGCCATCGGCATGGAGATGATCGTCTATCTGGTCGGCGCGGGGGCGCTGATCGCGCTGCGCTGGGTGTTCAAACAGGGCGCGGCGCGGCGCATGATTCCCTACGCGCTGGCGCTGGGCGGCGGCAGCGGCCTGCTCTACGCCGGTTTTGCGAGCGAGGCCAACCGCCTGCCCATCTGCGATGCGCTTTCGCCCGTCTGGGTGGCGACGCTGGGGCTTGCCTCTGGCGGCATGCTGCTGCTGGCGCTGCTGCCGCTGCGCACATGGCCGCAGCGTCTTGCTGCAGGGGCCGTGGTGGGCGCTGTCGTAGCGGCCTTCGCCTATAGCCAATGGCCGCAATGTTTCACCGGCGCCTATCAGATATCGCCGGAGCTGGAGAAGCTCTGGCTTTCCCATATTCGCGAGGCGAAACCGATCACCGCCCAGCCGTTGAGCAGCGCGATACAGATGCTGGCCCTGCCGGTCGGCGGGGCGCTGGCGGCAATCATCGGCTGCATCGCGGTGCGGCGCGACAGCGAGCGGCTCTGGGCCTGGGGGACGGTCACGCTGATGACGCTGTTCGCGCTCGCCCTGATGTTCTGGCAGATCCGGGCCGGACCTGCGGCACAGCTTCTCGCCATCCCGGCCATCGCCTGGGCAGGCTATAAGGCGCTGGAACTGCTGGTCACCGGGTCATGGCCGATCAGGGTCGCGGCGCTGGCCGGGGGAGGCGTGGTGCTGGCGCTGTTCAACGCGGGCGCCGCCTATTCCGGCCTGAACAAATGGGTTCCGGCCCTTTCCGCCCCGGCCCCGACCACGCCCGCCGCCAATCCCGCCAAAGCCGAGGCCCGGGAGAAAAGGCTGGCGAAGATTCGCCGGGCCAATGCGCGCTGCCGCACCCTGCCCGCGCTGGCCGTGCTCGACCAATTGCCCCCGGCCACCATTTTCACGCTGGTCGATCTGGGGCCGCGCCTGATCGCCACCACCCATCACAGCGCGATCGCCGGCCCCTATCATCGCAACGGCGATGCCATACTCGACGTGCATCACGCCTTTGACGGGACGCCCGAGACATTTCACGAAATAGCCCGCCGTCACCATGCCCGCTATTTCCTGCTCTGCCCCGATTTCCCGGAAGGCACCATCTATCGCGCGCGCAGCCCGGGCGGATTTTACGCGCGGATGGAGCGCGGCGATGTGCCGCCCTTCCTGCACGAGGTGACACTGAAAACCACGGCGCCGATGCCTTACAAACTCTACCGCATCGATAAGTGAGTCGACACGGCGCCGACCGGGGTCAGCGCCTGTCGGCGAAAAAGCCGGTGAGCAGCGCCCCGGCCTCGCCTTCGCCAATCCCCCCATAGACATCTGGCCGATGATGGCACTGCGCCTGCCCGAACACCCGCGCGCCATGGGCGACCCCGCCGCCCTTGGGATCTTCGGCCCCATAATAGAGGCGGGCGATGCGGGCATGGGAAATCGCGCCCGCACACATTGCGCACGGCTCCAGCGTCACATAAAGGTCGCACCCTGTCAGGCGATAATCGCCCAGATGGGCGGCGGCGGCGCGAATCGCCACCATCTCCGCATGAGCGGTGGGATCCGAATCGCGACGGTTGCGATTCTCGCCCTCGCCGATAATGATACCGCCGCGCGTCACCACCGCGCCGATCGGCACTTCGCCCGCCGCCCCGGCGGCACGGGCCAGGGCGAGAGCGCGGGCCATCGGGCCGGGCAACGGGAATATCGCGGTCATTGCGCTTTCCTATCGCCGGTTCGCCGGACATGGCAAGCCGTGGACAGATTGAAGGCGGCGGCGACTTGACGAACCGGGATATTCCCGCTATCCGCGCCGCTTTCCAAGGGTTCGTCCGACATGGCGAACCGGTGCTTCAAGCCCGATGAACAGGATTGATTGATATGTCGCGCATTTGCGAACTGACCGGCAAGGGCCGCCAGGTGGGACACAATGTTTCCCACGCG
Source organism: Sphingobium sp. (assembly GCA_050252755.1). Taxonomy (GTDB): domain Bacteria; phylum Pseudomonadota; class Alphaproteobacteria; order Sphingomonadales; family Sphingomonadaceae; genus Sphingobium. The sequence continues at coordinate 4,299 of JBFWKI010000047.1, forward strand.
AACAACAAGACGAAGCGGGTTTTCCTGCCGAATCTGCAGAATGTGACGCTGATGTCGGAAACGCTGGAAAAGAGCGTGAAGCTGCGCGTGTCGACCCACGGGCTGCGCTCGGTCGAGCATAATGGCGGCCTCGACAACTGGCTGCTGAAGACCTCGGACGACAAGCTGTCGTTGAAGGCTCGCCGCCTGAAGCGGGAAATCAGCAAGAAGCGCGTCGCCGCCTGATTCGGCCCGGCACCGCTATCGCCCAAAAGGCGGCCCTTTACGGGGCCGCTTTTTTATTACGCCAATTCGGCCGGAGCCTTCCCATTCGGAAATGACCGGGCTTAAAAATGATCGGGCAGGGCGAATTTCAGCAGCAGCGTACGCTCGAAAAACAGGTGGTTATCGTCGGAAACCACCCAGAGCAGGCGTTGGCCGTCGCTGCCCCGCTCCAGCGCCAGCCCCTCGAAATTGTCGGCGAGCACCGGAGGCGCCAATCGGGCGATTTCCTTCCCGATCAGCACCGCCCCCGGCCGCAACGAAGAAATATCGACCAGCGTGATAATCGCGGTAAATCCATCATACACGGTCGCGCGCCGATTGAGCACAAGAAGCTGACCGTCGCCGATCACCACGGCATCGGTCGGATCATAGCCGACCGGCGGCACATAAAGCATGCGAATCGGGTGCGGCGTCGCATCCGCCACCGGATCCCCCGAGAACAGCAGGGCTTCCCGCCCCGCAGCGGTTCCCGTTGCCCCTTCCGCAATCACCAGAAAGCGCCCATCGGGCAGACGGGCCATCGATTCGAGGCTTGCCGCCTTGGGCCAGTGCTTTATTTCCGGCCACTCCCGGCACTTCACCGGCTTGAGGAAGCCGGGCCGATACCGGCAGATGCGCTGCATCAGTTCAAACCCGACCCATGCCCGGCCACTGGCGGGATCATAGACCATCGATTCGCTGTCGAACGGCAGTCGGGTGTCCTTCGGCCGTGGCTTGGCGAGGGGGAGCCATTTCACCATGGCCTTTCCCGGCGTCCCCGGCTGCGGAAAACTATATAATATCGAACTGTCGCTCAGCGCCCAGATCGTCCCGTCCGGCATTATCTGAAGCGACGACAGACCACCAAAGGACCGATCGGGACCAGTCAGATGCCATGCACCGAGAAAATGCAGCTTCCCCAGCATGGTGCGTTCCGGCTTCGAACTATCGAGTACCAGCGGCGCCGCTCGTATCGCCATCGCTCCCTGCGGGGGACGGTCCGGCTTTTGCAGGATTTCCCATGTGGCATATCCCGCCACAGCGGCCACGGCCAATATCAGGAAAGCAAGCAAAAGACGCATGGGGGAGCCCCTAAAGCATTTTCAGGTCAGATGAAAACATCCGGCGACCCGGCCATGCGGTATAACGATGGTCAGGACCGCCCTTTTCATTCGATCGAAACCGGACAGGGGCGGGTGGCACAAGGCCACCCACGCCCTTGCCTCTTTGCCACCTCATTGCGGAATGAAGCTGAACCCGCGCTGACAACAGCATTCAGGGGCGGCTCAACGCTCCACTGCCATCAGGGAAGTGTAGGGAGCATGAGGTGATTCGCCATCCGACCGGCACCACCCTTGCGACAGAGCAAAGAAAGGAACGCCGTCATGAATGGGACGATTTTTCGGAAGCTGGGGTCCGCCCTTGGTATCGGCCTTATCTCGATCGGCGCGCTGGCCGCAACACCGGCCGCGGCGCGCGATCATTACCGCCCCGGCGACCATTATCGCGGGTACGAAGCGCGCGGCTATCCGGGCGGCCATCATTACCGGGGCAATCGCGGCTATCGCGGCGGCTATGACTATAATCGCGGCGGCTATTATCGTGGGGGCAATTACCGGGCCGATTATTACCGGTGCCGCGACGATGGCACCGGCGGCGCGATCATTGGCGCGATCGCAGGTGGCCTGATCGGTAACGGCGTCGCCCAGCGCGGCGATAAGACCACGGGCGCCGTGCTGGGCGCGGCAGTGGGCGCGCTGGCCGGTCATGCAATCGACCGGAACGACGGTCGCCGCTGCTGACCATTTATCGCGGCCGATATGGCCCTGCTGTTTACAACAGGGCCGCACCGGCGGCGGCGGCTCCGAACAGGCCCGCCTCGGGATGGTCGGCGAAATAGACCGGCATCTCTCCCATTCTCGACCGATAGCGCCCCTTCGCAATGAAGCGCTCCTGAAAGGCAGCGAAGACCGGGGAGGCGCTCATCCGCGCCGTCAATCCACCGGCAAGGACGACCGCCCCCGCGCCATGGGCCAGCGCCAGATCCCCGGCGACGGTCCCATAACCACGGCACAGGCGCTCCAGCGCCCGGACGGCCAGCCTGTCCGATCCATCCAGCGCAACCCGCCAAAGCGCCGCGTCTTCCAACTCCGGAACGTCTTGCCCCTCCACGCCGGCCAGAGCCTGATACAGCACGGAAAGGCCCGGCCCCGACACGACCCGTTCCGCCGAGACCCGCCCGAAACGCGAGCGCAACCGCGCCAGCAATGCATCATCCATCTCATCGATCGCGGCGAAATCCATATGCCCGCCCTCGGTCGCGATGATCCGGGGGCTGCCCTGACGCGATATCAGCGCCACCCCCAGCCCCGTCCCCGGTCCGATGACGCTGATCGTGCCGGTTTCCGGCAACCCCTCGTCCAGCCCGAACAGGTGGCGCAGCCGGTCTCGCGGCATCGCCGTCACGCCATGCGCCATCGCCACGAAATCATTGACCAGCACCAGACGATCCAGTTCCAGACGATGTTTCAACTCCACCGGATCGACGATCCACGGACTGTTGGTCAGCTTGATCGGCGTGCGATCAACCGGTGCGGCCAGCGCGATCACCGCCTGAGAGGGCAGGAAGGCCGCTTCATCCCGGGCGAAGGCCTGCCACGCATCGGCAAGCCCGGGATGATCGGCCACCCGATATTTGCGAATGGTTCCGAGCTCGGGCGGGCTCCCTTCGCCAATGCGGGCGCGGCAGAAACGGGCATTGGTGCCGCCAATATCGACAGCGATGATGTCTCGAGTCATGGAGACAGCATAACCGCAATGACCGGCAAGGCCATCCCGTCGGGGATAATTCCTCATACGTCGTGCCGTAGCGAGGATCATAATCGTCTATGGTTGCGTTGTTCCTTCGGCTCGGCTACATGCGGCGCCTGCGGTTTTCGTAGCCGTGCCCCTGTGGTGAAATTGGTAGACGCGCTCGACTCAAAATCGAGTTCCTTCGGGAGTGCTGGTTCGATTCCGGCCAGGGGCACCACCTACATGTCCTGTAGCGTCCACCACCATCTAGGGTCAGGCCCCATTGATTTGCGGTGATGGCTGTGATTCAGGCGGCTGCGAAGGAGCCTGAATTTGAGCGATTTATTCTGGCTGACGGACGAGCAGATGGCGCGTCTTCAGCCCTATTTTCCCAAGAGCCATGGCCGCGAGCGCGTTGATGATCGGCGCGTTTTGAGTGGCATCATCTTCGT
>JBFWKI010000048.1:0-6223 GCA_050252755.1 Sphingobium sp.
AAGACAATCTATCCCTCCCCTCATATCACTATAAGGGAGAAACTCAATCCTCTATGTCGGCAACCAAGCAAGGCGCTAACCACTGGGCCAGCACCGCCTCGGTGAATGGCCATATATGGGGGTGGCCTCCAACCGTCAACCCCGATGTACGCAAAAATGCAAACTTTCTACGAAAATGGCAGAAATTCGTCATTTTCCTATGATGAAATAAGGACTGCACCGGGCCATCGACACCGCTGGGCAGGAACGCATCACGCCTCATGAAGCGCATTCAGGCATGAGCCTGCCCCCATTCGTTACCAAGGGTATCGGCAGAGAATGACAGGAAAATCATAGGGATATGGCGGAAAATAGCCGCAAGAAAAAATTTTCAGGCGATTCCCGACGGCAAGAATCAGCGAACGGGAATCGGGCGGGTGATTCTCCCCCCATGCCCGACACCACAGCCCGGCATCGCCCTCCCCATCCGCAAAACGGAAAGAGGCAGATATCGCGCCCGGACCAGATCGGACACAATATCTGCCTCAACAATCCCTGGTAGGGACGGGCAAGGGAAAGCCCCTGCCCTTGTTCACGGTTCCCGCTCCGCCAGCGACGAAGGGTGGTGTCATGGGGGAGAATTTCCCCGCGAACGAGTCCTTGTCTATCGACCCGGCGTCTCCCCGGAATTGCCGGTTTGCGACAAATTATTGCCGGGCGGGGAAACATCCCCGCCCGCCGCGCCGCGATCAGTGCGTCACCGGATGCAGACGATCCACCATCGGCTTGTCGCCCGCCAGATCGACCTGACCGCCGCCCAGCCGATGCCGCGCCAGCCATTCGCGCACCATCTCCGCCGTGGTGTGGTCGATCCCCTTGACCTTGTGCAGATCGAGATGGACCGTCTTGCCGGTGGGGATGCTTTCCAGCCTCTCCGTCAGGCGGGTGAGGCTGACGAAGGTGGCGGACCCTTCCAGACGCAGATGGCTGCGATCATCGGCATGGTCCTCATCCACCGTCAGGCGCAGGCTGCGGCGATGGGGGATCAGTTCCAGCAGCGACAGCGCGAGACCGACCAGCACCCCGGTCAGCAGGTCGGTGGTCACGACCAGCACGAAGGTCGTGGCCCATATGGCGGCGGGCAGCACGCCATAATGGTGGAACAGGTGACGCACATGGGTCACGCTGACCAGACGCCAGCCGGTGACGACAAGAATGCCGCCCAGCGCCGACATCGGGATTTCCCGCAACAACCAGGGCAGCAGCGCGACAAAGGCCAATATCCAGATACCGTGCAGCACCGTGGAAAGGCGCGTGGTCGCCCCCGCCTGCACATTGGCGGAGCTGCGGACGATCACGCCGGTCATCGGCAACGCGCCCGCCGCGCCGCAGAGCAGGTTGCCTAACCCCTGCGCACGCAGTTCCTTGTTATAATCGGTGCGGACGCCGTCATGCATCCGATCGACCGCGGCGGCGGACAACAGCGTTTCCGCGCTCGCGATAAAGGCGATGGCGAGCGCCGTCAGCAACAGGCCGGGGCTGCCCAGCACGGAAAGCGCCGCGCTCGTCGGCAGGTCCACCGCGCCGGTGATCGACGCAGGCACATCGATGCGCGCCACATTGAGGCTGAGGCCATAGGCGATGACCGTCGCGGCCATCACGCCCAGCAGCGCGCCGGGGACGAGGCGCAGGCTGGCGGGACGCCATTTCTCCCACGCCAGCATCGTCGCGATCGTCACCAGCCCCAGCATCAGCGCCAGTTCCGCCGCCTGCGCATGACCCAGATCAAGGCCGAGCACGCGGCCCGGCATCGCCGCGAGATTTTCTAGACCGCTCGACAACGGGCGGCTGTCGAACAATATGTGGAACTGGCCGATGACGATCAGCGCGCCGATGCCCGCCAACATGCCATGAACCACCGCGGGCGAGATGGAGCGGAATAGCCCGCCCAGCCGAAACACGCCCGCGACGACCTGCAACAGGCCCGCCAATATCAGCACGGGGCCGAGCGCGCTCAGCCCATGTTCCTGCACAAATTCGAAAACGATGACGGCAAGGCCCGCCGCCGGGCCGCTTACCTGAAGCGGAGAGCCAGCCAGCAGGCCCACGACGATACCGCCGATAATGCCGGTGATCAGCCCCTTTTCCGGCGGCACGCCCGATGCGATCGCGATGCCCATGCACAGCGGCATCGCGACCAGAAACACGACGATGGATGCGGTGAAATCCCGCAGCACCACCGGGCCGGAAGGAAATCTTCCCTTGAGGGCGTTTATCACTCAGCCGCCTCCACAAAGGTGAAATCGGCGGCCAGACGGCGACCCGACGGCACCGCCACCGGCAACGGCATATCCTCACGCAACGTCCGAAAGCGGCCCGCTTCGCCGTCCAGGCCGAGGATCTGCCCGGCGTGAATATCCACGAACCAGCCGTGCAGCGACATTTCGCCCCGCGCCAGCGCCGCCGCGACCGAGGGGTGGGTACGCAAATGAGCAAGCTGCGCCACGACATTTTCAAGGCTGATGGCGCGAACGCGATCCTTTTCCTCTATGCCGGAATAGCAGGTATCGACCACATGCGTCGCGGCCGTGCTGTGCCGCAGCCAGGCCGCGACATTGGGCATGGCGTCGAGCGATCCGGGCTGGTTCAGCGCCTTCATCGCGCCGCAATCCGAATGGCCGCACACGATGATATCCCGCACGCCCAGCGCCACCACCGCATATTCGACCGTGGAGGACACGCCGCCATTCTGCGTCGCGAAGGGCGGCACGATATTGCCCGCATTGCGGCACACAAACAGATCGCCGGGCTGCGCCTGCATGATATGTTCGGGAACGACGCGGGAATCGGCGCAGGAAATCATCAGCGCCTTGGGGCTTTGGCCATGGGTGGTCAGTTTCGAGAACAGATCAATGCTGTCAGGGAAGGTGCTCTTTTCAAAGCTGAAAACGCGGCCGATCAGTTCGTTCATGGGTATCTCCATCCATAGTGGAATTGGATGGGAACCTACGGCGGCCGTTTTGCTGCCGAAGAGCGGCCCTGTAAGGAAATATTGCTGCGCCGCGTCAGAAAGCGGGCGATCCCGCGTCAGGAACGGCTCACCGTGCGCGCCCCTGCCTGCCCGATGATCGGCAGGCGGATCGTGACGCGCAGCCCCCCGCTTTCCCTGTTGGCGAGGGAGAGATGCCCATTTTCCATCCGGATCGCGTCGGCGACGATGGCAAGGCCCAGCCCCATGCCCCGCGTATTGCGGCCACGGGCGTCATCCAGCCGGACGAAGGGCTGCATCACCTCTTCCATCCGGTCTTTCGCGATGCCCGGCCCATCATCCTCGACGATGATTTCCGCCTCTTCGTCCCCCTGCCCTATCTGCCCCGCCTGATCCGGCGCAATGCGGCGCAGGCTCAGGCGGGCATTGCCGCCATAATGCAGGGCATTGTCGATCAGATTGGCCAGCGCGCGGCGCACCGCCACCGGCCGCACCACGATATCCAGACTTTCCGGGCCGGAATAATCGGCATCCTCCCCGGCATCGCGGGCCGCATCGATGAGGGTCATCGCCATGACCGCAAGGTCGATCCGTTCGGGCGAGAGCGACCGCCCCTCCCCGCTCAGATACACCTCCAGCGACCGCAAGAGATCGTTCATTTCCTCCATGTCGCGTTCCATCGCGCCGCGGGTCCGCCCATCCATCGCCACCCCGTCCAGCCGCAACCGCAATCGCGCCAGCGGCGTGCGCAGATCATGCCCCACCGCCGCCAACGCCTGCGTCCGGCTGCTGATAAGGCGATGGATGCGCAATTGCATCGCGTTGAACGCGTGGATGAGATTGCGGATTTCCTTCGGCCCCGCCTCCGGCACCGGGCGATGATCGTCGGTGCCGACCCGTCCCGTCTCGCGGATCAGCACGCTGAGGGGGCGCAAGGTGTGGCGGATGAGCAATCCGCCCAGCGCCACCAGCACCAGCGTCGGCGCCAGCAGGCCGAATATCCGGCCATAGGTCAGCGACCAGACGCTGCGCCCCTGATAGGTGACGAAGGAAAGATAGCTACCGTCATCCAGCGCCATAGAGCCTTCGATGGTGCCGCCGCCCTTGGGCAGCGGCCGCAGATGAAGATGCAGCCCCGTTCCGCTCAGTTCCGGCTCCGTGCCCAATATCTGGTTGCGCAGCGTATCGAGTTCATAGCTGGACGGGATCGACGGGTCGTCCCGCCGCCAGCGGACGGCAAAGCGCTCCGTCTGCAATTCCCGCGCCAGCACCGGACGGTCGGCGGGGGCCGCCTTGTCCATCAGGCGTTGGGCGACGACCAGATGTTCGGCGATGCGATCCACCTCATCCTCATGCAAGGCGAACTGGCTGGCGCGATCGAACAAATAGGTATTGGTGACGAACTCGGTCGCCATCACCGCGATCAGGATGAGGAGGATTCGCCCCAGCAAGCTGACCGAAACGCCCCCCATGGACACCCGTTTCGTCAACCGCGCACGACCTCTGCGTTGAACATATAGCCGACGCCGCGCACGGTCGTGATGGGGGGATTGCCGCCCGCCGCCGCCAGCTTGCGCCGCAGGCGGCTGACCAGCACATCGATGCTGCGGTCGGAACTGTCGCCCAGCCGGGTGCGGGTCAGTTCGATCAGCCGCTCCCGCCCGATCACCCGTTGGGGCTGGCCGATGAAGGTGCCCAGCAGATCGAACTCCGCCCCCGTCAGATCGACGATCGCGCCGGAGGGGGAACGCAGCTCGCGCCGGGAGAAATTGACGATCCAGCCATCGAAGCGCGCTTCATTGCGCCGACTGTCATCCTCCCGCCCGTCGAGCGCGCCGCCCCGCCGCAACACGGCGCGGATGCGGGCGATCAACTCGCGGGAACTGAACGGCTTGGGCAGATAATCATCCGCCCCCAGTTCCAGCCCCAGCACGCGATCCGATTCGCTGCCCCGCGCGCTGACGAAGATGATCGGCACATCGCTGTCACGCCGGATCTGCCTGCACAGATCGATGCCGTTGGTGCCGGGCAGCATGATGTCGAGCACCACCAGATCGACCTTCTCATTTTCCAGCGCAATCCACATTTCCGGCGCGGTGGCGGCGGATCGCACGCGATAGCCATGTTCCTGCATCGCCCGCGCGGTCAGCAGCCGGAGCGATGGGTCGTCTTCCACCAGCAATATGGTTTGTGCGGTCATCGAGCGTTTCGATAGAGTGGGGGCAAAGGGAGCATCGATCATTAGCTAGCCACAGGCGCTGACAGGTTCAAGCGTCTCGCGTTCAGGCCGATCACCATCGCGCCCGCGTCTGAACCTGGGGTTGTTCCAAACGGCGCGCCATGAGAACCCCTCGCCCCGTTCATCCGGGGCCTGCGCCAACCCGCTGCAAAGCGGCAGGAAGCCGTCATCCTCATGGCATTTCCGGCCCCGGCCCTCCCGGCGGGACGCGCAAGAAATGACGCCCCCATATTGCGCGGACAATGCGATATTGTGACAAATCATTGCCATCCCGCATACGGACGGCCGCGCGTATTTCGTCCATTCCCGGCCCGGCAGCGCCGCACAATCCGGCCAGCGGGAACCGCGCATGCCCGGAAACCGGCCGACGGGCCGCCCCCGGAACCGACCGGTTGCCCCGCAAGCCGCCGCAAAATCGAAATGCCGCGACGCCTACCCTTTCCCCCTACCCAACGGAAAAAGTCACCCGATTGCGTTACCCAAACATGCACAACCCCATCGCAACCCCACCCGCCAAGCGATCCGCGCAGGAGGAAGCGACACCACGACCATGCGCCCCGAAAGCCGTGTGCACCGGCAAGTGCCCCTCTTTTCGGGCTAGCCAGAGCCACCAAAACCTTCGGAATCCATAAATTCCGGTAGAACCATTGCCTTAATCCCCCCCGTCCCGATCGTTCATCGCAGGCACAGAGGAATATAGAACCGTTGGGACAACACCGACACACCCTGCCCGAACCTTATCGGGCGGGAACCTTCGGGGACTTGCCGTGCGATAGTGGCGCATATATTTTTCGCCAAACCCGCTTTTGCTATTTACAATCTCTCAACCCCCATGCTAACGGCGCCGCCTCGGCAGGGTGATGCCAACCAAACAGCACCCGATCCGCCAGTGTGGACGCATAGCTCAGTTGGTAGAGCAGCTGACTCTTAATCAGCGGGTCCTAGGTTCGAGCCCTAGTGCGTCCACCACCTTTTCAATGACTTAGCAGTGATTACGCGGGCTTCTCCAAAAGGTG
>JBFWKI010000049.1:0-5650 GCA_050252755.1 Sphingobium sp.
AGCGGTTGGGATTGTCCGATAAAGATGTATGTCGCTTCAATTCAAATACCACAGGAGGGATGGAAGAGAACGATTTTATAGCTGCGAAAAAAGTTGCTGACCATTACGGGATAGGCTTGAACATTCGTCGTCCACCTGCCGGATTTCAGCAAACGCGATCCAATGGCGTCCGTTACCGGCTATGGAGAGACTTGAATCTCGGAATATATTATCCGATTTATATTCCCGCAACTCAGATTAGCAGCTTCAATATCCGTTTGGGTGGCGGTGGAGGCGGGAATCATCGAGCATTCTACCGCCATAAGGATTTCGGCACCTTTTCCCAAGGGTTTGACACATCCCGCACGGATGACGTCGCTTTGAATTATTGGCTAGCCAATATTGGTGAAGCATTAAGGCATCTGAAAGTCCAAACGCCGAATATAAACGAATGGATACTTCATTTTCGGGAGTTTCGTGGGCGCATTCATGCCGGTCGCGGATCCCAATATTCCAATTGGGTGACTCCACTTGCAGGGCGGGGAATGGATCATCTTTCAAATTTTCCGGACAAGGCGGATAATGCGCAAGCTCATTTTGATGTGATGGCGAGCCTGTTCCCCGAATTGCCCCACCTGCCCTACAACCATCCTTCAAAGGGGCCGAATGCCGCCGCAATCGCAAACCTCACTACAGTTGAGATGAATGTCCAACCATCACCAGGTGTGGCATATATTGTACCTGAAGGAGAAATGTCGGAGGGCGCAGGTGAGGAAACCACCCTGAAAATGCTTTTGGATGATTTTGAACAAACCAATACGGCGGAAATTCGGAAACTCGTTCCCAATGTAATGCGAGAAGCGCTGAAGGAAAAGCAGCTTGCTGTTGAGCGGGAAGGATATTGGGAAGGAAATGGTGTGAGCAACATCGCGCGGGCGATTTCAGCAGCCTACGCCTTGTCGCTAGGTTAGGCACAGGAGTTGGAAACAGGCAGCGTGTTCGGGTGCCGGGCGCCTGACACGTACCGCCCGGCTGAGCGACGGACACGGATCTAACGCGACACCAGTTGCCGCTCGATTGTCGTCCACAGCGCGGCGAATTGTCTCGCTGCCGGGGAGGACGGCGCGAAAGCGCCCAGCGGCTTGCGGCGCACCGTCATCTGCTCGATCGCGCTGGCCATCGGGATGGCGGCCCAGTCCGGCTGCTCGGCGATCGCGCTGCGGTGCAGGCTGCGGCGGCGATCGACCATCGAATAGACCGGCAGGATGGGCGCATGGGCGCCCCCGCGCTGGACCAGATAACGCGCAACCTCTCCCATCGCCCGCTGCGACAGGGGCGACGGGATGACGGGGATGACGATCAGGTCGGCGGCGCGCAGTACCTGTTCGCTGGTTTCGGTAAGACCGGGCGGGCAATCGAGGATGATGCGGTCATAGTCGCGCCCCAGCGTGTCGATCAGCCTGGCCAGCCGCTTCTTCTTGTCCAGTTCGCGAAACAGATGGTCCAGGCCGCGCAGCGACGTGTCGGCGGCGATCAGGTCCAGCCCCGGCACGCTCGACGGCTGGATCAGCGTGCGGATGTCGACATCCTTGCTGAAGATCGCCTGCGCCGCGTCCCGCCTCCGGCTGTCCGTCGAAAGCAGCCAACTGGACGCCGCCTGCGGGTCGAGGTCCCAGAGCAGGGTGCGCCGACACGAAATGCTGGCCGATGCCCAGGCCAGATTTATGGCAAATGTGGTTTTCCCCACGCCGCCCTTGAGACTGTAGACGGCGATCGTCGCCAAGCTGCTGTCCTTTGCCATGGCGGGCAGGCTAAGTCGCAAAGCCCCCCTATGGCAAGGTGCCAAATCAGCCGACCGTTACGCCGGTATGAAAAGCCCTTACAGTATCTCGCGCAGTTTTTCGGGCGGCCGGGCGATAACGGCGCCCCGATCGGTGATGACGATCGGCCGTTCGATCAGGATCGGATGGGCGGCCATGGCGTCAAGCACGGCGGCATCGTCGCCTGTGTCGAGGCCGGTGTCCTTCACCACCGCCTCCCCCTTGCGCAATGCCTGGGACGGCGCGACCCCGGCGCGGGCCAGCACCTCGGCGATGCGGGCACGGGCGGGCGGCGTCCTGAGATATTCGACCGTCTCGACCTCCACCCCCGGCGTCTCTTCCAGAATCGCGAGCGCCGCGCGCGACTTGGAACAGCGCGGATTATGCCAGATGGTCGCCTTCACGCGCCATCCTCCCGCTCAAGCCATTCCTCCAGCCATTTGATCGTATAGTCGCCATTCTGGAAGTCGGTCTCGCCCAGCAGCCGCTGATGGAGGGGGATGGTGGTCTTCATCCCTTCGATCACATATTCGTCCAGCGCGCGCTTCAGCCGCATGATGCACCCTTCGCGCGTGCGGCCGTAAACGATCAGCTTGCCGATCATCGAATCATAATAAGGCGGAACGCGATAGCCCTGATACAGGCCGCTATCGACCCGGACGTGCATGCCGCCCGGCACATGATAGCTGGTGACGGTCCCCGGCGACGGCGCGAAGCTGCGCGGGTCTTCCGCATTGATGCGGCATTCGATGGCATGGCCGGTGAAGACCAGATCGTCCTGCGTAACGGACAACGGCCGCCCTTCGGCCACGCGGATCTGTTCGCGGACAAGATCGACGCCGGTGATCATCTCGGTCACCGGATGCTCGACCTGAAGCCGGGTATTCATCTCGATGAAGTAGAATTCGCCATCCTCGTAGAGGAATTCGATCGTGCCGGCGCCGCGATAGCCCATGTCGGCCATCGCCTTCGCCACGATGCCGCCCATCCGCGCGCGCTCCGCACCGGAAATGGCGGGCGAAGGGGCTTCCTCCAACACTTTCTGATGGCGGCGCTGCAACGAACAGTCGCGCTCACCCAGATGGATGGCGTTGCCCTTGCCGTCGCCGAACACCTGGAACTCGATATGCCGGGGGTTGCCCAGATATTTTTCCATATAGACGGTGGCATCGCCAAAGGCGGCCTTCGCCTCGCTGCCCGCCTGCGCCATCAGCGTTTCAAGCTGGTCTTCGCCCGGCACGACCTTCATGCCGCGCCCGCCGCCGCCCGACGCCGCCTTGATCAGCACCGGATAGCCGATGCGCGCGGCGATCCGTTTCGCCTCCTCCACGTTGTCGATCGCGCCGTCGGAACCGGGAACCAGCGGCAGGCCGAGCGCGCCGGCGGTGCGTTTGGCTTCAACCTTGTCGCCCATGGTGCGGATATGCTCAGGCTTGGGACCGACGAACGCGATGCCGTGCGCCTCCACGATCTCCGCGAACTGCGCGTTTTCCGACAGAAAGCCATAGCCCGGATGGATGGCGTCCGCGCCGCTGATTTCCGCGGCCGAAATGATGGCGGCGATATTCAGATAACTATCCCTGGCCGCAGGCGGACCAATGCAGATGGCTTCATCGGCCAGCCGCACATGCATGGCGTCGGCGTCGGCGGTGGAATGGACCGCCACGGTCTTGATGCCCATTTCATGACAGGCGCGATGGATGCGCAGCGCGATTTCGCCACGGTTGGCGATCAGCAGCTTCTCTATGCTCATGGGCCCGCGCTACCTTATTCGATCACAACGAGCGGCTGGTCATATTCGACCGGCTGGCCATTTTCGACCAGCACCGCCCTGACCGTGCCGCCGGCCGGCGCGGAAATCGCGTTCATCACCTTCATCGCCTCGACGATCAGCAGCGTTTCGCCGGCACCGACCTGCGCGCCGACGCGAATGAAGGGCGCGGCACCGGGTTCGGCGGCCAGATAGACGGTGCCGACGATCGGCGATCGGACGACGCTGCCGGCCGGCAGCGCCGGTTCAGCCGCTGCGGCGGCCGGGGCGACCGGCGCAGCAGCAGCGGGAACGGGCGCCGGCGCGGCGACGAAAGCGGGCGCGACGCCGTTGCTGATGGTGCGCGCGACGCGGATCTTGCGGTCGCCGTCCTCGACTTCGATCTCCGACAAATTGGTCTCGTCCAGCAATGCGGCCAGTTCCCGCACCAACGCCACATCCACCTGCATCGCGCCCTTGTCGTTCTTATCGCTCATCATCTGTCCTCAAGCATATGCCGTTCGCGCATGACCCCCCGGCACATAAGGCCGGCCATTGCCCCCTGACAGCCTGAGAAGGCGGGATCGCCGCGTTACGGACCCTTATGTCCACTGCGCTGGAACAAGGCACGCCTCGTTCCAAAGGTCGCGAAAAACCACCATTCCAGCGCGTCATGATCCAAATGTCGGTCGGCCCTAAGCCGGTTTGGGCCGAAGCGCAACGTTTTGGATCACAGTTCCAGCGCCGCTTCCAGCGCCAGCATGTAGGACATCGCGCCGAAACCGGCGATCGTCCCCTTCGCGGCCATGCCGACGTAGCTGACATGGCGAAAGGATTCGCGCGCATGGGGATTGGACAGATGCACCTCTATCACCGGCACGCGGATACCCGCGATCGCGTCGTGCAGCGCAACCGACGTATGGGTCAGCCCGCCCGGATTGAGGATGACGGCATGGGCGCCTTCCGCATTGGCTTCCTGCAGCCAGTCGATCAGGTGCCCTTCATGGTTGGACTGGCGGAAATCGATCTCCACATGGGCGCGGGTGGCCGCATCGTCCATGCGTTCCGCAATGTCGTCCAGCGTGTCATAGCCGTATATGTCCGGTTCCCGTGTGCCCAGCAGATTGAGGTTGGGGCCGTTGATGACGAAGATTTTGCGCGTATCGGCCATGGACTGTCCCCCGTGCGATGCTTGCGAGTTGCGGCGGGGACGCATGCGTCCCTATATGCGCGTCGATCCTTAGCGCGTCGTGTCGCGCCAAGTCGAGACACCTTCTCTTCGCACGGAAAGACAGCATCGTGAGCATAGACGGCACCATTTCCATCCACATCAACGGCGAACATCGCCGCGTGCGCGATGGGCTGACCCTGGCGGAACTTGCCAGCGAACTGGGCTTCGTGCCCGAAAAAGTGGCGGTGGAACGCAATCTGGAGGTGGTGCCCCGGTCGACCCTGAAGGATGTGCGGGTGGAGGATGGCGACGAACTGGAAATCGTGCATTTCGTTGGTGGTGGCGACCACGGGCCCACGCATGGCACGGCGGCGGACGACAGCTGGACCGTCGCCGGCCGGACGTTCCGGTCGCGCCTGATCGTGGGGACAGGAAAATATAAGAGTTTCGAGCAGAATGCCGCCGCGGTCGCCGCGTCGGGCGCGGAAATCGTGACGGTCGCGGTGCGGCGCGTCAACGTGTCCGACCCCAACGCCCCCATGCTGACCGACTATATTGATCCCGGCGCGATCACCTACCTGCCCAACACGGCGGGCTGCTTCACCGGCGAGGAAGCGATCCGCACATTGCGGCTGGCGCGTGAGGCGGGCGGCTGGGATCTGGTCAAGCTGGAAGTGCTGGGCGAAGCGCGCACCCTGTATCCCGACATGGTCGAAACCCTGCGCGCGACCGAAATCCTGGCAAAGGAAGGGTTCAAGCCGATGGTCTATTGCGTCGACGATCCGATCGCCGCCAAACGGCTGGAGGACGCGGGCGCGGTGGCGATCATGCCGCTGGGCGCGCCGATCGGATCGGGGCTGGGCATCCAGAACCGCGTCACCATCCGCCTGATCGTCGAGGGGACGTCTCTTCCGGTGCTGGTCGATGCCG
>JBFWKI010000050.1:0-4557 GCA_050252755.1 Sphingobium sp.
GTTTTTTCATGACCTGCCTCCTTGGTTGTGGCTCTGCGCCGTGGTGATTTCCTTCTCTACAGCGTAACCCACGTTGCAAGGATGGCAGGTCTTTTTTCTGTTTAACTGACAACCATAATGTCTACGCCTCACGCCTCACGCCTCACGCCTCACGCCTCACGCCTCACGCCTCACGCCTCACGCCTCACGCCTCACGCCGCACGCCCCATCATTCATCATTCCGCTCCCCCTTGAGCCACACCCGAAACTCACTCCCCAACCCCGGCGTCGAAATCACCTCGATGCGGCCGCCGGCGTCTTCGACGATGCGTTGGCAGATGGCCAGGCCGAGGCCGCGCCCGGAGGCTTTGGTGGTGTAGAAGGGGTCGAAGAGATGGGCGCGGACCTCTTCGCTCAGGCCGATGCCGCTGTCCTTGACCGCGAGCCGGACCCACTCCCCTTCCACGGCGCCGGAAAGGCGGATGGCACCCCCCACCGTGGTGGCATCGCGGGCATTGAGGAGCAGATTGACCAGCACCTGTTGCAGACGGTGGGGGTCCATATGAATGCCGGGGAGTTGCTCGGGAAGCTCGTCGAAGAGCCGGCGATTATCGAAGACCCCCTGGTGGCAAAGCAGATCGAGCACCTCGCGCCCCAAGGCGGCGGGATCGAAGGCTTCACGGACTTCGGCGGCGGGCTTGGCGAAGTCGAGCAGTTCGCGCACCAGGCGGTCGATGCGTCCGGTTTCGGCCAGGGAGCGTTCGGCGAGATCCCGCTGCGCGGGGTCAGTCAAATCCCCCTTGAGCAGCTCGAGGTAGCCGACGACAGCGCCTAAGGGGTTGCCGATCTCATGGGCCATCCCCGCCGCCAGATGGCCGACGGAAGCCATCTTTTCGGAACGGATGAGTTCGTCGCGGGTCCGGCGCAGCGAAGAAATCATATGATTGAAGGAGTCGGTCAGTTCGGCGATTTCCCGGGGGCCTTCGACGGCGAGGGTCGCCTCCAGGTTGCCGCCGGCGACTTCGGCGGTGAGGGAGCGCAGGCGGCCGATGGGGCGGACGACGTTGCGCCCAAGCAGGTAGAGACCGAAGAGGATGAGGATGGCGCCGTAGGCGGCGACGTAGAAGAAGACCAGCCGCCGGGCTTCGGCGATGCGCCCGCCGATGTCGGCGAGGGAAAAACGCGCGTGCAGCACGCCGAGGCGTTCCCCGTTGCGCAGCAAGGGGACATCCAGGGTCAGGCTGCCTGGGTGCTCGCTGTCGGCCGCCAGCCAGTTGGAGGAATAATCGACGGTGACACGAGCCTCGTCGAGGGATGGCGGCGGGTCGCGATGGAGGGCGGAGTCGCCGCCGTAACTCGCCAGAGGGAGGCCGGCGGCGTCGCACAGGGTCCAGTCGACCAGCCCGGCGGGATGGACCAGCGGCATGAGCGCCGCCCGCGCCCGCGCCACCCGCGCCCGCGCCGCCCGCGCATCGGGCGTTTCATCCCCGGCGCCGAGGGAACGGCCGAGGGTTTCCACCGTCGCCCGCGCCCCGGCGACGCGCTGGGAGACGAGTTCCTTCTCGGTCAGCTTGAGCAGCAGAAAACCGACGAAGAGGAGCGCCGCCCCGAGCAGAATCGCCAGATTGACGAGTATTTCAGTACGCAGGCCAACACTTCTGGACACCTTGGACTCCCCTCCCCTGCAACAAAGCTACCTTGTCATTCTAGGGACTTCGCCGCGACAATACAACAGGCTTGGCGGTAGGCGCCGGTCACCCCTCAGCTCGCCGCAACCAGGCTTCGAAACGCTCCCGCGCCCCCGGGGAGAGAATCCGGGCGAAGGTTTCCCGATTGTAGAGATAGAGGCAGTGCCGGATCGAGGTGTAGGGACTGAAGGTCCGCTCGACGTTTTCGGCGAGATACGCCTCGCGGTAGTCGCGGACGGTTTTCAGATGTTCAATCAGGCTTCGATGCAGATCGGACTTTTTGAAATTGTGGTCGAGTTTGAGGATATCCTCGACAAAGCCGTCGACCTTGAAATCCTCGAATTCGAAATCGCGAAAGAAATGCCGGGCGATGCGCATAAAGTTGAAGGCGTTCGCGGTCTTTTCACTGGCCGCTCCGGCCGTCTCTCCCGCGCCACCGCCGTTACTCCCCGTCGGTTCGCCGATCGGTTCGACCCGGGCTTTCTGGATCAGTTCTTCGGTAGCGTTGCGGATCTCTTTAAATTCCCGGTCCGCCAGTTCAAAGAGGGCGGAGAGAACGTTGATCCGGCGTTTGAGCTCATTGGGGATCGATTTTTTGTATTTGATCTTGTGATCGAGAACACTCCAGGCGTCCTGAATCAGGGAGCGGATCTGCACTTCGAAGGGCAGATCGGCATAGGCGGCGAACTTGGGCAGGGCCGCCTGCGCTTCGGGCAAGGCCAGGTCCATGTGCAACCCTTTGTAGCCGAAGGAATCCTCGGTGCTTTCCAGGGCCGAAATCTTGTCGGTCACGTCGATAATGCGGAAATGCCGCTTGAGCACTTCGGCGACGGGAACGATCTGGTCTTCGTAAGGGCAGATGATGCGGATGCCGATGAGATCGGTCAGATAGTTCTTGATTTCATAGGGCTGCCCGGCGGCTTCCAGTTTCCCCTGATATTTGCGGTGAAATTTTTTGACGCACTCTTCCCGGTCCTTGACCCGCCCTTCGACCGCCGTCACCTCGCCGACCTCCGCCGCCTTGAGCAGCTGGGAGATCATCCGCATATAGCCGTTCTTGACGCTGTTCAGGCGGGCCCGATTGCCGTCGTAAAATTTGTAAAAAGCGCGTTTTTCCAGTTCAAAATCGAGAGAGGCCAAGGGCGGCTCCTGTTGCTTGGGGGATGGTCACAGCGACCGCGGAAGGGGGTCGCGGGCCGGTTTGGATCGTGCCGACGCTTATTATTGTAACTCATGAATTGTCCGGCGGCGACAGTTAGGGATGAATTCATCCCGCGCCTTGACAGAAATTTAATAACTGCTAAGTTCCAAGGGTTTCATCCCCTTTTGGCCTTATTCCCGAGGACGCCAGCCGTCCTCTTCGCCTTCGCCGAGGAGACTCGATTCATGGCCCTGCATCCCCTGGCCGGACAACCGGCCCCGAAAAACCTGCTTCCCAACATTCCCCGTCTGATCAGCGACTACTACACCCGCCGCCCCGACCCAAACGATCCCGCCCAACTCGTCGCCTTCGGCACCTCGGGGCATCGCGGCGCGGCGTCGAAACAGACTTTCAACGAATGGCACATTCTCGCCATCGTCCAGGCGATCTGCGACTACCGCCAGCAGGCGGGGATTTCCGGGCCGCTCTTTCTCGGCATGGACACCCATGCCCTCTCCGAACCGGCTCACGCCGGCGCCCTGGAAGTGCTCGCCGGAAACGGCGTCGAGACGCGCGTCGCCAAGGATTTCGGCTACACGCCGACGCCGGTCATCTCCCACGCCATCTTGGCCTACAATCGCGGCTCTCAGGCGGATCAGGCCGACGGCATCGTTATCACCCCTTCGCACAACCCGCCGGACAACGGCGGCATCAAATACAACCCGCCCAACGGCGGCCCGGCCGACACCGACGTCACCGGCTGGATCGCCGACCGCGCCAACAGCTATCTGCGCGACGTCCTGCACGGGGTTAAACGACTGGATCTCGTCGCCGCCCTGGCCGCGCCGACGACGAAAATGTACGATTATGTCACCCCCTATGTGGCCGATCTGGCCAACGTCATCGACATGGAGGCCATCGCTAAAGCCGGGCTGCGCATCGCCGCCGACGCCCTCGGTGGCTCGGGGCTCGGTTTCTGGCGGCCCATCGCCGAGAAGTACGGGTTGAACATCGAGCTCATCAACGGCTGGCCCGACCCGACCTTCAGCTTCATGAGCGTCGATAAGGACGGCAAGATCCGCATGGACTGCTCCTCCGCCAGCGCCATGGCCGGGCTGATCGGGCTCAAGGACAAGTACGACATCGCCTTCGGCAACGATCCCGATTTCGACCGCCACGGCATCGTCACTCCCACGGCGGGACTGATGAACCCCAACCACTACCTGGCGGTGGCGATCAACTATCTTTTCGCCAACCGCGCCGGCTGGCGAAAAGACGCGGCGGTGGGCAAGACGTTGGTCTCCTCGTCGATGATCGACCGGGTGGCGGCATCCCTGGGGCGCCCCCTGGCCGAAGTGCCGGTCGGCTTCAAGTGGTTTGTCGCCGGCCTGGTCGACGGCTCCTACGGCTTCGGCGGCGAGGAGAGCGCCGGAGCTTCCTTCCTGCGCCGGGACGGCACGGTCTGGACCACGGACAAGGACGGCTTCATCCTCGCCCTGCTGGCCGCCGAGATCACCGCCGTCACCGGTCGCGATCCGGCGCAGCACTATCAGGAACTGACCGCCCGCTTCGGCGCGCCGGTCTACGACCGCATTGACGCCGTCGCCACTTCCGCGCAAAAAGCGGTGCTGGAAAAACTCTCGCCGGAGATGATCAGCGCCGCGACCCTGGCCGGCGAGCCGATCACCGCCAAGCTCACCCGCGCTCCGGCCAACGGCGCCGAGATCGGCGGCCTCAAGGTCGTCACCG
>JBFWKI010000051.1:0-3656 GCA_050252755.1 Sphingobium sp.
GTCGATGCCTATGACAATGATCAGTGGGAAGCCGCGATCCGCCCCAACACCAGGGTCTTCTTTTTCGAAACGCCGGCCAATCCGACGATGGACATTGTCGATATGGCCTATGTCTGCGGGCTGGCGAAGGCGCATGGCATCACCACCGTCGTCGACAATGCGTTCGCCACCTCGGCGCTGCAGCGGCCGATGGATTTCGGCGCCGACATCGTCGCCTATAGCGCGACCAAGATGATGGACGGGCAGGGGCGTGTGCTGGCGGGCGCGATCTGCGGCAGCGAACAGTTCATCAACGATGTGCTGATGCCGTTTCAGCGCAATACCGGCCCGACGCTTTCGCCGTTCAACGCCTGGGTGGTGCTGAAGGGGTTGGAAACGCTGGACCTGCGTGCGCAGCGCCAGTCGGAAAATGCGCTCACTGTTGGCCGGTTCATGGAAAGCCGGGTGCCGAAGATCCTGCACCCCGGCCTCGCCAGCCACCCGCAGCACGAACTGGCGATGAAGCAGATGAAGGCCTGCGGGCCGATCTTCTCCTTCATCCTCGATGGCGGGCGGGAACAGGCGCACGGTCTGCTCAACGCGCTTCAGCTTATCGATATTTCCAACAATATCGGCGACAGCCGCAGCCTGATGACGCATCCGGCCTCCACCACCCATCATGGCGTGGGTGCGGAGACGCGGGAAGCCATGGGCGTGACCGAGGGAATGTTGCGCCTCAATGTCGGCCTGGAAGATCCGCAGGACCTGATCGAGGATCTGGATCAGGCATTGACGACCGTTGGCCTTTAGGCAAATCTGACGGTCGTGAAGGCGCTGTTCCCCTTTTTCGCGGTGACGGACGACATCATCGTCCGGGTCGCCGTTACTTTCCTGCCGGAACAATCCGAGCCGGAACGGGCGCGATGGTTCTGGGCCTATCATGTCCGCATCGAAAATGAGGGTGAGGAGCCGGTGCAGCTCTTGTCGCGGCGCTGGGCGATTACCGACGGGCGCGGGGCGATGCATCATGTCGAAGGTGAGGGCGTGGTCGGCGAGCAGCCGGTGATCCACCCCGGCGCCTCCTATGATTATGTATCGGGTTGCCCGCTCACCACCTCCACCGGGGTGATGGAGGGCCATTATATGATGGTGGGCGCGGACGGGCGGATGCTGCGCGTCGCCATTCCCCGTTTCGCGCTGGTGGCCCCGGCCGAAGCGGAATGAAGGCCCGGTGACGAGATGGCGATGAAGCGGACGCATCTTCCCCTCAATGGTCTGCGCGTGCTGGATGCCGCCGCGCGCCACCTGTCCTTTACTCGTGCCGCCGATGAACTGGCGGTGACGCCCGCCGCCGTGGGGCAGCAGATTCGCGCGCTGGAGGATATGCTGGGCGTCGTCCTGTTCCGCCGCACGCCCAAGGGGCTGGAACTGACGCCGGAAACCGAGGGCGCGCTCGACGCGCTGCGTGGCGGCTTCCTGAAGTTCGAGGAAGCGGTGGAGGCGATGCAGGCGGGCCAGTCCAGCAATTCGCTGACCATTGCCGCGCCGCGCGACATCATGGCGGCCTGGCTGATGCCGCGCCTCGCCGCCTATGGGCGGGCGCATGAGGGGCTGCATTTCACGTTGATCGCCGCCGATACGCCCCCCGATTTCACCGAGGCCAATCTCGACCTCGCGGTCGAGTTGACCGACGGGCCGGGTGAGCATGAGGGCGTGGCGCTGGACGATGCCGCCTGCGTCACGATCGAGGCGCCGGAGGGCAGCGCCGATGGCTGGATCGGCTGGCCCGGATGCGAGCAGGAGGACGACACGCCGCTGATCCGTGTCGCCGATGCGGGGCTTGCGATCGCGGCGGCGGCAAGCGGCTTTGGCCGCGCCCATGTACCGCGGCTGCTGGCGGACAGCGCGATCGCATCGGGCCGGGTGCGGCGCGTGGGAGAGGGCGTGGCCGGAAAGAGGGGCTATTGGCTGATCGCGCCTGCCCCGCAATGGCGGCAGAAGAAGGTCAAGGCGCTGGTCGAGGCCTTGGCCGGGGCGCTGAACGACGCCCGATAAGGCGGATTGCGCGATGGCACGTCGAAAACGCTATCTGACCGCGACGATGCCCGATGGCTATGTGAAGACCATCGGGCCGACCGCTGCGCCCTTCACCCATTATTGGCGAATCGTCGCGGAACTGGAAAATGGCCGGACCGAGGTGTTCTGGGGCCATAGCCGTTCGCAGGCCGAGGCCGCGGGCAAACGCGCCGCCGCCAAGGAGGCCGCCCGGATGCGGGGATGGAAAAGCTATGTTTTCGAAATAGCGGAGCTGGTCGAAACACCGGCCTGATTTTCCCGCATTGCCCGGTTCCCCTTGCGTGGCGGGTTCGGCGCGCCCTATAGCTTCTTCCCATGTCCGACGAAGATCTGTTCGCATCCTCCGCCTCCGCCACATCGGGAAATTATGACGCCTCGTCGATCGAGGTGCTGGAGGGGCTGGAGCCGGTGCGCCGTCGCCCCGGCATGTATATCGGCGGCACGGATGAGCGGGCGCTGCATCATCTCGCCTCCGAAGTGCTCGACAATGCGATGGACGAGGCGGTGGCGGGCCATGCGAACAGGATCGAGGTGCTGCTGGAACCCGGCAATCGCCTTACCATTACCGATAATGGGCGCGGTATCCCGGTGGATCCGCACCCCAAATTCCCGGATAAATCGGCGCTGGAGGTGATCCTTACCACGCTCCATTCGGGCGGCAAGTTCAGCGACAAGGCCTATGCGACGTCGGGCGGCCTTCATGGTGTCGGTGTGTCGGTGGTGAACGCGCTGTCGGTCGACACCACGGTGGAGGTCGCGCGCAATCGGGAATTGTTCCGCCAGTCGTTCAGCAAGGGGCTGGTGCAGGGGCCGCTGGAAAAGGTTGGCGCGACGCCCAACCGGCGCGGCACGTCCGTCAGCTTCATACCCGATAGCGAGATTTTCGGGACGCATCAGTTCAAACCCGCGCGCCTCTATAAGCTCGCCCGGTCCAAGGCCTATCTGTTCGCGGGGGTCGAGATACGCTGGAAATGCGCGCCGGAGCTGATCAGCGACGATACGCCCGCCGAGGCGGTGTTTCAGTTTCCCGGCGGCCTTGCCGATCATCTCGCCGAGCAGATTGGCGAGCGGCAATGCGCGACGAAGGAGTTCTTCTCCGGCACGCAGGATTTTGCGGGTGCGGTCGGAAGGGCGGAATGGGCGATCGCCTGGCCGCTCTGGTCGGACGGCAGCTATAGCTGGTACGCCAACACCATCCCGACGCCGGACGGCGGCACGCATGAGGCGGGCCTGCGCGGGGCGCTGGTGAAGGGCATTCGCGCCTTCGGCGAATTGGTCGGCATGAAGAAGGCGAAGGACATCAGCGCCGAGGATGTGATGACCGGGTGCGAGTTGATGCTCTCCGTCTTCATCCGCGATCCGCAGTTCCAGAGCCAGACCAAGGATCGCCTGACCAGCCCCGAGGCGACGAAGCTGGTCGAAACGGCGGTGCGCGACCATTTCGACCATTTCCTCACCGATAATATGGATCGCGGCAAGGCGCTGCTTTCCTATGTGATCGACCGGATGGACGAGCGGCTTGCCCGCCGCGCCGAAAAGGAAGTGAAGCGCAAAACCGCGACCTCGGGCCGCAAGCTGCGCCTGCCGGGCAAGCTCACCGA
>JBFWKI010000052.1:0-3505 GCA_050252755.1 Sphingobium sp.
CCCTTCCGCGCGGGCGTGACCCGCACACCGGCGGCGCGGAACAAGTCGCTGATGCTGTCCTCGTGACGCCCGGCGGTCTTGGCTTCGGCGGCGGCGTCGATGACGCCCCGTGCGCGGACACCGGAGCGGGCGCACATGGCGTGAAGGGCGGGCGCAATCTGCGACGGCGAACGGCCCGTGCCGCGGGCGATGTTGCGCGGGTCGAACTCCGCGTGTTCATCGTAGATGACCCATGAGCCCCGCGGCATTACCCGGTCGTCAGACAGGCGAACGTCGAAGGCGAGCTGACCGCCCAGAACAGCGGCCATCGGCGCGGCGCTGCCCCAGTCGATGCCGAGCTTCAACGATGTGAACAAGTCGGGCGGGACCTCGTGATGATCGAACACGGCGCGCGAGTGCTGCCATGACCCGCTGAAGAAGTCGCCCGTCAGCGCGGACCAATCCCCCTCACGGTGCGCCCGGTACAGCGCCGGGTCGGTGTGCTTCAAGACCTCGAAGTTGCGGCGGTACGCCTCCGGCAGGTGCGGGTTGTCATCGACCACGCTGGGCGCATAGACCCAAGTGTTGCCGCCGAACTCGAACGGAGCCCAAGGGGTCCGCGCGGTCACGTAGCGTTCAGCGAGGGCGCTGTGATTCTGCCCGCCGGGGTTCCCGGCCAAGACCATGCGAAGCGGGACGCCCGGCGCGCGCAGCGATAGCCCGAGCTGGTCGATTACGTCCATGCCCGGACCTTCGCCCGCCTCATCGACCACGATCAGGCTGTAGGAGTGACCCTGCGCAACGTCACTCAGGGCCGAACTCGATTCAACGTGCGTCAGCGTGATCGTGGCCCCGTTCGGAAGCCTGAACACGTTGTCGTTCATGTTGTAGGCGACCTCCCGCCCATAGGCGGAGCGCAGCAGCGCGCGGGTTTCCTCCGCGAACTGGAGCAGCGACTTCAACCGGCGGCGCGTCACGAGCACGCGGGCGCGTTGCTTGTACTGGTCGCAGTGCCGCAGGATCAGCAGTTGCAGGCCGAAGGACTTGCCGCCCCCGCGGCCCCCGCCAAGAAACAAGAAATGATCTTCCGGGACGGCGAGCACGCGCGCCTGGAACGGGGTCGGGGCAATGATGTTGTTAGGTGGGCTGGACATGGATCACCCTCGCGTATTCCTCGGGGCTCAGGGCCGCATTGATTTGAATGAGGACGCGGGGCGCTTCGCCGGGGCCGTCCTCGCGTCCGATTTTGTAGAGCTTGTCGCCCAGCCATTCGGCGGCGCGGGTGTCGCCCTCCTTCATCCGGGCGCGCATGACGGCGATGACCTCGCCCGCGCCCTCCGCCCGGCCTTCCTCGATTGCCAGCGCCAGCGGTGACAGCTCGCCTTCGGCGTCATCCTTCTTGAGGGCGTTCCACTGCGCGGGGGATAGCCCAAGGGTCCGGCGGATAGCGTGCTCGCGGCACCCTTCGGCGGCGAGTTCGCGCACTACGTTCAGCGCGTCAGCGGGCAGGCCCTTCGTGGCGAGGTCGCGGACGATGCCCTTGGTCAGTTGGGTGTTGCGGCTCATGCTTCGGCCTCCTCGGTTGCGAGGGCGGCGGCGGCTTCCAAGTCCTTCCTGATGCGGTAGATCGCGGACTTGCCGGCGTGCGTGATCGTGCGGACACGGTCGGGCTTCACCCCGGCCTTGAGCAGCGCGGCGATCTTGTCCTCAAGGCTCCGGGACATGCGAGGTGCGCCGATCTTCACGCCCTTGGCCCTCGCCTTGCGGTGGCCCCGGCGCAGGGCTTCTACGCGCACAGCCTTGTCGAACGTGACCACGGCGGCGACGGCGCGGAGGATCGCGGCCCCGGCGGGCGTGCGGGTGTCGAGGTCGAGGTCAGCGACGTACAGGCCAGCGCCAGCCACGGACAGCTCGCGGAGCAGTTTTTCGAGGTCGCCCACACTACGGGCCAACCGGTCGAACGAAACAGCAGCGATGCCATCCGCTGCGCCCCGGAGGGTGTCGAAGATCGCGCGGTCAAGGTACGGGCGCGGATCGCGGGCGGCGCGGGTGTCGATGTTCTCGTCAGCGTACTCAGCAACCACCTCATGCCCAGCAGCGGCGCAGAAGGCGCGGAGCGGGGCGAACTGGTCCTCGGTGGCGGGGTCGGTGTCGAGTGCCCGGCGGGCGTACAGGATGAAGCGGGCCATGATGGTCGGGTCCTATCGTGAATGCGGTTTCGATAGATTCTAGCGACCGGATCACGGGAGATAAAGGTTTTTAGGCGGGTGTATAGGCGGGTTTCTCCGCGAAACATGCGGAAATTCCAAAGACTATGGCGAACTGCGGGGAGAAAGCCTCCGCCATAATCAGCGCGGCATGATCTTGTATGTGCGGCGGTCGCTGCTGGCCCATGACGCCGGGCGGCGGCGCGGTGCGATCCGCCCAAGTAGCAGCGCAAGCGGCGAGTTCACACGGCTCCAGCGGCCTACGTCAGAACTTTTTAGGGGGCCGTGATACTCAGAACCCCCAGCCGTTTCTGGCTTTCTTTCTCTTTTCTAACGACTCAGACGACTATCACGGCTAAATAATCTCGGGAGGAAATCGCGGCCTTCCTCCGTCCGCCCATTGGGCATAGCAGCCGCAGAATCCCCCCGAGATAAAACCCCCGCGATAGTCGATGTAGTCGTGGGAAAATCACCCAAGCCCCAGTCGCTATGGGCTTTCGCTGTATCACGGCCCCCGAAGAAGTTTCAGCGAGGCCGTGAGATTCCAGCGGCCCTCAGACTTGATCCAGGTGCGACTCCACCACGGCCTCCACAAACGTCAGGACGTTCTCGCGCCCCGGATCGAAGCCGAAGGCTTCCCTGATCGCCTCGCGCACACGGATCGCCGCGCGGTGCAGCGGCAGGCCCACAGAGTCATTCCCGAACGACAGGAACACGCGGCCTTCATCCTCGCGTCCCGGCGCATACTGGAGCCGATCAACCAGCGCACGCGCGGCGCTGCGGGTGTTCCGATAGGTCGGCAGCGGGGTTCCGCGATCATCGACAGCGTCCCAATGGCGCGTCAGGTAGCGAACGGCCCAAGCGGTCAGCATTGCGAAGTCGCCAATGTCGAAGCCGAAGTGTTCTTGCACCATCTCACGCAAGTGACGGTGCGCATCCACCGCTGGGATGGACTCCTCCCGGCCTTTGAGACGAAGCATCCAGCGGTCGTCAGTCGGTGGGCCGTTCCAGTCCTCGGCTTGGCAGCCCAGCATCTGGATCGCGCGGGCCACGTTCTTGTAGTTGTTGGTGATGTTGCCGCGTTCGTCGCGCAGCCAGTCGTTCATGTACAGCTTCATGTCAGTTCTCCGAAGGATCGCCGGGCTTTCGACAGGGGAGCCCGGCGGCGTCCCCAAGTCGTTTCAGAACGGCGATCCATCATCACCATCGGCGTCCGGCTTCTTCGGCGGCGGCAGGTCAGTCCAGCGGTCGGAGCCGTCCCACGGTGCCGGAATCTTCACCCGGTCCCATGCGGCGCGAGCATCCGCCAGAGTGGGCAG
>JBFWKI010000053.1:0-2855 GCA_050252755.1 Sphingobium sp.
GGCGGCTGAAACCCTCGTGCCCTTCGACACCAGCGCCGATGACGTAAATCTTGTTCATGATATCCCGCTCCTCTCAAAAATCAGGGGGCTCTGCCGAAATGTGCGAATCCCTTTCGCCACATCTTTTCGGCGAAGGCGAAGACCATTCTTTTTCAAAGACGTTCCCAGAAAGCTGGGCACACTCTAGCGTTTTCGCCGAGGCTTCGTCAAGACTGGCGGCAGGCCCTTTCAGAGGACCCAGCCGACCGCTTGCAGTGACGCGGCGATGCGCTCGCGCACGATCTCGGCCAACTTGGGGTGGACGCCCAGCGGCTCTCCAAGAATCATCTCCAGCCCGGGATGGCGCATGCGCGCCTGCTCGATCTGTTCGGGAAGATCCTTGAGCACATGGGCACCGGCGTAAAGGAAATAAGGATAGAGCAGGATGCGCGCCGCCCCTTGCGCGATACAGCGGTCGACCCCTTCCTGAATGCCGGGGGCGTGGGGCGGAAGAAAGGCGACCTCGACCAGGGCGGCGCCCGTTTCGGCCTTGACCATCGCGGCGATGACATGGAGGGCCTCGTTGGCCCCGGCGACCCGGG
Source organism: Sphingobium sp. (assembly GCA_050252755.1). Taxonomy (GTDB): domain Bacteria; phylum Pseudomonadota; class Alphaproteobacteria; order Sphingomonadales; family Sphingomonadaceae; genus Sphingobium. The sequence continues at coordinate 582 of JBFWKI010000053.1, forward strand.
AACCGTGCCCCAGAAGCAGGATGGCGGTTTTCATGATGAACTGATTTCTCCGGATGGCCGGGAGCCCGACCGGCGCGAGGGGCGGGATCAGGGCCCGAGAAGAGCAAAACGCCAGCCGCGCACGCTGTTGATCAGCCACAGGCCGTCGGCGCCGCGCAGATCCGCCAACGTCAGCACCGCTTCGGCGATGACACCCCGCTCCAGCAATTCGGCGCGCAGGACGCCGGGCAGCAAGCCGCAGCTCAAAGCCGGGGTGAGAAGTCGTCCCTCCAGCCTCAGCACCAGGTTGTGACAGCTCCCTTCGGTCAGCTCGCCGCGCTCGTTGACGAACAGCACCTCATCCGCCTCGGGCCGGCGACGGCGTTCGTCGTCGAGCAGTTCGCGGCGCTCGGTCTTGTGGTAGCGCGACCAGTCCCGCGAATCGACCGGGATCGTCGCCGGCGCCACCCGCAAGGGCCTGCCCAAGCCCTTGGCCAAGGGTTCGCCGTCGAGCCCGAAGGTGCCGTCTCGTGCCAGCAGCAGGCGAACTTTGTGCGCTCCCCGCATGCCTCGACCCACGGCGGCCAACGCCGCGCGCAACGCAGATAGGTCGCAACGAAAACCGAAATAATCGGCCGAGGCGGCGAGGCGCGCCAGATGTCGCTCCAGCCGTGGATAATCGCCGTCGCGACAAAGCAGCGCCTCGATCAGGCGAAACTCCCGGGGCGGCAGGTCAACGAAGCGCCCCTTGGCCAGACATTCGTCGTATTCGGCTTCGGCCCGTGCATCCCAGGTGATGCCGCTGCCCAGGCCGAGTTCGGCCTCCCCCGCCCCAGCGACCACGAGGGTACGAATCGCCACGGAAAAGACCGCCTCTTCCCCGGGCGAGGCAAAACCGATGGCGCCGCAGTAGACTCCGCGCGGCTCCGGCTCCAGCTCGGCGATGAGCTCCATGGTGCGGCGCTTCGGCGCGCCGGTCACCGACCCGCAGGGGAAGAGGGCGGTGAAAATCTCCCGCAGGGTCGTGCCCGGCCGCAAACGGGCGGCGACCGTCGAGGTCAGCTGATGCACCGTCGGGTAGCGTTCGACGTCGAACAGGGATTCGACCCGCACCGAGCCGGTTTCGGCGATACGCCCGAGATCGTTGCGCACCAGATCGACGATCATCAGATTTTCGGCCCGCTCCTTGGGAGCGTCGCGCAACGCTTGCGCCGCCGCACGGTCGGCACCCGCTTCCGGAGCGCGCGGGGCTGTCCCTTTCATGGGCCGCATGAGGATTTCAGCCCCTCGGCGGGCGAAGAAGAGTTCCGGCGAAGCCGAGAGAATGCTCCGGTCGCCGGTGTCGAGCCAGGCGCAAAAAGGAGCCTGCTGGCTCGCGGCCAGCCGGCGATAGAGCGCGAACGGATCGCCCGCGACGGGAAAACGCTGCCGCAGGGTGTAATTGACCTGATAGGTATCCCCCCGCGCGATCGCCCCGTGAATAGCGGCGACAGCCGCGGCGTAGCGGTCGGCGTCGACTGAAAGATGACGTTCGCCGACGACGGATGCGGTGGAACCTTCCCAGTCCGCTGTTCCGGACGCATCCCACTCGATCCGCTCCCGAAAGACTCCGAACCAGACCAGCGGCAAGTCCGGAACCGGCTCCCGTTCCGGAAGTGTCGGATTGATTCCGGAGGCGGCCTCGTAAGCGACAAACCCGGCGGCGTGCAAACCTTGCCCCACCGCCGCCTCCACCGCCGTCAGCGCCGTCATGACCGCGCCCGGCGTCCGCGCCTCGATCACTCGTTCCAGCCCCGCGAAGCGATACGACGCGCGAAAGCGGTCGCGGGAAGAATGGGATTCGAAAAGCGCTTGCGCGCGACCGTTTCCGGCCGCGCCGGAAATGGAGTCGAGGGTCGGGGTCACGGGTCGATAACCCTTGAATATTCGTCGATGATTGATGATGAACGACCGCTTCGGCGCATTGGCGGATCTCCATCACCGCCCGGAGCTATCCGTTGAGCAGCTTCACCACGGCGGTGCCGTCGGGGGAGTAGTCGATAATGTTGTAACAACCGTAGTTCTGTTCGATATGGAAGAGCCGGTCGAGGGGAGCGCCGATGGCGTCGAGAAGGATGACCCGGTTGACGCCGCCGTGTCCCACCACCAGCACCTCTTCCCCGGGGTGCCGGTCGAGGATGCGGCGCAGCGCCGGGCGCAGTCGCGCCGCGAGATCGAGGAGGGTTTCCCCGCCCGGAACCCGGTAGTGGACGATGTCGGCAAGGCGCGCCTGCCATTCCTGTGGATAGCGAGCCT